>CAZBLD010000011.1:0-102254 GCA_964492875.1 uncultured Planctomycetaceae bacterium
ACCAGCTTTACCTATGAGACTATTATTAACCATGACTGGTGTCAACATACAAGAAACACAGAGAAACTTTTAATTCTCCGTAAGGAGTCCATAGGACTTAATTTTTAATTGTGGAATCACCTGACGGCGGGGTTTCTTTGAAAACTTAAAACCAAACGCGGGAGGCCAGAATTGAAAATCGAAAGTCGAGAGTTGAAAGTAGAAAAAGGCGTGGCAAGAAAAAATAAACGGCCACTATTATTTCATTATTACCGTCTATCTTGTTATTAGTTTACCCTGATTTTTAGCGGCTGTAATCACATTTGTATTTGCAGTGAAGACTCTAATACCGCCTACAGTAGCAAAACCGCCATCGTCCGTGACAATTTGAATCACTTTCTTGTTTGACATTGCTTCTAATAGAAACAAGTCATAACCATCAACACATTCTTTCTCAAAACGAGTAAGTGCCGCATCTGTCACGGTATCATCAATCATAATATCCAGAGATGATGCCATTGTTTTGACTTGTCCCCATGCGGCTTGAACTTCAGTTACCACATTCAGGCGTTCTTTGGGGTGATTGTGCCTATACTCTTTCGGATAAATTGACCCGAAGGTTTTTTTAAAAATATTTCGCTCTGATTTTTCGATAATATGCGATAACTCCGAGAAAGACAGTGGGCACCGGTAAAGCTTTGCACCCGTAGCAATAACTTTACTTACAAATGCAGGGTAGTCTCGAACTTTGTTCTGATTCCATGGTTCTATAACAAGGCTTGCTTTCGTGTAAGTCATCCAATACCATACATTTGAATCTACCAAAAAAACATCCTCTGGTTTTGGCAAATCCACCATGATATTTATCACATCTGAAACAATTGCATAATTTACCGCCATTACTCATCCTCCGCTTGTTGTTTCAACGTTTCATCTACAGCTTTTTTTGTTTTAGAATTCTTATAATATTCTTTGGCATTTTTTACAACCCGTTGCCAAACCAGCAAACCATCAGTAGTAATCTTCTCTACTTTAAGAAGCCGATTTAAAGTCTCAGGTTCTAAGTCCTTAAGAAGTTGCCCAATAGCAAAATTGAAAAAGGGAGATGCAAAAACCCGTACGCCAGAGAAATCTAAACAAACTGATTCGCCGGATACAAGCTTAGGATGAATTTCGTCATAAACACGTTGTCCATCTTCTGATGTCACACAACTGTCACCAACCAGGCTCTTTATTTCTACATTCATTTTGTCCCTCCTAATCAAAACAAAGGTTCCTTCGCTATGTTTTCATCAGCAAGTTGATAATATCTTTTATCACAACGAAACGTAATATTTACCACCGTTCCCTTAAAAAAACTCTGCCGATTACTAAAATTTTCCTTTTCATCGCTGATCAAAGCATACCCATCTTGGCTGTAGACTTCAAGTGTTCCATGATTAACTTTTACAAATTCTTTAAGAAGACTAAGTCCATTTCCACGTCCTATCCCCTTGATTGTTGAAGTTCCTTCTTGAAATGCCCATGTTAAACAAAATTTTGCATCTAACCCTTGCCTTTTAAAATACTTCCTTACCCTCATTGGGATGCCAACACCAAAATCTACTACGGCCAGTTTGAGAACCTGCATCTGCCAAAAATACTGGCCGCAACTAAAGACACCAATGCGAGAGCCCGAGTGCGAGAATGCATTATCATAAATCTCACAGACTCTTCCAACAATCGCATCTCTAAGTTTGGAACTTACATGAACCCAACCATTACCCAACCACTTGAATTTTAGATAATTTACAACATTAGTTTCAACATTATTTGCGTAAGCATTATCTTCACGATAGGGTATTGAATTTCCCGGACCTCCTAAAAGGTCTTTGTACTCAAATGTTGCAGCAAATCCATTTTGCCTGAGGATGGTTAATACTTTGTCGTTCACAGACTTCCAATCAAACAACACTTGACCACCTCGGTTATCGACTAAGCGAGCCAGCCCCCCTAAAAAAGCAATGGCATTAGGACGTAAAAAGTTACATCTCGAAAAATCAAAAACTATATCTAAAGAATAGCCTCTGACCTTATTCCATAGTTCGAATAGCTTATCGAAGTCCGAAGGAGCATCATTGATGGTGGGAATCTCTATGCGAATCGGCATACGTGGCTGATCCATTCTTCCCAATTCCTCGCTAAAAGTTTTCACCAATACACAAAGGCAAAACCAATAACTTGACCCTCAGCTGCATTTCCTAATCTCCTAAACTCCTTTTCGAAGCAATCTTTTCGCCTACAGTTAAAGAATGATGCAGCTTTTACTTGTCGGCAGAAACTTTAACGTTTACCGCATAGTGGATTTGCTTTATCCCTTATTTTTTGCTCTATCTCATTCCTCTGAGATTGATTAAGACTTGGAGTATAGGTTGCGGAATAATAAATTATACCTACACAATTCTGTTTCCAGCAATCAGCGCGATCATGATTCTTAACTCGTTCTTTTACATCATCAGCCTCTCCGACATCCAGCACAGCCCAGTTCTGATCTCGCCGACACCAAATAACATATACTCCGGGTCCCGACTCCAATGAATCTGGAGAAGTGTAAGCTCCATCAAATTGATATCCCAAGTATTCAAAAGCCATACTTTATTCTCTTTTAACGAACGCCGATAATAATATACTGATGCCTTATCTACTGCAATAAAATATTTAAAACCCCAACCTTTGTCAACTCAGTAATCAATCAAAACGATATTTCCCCGTTGTTGCTCCTCAAGGAAGTCAGGGGAATTATAGCGATGTTTTTGCGGCAAGGCAAAGGAAAAAAACATAGCCACGAAGGCACAAAGACACTAAGTCCTTGGGGCTCCTAACGGAGGAAAATAATATAGAAAAAACTTTGTGCCTTGGTGTCTTGGTGGCTAAAAAATCCGTGAAACTTGCCCGCCATCTTGTCCATCTGTGGTGGATTGAAGATTTCAACGCATCAGGCCTTATCCTCTTTTGCCTGTTTGGCCGCGGGGGCATTACGGCGATGACTGATAATCTCCTGAAGCAGACTGTAACCGACCGTCAGCAAGGTTGGGCCAAGAAAAACGCCAATGAAACCAAATGTCGTAATCCCACCGACTACGCCAATAAACATCACAATGAACGACAGCTTTGAGCCGCGGCTGATAATATACGGCCTTATGAGATTATCTATACTGCTGATAGCCAACACGCCATAGACAATCATAAAAATCCCCCAGCCGATTCGCCCACCTGCAAAAAGCCAAATCGCGGCGCCCAGCCAGATAATCACGGGGCCAGCAGGAATAAACGCCAGGAAAAAAGTAAACAGCGCCAGCAGGATTGGCGAAGGCACGCCGGCAATGCTAAATCCAATTCCTGCCATTATACCCTGAGCCAATGCAGCGCCGAGCACGCCGTACACAACGTTTCTGACGGTAGCCTTGACGACATCTATCAGCCGCTGAGAATAATCGCCGCTTATCCGCTGGAATGCCTCACGAAGCCGAGCCGTAACCCCTTGTCCGTTACGATAAAGAAAAAACGCAATCAGCACGCTCATCGCAAGTTGAAGAACGCCCTTGGCAAAGTCGAGACTGTGCTTCAACAGCCATAACCCGGCATCCTGTAAAAACGGTTTCAGACGGTCCATAACAGGTACCGCATTCGTCGCCAGTTTGTCCCAATATGTACCAATAGCGGCACCGACCAGCGGCATATTCTTGACCCATTGCGGCAGCGGCGGCAAACCGGCCTGGCGGCGAACGTTGAGCCATTCCACAGCAGTGCGAATACTATCTGTAAACGTCAGACTGACTATGAAAAACGGTATGAAAAGCACTAACAAAAGTACGATGGCCATTACAGCGGCGGCAAGATTTCGCCGGCCGCGCAGCAATTTCAGCAGCCGTTCGTGCAAAGGCCAGGTGGCGAAGCACAAAACAGCCGCCCAGAGAATGGACGAGACAAAAGGCCGCAGTACAAACCCGCAACCAACAACAATCGCACCGATGAGGGCAAGGCCCGCAATCTGTTCAATTCTTTCCTGATATTTCACCATTCGTATTCCCCTGTTCAGGAAACAACACAAATGTATATGAGCTGCCGGCAAATGGCAATAAAAATCGTCTGAGCTAATAGAATGCCGGAGGAACATTGTACCTGTTTTGAAAGAGACGACACCGGTTGCATAAACCCCCAATGGAAATGAAACGAAAAATCCGGGTCAATTTATAGTAAAGGTCTTCACAGGTTTGTTTTTACGTAGCTCAATGGGAAGTATCTGCCGGGACAGCTCGTATTAGTGATGTGGCCGGGAGTCGTATTGTGGCCGTAAATCCTGCCTGCAGGAATGTCATATCTTTCCGAAAGAAATCGCACAAGTTTCATAAGCGAAGCCATCTGAGCTCTGCTCGGCCTTGAATAATCAAAATTGCCGACAAGACAGATTCCTATGCCGTCCTCGTTTGCCCAGTTTGATTCATCAGTTTTGCAGTGAGCGCCGGTTTTCTGGCCTGTCCAGCGGAAGGTGCTCTCAACTTCGCCGTTGCTGCTGCCGGAGCCGTTGCCGATGACAAAGTCATAGCCTATGCCCTCCCAGCCGTTATTTCGTCGGTGATAATCATCAATGGAAGCGACATTGCCGGTATCGGTGGCTGAATGGTGAATTACAATTGCCTTCCAGTCTTTTTCTAATCTGCCGGAAGGGACCCAGCCATAAGGTGCTGACGAATCAGACTTGTATGTTTTGTAACTTTCCGTTTTGTATGAGGTCGAGGGCGCTTTGTAAGCTGTGTAACTATCGCTGCTGCTGCCGTGATGAAGTCCCGGCACAACACCGGAAATCCGAGGGGTATAGCTTTCTTCTTCTGCGCAGCCGATAAACAAAACCGCTGTGGTCGGCAGATAAGCTGCGATAACAAACGCCAGTATTTTTTTAAACAATGGTTCACTCCTGAGTAAATATATTATTAAATCGGCAAAACATCGGAAGTGCTTTATACAACTCTTAAATTATGCGGATTTGCCCCGTTAGAAACTTCATCCAGCCGGTTACTTCTACCCCCGTTAGAAATTTCATTCCGATAAATAGGGTTTCTAACGGGGTTTGCTGTTGAATTTGACCATACGAACGGAATTGCCGACATTATTATATTCGACGCTATCCATATAGGACCTGATAAGCAGAACGCCCCTGCCGTCGGGTTTATAGATGTTGTCGCCCACACGAGGGTCTTCGAGGCCGTTCGAGTCGAAGCCTTTGCCCTGGTCGGTTACACAAATGTCGACTTTCTGAGGGGTTAAATCATACTCAATAATGACATTTCTGGCAGGGTCCTGCCTGTTGCCGTGCTTGACGGCATTCACGACAGCTTCCTCCATAGCTAAATGAATCGCAAACAGGTCGTCGTCCGAATACTTAAGATTCTGGGTGTGACAAAGAACCTTAGCACATATCCGCCTAAGCTCTGATATCACCCCCTTGGAGACTATTTTTTCATGGGTACCAGCTTTGCGAGTCATGAATTTATCATCGTCCCAAGTAAATCCGGGCTAAAGTAAGCCGATTAAAAAGAGACTATTTAAGAGTCTGCATTGCCTTTTTAACATCAGGGTAGATTTCAAAAATTTCATCAAGCCGAGTAATTTTGAAAATGTCGAAAATCCGGGGGCTGATGCTGCAAAGCTTCAGCCGACCTTTGTTCTCATTAACCCTCTTAGTTATCCTTATCAACAGCCCCAGAACCGCACTGGAAAGAAAACGAACATTGCTGAAATCAATCACAAGATTAACAGCACCATCAATAAGCGGCATTATAGAATCCTCAAGAGCCTTAATAGCCTCACCATCAAGAATCTTCTCATCAGCTAAAGTAACAACAGTAGCATTCTGAGGAGCGTAATAAACACTTATCCGCGGTTTTACCTCTTCCATAGGCTTTACTCCAAATTTTGTCTCCGCCACAAGCGGCGGATAGACTTAAAACGATAATCGTAGGCAAAATATATCAAAATGTCAAGTAAAGGGATTTGTACCGCATCTATAATTAAACTTCAAAACCCAACTTTTAAATTGCAAATAGGGGTGGTATTTTCTGACTTATTTTAAAAAAAACTCTTGAAAGTCCTGATAAGTTCTGGTAAAAGCAGTACCTTGAAAATTTAAAGAGTTTGTGGATGTTTTAAGTTCTGTGTTTACTTCTAATCACGACATAAAAACTTTTTAGTTTTTCAGATATAAAATCTTGGAAATTTTGAACACCCAGAGATAAACTATAGTACAATAGTAAAGATACCTTGATATACTACTTAAGTTTTATAAATACCATTTTGATTAAGCTCCTCGGAGTGATGAAAGCGTTGTTTTAAAATAAGAAACAGGAAGCATCCAAACTTAGAAACAAATTAGTTTTGGAGGACACAAAATGAAGATAAGCAGGTCAACAGGTTATGCTTTGGTGGCCGTCGGTTATGTGGCCCAGTACTACCGTGAAGGTGCGGTGTTAGCCTCACGAATCTCCAAGCAATATAACATTCCGCTGGAATATCTGCTAAAGATTCTGCAGCAACTCGTAAGAGCTAATGTGCTCCGCAGCAAGAGAGGCCCCCGCGGCGGCTTCTTCCTTGCCCGGCCGACAGAAAACATATCTCTGCTCGAAATCATCGAGGCTGTCGACGGTCCATTGTTCAGCCATCTGCAACTTGCCGAACAGACAAACAACGAACCATTCAGCCTAAAAATGGAAAAGGTCTGCCGACAGGCAACAGAACGAGTAAGAGAAATCTTCGGTGCAGCAAAACTCTCGGAAATGCTGTCTGACTGACCCGCCTTCCATCCTCCGTCCCCTATGCTTTCTTGCGAAAGCAAGAACAGGGGACTACGGAGGACAGGTCGCCAAGGCTTCCTCCTTCGTCCCTAAGGGACTTCGGAGGACAAGTCGGCGGGCAAGAATCCGTTACTAAAATGACAATAAAGGATTTTCAGCAACTTATAGCCGAAAGATATAAGCAGCGGGACAGTCTTCGCGGAACGCCAAAGACCTTTATGTGGCTCGTCGAAGAGGTCGGCGAACTGGCAACAATCCTCGCTTCCGAAAAAACAAGCAAAGAAGAAAAAGAAGACGAATTTGCCGATGTATTCGCATGGCTGTGCACACTTGCCAATATAAATGACGTGGATATCGAAAAAGCGTGCGAAAAATATACAAAAGGAAACGTAAAGGGATTCAAGTAAAAAAAGAATATAGAACATAGAACTCAGAAGAAGAAAAATTCTAAATTCTAAGCACGAAATCCGAAACCCCAGTTAGATAGCTAACAGCATCTTCAAGCAGCTAATTGACGCCCCGATAGGATAGTTTCACATCCCACGGGGTAAACATCTAACGGGGCAGGCAAATCCTAAATTCAAATCACTAAACGTTCAAAACGATTGCTTTGGGCTGAAAACCGATACTTGATAATTATCAAGCAAGGTAAGGGGGAGTTTCAGGATTTAAGATTGAAGATTTGAGAAACTGCCGGATGGCAGGAAAAACCCACTATTTCCTGGAAATAAAAAACATCTCTACTATCACCAACGAAACGATTGGTTTGAGTAAAAAAATTAAAGGGCCTATACTGATTAGCTCAGCACAGGCCCTGAATGTGCTATTCAATGACTTATAGCCTCATCAACGCTGCTTACTACCCTGCTATTGCCGCTCCTGGCGCCAATACTTACCGAACTCAGCAAAGTCCCTGAAGTCTATTCTGCCATCAGGGTACAGGTCAACATTAGGGTCGATTGGCGGCGATGACAGCCAATTATCTGTCAGGACATCAAGGTCCTTATAGTCAATCACACCATCGGGGACAAAATCAGGCAGCCACGGAGGTAATGCGACGCTCAACAGGCCTGCGTTTGGTGAGACATCCATCTGCACACCGTTCTGTGCAACGGCTCTGTATGATATCACATTTCCTGCTCTCCTATGTAATAGGGCCATAGGCAACTCGAATTTTACCCCAGAGGGGACTGGCGGAACATCTGCATCTTTCCATGTGTACGTTAGTTCATAAGTTATTCCATTAGGTTCCAAAGGCACCCATCCTGCATCATATATCTCGAAGATGATTTGATTAGACGCAGGTTGAAAGGCCACATAGTAGTCTAATCCTTCGGGCGGCCGGCCAGTGGATGGATTACCATCGGATTCAATATAGAATCCGAGCTCGGAATAACTTTCAAAAGAAAGTGAACCCACTTGAGCAGTGAGATGAAGGACGTACGGCGATAACCATTCTATCCAGGCCTGCGACCAATCGAGGTCAATATATCCAAAATCCACATCCCCAACATCATCGTACGTATCACCGCCGTATCCACTATCTACCGCATCCTTTGCTTTCAACACTTTGCTTTTCCTGATTTTCTCCAGCTGCCACGGTTCCAGCTTCACACCCTTTCGATGGCACGACGTTCTTACTCCTGCGTCCTTCCAATTATCCGGATACATTTTATTATTAGGGTCCGTAATCGGATGACCATTCGGCTCATTGTGGTCAAGTCCAAGAATGTGATTCAGTTCATGTGCAAGGGTAGAATCCTTCATATAAACTTTGGGGGCGTTTGCATCGTTTGGGTCTTTTGTGGCGTTCGGGTCTACCAACTCTACTATATTGCCCTTGCATCCCGACACATTGTTAGGTTCGCCCGTCACTTTGCATCTACGTACAGTCCATATATTTATTCTGTTTGGGTCGTTGTTATTCGGGTCATTCGGGTCAGTATTAGGGTCGTTGTGGTAGTGGTTGCTGTCCACAACAAACCTGACGCCAGCGTTCGCATCGGCTTCGTTGGTTTTTTTGAGCCCTTCTCTTACCTGCGCTTCGGTAAGGCCTGAACCATTTATTATATGAATCTGGACTTTAACCACATTAGGTTCCGAAGCGACAGCCACGCCAAGTATTAACTTACCGCTTGCACCTGTGGGCGGGGTCGAACTCTCACCCTGTCCGTCAAACAACTGCTGGTCAGCATAGAACCATACCATTGGAAGACGGTTGCAGTCGCCTGCTTCGCTGGCCGCCTGAATACCTGCCAAAAACTCTGAACCTATGGTGTTGTTTATCCCCCCTGCCCAGGCGGGTGGAACATCCAGATAGCCCTGAATCATACCAGCAAAACCCGGCAAGGTCGATTCCATATACGCAGTTTCCAATATAAACCCATCCAGCAATGTACCTCCATTCATATTATCAATAATCTTCAACCTTGTATCTGATAATAAGACCGTTCCATTTTCCTGTACGCCGACGAGCACTATCGGGTCGATATGCACTTCACCACGCCCGAGAATTGTGTCCGATGGATTGCTGGCGGTACTCAGAACCTGGCCTTCACTGAGATAGAGTTTTTGTTCCGAATCGTCAAAAAACAAAGAGGATTCGTCTTTATCCACACCGCTTTGCTCTTCCTGCTTTTCATCGGGTTTCGCAGGCTGCTGACCAGCTTTTGGTGCCGACTCGTACCCCTTCTTCACCGCTTCTACCCCTTGTTCATTGGTAAGAGCATTAGGGTCATCCTCAGTCGGGCCAATACCGTGATTTGTTAGTTCGTCGAATTTTTCACCAAGCTTATCCATATTCTGTATTATGGCGTCTATTGCACGATCCATAAGCTTTTTTGCATCATCTTGAGCTTGCTGCAATGCATTTGCATCACGCTGCTGGGGAGTATTACCCTCACCCACATATCTCTTGCCGGGAAAATTCCGAAAGGCATCTTCAATTATCTTATTTGCATCCTGGTACACATACCCGTTTAAGCTGTTGTGGCCATTCGCCTCGTGATCCAACACTTTAGCGTTCGGCTCACCGTTCGGATCTTGACACACACGAATGTCTGTATGACCTTTTATCGTAACATTGACGTCGTTTACTTTGTATGTGCCGTTAGCATCCCACTGTCCTGTGAAGGAGCAGTTGGAGTCTACCCGCGGCCGCGCATCACCGTCGAGGCAAGGGTCCATATCAGGAGGTCGATTGCACGGGTCGAACGTCGTTATGTTAGGGTCATCCCAAGGGTTAACATTAACGATTATCGCCGGCTCGGGAATAGCATTGAAGTGGGCCGTGACCTGAGCCCCACTGAGGGCATAATTGTAGTAAGCGACTTCGTCCATTTGGCCTACTAAACCATTGTAAGGCCAGTAGATGTTATTCTCGGCGCCGATTAAGAGGTCCGACCAGTCGTCGGGTGGTGTGAAAGCACCTGCTACCGTATTGGTTCCTCTGCTTTGGGCGTCGATCCACAACTCCGCCGTCGTATTTGTGCCGTCATAATCGTAAGTTATAACGACATGGTGCCAATTACCATTGGTGAGGATGTTTGGCGGCCATGCGTACCAGGTACCACCGGGAACACCGACGAACGGCTGACCGGCATTATCTCCAGATTGAGTCTCGCCAACCCAGTAGTTAGCAGTACCACCGTTTGCGTGCGAAATGAAACGGCCATAAGTCTCACTCGCCTGGACGCTAGCCTTCGTCCAAAATTCTAGGCTGAGGGTTGGTGAACTCTCCAGCCTGTAGGGTACGGTGCTATAGGCGCTATCAGGAATATGAATGAAATTACAGTTACCGTCGCCATTGTGTAACTTAGCCGCCTGACCTACGATGCCCGGCACCAGTTCAATGCCAGGGCCTCTATATACGCCTGGCGACATGCCCATGGTATCGGCGCACGGAGCACCATCGTAACTTGCGGCATCCTCAAACTCCCAGAATGACAAGGGGTTGTCGGCTATAACTACATCCCTATAGCTTGCCCATGCCGGACTGACCATTGCAATCAGACTAACTAAAACAATAAGTTCTTTCATAACCTACTCCTCCTTAAAAAATTAAGGAAAAATGATTGAGATAAAGATTTCATACGAATCCTCCTTTTCCTTAAATGTTAAAGCTTCTACCAAATCCAGAAAGCTGAAGAAGCCCTCTCAAAGAAACCTTCGTGCCGCTTTCTTAATAAAGGGTTCTTACATTTTTTTATATAAATGTCAAGGAAATTATAGGACTTTAAGTAATTAAAAAGTGTCCTAACTTATCGAGATATACCATCGGGAAGATAAGATTAGTAACAGAAAGGTGTTATCAGGTAGAAGGATTAAAAATTTATCCGTTTTGCCACAGAGAACCAACCAATTTCATTTTTTCTGGCGGAGGATTTTGGTGAGGGTAAAAATATTTTATTCCAACTCGGGACAATCTTTTTTTACTGCCTCTATAACTGCCTGGGCTTTTTCAAGAGACATCTGCGCATCGCTCTGCGAAACCTCAATCACTCCCCCATAATCGCCGGTCTCACGCATATCCATAAGAAAATCATACGCTCGGCCAAGCTCCTTGTCCCATCGGCCGGTCTTGATAAGCTCGCTGTGCAATGCTGCACGCAGAGCAGAATGCCTCGAATAAGTCTGGCCTCGAAGGGCAAATAACGCAGTCAAGGCGTGAAAGGCTGCATAATAAGCCCGCGACGCTGCAGAATCAGGGTCAGTTTCCACGAGCTTCCTTCCCGACGCCAATGTGCGAAGAGCACGCTGCCATTCCATAGCAGCAAATTCTTTCATAACCTAATTCCTTCGTGATGCGCATTTTGATACAGGGGACAATCCAAAGTTTCATACTCCGACGGAGTAACCGGCTTTGCACTGATGCGGCGCCCAATCTGTAATGATAATGGATAAAGAGCCTTGAGATTCGTGTCCAGGTCCCGGCCATAATTTAGCGGCCCGTCAAGCAGGACAAGAATATCAAGGTCGCTGTCGGCCCCGGCCTGGCCGCGCGCTTCTGAGCCATAAAGCACAATACCTCGCAAACGCTGATGATATACATTCATCAGGCAATATTTGATTTGCTTTAACAGGTCTTCTCTTTGAGCCATAAACTACACTTTCAATTTGTCAGGCACCGTTGATTATGATTATATCATATTTTTAAAACAATTTCAATTTTTTTGGCGCAGGATTTTGGCGAGGGTGAAAATAAAAAGGCCAAGGATTACAAGCCAACTTAAGAACAGAAAGAACCAGCCGTCAGGACGCATGCGGTTCGCCTCCTTCCGCCTTCGCCAAGGCTTCGGCGGATAAACCTTCCTTTTGTTTCTGCGCTCTGCGACGCCAGATTCTCTGAACCAAAAAAGCCAATACGCCAAAGAATAACACCAGTCCGATTCTTGTAGCCAAGACATACGGTGCATTTGCCTTCGGCACATTCTTCATCAAAATCACTTTGGTCCAATCCTGCCAGAACCACAGGGCCAAAACAAAAAGTAAAAATGCAGGCGTGATATACTTAATAATAAACCTGTAAATGCGCGGTATTGTAATATCGGAGCCGACGTGTAATTCTGTCCAGGCTTTTTCCATTCCGAAGACCCAGGCGAAAAGGATAGACTCAATCGCGGCAAAGACGACCAGACAAAACGTGCCACCCCAAAAGTCCAATTCGTCAACGACGCCCCTGCTGAGCCAAAAAATGCCCGGCTGACACAACACAAATGCAACTGCGCCAAAGACCCAGCTTGCCTTTTTCTTTGAAAAATTAAATTCATCCTCCATAAACGCAATTGCCGGCTGGGCAAGCGAGATTGAAGAAGTTATGCCTGCCAAAAAGAGCAGCATAAACCACATAAAACCAAAGATATTGCCGAGGGCGATTTTTTCCATAACAAGCGGCATAGTAACAAAGCCGAGATTAAAAGCGCCGCCTGCGGCGATTTTGGCAGCACCTGCAGGACCGAAAAATGCGTAAGCGGCCGGGATTACAATACTGCCGCCAAGGATAACTTCCGCAACCTCATTGGCAGAAGCGGCAGACAGGCCGGAGAGAGCAACATCGTCCTGTTTAGTAAGATAACTTGCATAAGTCAAAATAACACCAATACCGCAACTGAGCGTAAAAAATATCTGACCGGTCGCGGCAAGCCAGACTTTTGCGCTCTTTAATGCAGACCAATCAGGATTCCATAAAAAGCCAAGACCGTTGATAGTATTAAATTCCGGTTTTGCAGGGTCGGGAGTGCCGAGAGTCAAGACCCTAACGACAAGTATCGCTCCAAATAAAAAAAGGACGGCGAGGGCCCATTCGCAGACTTTTTCTATGCCCTTTTGAATGCCCATATAAACTACCAAAACGTTTAAGATAAAAGTTATAAGGAAGAAAAAGTAAGCAGGGGCAATATTAGCGAAAAACTCATTTTTTACCAGGCCCTGATATGCATGTAGAAATGCTGTCATACTTTGCTCTGTCGTGCAGGAGTTGTATCTGCCGAGCAGTGCAAAAACGCTGTAGCCGAGCAGCCAGGATTCGATATAAACATAATAGATAAAGATGACGATGGGGCCGAAGATGCCGATGACGCCGAAATACTTGATGAATTTGTTTTTGTTCCAGATTGTGTGAAACATTCCAGGGGCGGTGCTGTGGCCAAAGCCGCCGCCGAACCTGCCGATTGTCCACTCAATCCACATCAAAGGAATGCCGACAACAAACAGGGCGACAAAATAGGGGAGCATAAAGGCCCCGCCGCCGTTGCCGGCGGCCTGAACGGGAAACCGCAGGAAATTGCCAAGGCCGATTGCACTGCCGGCGACCGCCAGGATTACGCCCAGCTTACTACCCCATCGCTCCTTCGCCATCGGTTATCCTTTTTGAATCAGAATATAGCCACGAAGGCACTCCGTTAGTCCACAGGACGCCTTACGGCGGAGTCCTAAGTCCTATGGACTCCTTACGGAGGACAAAGAGGCCAAGAACAAATAAGTTAGAATCAAAAATAACTGTCAATGTTCGATGCCGAGAATGTTGAGACTGTCCCGCTCGATTATTTCCCGGATTTTTTCACGCGGAACGGTCGGCAAATTCGTATCCGCGAGCAATCTATTAAAGCCTAAAAGCGTCTCGATACAGTTCTGAGGTTTGCCAAAAGGCAGACCGCTGCCAAAAAATAATTTGCCCAAAACGTCCGCTTCGTGAGCACAAAGAACCGTATTGTAAACCTCCCACACCTTTTGAGGATTTATAGTCAAATCGCCAAAGACATTTTCGTGCTTGGCGAGCATACAAACAGTCTCGCTCACAAACGGCAGACCCATAGAGCCGATGATAATTTTGAGGCTTTTGAATCTTTGCGCTATCTCATCTAAAAGAGCCGGCCTTGCGAATTCGAGAACCGAATCGGCGGTAAAAAGCGAAGCATTATGAAAGAACAACGGAAATTTCAAAGCCTCGGCAACCTCATAAAACTGCAGCGCCCTGCTGTGAGCAGGATGAAACGCTTGGCCGCCGCAATAAAGCACAGCGCCCTTAAGACCCATATCATCTATAACGGCGGACCAGTATTTCTTCGAAATGTCATCCTTAACAGGATTGACAACGGCAAAACCGACCATCTTTTTCGGATGCTTGGCAACATATTTACCAACAAGCTCGTTAGCCTGACGGTTGGACTGGTCGGGACAGGCAAGCACAATGCAGGCATCAATCTGCTCAACAGCGGCAAAATGGTCCTCAGTGCTTAATTGGCGGCCGGGACAATTTATGTGAGTATGACAATCAATTATCATCCTTTTTCCAGTCCTTTGGTATAAGGAAGTAAAGAAGCAGAAAAACTTAAAGTTTAAAACTCAAAACTACTAAATACCATAAATACTAAATTATCAGTAATATAATATCGGCAAAACAGAGTTGTCAAGAACAATAAACTTGCCTTGGATTAGGGTGTAGGGTATAGGGTTTAGTAAGAAACGCCGCCCCATCCTTCGACTGCGCTCAGGACAGGCGTGGCGGCGGCCAAACGGATATTTATGCCAAAGATAAATATCAAAAATAAAAAAACACTAAAAAACATCCTTGAAGGGCTTTACCGAAAATATAATCACAAAAAATTCATACCGCCAGACCCGCTGCAGTTCGTTCACCATTACAAAACAAAAGCCGATATGGAAATCACAGGCTTTCTGGCAGCCTGCTTTGCATACGGAGCAGTCGAACAAATCGAAAAATTCCTCACTGCCCTTTTAGGAAAAATGGGGAAAAGCCCTGCAAATTTTATTAAAAATTTTTCAGCCAAAGATAAAAAACTTTTCAAACCCTTGAAATACCGATTTAATACCGGCAATGATATAATCAGCCTGCTCGAAATCTTAAAAAAAGTCCTTATCCGATACGGAAGACTGGAAAATCTTTTCCTGAAAGGTTACAGCGACAGCGATAAAAATATTATACCGGCGGCAACAACTTTCATTCAGGCATTGAACGGTAAAACAAGTAAGGGCTTAAAATTTCTGCTGTCAGAGCCGTCAGGCGGCGGGACGTGCAAAAGACTGTTCCTTTTTCTTCGCTGGATGGTGCGAAAAGACGAGGTTGATACAGGCCTGTGGAAAGCAATCGACAAAACAAAACTGATTGTGCCGGTCGATGTACATATCGGCCGACTGAGCAAAACTTTAGGCCTGCTAAACAAGCAAACAGTCAACCTCAAAACAGCCGTTGAAATAACCGAAGGCTTTAAAGAAATCTGCCCAAAAGACCCCGTCAAATACGATTTCGCACTTTGCAGAATCGGGATTCTGGAAAACCGCAGCGGCAAAAAAAGACTTTTTTCCAGCAAAGTTTTCGGGTAAAATGCCAATCGGTTGTTAGTCGATAGTAAAGGTAAAACAAATGAAACGAAGGCTATTTTGGGGTATTGCGGCAGTAATCTTTCTTGCTTCAACTGCCGCACCTTCGGCTCCCAAGCCGGCAGTCGTGCCAGCGCCGAACCAATGGACGTTAAATGTGGTTTTCAACCAGCCGCAACAAATAACCGTCAATGTGCCGGGCGAGAAAAAACACCAGCGGTTCTGGTACATTATCATAACCGTCACCAACAAATTCGACATTGATGTGCCATTTTATCCGAGCTGCGAACTTTTGACCGATACCTTCCAAATAATCCCGGCTTACAGAGACACAAGAAACATTGTTTTTGAAAAAATCAAAAACCGACATAAAAAGAGATACCCATTTCTCGAATCCCTCGAATTTGCAAATAACAAAATCCTTCAGGGAGAGGACAACACAAAAGACTTCGTGATAATCTGGCCGGACTTCGACCCCAAGGCCAAGGAAATCCGGCTGTTTCTGGCAGGGCTGAGCAACGAAACTGCGGTCGTCGAACACCCGACTGAAAAAGACCCAAACGGCAACCCGAAAAAATTGTATCTGAGAAAAACACTTGAACTGCAATACTCCATCGGAGGCGATGAAAAACTACGAAGCAGCAGCACACTTGAATTCAAGGGCCAAGGCTGGATTATGAGATAGAAACAAAAATTAAAGATAAAAGATAAGAAATAAAAATTGTGGAATCCGCCTTCGGCGGACGATTTTCCTTAATTTTTAAATTTCGTTCATCTTATAAATCCGGCCGCAACGAGGGCATTGTACTTCGGCGGCCTGGAAATTCGGAGGGATTTTCATTTTAAGGCCGCAGGAACAATCAACAAAACTGAAACCGGCCGTTCGCTGCATAATATCGCTGATATTCCTGTGCTGATGTTTTGCCGAAAGTGGCGGCTGCGGCGGCGATGGGCCGCGAACAGGAACGGCTTGTTCGGCCAAAAGAGCCGATGAAGGTATAGGAGTCGTGTGTTTTGTCGTTTTCTTAAAGGCGTCCGAATAATCTGCAAAAGAAGCACCTGCCATACTGCGAAGTATTCTTATGCGCTCCGAAATCGGCGGATGAGTGCTCGTCAGGTCCGACAGCTTCATACCCGCTTTCTGCAGAGGATTGACGATATACATCGGAGCGGTAACCTTGTTTGCAACGGCGAGAGGCACAGTATTCTGAGAGATTTTCTCAAGAGCACCTGCAAGACCTTCCGGATAACGGGTAAGCCTAGCCGAACCTGCATCGGCAAGATATTCGCGTCTTCTGGAAAGTGCAAAATATAAAAGGGTCGCCATAATCGGGGCAAGGATTGCACAGATAATCGCAATAAGAAGCAATACAGCCTGCGCCCCGCCGGCACCCCTGCCTCTTGATGAATACCGTCTGCTTGAGCCGGCCATCGAGCTGTAAAACATACCGCGAAGAAAGACCTGCGAAAGCAATGTTATCGCTCCGAGCATAATGCCTGCAACGGTTACAAACAAAATATCACGATGAAGAATATGACTCATTTCGTGGCCGATAACGCCCTGCAATTCGTCCCTGTTAAGCCTGCCGAGGAGTCCTGCGGTAACGGCTATTGAGGCGTTTTGAGGATTTCTGCCGGTGGCAAAGGCGTTGGGGGCAGGGTCGTTTATTATGTAAACTTTCGACATCGGCAAAGAGGCGGCAACGGCCATTTCCTCAACGACATTAAACAACTGCGGATGAATATTCTTAGTAACGGGTATTGCCTTGCTTGCGGCCAGAAATATTGCATCGCCGCTGGAAAAACTGACAAGGGCAAGAATGAGCCAGATAATCATCGCAACAGCCAGGCCGAAGACGCCGGCCATCGGGTCTGGCGAAACAGCTATTCCTATTATCCAGCCCAAAAGGCCAAGCACCGCTGCCATCAACATAAGCAGCAGAATTGAATTGCGTTTATTGGCTCGAATTTGCTCCCACATAAATTCACTGCACGGAAAATTTATATACCGTCAACTGTCGATAAACTTCGCCCGGCTTCAAAACCGTCGATGGAAAATAAGGTTTGTTGGGCGAATCAGGGAAGTGCTGCATCTCAAGACAAAAAGAGCTATACCCTTTATATGCCCTGCCGCCTTTACCTTTTACGCTGCCATTGAAATTACAGGTGTATAACTGGACCGCCGGCTCGGTCGTGAAAACTTCCATCACCCTTCCGCTGACAGGCTCTACAACCCTGGCAGCAAGTGAAAGCTCGCCGGAACAGCTTTTATTCAAAATGAAATTGTGGTCATAACCGCCAACTTTACTAATCCCGCGTCCAATCGCCACAGGTTTCCTGAAATCCAGGCTCGTGCCTGCGACCTTTCTAATCTCACCTGTGGGAATGTGATTTTCCATCGGAGTATAATCATCCGCATTTATCATCATCACTTGACCCAGCACATCACCGCTGTCCTGACCTGCAAGATTAAAATAACTGTGGTTGGTGAGATTGACGATTGTTTCCCTGTCGGTGGTTGCTTCATAACTGATTTTCAGTTTGTCATTATCGGTCAGGGTGTATGTAACCGTAACCTTCAGATTGCCGGGGTAACCTTCCTGGCCGTCAGGACTTAAATATTTGAAGACCACACTGCTATAATTTTTGGTTTTAAGTTTTCTATCCTGCCAGAGCATTTTATTAAAGCCTTTGAGGCCACCGTGAAGGTGGTTTTTGTCGTCATTGGCAGTAAGTTTGTATTCCCTGCCGTCAAGTTTAAAACAGGCATTTGCTATGCGATTGGTATATCGCCCAACTATACAGCCGAAATAAGAACCGTCATTTACGAAACCTTCAAGGTCATCGTAGCCGAGAACAATATCGGTTTGTTTGCCATTTTTGTCAGGCACCTTGAGAGAAACAATCGCTGCACCAAACGGGATAAGTTTTACCTCGATGCCGTTTTTATTCTTCAGAGTAAAAAATTTCACCTCACTGCCGTCGTCCAGCTTTCCAAACAAACCGCTCGTCAGTTCAGACGGAACTGATGCCGATATACAGGCTGGAAAACTCAGAACTACTGCCATTAAGATAAACAGCAGAATCGAATTATGCTTACCGTTCATAATTTGCTCCCCTTCAAAACCAATTCAAAATTAGAAATTCAACATTAGAAACTTACCTTTGGGACGGCTTTTTCAGCGGAATCCTCGACCTCAAAGAAATCACGATTTGTAAAATGAAACATCCCCGCAATGATATTTGACGGAAACATCTGAGTTTTGTTGTTGAAAAACAGGACCTGGTCGTTGTAAGCCTGGCGAGAAAAGGCGATTTTGTTTTCGGTGCTGGAAAGCTCTTCCTGCAGGGCAAGAAAATTCTGATTGGCCTTCAAATCCGGATAAGCCTCGACGGTGAGCAGGAATTTGCTCAAGGCTCTGCCGAGAACACCTTCGGCTTTTGCGGCATCGGCAACGTTTTTAGCACCCATTGCCTGGCTGCGGGCATTGGTAACGGCTTCGAGAGTTCCGCGCTCATGCAGCATATAACCTTTTGCAGTCTCAATGAGGTTCGGTATCAGGTCGTGGCGCCGTTTGAGCTGAACGTCAATCTGCGACCAGGCATTATCGACCTGATTGCGCAATCCGACAAGGGCGTTATACATAGCGATTACGGCAACAACAATAACAAGCACTACAAGAATAATTATCCAGCCTATCATAAAAAATCCTTTCCGATTTTAAACCGTACTGAATTTATGAACGGTAATATGAGCGTAAACATTTGACGGCTCAAGAACAACCGAGGGGAAATCCGGATGATTGGGCGAATCAGGAAAATGCTGAGTCTCCAAACAGAAAGCCCCGTGCTTCCCATAAACGGCGCCGGATTTGCCCTTTAAGCCGTTAAGGAAATTGCCGGTATAGAACTGCACTCCCGGCTCAGTCGTAAAAATCTCCAGCACCCTGCCGCCTTTCGGCTCAACAACCTTTGCAGCATAACTAATCTCTGCCGGCGTCGGCTTGTTAAGAACATAGTTAAAATCGTATCCGACCCCGAACTTGCCGATATTCTCACCGATTAACTTTGGCTCTGTAAGGTCAAACTCAGTACCTTTAATATTCCTGATTTGGCCGGTAGGAATATACTCGTCATCAACGGCCGTAATTCTGTCGGCATTTATCTGTATCCGATGAGAAAGAATATCGCCTTTGTCGTGACCTGCCAAGTTGAAATAACTGTGATTGGTGAGGTTAACAATAGTCTTTTTGTCCGTGGTCGCCTCATAGCTGATTTTCAGCTCATTATCATCCGTCAAGGTATAAGCTACTGAAACATTCAGATTGCCGGGATAACCTTCTTCGCCGTCAGGACTTAAATATTTGAAAACCACGCCACAGCCGCCGTCTTTTTCAAATTCCCTGCCCTGCCAGGGAGCTTTATTAAAACCTCTGATTCCGCCGTGAAGGTGATGTTTGCCATTATTGGCGGCGAGCCTATATTCTGTGCCGTCGAGGCTGAACCTCGCATTTGCTATACGATTTGCAAACCGCCCTGCCGTACAGCCAAGAAAACAAGCGTCTGCGATATAACCTTCAAGGTTATCATATCCGAGGACGATATCGGCTAATATTCCTTTTTTGTCCGGGACATTAAGCGAAACAAGCGTCGCTCCAAACGAGATTAGCTTTGCCGACATACCGATTTCGTTTTTTAAAATAAAAGATTCGACTTTTCTGTTTTTGCTCAGCTTTCCGAAAATGCCTTTTTCAACCGCCATTTTTCACCTCGCTTTTTCCGCCTTCGCCAAGGCTACGGCGGATAAAATTATAACTAAATATTCCTGAAAGGAGTTTTACTATTTTCTGCTCCCTGTCGAAACTGGCTTTGGAAAGCACCAGAGGCAATTCTCCTCTGTCAAACCACAGGCCATGACCTTTAGGACAACGGTCAATGACAACAGGCTGGCGCTGGCGGCTGAAGATTTTCCGCATTTTTTTCAGACATATCGGACAGGAACGAGCCTTCTCTTTTGTACGCGGCGCCTGTCTGAAAGAACTGACAATCTGGCGGGCCTGCTGCGCATCTTCAAACAGCAGTTCAAGCTCGCCGGCGTCAAGCCAGATGCCGCCGCAGGCCGGACAATAATCTGTTTCGACCTGCTCAAGCTCCAGCACAATCATCGCACTTTTGCAGAGAGGACAGTCCATTTCACCACTTTTTCCGCCACCATAATACGCCGATTATCGAGGCAGACGAAAACGCTATAAAAAAAATAAACCAGAAGGAAAGGGGAGAGTCATGCCTCAGCGGTATGGTAACGTTCATTGAAAAGATGCTCACAATAAGGGTCGGCAGCATAATCACAATAGTTAAAATAGTCAATGCCTTGATGCGAATGTTAAGATTATTGCTGATAATGGAGGCACGGGCATCCATCAGACTTGCCAGAACCTGCGAAAATATCTCGACCTGACTGAGACACTGGGTGTTCTCAATCGAAATATCATCGAGAAATTCAAGGTTCTCCTGCGTGAACGAAATCCTGGGAGGAGCACTTTTGAGTCTGTTAATAAGCGCTGCGTTGGAATGTATGGCATTAAGGTAATAAACAAGGCTTTTTTCAAGCGAGAAGAGGTTGAGCAGATATTTATTTTCCATCGAAACATTTATCTGCTGCTCAAGCTCACTGGAGATGTGATTGATGGCCTTGAGGTGCTCGATGAAATGTGAAATTGCCCGGTAGATGAGTTTAAGAGATACATCAAGGATGGAAGTTGCCCTGCTAAAAATCTTGCCTTCAAACAAAGGGGCATCTTCCGAAATAACTATTACAAGACGGTCAGCGAAGAGGAACATTCCGGCTGAAAGCACCTTGAACGTAAATTCATCCTGCGGGGCGTAACGTTTGGGACGCTTGAGAATCATCGCAATGTGCTCCGGCTCAAACTCAAGCCGGCCGGGTTCGTCGGGGTCAAGCGAAGAACTAAGAGTATGCTCGTCTATCTTGAGCTGTTCAACAAGATATTTGTGCTCGTCCTCATCCGGCGCAACGTAGACAAAAATAGCGGCATTATAACCATCACATTCAACCAGTTTGCCATCCAATATCTGCAGAGTTCTGAGCATACAAACATTCCAAAAAAGGCTGCTACCTTACTTAAATGCGGCAATTCTAACAGGCAAATTCTATACAGAAAAGAAAAAAAATAAAAGTTTAGGGTATAGGAGATAGGGTTTAGGGGATAGTAAAAACGATTCCACAGTTCCCGCCCCGGCGAGAACAAGTTTTTAACTTTGAATTTTTAATTTTTAATTTGTATAATCCTACCACTGTTACTCTGCGTCCTGTTCTCCGTAGCAGTCCCGCCGAAGGCGGGGCTACTGCGAAGGGTGAAAGTACGCTGCGTAGCACAAGTTAACTAATGAAAGGACTTGAAAATGGACACAATAGAAAATTCTTGTCTGCCAAATCAGCCTCAACAACCCGCTAAAAAAACGATGGGCTGGAAGATATTTGCGGTGATTATTTTAGGCTTTTCAATTATCGCTAATATAGTGCTTCTGCTTACCCTCGCAGCCAGTGTAATCATATTTGCGGCCGGCAAAAGCGAATACTTCCTCGAAAAGGTTTTAGAAGAAGGACCTGCCGCAAACAAGATTGCGGTCATCAAAATTGAAGGTATCATCGACAATAAACTGGCGGAAAATGTGAGCCAACAAATAAAGGCGGCAAAAAAGGACAAAACCGTAAAAGCGGTAATTTTCAGGACGAACAGCCCCGGCGGCAGCGTCTCGGCAAGCGACAGGCTCTATGACCAGATTAGCAGATTTCGAGCCGAAGCCAACAAACCCGCTGTCGCCTTTATGGAGACCGTTGCCGCTTCAGGCGGCCTTTATACATCCTGCGCCTGCGACAAAATCATCGCTGAACCTACCACAATCACGGGCTCAATAGGCGTAATAATGGGGCACCTGGTCCTTCAGGAACTTTTCGAGCAGAAACTCGGCATAAAACCCGTAATTGTCAAATCAGGGCCAAAAAAAGACTGGCCGACATCGTTCGAGCCGGTAACAGAAGAACAGATTCAATACATAAATGAGAAACTGATAACGCCTGCTTATGAAAGGTTCGTAGGTATCGTGGCAAAATCAAGAAAAGATGTATTGACAGTCGAACAAATCAGGGTTCTTGCCGACGGAAGTATCTATAACGCACCGGAAGCACTGGAAAACAAGCTGATTGACGAAGTAGGCTATATGCCTGAGGCAATTGCACTTGTCAAATCGCTTGCAAAAATCACCGATGCGAGGGTTGTCGAATACGAAAAGCCTTTTTCCTTTGAAAGCTTTCTGGACACAAAAAGCATCTTCAGACTTGACAGGGACGCCATTTACGAGCTTACAACGCCTCAGCTAATGTATCTGTGGGATGCAGGTTTTTCGCGATAGGGGCCGCAAAAAACAGAACCAGCGTTTTTGTGTGCCGATATTATGAAGTATTACCAAAAAATAAGTCTGAGACGGCGACCTTTTGTGCTGATTATTCGCGACGGCTGGGGATATAACCCCAATCCTGCCGAAGACCCCTATAATGCAATAAAGCAGGCTCATACGCCTGTGGACGATATGCTGATGAGCGAATATCCGAATTGCCTTATCCATACGAGCGGCGAAGACGTAGGCCTGCCGGCAGGCACTATGGGAAACAGCGAAGTGGGACATCAGAACCTCGGGGCAGGAAGAATCGTCGACCAGGAGTCCGTCAGAATCAGCAAGACTATCCGCGACGGCTCTTTCTTTGAAAATCAGGAGTTCATCAATCTGATAAACTATATCAGGGAGCATAACAACAAACTGCACCTTCTCGGCCTGTGCAGCGATATCGGCGTACACTCGTTTCTGGAACATCTCTACGGTCTGCTTGAGCTTGCGAAAAGAAATAACCTTACCAAAGTTTATCTTCACGCCTTTACCGACGGCAGAGATTCGCCGCCGGACAGCGGAAAAGGTTATTTGCAACAAATAGAAGATAAAATGGCGCAAATCGGGGTCGGCAAAATCGCTACCGTTATGGGGCGTTTCTATGCGATGGACAGGGACAGCCGATGGGAAAGGGTGCAAAGGGCTTATGATTGTATGACTCTCGGCAAAGGCAATAAGGCAAAAAGCGCTGCAGAAGCCATCGAACAAAGCTATCAGAAAAAGGTAACAGATGAATTTGTCGAGCCGGTCTGCATCCTCGATGAGAACGACCAGCCGAGGGCAAAAATAGAGAACGGCGATGGCGTTGTCTTTTTCAATTTCCGCGGCGACAGACCCAGAGAAATCACGCGTGCCTTCGTCGACGATGCATTTACAGGATTTGTCAGGACCGTAAGGCCGAAGATTTATTATCTCTGTATGACCGAATACGATGCAACTATTCCTGCACCGGTGGCGTTTACAAGACCGCCGAAGATGAAAAATATCGCTTCAGCTTATTTCAGCGAGCTGGGACTTAAACAATTCCGATGTGCCGAAACCGAAAAATATGCCCACGTTACATTCTTTTTCAATGACTATGCTGAAAAACCATTCGGCGGCGAAGACAGGCAGATTGTGCCGTCGCCGAAGGTTCGGACTTATGATTTAAAGCCGGAGATGAGCGCTTATGAGGTCTGCGATGTCGTGCTGACCAGGCTCGATACCGGAAAATATGACGTTGTCGTTGTTAATTTTGCCAACCCGGATATGGTCGGCCATACGGGAATTCTCGAAGCTGCAGTGAAGGCGGCAGAGACGGTTGACCAGTGCGTAGGAAAAATTCTCGATAAGGTAAAACAGCTTGGCGGAGCAGCAATTATCACCGCAGACCACGGCAACTTTGAGAAAATGAGAGACGAAAACGGCGGGCCGCATACCGCTCATACAATCGGCGATGTGCCTTTGATTGTTTTTGATGAGCTTAATAAGCACAGGAAACTCCGCGGCGGCGGAAGACTTGCCGATGTTATGCCGACACTGCTTGAGATGATGGAACTGCCGCAGCCCGAGGAAATGACGGGAAAAAGTTTGTTCATACATTAAAATATTTGGCCTGCCCAAGCGGTGTTATAATGGGTCAAATAAGAATACTTGACCGGAATATGGTAAATATGATTGCCGCGGGCGAGGTAATCGAAAGACCCGCCAGCGTAGTCAAGGAGCTTGTCGAAAACAGCATCGACGCCGGCGCAACCGAAATAAATGTTTATGCAGAGGATGGGGGAATAAAACTCATTCGCGTAGTCGATAACGGCTGCGGGATGGACGGCGCAGACCTTGCTCTTGCATTTGAGTCTCACGCAACAAGCAAACTTAAAACCAGCGCGGATTTACTCAACATCTCCACGATGGGCTTTCGTGGCGAAGCCCTTGCAAGTATTGCCGCTGTGGCCAAAGTTGTCATAATCAGCAGGTGTACTGACACGATTGTGGATTCGACAAGCTCACCACAGGAAGGAGGCAAAATAGAAATTGACTGCGGCGTTAAGGATGACGTCCGACCTTGCAGCGCCACAGCCGGTACAACAGTCGAGGTGCGAAATATCTTTTATAAGCTGCCTGCCAGAAGGAAATTTTTACGAACTGCAAATACGGAAATGACTCATATCACTGAGCAGTTTACAAGAATCGCTCTTGCTCATACCGATATTAGCATGGCGTTGTTTCATAACGACAGAGAGCTTTACCGGTTGTCCGCCGGTTTGGGGGCAAGAGAGCGAATTGGAAGTTTGTTTTCCGCCGAGCTTGCCCAGACTTTGCTTGAGCTGCAAAGTACCGAACGGAATCTTAAGCTCTCTGCCCTGCTTTGCAGGCCCCAAAACGGCCGGGCGAACGCCAAATTTCAATACTTTTTCCTGAATGACAGATTTATCCGCGATAAATTTCTATCCGCTGCGGTCAGAGAAGCATATCGCGGGCTAATTGAGCCAGACAAATATCCGGTAGTTTTCCTTTTTCTTCAAATGCCGCCTCAGAACTTTGATGTAAACGTCCATCCGACAAAAATAGAGGTCAGATTCGACGATTCAAATCTTGTATATTCGCAGATTCTCGCTCTTGTGCGCGAAAAACTGCTGTCGTTAGACCTTGATGTTCAGGCAAAACTGCCAAGGGCCGACCAGATACCGGACTTCAGCGAGCCCGGTCGAGCCGCATCGCAGGAAAGTCGGGATGTGAAACAATCAATTACCGGCGCAATGGCGGAGTTCTTCAACCAAAGCAGGCAGGGACAAATTCCGCAGCGGCATTTTGACTTTTCAAAAATTGCCCGAAAGAGCGATTTTGCCGCTGTTGGGCAGAGAGAACGTTTTTATGGTGATGAATCCGTCTTACAGACCGCGTCTGTGCCGCAGTTTCTTCAAATTCACGACAGTTACATAATAACTCAAACCGAAGACGGATTTTTAATCATCGACCAGCACGCCCTGCACGAGAGAATAATATATGAAGAACTGTGCAGACGTCTTGCCTCCGACATCGGTGCAAAACTCGAATCCCAGAAACTACTCATACCGGAAAGTTTTGAATTAACTGTTGCTCAGTCGCAGATACTCGAAGCAAATAAAGATTTGCTCGAACGTCTCGGCATCGAACTTGAACCATTTGGGCCTGGAATCTGGGCGGTACAATCGTTTCCAAGCCTTTTAAGCGGCGTTAAAATAGTTGAATTTCTTATAGATTTGCTGGATGTGCTCGCCGACAGTGTAGGCAGAGTCGATTCCGAAAGACTTCTGCATAAAATTCTTGATTTGGCGGCCTGTAAGGCGGCTGTGAAAGCAGGACAGAAGCTAAACCATGCCGAAATCAGTAAACTGTTGACCGATAAAAACGCCATTGAACGGGTCAGCCGCTGTCCACATGGCAGACCAACGGCCATAAAATTCAGCCTTGCAGAACTGGAAAAACAATTTAAAAGAACCTGATAAGTCCTTTTCTTATCGTATGTTATGAACAAATTTAAAATAGCTTGCAAACCCATTGTGCCCTTAATATATTATTGGCTCTTAAAATACACGGCTTTTTAGCCGATAAACTCCAAAGGTCTGTAGGATTGGCTTATGTTTAGAAAATTTTTTAACAGGCAAAAACAGGCGATGAAGAAAAAAGACGACATAAAGAAGAAATCGACTCAGAACAAAGGTTCAAAAAAACCGACTCCCAAAAAGAAACCTGCACCGACATATACAAAGACAAGCGAATATCTTAGCGATGAGGAGGTCGAACATTACAAACAGCTTCTGCTTAACAAGATGCAGGAAATCGTCGGCGATGTCAGCTCCATCGAGGATGAAACCCTGAAAAAATCCAGGCTCGATGCTACCGGCGACCTTTCGAGTATGCCCATACATATGGCTGATATCGGCACCGACAATTATGAGCAGGAATTTGCCCTGAACCTGCTCGACGGCGAAAGAAAACTGTTGCGCGAAATCATCGACGCTCTGCAGCGAATTGAGGAAGGCACTTATGGTATATGTGAGGTTACCGGCAGAGCAATTTCAAAAGAACGACTCGAAGCAAGACCGTGGGCAAGATATTGCATCGAATACGCCAAGCTCGTCGAAAAAGGAATCGTCAAAGAGGGCGAACCTGTGTCCGAAGGCGTCGAGCTGGATTAAAAGACTCCAATCCAGTGTAAATCCGTGTCTAATATCAACAGTGTTAATCTGCATCTAAACAGTCTTGCAAAATTTATATCTTGTTTGTATGCTATAGTTGAACATTATGCTCTGCACGGAGAAGGATTATGTTCGTAGTGCAAATAAAACATAGAAAGAAAGAATACATGTGTAAAATCCGCACTTATCTAAGCATCTTCTTTGCGGCTTCATTTCTATCAGGAGGTTTATGCCATTTTAATGAAGCTCAGGCAAGAGAAGCGAAAGAAATCAAAATAGTTGCCTCATTCTATCCAGTTTATATCATAGCCAAAAATGTAGCAAAAGATATTCCTGGGGTTTCGGTTAAGAATCTTACTCCGCCGATTACGGGCTGCCTGCATGATTACACAGTAACTACCAATGATATGAAAAAACTGGCCGATGCACAAGTTTTTGTAGCAAATGGTGCTGGAATGGAGTCTTTTTTGGATAAGATTGTAGCGCAGCATCCTAATCTAAAAATAATACTGTTGTCCGAAGGAATACCTTTAATCAAAGGCGAGGGTAACGAAGGAAATAACCCACATGTGTGGGTCAGCATATCTAATGCGATAATTCAAGTTAAAAATTTAGGCAGGGCAATGGAGGAATACGACGCTGTTCACAAACAGTTTTACGAAAAAAATACCGATAGTTATGTAGCGAAACTTGAAGAACTGCGTCAGGAGATGCATTCGGAACTGGCTCCTTACAAAGGCAGAGAAATTATCACGTTTCACGAGGCATTTCCTTATTTTGCCCAGGAATTCGGCCTTAAGATTGTAGCAGTGGTAGAGAGGGAGCCGGGAAGCGAACCCAGCGCAAAAGAACTTGCAGAGACGATAGAACTTATTAAAAAGCACGGCATCGCGGCATTATTCAGTGAGCCGCAGTATCCTGCGGCAGCGGCAGAGGTTATTGCAAGAGAAACAGGCGCTAAAGTATATGTCCTTGACCCTGCGGTGACCGGTTCGGATGATTATGATGCGTATATAAACATTATGAAAAGCAATCTGAGCGTTTTGAAGAAAGCTTTTGGGAAATAATCGAAAAGGGAAATTGTTTTGAGAAATAGCTGTGAACATTGCTGTACGAAGATTGATAATTTGAAAGTCAAATTTGGCGACGATATCATACTCGATAACGTTAATCTGCACGTCAACTGCGGCGAAGTTATTGCGATAGTCGGACCGAATGGCGCCGGCAAAACTACTTTGCTGCGAACCATACTCGGAGAGATTCCATATCAAGGCTCGATAGCATTTCGTATAAGTGGGCAGGTTTCTAAAAAACCTAAAGTGGGTTACGTGCCGCAAAAACTGCAATTCGACATAAGTTCTCCAATCAGCGTAACCGACCTTTTAGCGTCGGCAATAAGCCGCCGTCCTGTCTGGATGGGTGTGAATAAGGATTTGTTAGAGAAGGTAAAAAACGCCTTGTCGTTGTTTTCATCCGGACATTTGTTAAAAAGGAAAATCGGAGAGTTATCCGGCGGAGAATTGCAGCGAGTGCTTCTTGCTGTTGCCATGACTCCTGAACCTGAAATACTCCTTTTAGATGAGGCGGGCGGCGGAGTCGATGTCAGCGGATTGTCGCTTTTTTATCAAATCGTAAGAGATTTAAGAAAAAGACATGATATAACGGTAATTCTGGTAACTCATGATTTAGCGGGCATCTCTTCTTATGTTGACAGGCTCATTCTCCTTAATCGTTCTGTTATTGCAGAGGGAGAGCCGAAAGAGGTGCTTTCAAACGAAAAGTTAATAAAGACATTCGGTCCGAGTCTGTGGAACATTTCTCGCCTGCCGAATTCAACATCGGGAAATAATATAAATGAGCATAATTGAAGCCTGGTATAGATTAGTAGATATGCTCCCATTTAGTTGGGCGCATTATAGCTTCATGGGGAATGCGCTTTTGGCTACATTGTTGATTGCGCCGTTATTCGCGGTTTTGGGAACAATGGTGGTGAATAATCGTATGGTCTTTTTTACCGATGTTCTGGGTCATTCTGCTCTCTCAGGCATTGCTATAGGGGTGCTTTTAGGTTTTCGTGACCCGACGCTTCCTATGATTGCCCTAGCAGTGGTTTTAGGTATTACCATAAACCTGTTAAAGAATGTTACGAAAGCTTCTATGGATACTGTTTTGGGCGTACTTTTTGCGTTTATTGTCGCCTTGGGCATTGTTATTTTGAGCAGGCAAGGAGGGTTTGTTAAATATACCAGTTATTTAATCGGTGATATTCTTACGGTTACCCCAAAACAAATAGCTTGGTTTTTCGTAATAGCCCTGGTTGTTTTGATTTATTGGTATATAACAGGTAATGCTATGCTCCTTACAAGTGTTAATTCGTCTTTGGCACGAAGCCGCAATGTGAATATTTTGCTTATCGAAACAAGCTTTACGATACTCCTTGCGTTAGTGGTAATGGTCTCAATACGTTTAATAGGAATCTTAATCATAAACTCCCTTTTGGTTTTGCCGGCAGCGGCAAGTCGCAATTTTGCACGAAATATGTATGCATATACGGTATGGGCGGTAATTATAAGCATTTTCTCCGGTATTACGGGGTTAATAGTATCATATTATTGGGGGACAGCTTCTGGAGCTACGATTGTTCTTTTCGCAGCGGCGTGTTATGGTATATCGGCATTGTTAGGCAAATGGTGGCGTAAATGACCAATATACCTCGAACAGTTACTATTTATGAAAAGACACTGTCCAATTTGCAAAAAAAATGTTTTTAAACCTTCAAAGGATAAAAACCAAAGTGGTAAGGCTGCAGTTTTTTTCCCATTCTGTTCAGAAAGATGCAAAATGGTCGACCTCTATGCCTGGCTTGAGAGTGAATATATTATTTCCACACCCGTCGAAGAGCAGAAAAAAGATAAGCCGAGCGAGTCGGAAAATATGTTGAAATAAACACTTAAAGAGAGATAATATATTGACGGTCGTTTTGTTTTGAAAGGATTATAAAATGACGGAACAAAAGAACCTGACCGAATATTGCGGAAATCTTCTGTTCTTAAATATCTTCAAGACATTTCGGATAGCAATTCAGCCTGCAAGGTTTCTGACGGCTTTTCTGGCGCTGACGGTTATTTTTGTTGTCGGCTGGCTGATGGATTTCAGCAAGACCGTCGTAGTTTCAGGCGAGCTTACCGGGCGCCAGCTGAGGAGCTCGGCATTGACCGGCACGGCAGGCTGGCCGACCGAACTGCATTGTTTTGTCAGCGATTCCGAGCGTGTTGATGATTTCATCAAAAGATACAAGGACAGAACGGCAGGCCAGGGCGTTTTCAAAGTCTGGTCGAATTTCTGTATGACGCGGTTCAATCAGGCCGCCGCTTCCGTTGTAACGCTGAATTTCGGCAATTTTGCTACTTGCGTAACGGAATGTGTCGCTGCCTGTATGTGGGCTTTAAAATACCATACTGTTTACAGCATTATCTTTCTTTTAATTGCACTGGCGTTTGTTTCCGCAGCCGGCGGCGCAATCTGCAGAGGAGCGGCTCTGCAGTTTTCAAAGGATGAAAGACCAGGCATAGTCCAGTGCCTTAGATTCGCTCTTAAAAAGTTTACTTCACTTTTCCTTGCTCCGCTGGCACCGGTAATACTGATTGCTATCTTCGGACTGGGCATCTTTCTGCTCGGCCTGATAACGAACATTCCGTGGGCGGGGGAACTTGTCATGGCTTTATTTATTATAGTGGTCCTTGTTGCAGGACTTCTGATGACCTTTGCGATTATCGGCTTAGGTGCAGGCGTAAACCTTATGTTCGGCGCAATTGCGTATGAAAACTCCGACGCCTTTGACGCCGTAAGCAGGTCGTTCAGCTATGTCTATGCAAAACCATGGCGGCTGGCATTCTATACCCTGCTTGCCGCCATCTATGGCTCAATCAGCTATTTATTCGTAAGATTTTTTGCCTTTGTCCTGCTCGGCATAAGCAGATGGTTTATGTCGCTGGGCATCTGGACAAGCGGAAACAAAGCCCAGCAACTCAACAAGCTTGTCGCAATCTGGCCGAAACCGGAATTTTTCAATCTGTTAGGCAGCGGACTTGAAGTTTCAAAAAATGCAACCGAATCCATCGCAGCATTTGTTGTCTGGCTGGCAGTGCTCATCGTTGCAGGAATGGTTGTTGCCTTTGCTGTCAGCTTCCATTTTTCAGCCAGTACCATTATCTATTGTTTGCTGAGAAATAAAGTTGATAATACCACACTTGACAATATTTTCATCGAGGCTGAGCAAACGCAGCAGCCGGCTCAGCTCAATCAGACTCAAAGCTCCCAACTGCCGCAGTAATTTTTAACGAGAATTTGCGAAAGTAAACATGGTCGAAGAAAATCAAGATACTCAGAGTTCCAAAAAACCTGATGAAAAAAGGAATCCAGAATCGCTGCCTGCGGGATTACTGCGATTTCGAAAGCAGATGATAATGCTTGCGCATATCGTTGTTTTTGCATTGAGTCTGATGATGGCTTTTCTGCTCGTCAACAATATGCAGTTCCAGCGTGAATGGTTTGTTACTCAGTATCCCCGACTTCTTATATTTTTCATTATAATAAAACTGATTGTATTCGGCTATTTCAGGCAATTTCAGGGCTGGTGGCGGTTTGTAGGCATTTCAGACCTGCTGGCGATAGTCAAGGCCTCTCTTGTCAGCACATTGGTTCTGGTCGTTTTGTGGTTCAGTCTCCTGATGGCTGAACCAATCAGAATGAAATTACGCGAAGTTACTACTATCAGCCAGGCCATTTTCATTCTCGATATGTTTGCAACGATTGTACTGCTTGGCGGTCTGCGTATGGCCGTGCGCCTCTATCATGAGGAGTTTCTTACCGAGGCGGGCAGTAAACTGAAAAGATTCCTGATTGTAGGGGCGGGTAACGCGGGCGAGGCATTGCTGAGAGAGCTTCACCGTATGCCGGTCGGGCAGTATGATGTGATAGGCTTTATTGATGACGACCCTGCAAAGCAGGGTATGAACATTCATGGTATCCCTGTCCTTGGAAAGGTTGACCAGCTTCCGCAAATCTGCGGAGAGCAGAATATCGAGGAAATTGCCATCGCTATGCCGAGCGCTACGGCAAAGCAGCTTAGAAGCGTGGTTCAGATTTGTGAAGGTGCAAAGGTCAGATTCAGAACCGTTCCGTCAGTCGCCGATATCGCAAGCGGAAGATACCGTGTTTCACAGATTCGTGATGTCGATATCAACGACCTGCTGGGACGGGAAACTGTGAAACTCGACCTTGATATTATCGAACAGTATCTCAAGGATAAGGTTATTCTTGTAACAGGGGCCGGCGGTTCCATCGGTTCGGAAATGTGCAGGCAGGTCTGCAACTTCGAGCCGAAACTTCTGCTTCTTCTCGAACAGGCGGAAAATGCATTGTTCTATATCGAAAGGGAGCTTCGCAAAAGTTTCCCGAAGATTGCTATGGAAACTCTTATATGCGATATCACCGACGAAAAAAGGGTTGGGCAGATTTTTGAAAAATTCAAACCCCAAGTTGTTATTCACGCCGCTGCTCATAAACATGTGCCGCTGATGGAAATCAATCCCGGCGAGGCAATAAAGAATAATGTCGTCGGAACAAAGGTAGTTGCTGATGCAGCGGATAAATATGGTGCCGGCAACTTCGTAATGATAAGTACGGACAAGGCTGTAAATCCAACAAGTATTATGGGCTCTTCCAAACGCGTCGCTGAGATGTATATTCAGGACCTTAATAGGACCAGCAGTACGCATTTTGTAACCGTCAGATTCGGTAACGTTCTGGGCTCAACCGGTTCTGTTGTGCCGATATTTAAAAGTCAGATTGCCTCGGGTGGACCTGTAACCGTAACACATCCGGAAATGAAAAGATATTTTATGACGATACCGGAGGCGTCCCTGCTTGTCCTCCAGGCTGCCGCTATGGGTAAGGGTGGGGAAATATTTGTGCTCGATATGGGAGAACCTGTCAAAATCGTTGACCTCGCCAAGGAACTTATTACGCTCAGCGGCTTTCGGCCCGGCGAAGATATCGAAATTGTCTTTACCGGCATCCGGCCCGGAGAAAAACTTTTCGAAGAGCTGTCAATCAAGGGTGAAAATATGGTGCCTACACGACATTCCAAAATTGGAATCTGGGAGAATAGTATTCCTTACAACAGAGAACAGCTCCGCCATATTATAGATAATCTCGTTGCTATGGCCGATGCGCGGGAATATAAAGACATTGTCGCAGCCATAAAACAGATTGTACCGGAATACATAGGCGATAAAGTCAGTAATAACTGATAATCCTGTAGAGAAAAGGTCGTAAAAAAACCCGCTTTGAAAAGCGGGTTTTTTGTTATTCAGATTGCCTCATCATTTTTGTTCCTGTTCATCACGAGGATGAGCATTGTCATAGACTTCCTTGAGTTTCTTTGTGGTAAGATGCGTATAAATCTGCGTTGTTGACAGCGACTGATGGCCTAAAAGTTCCTGAACGCTCCGCAGGTCGGCCCCGTTATTAAGCATATGGGTTGCAAAGCTGTGTCTTAACGTATGCGGGCTGATTGTCGGGTCGAGACCTGCAATCTTGAGGTATTTGTCCATCTTTCTGCGAACGCTTCTTGTGCTGAGCCTTTTGCCATGCTTGTTTACAAACAGTACCTTCGAATCAAAATTGCCGTTACCCTGTGCCCGTCTGTTGCGAAATTCCATATAGTGCTGAATTGCCTGAAGCGCAGATGAACCAATCGGAGTTAATCTTTCCTTCTTGCCTTTGCCTCTGACATGCAGAACTTCGCTGAGAAAATCAACATCCTCAATGTTGAGCGCAACCAACTCGCTTACCCTCACGCCCGTGCTGTAAAGGGTTTCCATTATCGCGCAGTCTCTTGCTCCCAGCCAGTTATCGGTTGGCGGCGTCTCGAGCAGTTTCCTGACCTGGTCGTATTCGAGGAACTTGGGCAGTTTCTTGTCCTGCTTGGGCGTTCTGACTGCCATAACAGGATTAGTGCTCAGATGTCCCCGTTTTACCAGGAATTTGTAGAAGCTTCTTAGAGTTGCCAGTTTTCTTGCAACCGTTGATTTTGAATATTGCTTGTCGTTCAGAACAGCCATAAAGGCTCGAACGGCATCGGTTGTTATCGATAAGAGAAGCTGTTCAATTTTCGTTTCTGTCTGAGTGGCGACAGAACCGCTCGTTTGGTCGCTGCCCGACCAGCCCTCGGAAGGATGGCCATGTTCGCCGCCTAAGTATTGACAGAACTGCTCAAGGTCGGCGTTGTAGCATTTGGCCGTATGTTCAGAGAAATGTTTTTCAAAGTTCAGGTAATCCAGAAACTCATGAATAATCGCACAATTTTCCATTTTATTATCTCCAAATCGCCTCAATAACGACGAAAGTTTCTATTGAATTTCAAAAGACTCGACCGCCTCCACCGCCGGTTCGTTCAGGAGCTTGTCTGCTTCGCTTATCAGAGACTGGATAAGTTTGAAGCTCAAAACAGCAGCGTCGAACCAGTCAAAACTGGTTCGGCTGTCCGACGCCTGCGAAATCAGCGCTTCGAGAAGTTTGTCTTCCGAGCCGGCCTGATAACGAAATATGTACCTTTCAGAGCCTTTCTTGAGAACAAGTTGTCTTAAATTCTGCTGCAATTGCCCGCTCATTTTTTAACAGCTTAATCACACTATAGTTATCGGCCGCTGTAACCGGACCGATAACCAGATTTTTAAAATTTTTCCAAACTTAGCTGTTTTATCGTCAGTTGATATATAGAGGTTATCGGCCATAAATTGTTATTTTCTTTAGAAAGCAGCTCAAAAGATTTCAAATTAAGTGCCTTTGTTTTAAGGATTTCAGCTCAACCGAACCTTTAGTAAAAAGGAGGTACGAAAGTCCCTTGTCCGGATGGGTTAGCCAAGATGGATTATCACTATCATTAAGGCCAAAAGGGAGTTTTGAGGTCTGCTTTTCTTCCTAACTTCGGGCTACTTCGTAGATTTTTTTGCAGCTTATCAGGAGTTTTTCGAGCCATTCAATGGGCATAATGGAAGCCGCGTCAGATTTAGCATTTTTGGGGTCGGTGTGAACTTCAAGAAACAAGCCATCGGCACCGGCAGCAATTGCAGACTTTGCGAGGACGGGCGCCATATCCCTTGCCCCTGCGCTTGCATTGCCAAGACCGCCCGGCTGCTGAGTGCTGTGAGTAGCATCAAAAATAACAGGACAGCCAAACTGCTTCATAGCAGGTATCGCCGTCATATCATTGACGAGACGATTATAGCCAAAAAATGTGCCGCGTTCGGTAAGCAGGATTTTTTCGTTGCCGGTTGAACAAATTTTTTCAACTGCATTTTTCATCTCATCCGGCGACATAAATTGCCCTTTTTTGACATTAACCGGTTTGCCTGTCTTCCCGCAGGCGATAAGTAAATCGGTCTGTCTGCACAGAAAAGCCGGCACCTGAAGACAGTCAATAACTTGGGATACCACCGGTGCCTGCTGAATTTCGTGAACGTCTGTCATCACCGCAAGCGAGGTTTTTTGCTTTACCTTTGCCAGAATCTCCAGACCCTTTTGCAGACCCGGTCCCCGATAGCTTTTGATGCTGCTGCGGTTGGCCTTGTCGAAACTTGCCTTGAAAATTACGGGGATGCCGGTTTTTTGACTTATCTTCAGAAGTCTGTCGGCAATACCAAGGCAGATTTCTTCGGTTTCGATAACACAAGGACCGGCTATGACAAATAATCCGCCGTCAGGTTCGATTTTTACATCACCTATTTTGAACATACCGTTTTCTCACAAAGTTCATTCAAAAATTCTGAATATTCTTGTCCTCATTCCCACAGGTTTTCCTTTCGGCGGAACAAGAATTTTAACAGCCTGAGGGATAATGGTAACCTCAAGCGGCAGTTCCGGTCCTGGGTCGCCATCGAGTTCGGTTTTCACAGAACCCTCAGAAGATATTTTGATTTTTTTGCATTGTTTGTAAATAACATCTTTACTTTTACGATGACTTTTTAACGTTGTCACAAGAGCGTGTTTGAGCAGATACGGTCTTGAGCGGCATTTGTAAATGCAAAGGTCAAGCAGGCCGTCGCCGTAATTTGCCAACTGCAATATGGGCAGTCCAAGAGCGTATCTGGATATGTTACCAAAAATAACAATGCCGTGGTCTGAGAAGATTATTTCGTTCTCGACCTCGACGGTTACCTTCGGAAAATCGTAGCTCCAGAAGGTCCGCCAGATAGGCCAGAAATAATGCAGATGAGTGATATTACCTTGTCTTTGAGCGTCAACGAGTCTCACGACTTCGCCGTCAAAACCTATGCCGCCGACCGAAGTAAAAAATTTATCATTTGCCTTACATAAATCCAGCGGCCGCAGAACCGACGCTTCAAAAACCTGTATTGCATTTTTGAGTGTTGCTTTGCAGCCGAGCTCATTGGCCAGGAGATTTTCAGTGCCGCACGGCAGAAGCATCAGCGGTTTGTCGCTGCCTTCAAGACCGCTGGCAACCTCTCTGATTGTGCCGTCGCCGCCTGCGATTATAACCATTGAACAGTCATATTTAACGGCAGAATCTGCCGCGAGCTCCTGGGCGTGAGAAAGGGATTCTGTATAATCAATCTTTGTCGCAAAGCCCTTCTGCTGCAGATACTCGATGAACCTTTTTACCATCAGCTTGTCGCTGCTGGCGCCGGCTTTGATATTGATTATCAGCGATATATAACCACTTTGCGGGTTCATTGTTTCGTGTCGAATGTTATCTTTCTCTTCTTTATGCCGGTTTTTTTAATCGCCTCTTCCATAAGATGCGCATAGCTTTGGGGTATATGCGACAGGTGCCCAAGGCCGAGTTGTTTTTGTGCATTCTCAATCAGTGCGTCGTTAGGCCCTTCAATCTCCACAAATCTTCCAAGCAGCGGCAGCTCGTCCAGTGCAATCTTGCAGCCGGTAAAATCCCACAGACTTCTTTTCTTCTCAAAGGTGAGTTTTTCCTTGTAGCCAAGATGCTGGAAAATATGGGCAAGCTCCTCGGCCTTTTCGACCTTCAGGCCGACTTCACGGCGGGTCTTGAAACGATGATTTTCTCTGGCGCCTTTGTAGGTCAACTCAATGACTTCGCTGTCACCGCTGCGATGTTTTCGTATGCGAAGACATCTGTCGGAATTGACCAGCGAATCTTCCGAATCGTCGTAATAGGAATCGACTTGGATAAAATCGCCGTCAAACTCAGCTCCCAACCGCGACAGCTTTTCCGCTATCGGCTCAAGACTTTCAACTCTTAATTTCAACTCTATCTCTAACATCCTGCTAACCTGTAACAATATTAACTAATCTGGATTTTATCACTATCACTCTCTTTATCCGTTTGCCTGAAATTGCCGAGGCAACCTTTGGGCAGGCAAGAGCCTTTTGCTTTATCTGCTCTTCGTCCGCACCGGCAGAGATTGTAATTCTGTCTTTAATTTTGCCAAGCACCTGAACGGCAAGCTCAATCTCTTTTTCCTTTGCGAGATTTTCATCGAACTTCGGCCAATTTTCAAAGGCCAGCGTATTTTTGCGGCCAAGCCTTTGCCACAATTCCTCTGCAATATGCGGCGCAAAAGGCGCTAAGATAAGTACAAATGTCTCGATAGCTTTTTTCGGCTTTGTCTCGAGCCTGCTTATGTGATTTACAAAAATCATCATCTGACTTATTGCAGTATTGAAGTGGAAATTCTCAATATCCTGCGTAACTTTTCTTATGGTCTGATGAAGTATTCTCTGTGTTTCTTCGTCCTGCGGCGAGCTTGTCGAAGCCGCGGCATCGTAGTCTTTTATGCTGCTGTTCAGTTGGCCGGTATCCTCATTGATTATTGTCCGCCACAGTTTATTTAAAAACCGCTTGACCCCTTCGACCCCCTGCATACTCCAGGGTTTTACGGCCTCAAGCGGCCCCATAAACATTTCATAAAGCCTCATCGAATCGGCGCCATAGTCGGCAACAACTTTGTCAGGATTGACAACGTTGCCTCTGGATTTGCTCATCTTCTGGTTGTCTTCGCCTAAAACCATTCCCTGATTGACAAGCTTCATAAACGGCTCAGGCGTGCCGACATAACCTAAATCATAAAGCAACTTGTGCCAAAAGCGGGAATAGAGCAGATGAAGCACCGCATGTTCGGCTCCGCCGATATATAAATCCACAGGCATCCAATAGTTTCCCTTTTCCTTTGCCCAGCCTGCCTTGTCGTTGTGTGGGTCAAGATAGCGCAGATAATACCAGCAGCTTCCCGCCCACTGCGGCATCGTATTTGTCTCTCGCTTGGCCTTTGTGCCGTCGGGTAATTTTACATTGAGCCAGTTATCAATCATCGCAAGCGGCGACTGTCCCGTTCCCGAAGGCTTGTAACTTTCGACCTGCGGCAAAGCCAGAGGCAATTGTTTTTCATCGAGCGCAATTACACTGCCATCCTCACAATGCAATAGCGGGAAAGGCTCACCCCAGTATCGCTGCCTTGAAAACAGCCAGTCACGTAACTTGTAATTGATTGCCTTTTTGCCAAGACCTTTTTTTTCAAGCCACGCTGTTATCTTCTCCTTGAACTGCTGCGTCGAAAGGCCGTTAAACTGTCCGCTGTTTATCGCGATACCGTCGCCAACAAAACAGGCTGCTCCTTTTTTTACCTGCTCTGCAAGAGTTTTATCATCGGGTTCTACCACCGCAATGATTGGCAAATTAAATTTTTTTGCAAATTCAAAGTCTCGTTCATCGTGGGCAGGAACGCTCATTATCGCGCCCGTGCCGTAGCTGATAAGGACATAATCGCTTATCCAGATTGGAATTTTTGCGTCATTGACCGGATTGATTGCAAAAGCGCCTGTTGGGACGCCGGTCTTTTCCTTCGCAAGGTCGGTTCTGTCGAGGTCACTTTTGCTCTGCGCTTGCTTTTTATAATCCTGGACAGCTTTTCTCTGCCCTGCTGGTGTGATTTCATCAACAAGCGGATGCTCCGGCGCAAGCACCATATAAGTTGCGCCAAAGAGCGTATCAGGACGAGTAGTAAAAACAGTAATTATCTCATCGAAACCATCAATCTTAAAATCAACCTCTGCTCCGATGCTTTTTCCAATCCAGTCGGTCTGAAGTTTTTTGATGGACTGCGGCCAATCGACAAGTTTCAAATCATCGAGAAGCCTGTCTGCATACTTTGTAATTCGCAGCATCCATTGCCGCATCGGCTTTCGTATTACTGCGTAGCCTCCTCGTTCGCTTACGCCGCCGATTACTTCCTCATTCGCAAGAACCGTTCCCAATTCAGGACACCAGTTGACAGGCACTTCATCTTCATACGCAAGCCGATGTTCATTTATGAAATTTTCTCTTTCCTTTCGGCTGAGTTCAAACCATTTTCTTGCCCCTCCTGGCTCTCCTGTTACAGCGTGAAGAGGGTTGACATAGACAATTTCGTTGTCAGGACCGACATAGAATTTTTCCGCCTCCAGCTTTTTGGCAAGTTCGGAGATTGGTTTTGCTCTTTGTTCCACCTCGTCGAAGTAGCTGTTGAAGAATTTCAGGAAAATCCACTGTGTCCATTTGTAGTAGTTCGGGTCTGTAGTGTCGATTTCTCTGTCCCAGTCATAAGAAAAGCCTAAAGATTTTATCTGTCTGCGCATTATTTTGATGTTTTGCTGCGTGGTTTTTGCAGGGTATGTACCGGTCTGGACAGCGTATTGTTCTGCGGGCAGGCCGAAGGCGTCCCAGCCTATTGGGTGCAGGACGTTAAAACCTTTCATTCTTTTGTAGCGGGCGATGATGTCGCTTGCGGTATAGCCTTCAGGATGACCAACGTGCAGGCCTTGGGCCGAAGGATACGGGAACATATCCAGCACATAGTACTTGGGCCTGTTTTTGTCACCGTCTTTGGCGGCAAAAGTCCTGTTTTCTTCCCAGTACCTTTGCCATTTTTTCTCTATTTCGTTGAAGTTGTAAATTCCCTTGTTTTCATCCATAATATTTAAAGTCCAAAATGAGGGCAGGTCCTGCCGGATGGACAGGTATGGCATTTTGAGGCTGCCGAAGACTGCTTTACCACAGCTGAAAAGGTTGAAAACTGCTTTGTCAGTTTTTTGCTGCCACAGAAAGAGCAGATATGGGCGTTTCCGGAATCCACTTTTTCCAGAAATTCGCTTATCTTGCCGCAGTTGGTGCATTTATATTCAAAAATCGGCATAACATCCTTCTAAAATCAGGTTTTAGGCTTTAAAAACAAAACAGTATATCTCTTTAATTCAGTCGAAGCAAGGAAAAGATGAACTAACAGGAGTCCGTTGCTCCAGAAACTTGGAAAGTAGAAAGGCCTATTGATGTTTTTTCTGTTATCTATAAAAATTTTACTTGTAACAAATAGTTACATGTCGTATAATATCAATAAAAGTATAAAGCGGTAAATCAGACTGAAAAGAATGGATAGAAAAGATAGATTTATATTGTTACGGAAGGGAATCATTGGTGGCGATGTTATAGCCAGTAATTATAAGAGGGTTTATTGAAAGGGTGAAAAATGTGATTATTATTTAGGATGCTTTACGTTAGTTGAATTACTGGTGGTAATTTCATTTTAGAATCGTTGATTTCTATGCTACTTGAAGGGCTGACAAGCGGTGCAACTCAACTCTACGTTTGTGTATTGTTTCTTAGGTGAGATTTAGAGTTGCAGGGGAAGCTTGGAATATTGGAGGGGCACGGGGTGTGGAAGGATCGCTCCAGCCGACTGGCGTGAACGTATCCTAAATACCTTATCTTCTATTAAAGGTCGTCATGTGAGAGCCGGCTGGAGAGGGCATTACAGGACTGGACTTATTTAGAAGAAAGGTATTAGTAAATGTCACAAAGAAAACACGATAAAAACTGGAGAGCTTTAGTTCTAGAGTTCTTGAAAAGTCGTCCGAGTGACTTTCCATCTTACAAGAGATTCTATATTGGAAATCGTAAGAATAATACGTTTCAGAGCTTGTTAAAGAGTGAGCATAAATCAACTAAAAGGATACTTAAGCTTTTGAAAAGGCACGAAAGATTGATACAGAAAATCAAAGCAATTGAGGATGCGGTTGATACTGGCTGCTGTGACGTTTATGGTTATTGGATAGAGATTAGAAATATACTAGGACGGAAGAACTAAGACAAGCTCATTAATGGCGTTAACTTGAAATTACATATTTCGTATGGAGAAAAAGATTACACGTCTCAGTAAGGGACACTCTTCTTTGTCGGCAAATATAGTCACGATGCTCCAGAAAGAGGGAATGACATTGGACGAAATTGGCAAAAAGATGGGTGGGCTCTCGCATGCTTTTATAAGCATGGTGAAGAAAGGGAAGCGAAGTTTTACGGTGAAACGATTACAGATGCTTGAAGTTTCGCTTAGAAAGCCCTTGCCAGAGATATTACTCAACGCTGTACAAGAATACTCTGTCCCCCATGATTTGAAATCACAATATAAACGATTACGCAAAATTCTGGAAGAATCAACTAAAATAGAAAAAAGCAGTTCGAATTCTCAATTTCCATATTTATTCAGGTCTAAAACAATCGTTAGTTGATGGTTTGGCTGAAGGTGAATTCAACAAATCTTCAATCAATAAAAATTCTCTTTATGTGCCTGTCGAAGATGTTTTCGGTTACGGTTTTTGCGATAGTATCCTCATATTTTTCAAGGGCTTCGATGTAGCAATGTCCCACTTTAGCTGCGATTTTGTAGCCGATGTGGATTAGCTGCCTGAAATTAGGATTATAATCCCTGCATTTCTGGTCGTGGCGAAGGACTTTGGCAAACTTTACGCCATCCCATTTTGCAACCTCATCAGGACTGGGCAGTTTTGATTTATCAATATCAATCACCGTTGCATAAGGTGCGCAAAGCTCGTCGAAATGCTCAAGTGCCTGTTCGTAAACCTCTTTTGCAATATCAAGGCCGCAGCCGCCCGCCAACGCAAGGCCGATAATTTCCTCAAGCCAGGTTGTGCCTGCTGTTTTTAAATGCAGACCGGCATTGAATCTCTTTAATGCTTTTTTCATCGGCGTATAAATGGAAAATTTATCGCTGCCGGAATGAACGCTTAATTTCAGATTAGCAGGCAGGCCGAACTCTTCAATTGCAAAATTTATAACCGCAATATCTTCGTTGAATTCCCTTTCGAATTGTTTAATATCGCCGACATAATCAACGCCTTTATTGAATCTGCCTGTAAATTTCGGCGCTATGGTCTGGGCAGGTACGCCTTCGGCTGCAATTGCGGAGAGTATAAATAGCATCTCAACCGGACTTTGCGGCTGGTTTGATTCGTCCACTGAAACTTCGGTTACGAAATTTTCGCTGCCTTTCTTTTCGGCTATATGGCGGTAGATTTCGCCTGCCTTTTTGACTGCAAGCAGAAATTTTACCCCGATTTTCTCAAGGTCGTTTTGTGTGATGTTCAGTTTGCCTTCGATATCAGGTATTTCAATTTTGCCGATATATTCTTTATTTTGTGTGATGAAGGTCTTAAGGTCTTTTTCATCGCACTTTTGGCCGATGTAATCCGCCACGTCGAGCGTAAAGAAATTGCTCGAATCAATAAACAAATCGACGTTATTAAGGTTTATGTGGTCTGCATCGACGTAATATGAATCCTTCCAGCCGAGTGCCTTTACGGCAGCATCTGCCTCTTTTCTTACATCGGCAGGTTTAGTACCAATGATGGAATGTTCTCTGTTCGATTTGTTCCAGACAGGGATTATATTACAGCCCTGCTGTTTTGCCTTTATTATGGCTGCAAGCTGAGCCTTGCCCTGATGGGCGAACCTGTCGCCGATGCCGAAAGAGAATTTTTCGAGTTTCATTTAGAAGACCTTTCAATAATTTTTTCTATAGCCCCCAAGACACAAAGACACGAAGTTTTAGTATTTATTTTTTCTTTGAGTCTTAGAGCCTTTGTGGCTTTCTTCCTTTTACTTCTTTATACCAATGCCATCCGCCAGTCAAGAAGAAATTGGAAGGTAAATCCTAAACCATATCTTTGAACCCTCTTTCTTTTTTCACATTTCTGCCTTATTATAATTTTATGAATGATGAACTGATAATCAGACCTGAAACCGAAAAGGATTTTACAAGTATTACCAAAGTAAACGACTTGGCCTTTGGCCAAAGCAATGAAGGGCGGTTAATTGAAAAACTAAGAAAAACGCCCGAATTTGTTTCAGACCTTTCCTTAGTTGCTGTTTATAACCAACAAATCGTCGGCCATATATTGTTTTATCCGATAACAATTAATGATGGAAATACAAAATATACCTCTCTGGCTTTGGCACCTATGAGTGTACTGCCTGAGTATCAGAAAAAAGGTATTGGTTCTGAACTTGTAAAACAGGGTTCGAATAAGGCAAGAGATTTAGGCTATGGTTCAGTGATAGTTTTAGGACATGCTGAGTATTATCCGAGATTTGGTTTTAAGCTGGCTGGTCTTTATGGTATAAAGCCGCCTTTTGATGTGCCTGATAATGTGTTTATGGCAATCGAGCTGACCGAAGGGGCGCTGAAGAACGTTAAAGGAACTGTTGAATATCCACAAGCATTTAACGAAGTTTAAAGAATTATAAATTATGGATAGAAGTTTTTGTATTCGCAGTTTTGGGTGCATTTTATCAAAGAATCAATTTAAGAGATATAGTGAATAAAATTATGTCAAGGATGCCGATACGTAAAGGAAAATATTGGGTTTATATTGTTAGATGTAAAGACGGGACATATTATACGGGATATACTAATAATCTGGAAAAACGCATTACTTTACACAATAGCGGCAATGGGGCAAAGTATCTGAGAAATAAGTTGCCGGTGACGTTGGTTTATGCCAAAGAATACCGGTATTATAAGAATGCTTTGCATAGAGAAAGGAATATTAAGAAATTGACTCGTCAGCAAAAGGAAAGACTTATAAGAATTTATGAAATCAACAATCAATGTAACTGTAGTTGAAGGCTGCTCCCACAGATTTGCCGCTGCAAATCTAAACATGGGGGCACCCATGCTTAGGTTTTCAGAAAAACAGAGAGGTAGTTTACGTTGGTATTTTCATTGGATTTTTTGGGTGCTCCCGCAGTTTTGCTTCGGCAAAACTATACGCGGGAGCAACCGTGTTTAGGTTTGCACAAAAAACAAAGGAAATAAGAAATGAGAATTTTTGTGCAAACCTACGGTTGCCAGATGAACAAACTCGACACGAATCTGGTTGTCAACTCATTTATGCAGGCAGGTTTCGAATTGTCAGAGCAGCCGACGCAGGCTGATGTTGTGCTTATCAATACCTGTTCTGTTCGCAACCACGCTGAAGAAAGGGCGCTATCTCTTTTAGGTCATCTGAAGCATATAAAAAAGACACATCCTGAAATCATTGTTGCCGTTTTCGGCTGTATGGCTCAAAGGTTGAAGAGCGATTTACTTAGCCACGAAGCGGTCAATATCGTCTGCGGCCCGCTGCAGATACCGGAACTTGTAAACCTGGTCAATAATGCTATTGGCAATGTGCAAAAGCAAAGCGCAATAAGCGGCGATATCAGACAAAAGTCTTCACAGAAGCAATTGCAGAGGCTTGATGATTTTGAATGCTCTTATGACTCAGCAGAAGATAATCTTCCTGGGCAAGCTTTTGTTCGCATAATGCACGGCTGCGATAAATTTTGTTCATACTGTGTAGTTCCTTACGTCCGCGGGCCGGAGGTGTCGAGAGCCCCCGAAAAAATTATCGTTCAAATTAAAAAACTTGCCGATGCCGGCATAAAACAGGTTACACTTCTGGGACAAACGGTAAACTCGTATCGCTATAATAGTTTTTCCTTTGCAGATTTGCTCTGCGAAGTAAGTAAAATCAACAGTATCGAATGGATTAAATTTATAACCTGTTATCCTAAAAATTTTGACGAAAGAATTTTTAAGGTTATGGCTGAACTGCCGAAGGTTTGCCGGTATCTGCACATACCTGCTCAAAGCGGCTCGGATAAAATCCTAAAAGCGATGAACAGGCATTATACCTGTACCGAATATCTCGATTTGCTGCAAAAGGCAAGGCAGATTGTGCCGGATATTGCAATAGCGGGCGATTTTATCGTCGGCTTTCCGGGCGAAACGGAAGATGATTTCCAGAAAAGCGTTGAGCTTGTCAAAAAGGCTCAATACAAAAACTGTTTTATCTTTAAGTATTCGCCCCGTCCCGGCACAAGAGCGGATGAAAAAAGAGCAGACGATGTTCCGATGGAAGTAAAGAAGCGCAGAAATACGGAACTTCTCGCTGTGCAGGAAAAAAACAGCACTGCGTTGAACAAAAACTTTATTAGCAAAATTGTAAAAGTCCTCGTTGAAGGCACAAGTAAAAAGGCTCATCTCGATGATGCCAATAAAGAGAAATATCCTCAGCTTATCGGTAGAACTGCTGGCGATTATATCGTTGTTTTCAACGGCCCGGAAAATCTGGCAGGACAGTTTGTTGATGTGAGTATCATCAGAACAAGCGCATTAACGCTTTTCGGAGAACTTACATATTAAAAAATATTTAGCCCCCTGTTCTGGCGGGGATTTTCTTTTCCCAGTTTTCTTCTGCTTCAGGTCGGCGGATGTAGAATGGTACAAGGCTGACTGGGTCAGAAAATCTTTCTTTCGCCGCCATTTGTGAACCGATTCTGAAGACATTTGTCGCCCTCGGCGACCAGTATTTCTTGTCGAGTATTTTAATATTGGCAGTCTCAAATTTTTTGGCGTAATAAAGCAGACCTTCGCCTAAAAGCCAGACAGGCCCATCAGGTCTGTCAAACTTTTCTTTGTACTCCTCCGCCTTCATCAGACAATCTGGCAGGGTCTTTTGCCATACCCCATTTTTTCTTTCAAACGCTGCGATAAAAAATTGCTCTCTTTTTGCGTCAATAACCGCAGCAATTTTTCTGATGTTGCTGTCGTCAACATTCAGAGCCATTGCATCGGTTGTGCCGACCGCGACAATTCTGCTCTGTGCCGCAAAGGCCATCATCTTTGCAACCGTTACCGAGATTCGTATGCCAGTGAAGCTGCCGGGACCAATAGAAATATAGATATGCGTTATCTGATTAACCTTTTTGCCGGATCTCTCAAGAAGTTCGGTTATACTGTCAAATAATTCGGCGCTGTGTCGCAGAGGAGCTGAAAATGTTTTTTCGTCCGATAATTCGCCATCATAGCCGACAGCTACAGAGCCAATCCTTCCAGACGTTTCTAACGCCAAGGCAAAAGGTTTGTATATAATTTCTGATTTTGCCATAAGTTCAGTTTAAATAGTGCATTATCAGACTTATTTGTTTTGCCGAACCCACATTTTTTTAAAAATTTTTACTCTACAACCAGCTATCCTAAGCCGATGGTATTACCGATAATGATAATGGATATTCCTGTGGAAATCCATTCTGAAAAGAGTGTGGCTGTTAAAGAAGTGCTTAGACAAGATTTAGCTTGAAAAAATTTGAACTTTCTGTTAAAATAGGCAATCTCGGCAACGACCGTAAAATGGGTAAATTATATTAAACCGGACAGTTGCGTAAGAAAAGCACTTTTTGGGCGGCTGTTATTTGACTTTTATATTAACAGGAGACAACCAGTGGCCATCGCTATATCCAGAGCAAGGTTGCCGGTAGGGATTGTTTTGGCAATCTTATTGGTTTGTCTGCCAGCAGTTTCGCTTAGTTTCGCTGCCGATGAAAAGGACACAAAAGTACAGACCCTTCGGCAGACGGGTAAACAACTGCTTGATGTAGGTTACGAGCAATACCATCGCGGCATGTATGACAACGCAAGAGAAACTCTTGGCAAAGCCGCTGCATACAGAGAGTATCTGAGCGTTTCTGATGCGAGTAGACTTGACACACTTCTCGAAAGGTTGAGTTCACAGCCGAGTCCTGATGCCAATCAGGTTTCCGGTCGGGGTATTGAGAAGCCAGCAGTAGTGCCGCAGACAGAACCGGTTATCACAGAACAGCGGAAGGAGCCGAATGTTATCGAGCAGCCAGTTCAGACACAACCCCAGGTCGAGCAATCGGCCGTCAGTCCCGAATATATTGAATTTCTGCCCATAGAAGCCAACGACATCAATCGGCCGACACAGCCACAAATACCTGTTATGCAGACGGAGGTTCGACCGGAATTTATCACTCCTGTTCCTCAGGCTGAAGTTAATGAGGTTAATTATGTCAGATTTGAGGTAAATGAAGTAAATGTAAGTGAATATCAGCAGTCAATACAGCCTGGAGCTGCTCCAATATCTAAAGAGCAGGAGAAAGAAAGTTATATTGAGGTTATCAAACAAAAGCAGCGTATTCAGCAGAGCTACACAAAGGCTGTTGTGAATGAAGCCGTTGCAAAGGCAAAAGAATATGCCGATAAGGAAGATTTCCTCAAGGCAAAGGATGAAATCTCGCGGGCGTCGGCAGTCATTGAAAAGAACAAGCTGCTGCTCGGCGATACTGATTACGCCCAATACAAAGCCTCTCTACAGCAGCTCTTGGACCAGATAAACACTCGCCAGACTGAAATTGAGCGTCTCAAGGCCGAAAAGGCAAAAGCCGAGGCTCAGGCCTCACAGGAAAAACTCCGCGCACAACAGGCCGCTGACAGACAGAAAAGAATTCAGGACCTCTTGACAGCCTCGAAGGAATATCAGGAACAGCAGAGATATGAGGAAGCTCTGGCTCAGCTTGATACGCTTTTGGCCATCGACCCGACTCACAGAGAAGCTATAAGAAACAGGCAGATGCTGGAAGATATTATCAATCTTCGCAGACAGCTTGAGGTGAAAAAGGAAATGGGAAAGGAAGAAGAGGCAGTTTTGACTGACACACAGAGGTCGATGATTCCTCATGCGGATTTGGTTACTTATCCGAGAAACTGGCAGGATATAGTTGCTAAAAGGAAACCAGAGGCAATCACAGTTCTTTCACCTGCTGATGCAGCGGTCTACAAACAACTCGAAACGCTGGTTGATTTGAGTGCCCTCACTCCGGATACACCGCTTGAGGAAGCTATTGAGATAATCAGGTCTTCCGTTGCCCCGCCGCTGAAAATCGTTGTTCGATGGAGGGACCTTGAGGAAAATGCATATATCGAGCGCGACACGGTTATTGGTATGCAGGGACTTAGCGGTATTGTACTGAGAAAAGGTCTGGAGGAACTTCTTGATTCGGTCTCAGGAGGTGTTACAAAAATATCTTTTGTTGTTAAAGATGGAGTTATAACAATAGCGACGACCGGATCACTTCCGCCCACGCTGGTTACATACGTTTATGATATCACTGACCTTATTGCCATATCGGCAGACTTCCAAACCCAATTGGACCTTTCGACATTGACAACCGCGGGTGCTGCTGGTGGGGGAGCAATAACTGCTGCGCAAGGACAAGGAGTGCAAGACACACCTCAGAATCGTGGGGAACGTGCTGGGAACATGGTAACGACGATACAGGAAGCAATTGACCCAATGAGCTGGTTAATCAACGGCGGACAAGGCACAATTACCCTTGGGGCTGATAGTATTACTAGTGTTAGTGGTCCTGTTAAATTTGTGGTAAACCAGACACCGCAGGTTCATGAACAAATTCAGGAATTTTTCAGGAATATTCGTGAATCACTCGGCCAACAAGTTTCAATAGAAACCAGGTTCCTGTTCGTTACAGAAAATTTTCTTGAAGATATTGGTTTAGGCATCAGTAACTTATACATAAAGGGGAGCACGATTAGTAGTAAACTTACCGATATGGTTTTTAGTTTTGGTTCGTCTGGAATTTCGACTCCGGAAAAACTGGATTTTCCCGGCAACCTGCCCAGCTCTATTGATAAAACAGGTGCGGCACCGGCTATTGAACTTGCCGGCGGCCTGGCGTATGGTTCGATTCTTGACGACTTGGCCGTTTCATTCTTCTTGAAAGCGACGCAGGCGCACAGAGATGCAAAAATACTCACTGCTCCGAGGTTTACAGTTCTCAACGGCGAAAGAGGTTACGTCCTAGTGGGTAAGCAGGTCAGTTATATTTCGGATTGGGAATTTACGCTTATACCGCCTGTGGCACAAGGCCAGCAGGCGATGGAAACCGCCGACCCCACGGCTATCAGTGCCGGCAGCGGCGTTACGCTTATGGTAAGACCGGTAATAAGTGCCGATAAAAAATATGTTGACCTTGATGTTGGAACCAATTATACAAAACTCAGGCTGGATGATTTTATTACCCATTCTCCAACCGGTGTAGAATACACACTACAGCTTCCCACCTGGGAACCTTCTATTGTCCAGACACGTGTAAGGGTGCCGGATGGCGGCACATTGCTAATCGGTGGTCTGAAACTCGGCGCTGAAATTAACAAAGAGGCCGGCGTTCCGGCGCTTTCGAAAGTTCCCCTTTTGGGAAGACTGTTCAGTGCCCGCACCAAGACCAAGGACCAGGACGTACTTCTAATACTTGTCAAGCCCACGATTGTTCTGCAGCAGGAATCTGAACGTGAATACTTTGCGCCGCTCCAATAACACCACACCTATTTAAGGGCACACCCACAATAAAAGATGAGGATTTGATTGTCAGGAACTTATTGAATGATACTCATACCGCAAAAATTAAATAGGTGCGGTATCATTCAAATTTCTGTTTTACCGCCTGATAGCCGTAGTGCATCAGCAGATTATCCAGAAGAACCATCGCGGTATAATTTTCCGCCACCGGCCAGATTCGCGCCACAATTGTCGGGTCTCGTCTCGTAATCGCAGCCAGCGTTTTGTTCTCAAGTGTGTATTTGTCGATTGTATGCTGCTGTTTGTCAATTGTCGGCGTCGGTTTTACTGCAAGTCTTACAATTATATCCTGCCCCGTTGATAGTCCGCCGGTTATGCCGCCGGCATTGTTGGATTCAAACACTACTTTGCCTTTTTCCGCCCGTATCTGGTCGTTGCTTTGGGAGCCGGTCATATCTTTTACGGCAAAACCGGCCCCGATTTCGACACCTTTTACCGCACCGATTCCGAGCATCTTTCCGAGCTGGGCATCGAGCTTATCAAATATCGGCTCTCCCAATCCTATAGGCGCGCCTCTGACGATAATCTCGATAACACCGCCGGCTGAATCACCCCCTGCGGAAATTTTGCTGCAGGCATTTACCATTTCTTCTGCCGTTTCTACATCGGGACAGTTAAGAACAGGGTGAACGCCGTATTTTTCCTTTATTTTTTCAGGATTTGATTTCGGCGCTTTATCACGAATCTTGTCGATTTCTCTTTCAATCTCCGCGAAGACAGCCATCTTTTCAAGGAACAGCATTTCAGTGGTAATTCTGCCATCGACGTAGATTTGCTGATAGAATGGGTCGAAGTCTCGCCGCATTTTTTTGAAATTGTCGGTATATTTAAGTGCCTTGCTGTGTTCAATATCGTCGCAGCGAACACCGGCTAACTCTTTAACGTAGCCGAATACTTCAATTCCGAGTTTTTTCAGTACTTTCTTTGCTATGAAACCTGCTGCAACTATGGTTGCAGTATATCTTCCGCTGAAAAAACCTGCGCCGATAGCGTCGTCAGCCGGGCCGTATTTTATGAACGATGCATAAGAGGCGTGTCCCGGCCGAGGTGTGCGGTTCGTATCCTGATATTGCTTGATATGTGTAAAATGTCTGTCGAGATTCGGAATCAGGATTGTTAATGGTGTGCCATTTGTAAGACCTTTGTTTTTCGCACCCTCCACAGTGTCGGCAGCATTAGTGCCTGTATAGATTACCGGCAAGTCGGGCTCTTTTCGGGGTGAGCTTAATTCATCAGCTCCCGGCTTTCGCAAAAGCAAATCGCCGTAGATTTCCTGCTCGGTTATCACCATAGCCGGCGGATGACCCTGTATCACAGCGGTCAGTCCGTCCTGATATGAACCGCCTGCGACAGTTACCTCAAAACACCTTCCAAAATGACAACCTAACATCTTTATTACTCGCTTCTAAATAGATTACAGGAAAATATACACTTATTTATGGAAAACTTCAAATCTTTCCCAGAAATCCGGGAATGATTTAGCCACGCAGTTTTCGTTTTCGATAACCTGCTGTCCTGTAACAAGCCCTGCTGCCGCAAAGCTCATCGCTATTCTGTGGTCGTTGCGCGGGTCTATTTTTGCGCCGTGAGCCTGCCGAGTTCCTTCTATTGTCAATGAATCTTCGTTACATTCGACCGATACGCCCATTTTATTCAGTTCAGAGACCATAACCGCCAGCCTGTCGCATTCTTTAAGTCTCAGATGGCCGATGTTCGTTAATCGGGAATTGCCTTTGGCAAAGGCCGCAGCTATAGCCGTCGGCGGCACTAAATCGGGTATATTGCTCATATCCTGCTCGATTGCGATAAGTTCCTCGCCTTGGACAGAGGTTTTGTCTTTTGTTTGCGATACCTTACAGCCCATCTTCTCGATAAGATTCAGAAAGACTTTATCTCCCTGTTTTGTATCGCTTCTTAAACCGCTGACAGTTACTTTGGTCTTGCAGATTGCGGCGGCAAGAAAGAAAAATGATGCGCTGCTGTAATCGCCTTCGATTGTTATTTCTCTTGCGGAGTATTTTCCCCCGCAGGGGATAATTATCTGTTTGTAATTTTTATTTACCGCATCTACGCCGAACTCGGACATCATTTGCAGGCTTATATCGAAGTAAGGCTTTTCCGTCATTTCGTCGATGCAGTTTAATGTTACCGCATTTTCGGCATAAGGCGATGAAATTGTAATTGCGCTGAAATACTGGGAGGTTTTTCCACCTTTTATCGCGGCCTTGCCTCCTCGAATCCCGCCGCCGTAAATTTTGGCAGGGGGGAAACCTTCTTTGTCGAGATAATCTATTTTGCAGCCGAGCTGCCTCATCCCGTTTATGACCTCGTCGATGGGTCTTTCCGTAAGTCTCTTTGAGCCGGTAATAATGATAGGTTTATCTGAAAGGTTTGCTGCTGCGCTGAGAAAATTCATTCCGACTCCGGATTCACCCACATCCAACCGGTCTTCTATTGGTTTGTATTTACCATCGCTGCCTTCTACGAATATTTTATTGCCGGAGATATCTATTTTTACTCCGAGCTTTTTTAGACAATTGATAACATTTAACTGGTCCTGTCCGAACAGGGGATTTTTTATAACAGTCGTGCCTTTGGCTAAAGAGCCGATGATTAAGGCTCTTAGCGTATGTGCCTTGGACGGCGGCGCCGCTATCTCAACATCCAAATTTTCTATTTTTTTTATTATTTTCATTTGTTAATTTTCAAGCATGCCGATAGATTTCCCAGCCCATATAGTTTTCGAGAGCTTCCGCGATGGCATCGGCCTTGGAACTTATATTCACCGCGACGTGATGCTCAAATCCTGCCTTGCAGATATACTGCAAAAGGGTCTGAAGATTTTTAACCTTCATAACGCCGTAGCCGCCGAATGTGTTGAGCTTGTCAGCGGTAAATTCGCCCTGTCCCACATAGCCGGTTATTATTCCCGCTGCATCGTCCGTTGTAACTCTGCAGAAGGTCGCCTTGTTCGGAGCAATTTTGCCGACAATTGTGCCGTATGTGTTCTGCTTTCCGACGGACCCGGCTATGATTTCCTGATAATCCATTTTTGACGATTTGAAAAATGATTTGGGAAGATTGCTGCAGTGGAAGAGCACGCACTTGTCCGGATTGTCTGCGTAGTTGTTGTTCCAGTCCAGTATCGCGCTTGGTTTCCCGCCTGCAAGCTGCAGGATGTACATTGCCAAAAGGCCGGTTATATCAACTTCGCAGGCGCTGGGCAGAAGTCTCTGGCTCATCATGCTCATAATCGCACAGGGTACTACGCCGAAAAATTCTTCCATGCTCGTCCAGCACTGAATTGCTGTTCCTGCAAGGTTAAGGTCTTTTGCCCAGTCTTCAACCACACAGGCGAATTTTGCCATTCTCAAAAGTGCGTGATTTGGGATACTTTTGGTTGAAACATATTTTCTTATAGAGGTCAGCTTGTCTTTTACGATTTTGTCATTGTCTTTTAACCTTTCAATTTTGCCGAAAACCTCGGACAAATCGAGCGTTTCAACTGAAATCCCGGAAAGTTCAAGGATTTTTTCGCTGTAGCGGACTGTGTTGAATGCTCCGGTTCTTGCGCCGATTGCTCCGAACCTTACGTTTTTAAGGCCTTTGACTATCCGGCAGGCCGATGCGAAATCATCAAGGTCTTTTTTAAACTCTGTTGAGTTTACTTTCACTGTATGCATTTTTGTAAGAGTGAAAGGAACGCCGGATTGTCTGAGGTTGTTGCAGACGCTGATTTTCCCGCAGAACGAGTCTCGTCTGTTTACGATTTTCATTTTATTCGGCTCATCGGGCTCAGCCTGAACGAGAATCGGCACATTCAGACCGGAGCTTTTAACAACCTCTGCAACGCCTTTTTCATCACCGAAGTTCGGCAGCGTTACGATAATGCCATCGATTTTATCGGCGTTTTTTGAAAAAAGCTCGGCGCACTTCTTCGCATCGTTGTATGTTTCAACACTGCCGAACTTTGTATCTTTCTCCGTAAGACAAATAGCATCATGGCCAACATTTTTAAGAGCGTTTAATATGTCCTGTCGGCCTTTTTTGGCAAGTGTGTCCGGGAAAAAACCTCTGTTGCCGACAATAACTCCAAAAGTCATCTTTTGTGCCATATTCAAAACTCCTTAACTAATTTAAAGTAGATATGATATTCGTATCGTTTTACGGGTCAAGTTATTCTTTCTGACCGTAGTATGCACCTTTGCCGTGTTTGCGAAAAAAATGTTTGTCGAGCAAAAATTTGCTGATTGGTTTTATATCGGGATTCAGCAATAGGGCGCCGAAAGCAAGTTTGGCTGTATTCTCGAGAACCGCTGCATTTTCCACGGCTTTTTCGGGACTTTCGCCCCAAGTAAATGGGCCGTGACAGGCAACCAGAACAGCCGGCATCTGGAGCGGGTCGATGTTTTTAAATCTCTTTACTATTATTCTGCCGGTATTTAGTTCGTAATCACTTTTTATTTCGGAGTCAGTCATAACGTCGGTAACCGGCACTGCGCCATAAAAATAATCTGCTCCTGCTGTGCCAAGCGGCGGGATTTCTCTGCAGGCCTGAGCCCACATTGTCGCGTATATTGAGTGCGTATGGCATATTCCGCCGATGTCGGAAAAGCTGCGGTACAGCTCAAGATGCGTAGGCGTGTCTGATGAAGGTCTCAGTTTGCCTTCGATTACATTGCCCTGTAAATCAAGCAGAACAATTTTTTCCGGCGTTAATTTCTCATAAGGTACGCCGCTTGGTTTTATCGCAATAACACCTTTTTTGCGGTCAATGCCGCTTACATTTCCCCAGCTGTAGATGACAAGATTTTGTTTTTGAAGCTCTAAATTTGCCCTGCAAACAGATTTTTTTAATTGTTCAAGCATTATTTGTTGACCTGTTCCTTGAGTTGGAGTAATTTTTTCATAACATCTGATAGTACTGCCTTATGATTTTTTACGCCAAACGCGTCGTGGAGTTTCTTATAGGGTTTATATAGTTCGGCATAAACTTTCCGGTTTTTTGCATTTGGCTTGTACGTTTTTTTCTTCACGCCGCACATCGCAGCCTGAGCGCGTGCGAAATTGTCATAGCCTCCTGCCTTTTTGCCTGCGACAACAGCAGCGGCAATAGCCGAACCAAGAGCGCAGCTCTGAGCCGAGCGCGAGACCTTCATCTCTCTGCCGGTAACATCGGCATAAATCTGCATCAGCAGCGGATTCTTTTCCGCAATCCCGCCGCAATTGATGATTTCTTTTATTTTTATGCCGTACTCTTCAAAGCGGTTAATTATTGTAAGAGCACCGAAAGCGGTTGCTTCAATCAGTGCTCTGTAAATTTCTTCCGGTTTTGTATGCAAGGTTTGTCCGAGCAGCAGGCCTGTCAATCTCTGGTCAACAAGTATTGTCCTGTTGCCGTTGTTCCAGTCGAGGGCCAGAAGTCCTGATTGAGCGGGTTTGAGTTTTGCCGCCTTTTTGGAAAGTTCTTCGTGCGAACCGGTAATTTTACCGCCGGGCTGGATGTAATTTACAAACCAGTTGAATATATCGCCGACAGCCGATTGACCTGCTTCAAGTCCCCAGTGATCCGGCAGAACAGAACCGTCAACAATTCCGCAAACGCCCGGTATATCCGGGATTTTGCCTTTTTTGGGGCTGACGATGATATCGCAGGTACTTGTCCCGATGATTTTTACCGGCGTTCCCTGCTTAATGCCTGAGCCTACTGCGCCTAAATGCGCATCGAATGCACCGACCGCAACAGGAATATTTTCAGCCAGTCCTAACTTTTTAGCCCACTGGCTGCAAAGTCCGCCTGCGGCCGCATCGACGGTATAGGTTTTTTTGTAAAGTCTGTCTCGCAGAGCGCCGAGTTTGGGATTAAGCTTATTTAAAAAACTTTTTGCAGGCAGTCCTCCCCAGTCTTCATTAAACATTGCTTTATGCCCCGCCGCGCATCTGCTCCGCTTTATGTTTTCAGGTTTGGTATCTCCGACAAGAACTGCCGGTATGTAATCAGCGCATTCGACCCAGCTATAAGAGGCATCGAACGCTTTTTTGTCGACTCGCAGGCAGTGCAGAATTTTGCTGAAGAACCATTCGGAAGAATACGTTCCGCCGCATTTTGCAAGATATTCAGGCTTGTTTTTTGCAGCCAGTGCTGTAATTTCCGCTGCTTCAGCGTGTCCTGTATGGTCCTTCCATAACCACGCCATCGCGCTGGGATTATTTTTGAATTTATCGAGCATTGACAATGGCGTGCCGTTTCTGTCAACAGGGATAGGCGTTGAGCCGGTTGTATCAACGCCTATGCCGATAATTTTTTCAGGCGAAAATTTCCTGTCGTTTTTCTTCGCATCTTTTAGTGCACCTTTAACGCTTTGTTCGATACCTTTTAAATAATCGGCCGGATTTTGTCTTGCTAAATTCGCGTCTGAATGGTCGAGGATAATACCTTCTTTGCCTGAGGGGTAAGGGTAAACAAAAGTCCCAATTTCATCTCCGTTTTTTGTGTTGACTGCAACACATCTTACCGAGTTAGTTCCGAAGTCCAAACCTATCGTATAAGCCACGGTTTTACCTTAAATAGACATTTTAATGTTTTCGGCTTTTCTTAATATAGCTGATTTTTATCCTTGCAGCAACTTTATTTTACGTTAAAATCTTAGCTGAGTATATTAAGTTTTAGACTTGTTAATAATCGAAAAAGTTAGGAAAGTTTACCAGGAAATCAGGTTGTTTTTGCCGGAGTACCAAGATGAAAAAACTATTTTGCAATCTGTTAATAATGTTGCTTTTCTGTTCAGCAGTTTTGCTGGCAGGCTGTTCCAAAAAAGATACAAAGGCGCCGGAACCGTCGAAGAAAACGAAGCTTGCCTTCGTAACTAATGGTGCATCGGATTTTTGGGCTTTCACTCGCAAAGGATGCGAAAAAGCGGACGCCGAGCTTGAGGACTTTGAGGTAGATTTCCGCCTCGTTAGCGACGCCACTTCTGCCGAGCAGCGCCGCATTGTTGATGATTTGGTCGTCAGGGGCGCAAAAGGAATCGCAATTTCTCCCATCGACCCTGTGAATCAAAAACCGATGCTCGACGAACTGTGCGAAAAAATAACCGTCATAACCTGCGACAGTGATATCCCCGGCAGCAAACGGCTCTGTTATCTCGGCACTGACAACGTCGCCGCCGGCAGGCAAGCTGGCGAGATGATTAAGGAAATTTTGCCCAACGGGGGAAAAATTATGATATTCGTCGGCAAAGCGGACACCCAGAACTCCAAGGAGAGGGTTCAGGGAATAAAGGAAGCCATTGCTGGCTCCAGAATCGAAATTATAGATATTCGAACCGATAATAATGACAAGGTAGTGGCCAAATCCAATGTGTCGGATGCGTTGGTGAAATATCCGGACTTGGCCTGCTGTGTAGGCCTGTGGAACTACAACGGCCCTGCCATCCTCAACGCCGTTACTGACGCAGGAAAGCTCGGCGCAGTCAAAATAGTTTGCTTCGATGAGGATGAAGAGACCCTCGCGGGCATTAAAGATGGTTATATATACGGCACCGTTGTCCAGCAGCCTTACGAGTTCGGTTATCAGTCAATCAAGCTGCTTGCTGATATCATCAACGGTGACAAATCAAAGATACCGCTGTCCACACTGATTATTGTTCCTACGCTGATTATAAATAAGGACAACGTCGCCGAATTTACAAATAGAGTGCACGAACTTCTCGGCAAATAGCTTGTTTGTAATGCCATTGGAGCAGCTCACAGGTGTCTACCGGCCTACCGTTATTATTGCAGATGCAGGGGATAGAAAAAAGTTTCCCCGGCGTAAAAGCTCTCGATAAGGTTGACCTCGATGTTTATCCTTGTGAGGTCGTTGCTCTTATCGGCGAAAATGGTGCCGGTAAATCCACCCTGATGAATATCATCGGCGGCGTGCTCCAGCCTGATGCGGGCGCCATCAAAATCAACGGTAAGACTACCGTTATCCACAACGTCTCCGAGGCCATCAAACTCGGAATCGGTTTTATTCATCAGGACCTAAATGTTCTCGATAACCTCACCATCGCCGGCAATGTTTTTCTTGGCAGAGAGCCTCTACGGCTTGGCCCGTTAAAAATAATAGACAGCGACCGCATACGAAAACGGACGGAACCATACCTGAAGCGGCTCGGCCTGGACTTATCACCAGATACGCCTCTAAGCGAGCTGTCAATAGCCCATCAGCAGATGGTCGAGATAGCAAAGGCACTTTCACTTAACGCCTGCATATTGATAATGGATGAGCCTACTTCGAGTTTGACGTTATCTGAAAGCAGGTGCCTCTTCGATATAATCCGTCAGTTGCGCAACAACGGCGTGAGCATCATTTACATTTCTCATCGGCTGTCAGAAGTAAAAGAATGTGCCGACCGTGTCATTGGTCTTCGTGACGGCGTCAACACCGGCTCACTCAGCCGCGACCAGATAACTCACGACAATATGGTAAAGCTGATGATTGGAAGACGGCTCGAGGATTTCTATATCTCGCCGGCCACCCACGCTGAATCAGGATGCTTCTGCGTCAGCAACCTTACCACTTCCGCCTATCCCGATTGTCAAATAAGTTTCGAAGCCGCTCGCGGCGAGATACTCGGCTTTGCGGGCCTCGTCGGGGCTGGCCGAAGCGAAATGGCACGCGCCATATTCGGTATAGACCAGCTGCTGACCGGCTTGATTTACCTCGCAGGCAAAGAGCTTCAAATCCGCTCCCCCAAAGACGCCGTCAAAAACGGAATCTACCTGATGCCCGAAGACCGCAGAAAATCTGGATTAGTTGTCGAAATGACCGTTCGCGAAAATATAACTTTACCGAACCTGGCAAATCTCGCCGTTGCAGGCCTGATAAAACATAATCAGGAAAAAGATTTTGCCTCAGCCCAGTGCGAAAAACTGAACATAAAGACCCCCTCGAGCGAAACCATCGCTGAAAATCTCAGCGGCGGAAATCAGCAAAAGGTCGTCCTGGCCAAATGGCTTGCCCTCGACCCCAAAGTCATAATATTCGATGAGCCGACCCGCGGCATTGACGTCGGCGCAAAATCCGAAATATATCACCTTATGCGAAACCTCGCCGATAGCGGCGTTGTTGTTATCATCATAAGCTCCGATATGGAGGAAATCCTCGGCGTAAGCGACCGCATTACCGTTATGCATGAAGGGAAAATCACTGGCCAGCTGGAACGGAACAAATTTAATGAGGAAACCATTATGCGATTAGCCGTCGGCTAAACATCTTGTCCGCCGTAGCCGTGGCGGAGGGGAATGAAAGGCAACCCCAATGAGAAAAGAACTAGGAATACTGATAATGCTGATTGTCATGTGCGTTGTGGTCTCAGCTGTTAATCCTAACTTCCTGAGCGCAACGAACCTGCAGAACAACGCCCGCCTCATCGGTATGTTTGGAATCTTTGGCATTGGTACCGGCGTCGTCATTATGACTGGCGGCATCGACCTGTCCGTCGGCTCGGTCTTCGCCCTCTTCGGCATCCTGCTTACCTATATGCTGACCAAATGGCACTGGCCCTGGCCGATTGCCGTCATCGTTACTCTGGCAGGAACTGCCCTGTTGGGATTATTTCACGGCCTGCTCGTAACAAAAGTAAAAATCCAGCCCTTCCTCGTGACGCTTTGTGGCCTGCTCTTCTACAGGGGCCTCGCACGTTACATCGCAGACGACCAGAGCCGCGGCTTCGGATATTGCCAGGGCTTCGAAACCCTCCAAACGCTGACCACCGGCAAAATGCTCGGCGTACCGATGCCCTTTATCTTCCTGATTGTAATCGCTTCTATTATGTGGGTCGTACTGCACAAATCCGTCTATGGCAGATACCTGCTCGCCGCAGGCCGCAACGAAGAGGCAACGCTGTTCTCCGGCATCAACACCACCAAGGTCATCACCAGCGCTTATGTCATTTGCACCTTTCTCGCTGGTATTTCCGCAATCCTTTTCGCCTTCTACACAAATTCAATCGCCCCGTCCTCACATGGTAACTTCTACGAGCTATATGGCATCGCCGCCGCTGTCCTCGGCGGTTGCTCGCTTCGCGGCGGTCAGGGTTCGGTCATAGGCATCCTTATCGGCACGACGCTTATCCTCGTGCTGCGAAATCTCGTCAATCTGCTTGGAATACCTAGTTCACTGGACTTCGCTATGCTGGGGACAGTAATTCTTATTGGTGTTATAGTTGACCAGGTGCTTCAGCGCCGGAAGGTAAAAGGTTCGCATCGCAGTTAATTAGAGACAAGACGGACAAGCCACAGGCTTAGTGTCACCGTGCCAACTTCCGTAAAGGACGCCTAACGGCGGACGGCTAAACGAATTATTCACGTTATTTTATTTTAAAAGTCCGAATTCTCGCAGCCAGTATTCCGTTTCAGCTTCGCTAATGCCGATAAATTTTCCCTGAGGTTCAACCTGCCTTTTTCTTTTTTTCTCAATCGTTTTTAATACTTCCATCCAGAAGTCAACGCAATCAACAGTAGTTGCTTTTCTTTTTTTCGCCGCTGCTTTTATCCGTCTGTCGTTGCTGACGACAGTCAGCATTTTCGGCGCCGAACTTTGGCGCACTAATTTTTCGATAACGTCATCAGCTTCATGGCTGGTGCCGGAAAAAACAACTTCCAGATTTCTCAAATTATTAAAGGCTTCTTTTTCTCTCGGCCCAACGCCGTCAAAAACAATGCTGCCTCTTTTTTTTATTCTGTAAAGATATTCATCTACGATCTGACAGAGCTGAACATCAGTTATATTGGATGAATGTTCTGTCAGGTTTTGTATGGCCCGCAGCAGGTTGTAGCCATCAATTACCAGCACATCAGCTTTCCTGCGCTGAATATCTTATCTCGCCGCCGACGATTGTGTATTCAACCTTGCCTTTCAGTTTCCAGCCGTCGTAAGGACAGTTTTTGCTCTTTGAACGGAATTTGCTTACGTCGACCATGTATTCGTAGTCAGGGTCGATAATGGTAATATCAGCTTGTTTACCTTTGCCTAAAGTGCCTTTGTCAACGCTGATTATTTTTGCAGGTCTTTCAGCCATTATGGACACAAGCTGCGGCCAATCTATTATCTTCGGCTCAATCAGTGCCTTTATATACAAACCAAGCGCACATTCAAGACTTGCTATTCCAAAAGGTGCTGCCAGAAACTCAAGCTCTTTTTCGCTTTTCAGATGCGGTGCATGGTCGGATGCGAGGGCATCGATTACGCCGTCTTTTATCGCCTGTTTTATGGTCTTGATGTCGGCATCGGCTCTCAACGGAGGATTGACCTTATAGTTCGTATCGTAATCGCAGCAGGCATCATCAGTCAATAGTAAATGATGGGGAGTAACTTCACATGTTATCGGCAGACCTTCTTTCTTCGCCTGTCGAACAAGTTCGACAGAGCGTGCTGTCGAGACATGCTGAACGTGATAGCGCATATTTGTCTTTCTGACAAGCTGAATATCCCGCCAGAGCATCATCTCTTCGGCAAGCGGGTCAATCCCCGGCAATCCCAGCACAGTTGAGTTATAGCCCGAATTCATCACGCCGTTGTCTGCAAGCGAATTATCCTGGCAGTGCTGGCTTATGACAACGTTTTTGAACATTGATGCGTACTTCAGCGCCCTTAACATCACGGCAGGATTTTGCACTCCGCTCCCATCGTCTGTAAAGCCGACAGCGCCTGCCTGAACCATAAAGCCCATTTCGCTTAATTGTTCGCCGGCACGGTCTTTTGTAATTGCTCCCATTACATAGACGTGCGTCTTTCTTGCCTGTCTGCCCATTCGGTGAATATATTCTACGCTTGTCGCGTCATCGATTGCAGGGTCGGTATTCGGCATACATACTACCGATGTAAAACCGCCCGCAACAGCGGCAGCCGAGCCTGAAGCAATCGTCTCTTCTTCCTCGTCGCCCGGTTCACGGAAATGTACGTGAATATCAATCAATCCCGGCAAAACAAGTTTGTCAGCAGCATCAATGATTAAATCGACCTTCGGCTCGATTTTGCCAACCTCGGCAATTTTGCCGTCCACGGCAAGGACGTTGGCCTTTTGGTTTATCTTATTGGCCGGGTCGATTACAAAACCATTTTTTATCAGCAGAGTTTTGCTCATTGTCCTTCGAGTCTTTCTTTTCTGTCTTTGATTTCCTGCCGCATCATCGCGCCCTGATTGACAAGGAATAATACTGCCATCCGGACCGCAAGACCGTTAGTTACCTGCTGGAGGATTACGCTGTTTGGGCCGTCGGCGACCTCGCTTTCCATCTCCACGCCTCTGTTAATCGGCCCCGGATGCATAACGAGAATGTCTTTCTTTACTTTCTTCATCCTCTCGACCGTCAGGCCGAAATAGTGCGAATATTCCTTTATTGATGGGAATGGATTTGAGCCCATTCTTTCAAACTGTATTCGAAGCATATTGATTACGTCGAGCTGACCGATTATCTCGTCCAGCGAATAACTTATTTTGACCGGAAGCTGCTCAACCTTTGCAGGCATCAGGGTAGGCGGGCCGACCAGAATTACCTCGGCGCCTAACTTTGTCATTGCATAAATATCGCTTCTGGCAACGCGCGAATGGGCGATGTCGCCTACGATTCCTATTTTAAGCCCTTCAAGGCTGCCTCGCATCTTGCGTATCGTGTAAACGTCAAGCAGCCCCTGAGTCGGATGTTCGCAGTAGCCGTCGCCGGCATTGACAACACTGGCGTTTATGTTTCTGCTCAGAAAATTCGGGGCGCCTCCTGCGCTGTGTCTTATGATAACTATGTCGATGCCCATTGCTTCGAGGTTTCTTGCAGTGTCCAGCAGCGTTTCGCCCTTGCTTACGCTGCTGCTTTTCTGGGTGAACTCTATCACATCCGCACTTAGTCTGTTAGCGGCCAGCGCAAAGCTGTTGCGGGTTCGTGTGCTGTCCTCAAAAAACAGATTTACCACCACTTTGCCGCGAAGAGTGGGTGCCTTTTTAATGCTTCTTGTGCTTATCTCTTCAAAACCCTCGGCAGTGTCAAGAATATGTTCAATCTCCTCTCTGCTTAAATTGCGCAGACCGAGGAGGTGCTTGCGTTTCCAGACGAATTCTTTTTTCTTCATATTACAATCACTCTGTCTTTGCCGTCGGATTCTACAAAATTTACCTGCACGTTCTTTTCGGCGGGCAAATCTATTTTTAAACCGGCAAAGTCCGCTGCGATAGGCAGCTCTCTTCCGGTCCTTTCAACAAGCACGGCAAGTCTGATTGCCTTCGGCCTGCCCAGGTCAATCAGTGCATCCATCGCTGCCCGTGTGCTTCTGCCTGTGTACAGAACATCGTCGACAAGGATGATAATTTTTTCGTCGATATCGAAACCTATTTCGGTGCTTCTTACAAACGGTTGAGATTCGCCCTGAGGATTATTTATGTCATCCCGATAGAGTGTTATATCCAGAGTGCCGCAAGGAACCTCGGTTTTTAGCTTTTTGGATAATATATCGCTCAGACGTTTGGCAAGAATTTCACCTCTGCTGCGGATGCCGATAACAGCAATTTTGTCGCCTCTGGTTGTCTTTGAGACAATCTCATCAGCCAAGACAGTAATACAATCAGCGATTTTATCGGAGCTTAAAAGTACTTCCATATGTATTGCTTAATCCAGAACACCAAAAGTCCGAAACAGTTAAAAGAGTATATCAACTGCGACCGTCTTTAGCAAGTGCACAAAATAACCTTTGTTTATGCCGTTACCTGTGTAATTACAAGGGCTTAAAAATTAAATCAGGCGGTCTGGAAAAACTAAGCAAAATATGATATAATATACCTGAGTCTTTTTTGATTTTTTTTGGGAACTCTTTTAGTGTATCGATTCTTATATTTTGTGTCGATTCTGTTGGCTTATACAACGCTGGCGATGGCTGTAGCTGTACAGCCTGGGGCACTTGAAGTTGCTGGCGTGTACAAAATCACTGGTTTCGACCCGAATCTTACGGGCAGCGGCGTGGATATTGGCCTTGTCTGCAGAAGCAATACATACATCGACTCAAAGCCTCAGAATGATTACAGACCGGACATTTCGCACAACAGTTTCAGGGATTTAGCTGTCAGATTTTATAATGATGGGTCCAAAAGTGTAGGGATTTCCGCTCATTCAACTGCGATAGCGTCAATACTGGCAGGTTTTTACCCTGATGCGTCTTTGGAGGGTTTGGGTGAATTTTCCTATGAAGGCGCTTGTCCTGCTGCCAGGCTCAATGTTTATGAGTTCCGGCACTTTCTTGCTGAGTGTGTTTTTTCAGGCAGATGGCCTGATGTCGATTTGCTTACGATGTGTCTCGGCTGGGCCTCTGAGGGCTGGTGGACAAGAGGCATAGACAAAATGGCTGAAAATTTTGGCCTTCTGATAATAGCTGCTATCGGCAATGGAACGGCAGCGTATGATTTACCGCTTTACCCGGCGGCAGGTGCGAATGTGCTTGCAGTCGGCGTGGTTGACTCGGCAGGCAGTCTTTCGGAATTCAGCGTACCTGATACGAATCATTCGACAGCAGGACCTACTCTCGACGGGCGATGTAAGCCCGATATTGTCGCGCCGGGCAATTGTCTTGTTGCCGTTACAGGTTCTAAAGATGGTTTTATGCCCAGCGGAGACTATTCGAGTTTTGCCGCTCCTGTTGTTGCAGGTGTTGCTTCATTGCTTATTCAGAAAGCCAAAAGCGAGCCGAATTTGCAGTTCGCGGTATCCCCGGTTTCGGGCAATTGCGTTCTGAAGTCGATTCTGATGACCAGCGCCAGGAAACTCGAAGGCTGGCACAAAGGTTTTCCGCAAAGCGATGACGACTCTGAATATCCCCTCGATTTTAAACAGGGTGCCGGAATGGTGGACGGCGTTGCTGCATATAATGTCCTCACGGCCGGTATGCAGCAGGACGGCAATGTATCCTCAATCGGCTGGGATGCCAGCGTAATTGAGCCGGATTATGTTGCCGAAAAGGTTTACCGCTTCAAAACGAATGAGTTCAAAAAGCCACATATTTCTGTAACAGTCGTCTGGAACAGAGTCTATGAAGACGAATATCCTTTTGCCCCAGCCTGGCAAAACTGGGCAGATTTGCAGCTCGAGTTATGGGCAGTTGATACTGATGGCCGCAGTCGGCTTATTGATTATAGTAACAGTCCCGTTGATAACGTTGAGCATATTTATATTGTCCTTGACCCAAATTCTGAATATGAGTTTGTTGTGTCCAACAGTCTAAGTTCCAATTTGCCGGATTGTTTCGCCCCTTATGCCGTTTCCTGGCAGGTCAAAGAAAAGGATTCGGAATACAGCAGATAGAATAGGGAATTCGCCTTCGGCGGAGATTTTTTCTATACTCTATACCTTAACATCATTTAGGCTGTCCGAAAAATTTTTTAAAAATTTTTCGCAAATCATCTCTTCTGCTTGAACTTTTTAATCATTTTACCGGACGCTGCAGATTTTATTTGCCTCGCATTTGGCATCATTCAATTTTAGTTCGTATATATTTAATTAAAGAGCCTCTTTCGCGGGGAAGGATTCCATTACAACTGGTTTTGGGGGTTTTAAATATGGCTGATGGATGTGTTTCCGCTTTGATGTTTCATATTGGTTATGATGATAATTATATAGTGAAGGTATGGAGTGGTGACCGGAGTAACCTGGATGTTTATGCCGGTGTTTAAGTAGAGAAACAAAAAATGGAAAAGGGGAAAACTAAAATGAAAAAGTTAATTGTATTTATTGCTGTAGTTGCATTAACAAGTCCGGCGTGGGCAAACTATTCAAGCGTTATTAAAGCCGATGCTCCATTATCATTCTGGGAGTTTGAAGATGCAACTAGTGATAGCGGTGCTGTTTGTGCCGATTCTGTGGGTGTTACTAACGGCATATACAAAAACTCATCCACGAGCTTACCTGGTATTTCTTTGGTAGCAGGTCCTGCAGGTTGTGGCAAAGCTGCTCAATTTAACGGCGATAGCGACGGCGGCAAAGGCAATTTCATTGATATCCTCGATAACGGTTATTCAGGCAACAAGCTAACCCAGACAACTATGTCTATCGAGTTATTGATGAAAACAACCGCCAGCGCGAGTAATTATCCCACCCTTATTTCTCACGGCACCGACTCTGCTCCTCTACTTTCATTCGGTAATTTCCAAGGTCCACCCGTTCAAACCTTCCAGCCATTCGTCACCGCTGCCAACAACACCTGGTATGCATGGCCGCCGGGAATCCTTGGCGATGGAAATTGGCATCAGTATGTTGTAACCTTTTCTTATGATGGCGAAGTTACCGCTGAAGCAATATACATTGACTCGGTTCGTCAAGGCACTCATTATGTAGAAGACGTTATCACTCCGAATTCGGAGATTTGGGCAGATATGATTTTAGGCGCTAATGGTAACCAGTTTTATACTTACAACAGCTATGTAGGCGCTCTCGATGAAGTTTCTATTTTCGGTAGAGCGCTGACCCAGGCTCAGATTACCGCGCACTACAATGCTTTAGTGCCGGCTTTAGTTCCGGAACCGGCAACTATCGCTTTGCTCAGTTTGGGCAGTTTATTTCTGTTCAAGAAACGCGGGAAATAATTGATTTGCAGTTGCTTATTGAATAATGGCTGGCGTAACTCGTATAGTTGCGCTGGTGTAGATTTAGATAAACATTAACAAAAAAAGGAAATCTTGATGAAAGAATTAATGGTTTATCTCACGCTGCTGCTGGCAGTGTTCAGCGTTTCTGCCCAGGCGATGATACCAAACATTCTTCTGATTAACGGCTGGAGCGGAACGCCGACGATTGCCACGATAGCAGACCCTAACAAAGATGCTACTACAAGTGAAGGTGCTACTATCGGTGAAGGGCTTGTTGACCCCAGAGTGTGTCTGGCTCAGACATTCAAAGTCCCAACAACTCAGACACAACTTACACTGGATAAAATTGAGATATGGCAAAATGGTGGTCCTCCGACCGCGAACCCTTATATTTTGCGTCTTGTGGACCTTGGAACTACAGACCCGACATATCAGGGTGGCGGTTCTCAAACTTATGCTGCCGGCACCGATACGTGGGGCGGATGTTTAACTTTCGTTTACTGGGGCTGTTATGACCCCTTTCCTATGGAGTTCGATTTCCAGGGTGCCGAAGAGGTAATGCTCACAGCCGGAAACTATTATGCCTTTGAAATCACTGCTCCGACCCCTATCGGCGGAATATGGTGGTATCGTGCTAATGCTGCCGGCAGTACTTATGTGGATGGTGCTGCATTCGTGGATACTACGAAAACAACACCTGGTATCCGAGACCAGCTTTATAAAAACAGTAATGGCCGTGACCTGGCTATGGCCGTCTATCTTGTTCCTGAACCGGCGACTATCGCTCTGCTTAGCCTGGGTGGATTAGTTCTGCTCAGGAAGCGCAGAGCGACTAATAAACTAATAATCAAAAATGGAAAGGGGAAATTTCTAATGAAAAGGTCAATTGTGTGCGTTGTTATAGTAATAGCGTTAAGTATGCCGGTCTATGCAACAACTATTATAGGTGACTGGGAACAATCTCCCGATGGATGGATTGACTGGATTGAGTATGGTAATAACCAATCGGTTGCGGATCCCCTTAATATGCCATCCAGGTACGAATATGAGCCGACTATAGGCGTTACACTAAATGATTGGAGTTTGCATGTGAAACAAAGTGGGTGGAACCAGAACCTCTCCATTAGGTTGCAGAACGCCGGTCATGTGGCCGACTTTATGGCCGACACAATCTTTGCAATCGATGTTACGGTTCCGGCTGATAGCTTCGGAACAGGCGGCTGGTGTGAGATTTACGCGCTTTCACTCAACGCCAGTTACTATGGATGGAATGACCAATTGCCGGTGCCCGCGTATCATTGGGACTATTGGACAGGCTCTCCTCAGCGGATGGTTACATTAATGTGGGACTATTCTGCTGCGAAAGAGAAAATACCGGCAAATCCCAGCTATGTTGAATTAATCTTTGCCACTAATAGCGACGGGATACACAATGACTTTTACTTCGACAATGCAAGGTTAGTTTCTACTCCTGAACCGGCAACGATTGCTATACTGGGCTTTGGACTGATTCTGCTTAGAAAACGCAGCAGATAATCAACAGAACATTAACGTTCTGGGAGTAGTTCTTTTTTAGATTTATAGAGCCTCCTTATGAGGGGTACCTTTATACGTCAACCCGTTTCGGGAATTTGGGGGGGTTAGAGTGTCGAAGTTTAGACGCACGCTTATTGCAGTATATTCTTTTGCCTTGCTTGTTACACTGTCTGCACAGGCAACGACCATAAACATTGATGAGCTCGCCCTCTGGGCCGGCGGTACAATCGGTCTTGGCAACAATGTTGCCGTCAATGCTGCTATTGCTTCCGGCGGCGAAATCTCCGTAGGCAGCAATGCAAATCTTCGCTCAATCTATACCGAGGACAAAATCCGGCTCGGCAGCAATGCGACTGTCAATGGTTCTGTGCTTGCCAACAAGCAGGCCCGGGCCGGCAGCGGCCTGAACCTTTCGGGAAGTTGGACCGGCAGTAGCGTTTCAATCGGTTCGAATGCAAACGTCACAGGAGATATCGGTGCCGCTTCAGACAAGATTGGTCTTGGTAGTAATACTGTAATGCTCGGCGATGTCCTGGGCAACAACAGTATTTCGATAGGCGGCAAATCTACAATAACTGGCGATGTAAGGCCTGGTATAGGTTACAAGCTTTCAAAAGGCAGCAAGGTTACAATTACAGGTTCAACTCAGCCGGGCTCTTTCAGTTTTGACAGTTTCGACCTGCCGGCTCTTGACCAGTTGCAGCCCAGCGCGATAGGCACGGATAATATATACGGCGCAAAATACAACACTACAACTCTTTTGCCCGGCGAATATCGTGACTGGAGTTTTAACAAAAATACCACTCTTAATCTTTCAGCAGGCCAGTACAGCTTGAGAAACTTCTTGATGAACAAGGATAGTGTTGCCAATATTGATACTTCTGCCGGTGATGTAATTCTTAACGTTGTCGGCCAATTCAGTACCGGCACAGATGTATCGTTTTTGAAGTCGGGTCCCGGCACTCTGTTCATAAATGTTTTTGACCACGATGTCTGGTTAGATAACGATGTGCGTCTGGCGGCAATATTAAAGGTTTACAACGGAGATATAGGTGTTGATAGAGGCGCGCAGCTTGCAGGCAGGTTTTATGCGACCGGCGACATCTGGCTGGGCAATAATTCGCAGCTCCGGTGCATCTCTCCACAGATTATACCGGAACCCTCTACCCTTGCGATTTTCGCCGTTATGGGGTTTTTGCTGTCCTGTAAAAGGAAATGATTGCCCCGCATTTGGCAGCGGATGTTTTTTATTACTGATAGTATATAAACCTCACATCTGCCTTCCATGCGTCTTTTTCGTCCTTGATTTTTGCCAGTGTTACGTTTGTGCACTGCAGGTTTACCCATCTCATATGCATTATAGACAGAAACTTTGCCAGTCTTTCAATGTCTATTCTGTCGACAGTTACAGCGGCATCCTGACTTTTCTGACCGCCTTTCATTTTTCTCAGCGGGCTGGAGCTGAGCTTGTAATCATTGGGAGCAATCCTGCAGAATCTGGTTACCTGGTCGACCGCGGTTGTATAATCGAAGGCATCGCCGCCCTTTTTGGCCTTTGCATAATCAAGTCTCTGCGGGTCAAGCTCGCCGAGTATTTCGCCGATAAGTTCTTGACCTTCATTGTAGTCCCTGATTTCTTTTCCCAGGCTGTTTCTGGAGGCCGGGATTCCCAGGCTGAAAAGCCAGACAGGCCATAAGCCGACCACTATTGGCACAAGCACATAATAAAAAATTGGCTTCTTATAAATATCTTTCATCTGCCCACCTACTGTTTTAATTCAATAGTCAGTCTGAAATGGTCTCTGTTGTCTTTCGACTCATAGCTCGACTGGCCCCTTGCAAGTTTTGGGTGTTTGTCGATAGCCCCAAAAAGCTGCAGATACCCCCTGCCGCTCGTGCTTCCGGTGATACTCATTGTTTTTGTCGTAGCGGCAATTTTTTCAACTTCGATATCGACATCCTTCGGCACACTATTAAGAGCCTCGAATAAAAAAGCAAGTCTCGCTTCCACAGAATCCTCTCCCGCAGCACTCAACAGACCGCTTTTAACGTCTTTTATCCTGTTTATTTCGCTTTTGAGTTTTCTGACCGCTTCCGAGCCTTTTGTAAAATTTACCCCCGGCATCGCAATAGCGTATTCAGCCCTGAATTTTTCCTTTAAGCGGTTCCTGTCGTCGTTCGTCCTGTAATACTGCAGATGGAGAAATATTCCGAGTATAATAAACAGCATCACTGTACTGGCGCTGAGTATTTTAATGGTTTTTTCGAGAATTGCTTTTTTGCCCTGATAGGGAAGAAAAAATGGTCTAAAGTCGACCTTTTCACCCTTAACAAGCACCCCTGCTGCGGCGCCCGCAGCAATCATCACATCCAGACTATCGCATTGGGGCGTTTGTTCAGCTTTTGCAGCGATTATCTCAGATGGGTCAAAGGTTTCAACAGCAAGGCCTGACTGTTGAGCCAGAGTCTCGGTATCAACTTGATTGATTGAATCATATATCACAATTTTTCGCCCTTGCCACCAGGCCCCGACCGCTGCAGTAGTAAGGATTATCTCTCTTGCAAACAATGCGCCTCTGCTCTGACCGGTGCCGGTAAGAAACGCCCTTACAGAAGCGTTGCCTTTCTGTCCAGGCGGTGAAACAATAAAACATTTATTTTTTGAAACCGCCATCCACATCGGTTTTGGGTCTTCATTCCACGCCGGCATCTGCTGCACCATTCTTCTAAGGCATATCGAATCCGGCTCAACCGTAACCGGGTCGAGTTCGTTATTCTGCAGTGCGAGTATTATTTCCGACATTACGCCGGCAGAAACGGCAAACACCGTTACTTCTGAGCCTGAAAGGCCTTTTGCCGCCATCTCGAATGCAACGGCTGTTTCAGCAGCGTTTATGGCAAGTGCATCTTCAGCATCAAATTTTACCGTCTGAGCAATCTGTCTGGGCTCGGTGAATTCAGAGTGCAGAAGCTGCTGCCTGTAAAGCCTGCAGTCAACAGCAACGGCAATATCCGAAAAGACAAGCTGTCTTTCGGCGCAGGCGGCGGCGATATCCTTTGCGGTCTGAGCAAAGCTAAAGGATTGCTGTTGCCCCTCAGGGGCGGCAATGCAAAACTGTTCTATGATTTCGATTTTGCCGCCTGCCCTTGCTGCAAGGACAACCGTGGCCTTGTCAGGTCCAACATAAATTCCCAGACACCCGCTCTGTTCCAAACGCCATTACTCCTGAACCTATGACTATCAACTATTCAACAATTATACCGATTTTCTGAAAGCTATTTCCTTCTTTTTTGATTCCGGCTGTTGCACATACTTTTGCCACGCCGCTCGTTGCCCTTACTCGAACCGCAAAGCAACTGCTTTGGGTAGTTATATACGGCCTGGATTTCTCGATTGAGTCGGAGTAGCTGAAAAGTCTTTTCTTAAGGTCATCGATGTCTCTGAAGGGTTCGGTTTTTCTCAGCTTTATTATCTGTTCTGCGATTTGGGGCGCATCTCCGCCGAAGACAAAGGCAGCTTCAAGTACCTGCCTTGGCGCGGTATTTACATTTACCTGTCCCGTGCCCCACAGGCTGATATACTTAAGGGCCGACTCCGAGCGGTTTTCATCCTCATTAACCGGTTTTGCAAGCTTCTCAAGGTCAATCATCGGGCTGTGCATCAGCTTCGCAAAATCTTTTGTGTGTCCGATATCGGGTCTGGTTTCCTGCACGGTTCTGCTTCTTGCCCGGCTGGCCCTGAGTCTGGCCCTGCGGGACATTCTCCTGCCCCGTGGGCTTTCCCCGACATTCTCATCTTCACCGCCGGCTCGCTGTGTTGTGGCGGTAACGACAGGTTTTAAATTTACGCTGAACGGTTTTATTTCTTTTACAGCCTCCAGTTGTACCAGTAGAGGTTTAATCTCATTCGGCTCCATCTGCATCCATTCGCAGAACGTAACAACCGCAGCTTTTGTCTCCCGTTCTGTATCCTGGTCTGAGGAAATACCCCAGCTCAAGGGCAGCTTGGCGTTTTCATCGATAATTTCTATCATTACATGTGCATCGCCAAACTCTATTTCAACCGGTTCCGTTACATACGGCCAAGGCGGCCCATAAGGGCCGGGGACGACAAGCTTCTGTTGCTGCGCGTTCGCATCTGCAGCAGAGGCAGCAAATAAACTTCCAAATTCGTTGACATCATTGGTCTCGGATAAAAAGCTGAAGTCCAACTTCTGGCTGGTAAAATCATTTTTGCTTAGCTGATTGCTGTCCACTTCAGCAGCAATTTTCTCGGCCCAGTCCTGCATCATCTGTTTGTATTCCTCATCGCTCATATTGAAAAGGTCTGAGAAGTCCGGCTCATTTGGTCTCGAGACGTAGGCAGGCGCAAGGTTGCTGATTGCAGCCAGTGCATATTTCAGGCCTGACTCGCAGGCGTATCTTGCGGTCTGGTAATCAATCACATACTGCTGTCTATGCTTCCACCGGCTGATGGAAGAACTCATCCTGTATACTATGGCAGTAAGTATAACAAGTACGATTATCACAAATATCAATGCAACGCCTGAACGATGTCTGTACATCCCCACACCTATTTGCTTTGAGCTTGGGCAGGTAAAAACTGAACAGAAGCAGCCTTTCCGGCAAATTTTAAATTCGCATGGCCTACGCAAATAGGTGTGGGGATAAAAACGAATTTTATTTCCTTGTCGGCTCACTTATCCGTCCTGATATTTCATTAGGTTCTTTGTTCATATCAAATTCATTTGGCTCCGGAGGCATGTTCTGGTCGTTCATATCAGCAATTCGATTGGCATCTATCAAAAATTCTTTGTATACGAATTGATAAGCTAACTGGCGGAAACGGTCGATGACAACAGTTCTTGTTTTTATCGCCTCTTCGCCGATGACCGGATTGCCCGTTAAATCCAGTTCTGGCTCGGTAAAAGATATTGAAACCCTGACAGCCGGCGGCAGGTTCTGACCTTCCCATGTCTGATTTGTGTTGCTGTCGTTAGTTGTGTTGATTGAAAAAAGAGTTACACCGCTGCATATCGGGATAAACCATTCTCTTTCGTATTTCTCCTTAGGCTCTTCGAGCATTTTATCTTCAAGGGTATATCCGCCGTGAGCGCGATAGATTATAAGGCCGTTTGCATCCGGGTCCGGATGGCTCTGCCAGACAATTTTTTCAAAGACCTGCGGCTTATTATCCTTGTCGTAAATCTTGCTCTCAATAATCATCTGGGCGCTCTTGTATCCGCCCCGTTCGATTTTATTTTTTACGGACATTGTCACATCGGAGCCCGGCAGTGCAAGTCTGTCGATATCTTCTGTGATTCTCTGGAGCACTTCCATAGCCAGAAATCCGCTTTCGAGTCGTTTATTTATTGCGGCCTCAGCTCGTCTTATTCCTGTGTAGATGCTTACGGCGGCAACCATAATCATCGCAGCTATTACAAGAGCAGTCATAGCCTCGGCAAGTGTGAAGCCTGACATTCGGCTCGACTGAGCTCGCCAAAGTCCGAAACAATATTTCTTTTTGCAGTTTTGTTTCATTTATTCTTGGAAATACTTTCCATTACAGCTTTCCAGAACTGTTCTTCCGGCACCTGTCCCCAGTGCTGGTAACCTTCCGGCGGCGGACCAAGCCAGCTCTCTACTTCCTTCCAGTCCCGGGCTGCGGTTTCCTGCTGACTTTGCTCGGTCTGCTGCTCTTGTGATTCCTGGCTGGGGGGTTCTCCCATCGCCTCATAATATTCTTTTTCTCTTTGCTTCTGTTCGAGTATCTGCAGAACCTGTTCTTTACTAAGGCCAGCAAGCCAGTGTGCAAATTCGATTTTCTGCTCCTGGCCGCTTTCGTCGGTAAATTTCGCCGAGCACACTGCTCGTATCCACATATTGTTTGTTATCGGCTCATAGAATGATTCAATAGTTGTTTCCCATGTGATATCAGGGTTTTCTTCGCTTATTCCGTACTCGACGGAATCAGTAACGGAAGGTTGGGCGAGGATTTTTTCCATATTTTCCCGGGCAATATCGAATGCCTGCATTTTAGTCTGCCACAGGACAACGGTATCGATTGCCCTGTTGACGACAACAAGCACTGTCGCTATTATCATACCGAGTATAATCAGCGCAACAGTAACCTCAATCAGAGTAAACCCCCTCACCAATTTACACCGTGATTGAGCATTTTCAAAACCGGCCGACGTAGCTTTGACTGTTTTTTTTAACTTTGCCGCCACAATATAAATTGGTGTGGGGGTAAAAGCATCGCAGTACTGCGCTTGTCCTGAGCTTCGTCGAAGGAACGGAATTTTTCTAAAAACCCATTTCATCCTGGCTTCTCGGCGTAAGAATTTCCACATCACCGTCAAAAAGGTCTATCATTCGGCTCAATCTGTTAATCACGATTGCATACTCTCTGCCGTCCTCGTCGGCAATAACGACTTTGCCGCCGTATTGCCAGCCGGTTTTCCCGACTCTGAACAGTGCCGGCGCTTCGTTCGTCCAGTCGCCGTCGTCGAACATTACATAGAACAACTGAAAACTGTCGCTGAATTGTCCTGTCTGGATAATTTCTTCTTCCCTTATATCTTCGACGGCCACAAGACCGGTGGTAATTTCTCGCAGCGTATATGAGTTCTGCACAAAGTCTATAATTATTTCATATCTTCTTCCGGTCTCGGCTGAGCTCGTCGCTGCCATTTGAAAGAGATTTACAAGGTCGTGTGCCCTGCCTTTGAAACTGTTTTTGTTGAGCACATCTGAGAGATTAATCATTGCCATCATTGTAAACATCGCGACGATAAAAACCACCATGATGATTTCCGTCAGCACCGCCCCCGCTCTGGTGGTGCCGCGAACCGACAAATAATCTAAGCGATACGGAGCCATTTTTCATCCTGCATCGGTGCTGTACAGGTCTGCATCGTAGCCTTCGCCGCCCTCCTGGCCGTCAGCGCCGTAGCTGACAATTACATAAGGTTTGCCGGTCTCAGGATAGGCAACGTATATGAAATCATTGCCCCATGCATCTTTTGGGACGGCCGTAGAATCAAGATACCCGCCAGGCTGATAACCTTTAACATCGGTTGGCGGCTCAATCAGCACGGCAAGTCCTTCTTCTGCTGTCGGGTATCTCCCGGTATCCATTTTGAACTGAGCAACCGCGTTATGGAGCATTTTCAGATTGGCTTTAGTTGTAGTAACACGGGCCTTGTCGGTTTGTCCCAGAAAATTCACCGATACGATTGCGGCAAGCAGGCCGATAATGATGATTACTGCCATAATCTCAACAAGTGTAAACCCCCACACCAATGCATTGGTGCAGGGGGTAAAACCTTTTCCTTTCCTGTCTTTTTGTATCATATAAAAACCCTTTTCTAAAAAATTCTTTTTACTCTGTCCGGTAATTAGAAGTTTCCTGCAGAAAATCTCAGTATCGGCAGCAGCGCTGCAATCGCTATTAAGCCGACAAAAAACGCCATTACGACAATAATAATCGGTTCCAATGCGGCACTTAATCTTTCGATGACAATGTCAGACGAAGCCTCCAGATTTTCACTTATACTCCGCAGCATACCGGTAAGTTCGCCGCTTTTTTCGCCGACGGCGACCATATGCGCAATTGCAGGACTGATTACCCCGCTTTCTCTTAAAGGCGTCGCGATGTCTGCACCGGAAAGTATTCTGTCGCGGGCCTTTTTTACCGCATCAACCATAATGACGTTACCCGTAACTTCGGCGACAACTTTGAGGGACTCAGCCATACTCAGTCCCGAGCCGAGCAGCGTTGAGAGCGTCGAAGCAAAGCGGGAGACGACTCTTTGTCTTATCAACGGCCCGAATATAGGCAGAGACAGCAGAAGTTTGTCCCGCAGATAAGAGCCTCTTTCAGTTTTGAGAACCCTTCTGATGGCGTAAACCACTGCGAAGATTATCAACAGCACCACATACCAGTAATGTATGAGTATATTGCTTACAGCCATCAACGTTCTTGTAATCATCGGTAGTTGCATTCGTGCTTTTTGAAGCTGAACGACTATTTTGGGCAGCACAAATGTTACCAGGATGACAATAGCCACGATGCCGATGGTGACGAGGCATATCGGATAAATCATAGCAGTCATCACTTTTGATTCGATGCGTCGCCGTTTTTCCATAAATCCAGAGATGGTCTCCATCGTTTTTCCCAGCGTCCCTGTGGCCTCGCCGACTCTAACCATGCTTATATATATAATGTCAAAATATTCCGTATAATCGCTCAGCGCCTCGGTAAATGCCTCGCCGGTAACGACCCTGTCGCGAATATCGGTGATTACATTCTTAAAACGTGCATCGGAGGTCTGCTCAATCATCACAGAAAGTGCCTCGGTAAGCTTAATCTCGGAATTGAGCAGGATGGACATCTGTTTGGTAAAATCAATAATATGTGCCTTTTTTGTTCTGCCCAGAAAGCTCATCAGACCGCTTTTGACTTCGCTTTCGGTCGATACCTGTTTTACGTCCGTAGCATGGATGCCGCGTGAGCGGAGCTGTTTTCTGGCCGAGTACGGACTTTCCGCAGTTACCGTTCCCTTAACGGCCTTTCCGCCGCTTGCCAATGCCGTGTATGAATATCTGGGCATAAAAATTTAAAATTTAAGATTGAAGATTGAAGATTGAAAAAGGCTCATCATCTTTTCACACTCAAGGTTTTCCTTGATGAATAAAATATGGCTTTAAGCTCTTCAGCTTCTTTAACAAGACTTTTAACCTTACTTTCCCGAACCAGTTTTTCTGCAACCGCAAATTCCATCCAGAACAAACATTCATCTGTCTCTTCGAGAACTATACTGATTTTCGACCTGAAATGGGGTCTTGATTGTACCAGACAACAAGCTCTATAATTTGCAGCCACAGATGTCGCACATTTCATCAACTGACCGGCGATATGATTGCCAAGCCTCGTACCTTCCAAGGCCAATGCGAGTTTTACGCATCGATGAGCAAAATCAGTCGTCCTTTTTTCCAACTGCTTGTATTTGCTGATTTCATTCATACTTACATATCTTCAATCTTCATTTTTCAATCTTCAATTATTATATGTCTGCCTGTGTTACCCGCAGGACTTCCGCAATTGTTGTGATTCCTGCCACAACTCTTCTTGCACCGTCCATTCGAAGAGTTTGAAGCCCCTTTTCAATTGCCTTATCCTTTATTGCGCCGGCTGTCTGCCGCTGGTGAATCATTTCACGGATTTCCTCATCGACCATCATTAGTTCATATATGCCGGTTCTGCCTTTATAGCCGGTGTTAAAACACTTGCTGCACCCTGTACCGGCGTAGAACTGACCGCTGGATTTGTCCGCACCTATGCCGAGCTCCCGCAGTTCATGTTCTGCAGGTTCATATCTCTGTCTGCACTCGGGACATATTTTTCGCACTAACCTTTGAGCAAGCACAGCGATAAGCGACGAACTGACAAGGTAAGGCTCGACGCCCAGGTCCAGAAGCCTGCTTATGGCGCCTGCCGAATCGTTTGTATGCAGAGTGCTGAAGACAAGATGGCCTGTCAGCGATGATTGTATTGCCATTCTGGCGGTCTCTTCGTCACGAACCTCGCCGACCATTATAACGTCAGGGTCCTGCCGCAAAACGTGCCGCAGAGCAGTTACAAAAGTCATCCCTTTCCTCGTAGCAACCTGCATTTGGCTTATTCCCTCAAGCTGATATTCTATCGGGTCTTCTATTGTGATGATATTTTTTTCGATAGCGTTCATTCTGTTAAGGGCGGCATAAAGTGTGGTGCTTTTTCCACTGCCTGTGGGGCCTGTTACAAAGATTACGCCGTGCGAGCGGTCGAGCAGCGAATCGAACGCTTTAAGGTCGTCCTCCCACATACCCAGCTCAGTAAGGCCGAACAGTCCCGTACTTTTGTCTAAAAGCCGCAGCACGCATCTTTCGCCGTAGCTTGTCGGCACGGTACTGACGCGGATGTCGATTTCACGATTTCCCACTCTTACCGAGGACCTTCCGTCCTGCGGCATTCTCCTTTCCGCAATATCCATTCCCGCCATAACTTTTATACGGGATACGACAAGTGGCAGGACATTACGGTTAAGACTTAAAGTGTCATACAGAATGCCGTCAATTCTGTAGCGAATTTGAATTTTTCCTTCATAAGGATGCACGTGAATATCGCTGGCCCGCAGTTGCAGCGCGCGGAAGAGAATATCGTTGACAAGTCTAATCACCGGCGGACGATTTACGACGTCGAGCAGGTCGTCCGCAGTTGCAACCTCGTTGACAAGCTGGTCAAGGTTCTGTGCGTCAAGTTCCTCGGCAACTTCGTCGATGACCGTTGTCTTCTGCTCATAAGCGACGTCGATTGCAGCGGTTATCGCGGTCCTTGTGGCAAGGGCGATATTAACCGGTAGCTTCGTAAGTCTTGAGATGTTATCTGCCGAGTCCGTATCAAAGGGTTTCGACATAACTACGGTAATTTCGGAATCGTCATCGCGGCTTTTTATGCCGATAAGATAATGATGTTGTGCATAAGCGGCCGGCACATTTTCGACGAACAGCTTCGGCACACGGGCGGCGTCAATTTCAGCAAAAAAATCAATTTTTAAAACTTCAGCAAAAAATCTTAGTACCGCCTCTTCCGTAAACTGCGGGCATACCAGCAGAAGCTCGTCAAGCCGCTGCGGACTGTCTGCATTCTGTTCAAGATATTTCGCAAGAATGTCTGCATCAACTATCCCTGTTCTTTGAGCCGTTTTTATCAACAAATCTTTCATTAGATTTTATATCCATACTCGGCGTTCTTCATTCATTTCCGACCCATCATTTTGGGCAGCTCCGGTTCATTTATATCCTGCTCGAGCACCTTTTCAGGTGATATTGGTTCTTCTTTTATGCCGGGGAACATCTCATACCGCTGAAATCCCGACTCAGCCTTTTCAAATTCAATTCTGTTGGTCCGCGAGATTTTCTCAAGCTGCTTGAGACCGGCCGTCTCTTCCGGCCGAAGTATATTAGCCTTGACAAATATATAAAGCTTCCTATTGCCCTTGTCAGTTTTTGATGTGCTGCGGAATAAAGCCCCCGCAATGGGGATATCCCCCAGCAGCGGCACCTTATTGGCGGTCTTTGTCTGACTAAGTTTTGTAAGTCCGCCCAATATAATGGTACTGCCATCCGGAACCGTAACGATGGTATTGACATTGCTCGTTGTATAATTCGGCGGAGCACCTGCCGCCACCTCTGTTTCCGCAAAATCTTCACGGGTCATCGCAATTTCGAGTCGCAGCAGGTCGCCTTCGCTGATTTGAGGAGTAATCTTAAGTTCAATCTTTGCCTCATAAGGCGTCCACGTTTGAGTTGTAACAGGAATAGGAGTCTGACCGCTTGTGGCGACGGGGTAGGTATTTGTTGTACTGCTCACATATCTTCTTTCTGATGTCTGAATAAGACCTTGTTCGTTATCGTTAACCAGCACCTTCGGCTTGGCAAGAACCCTGCCGTAACTTTTTTTGTCTATAAGTGTCAGCAATGCCTGAATTCTATCATTGCTGTAAAAGCCTTTTACTGCTCCGAGATTGGCTCCTGTACTATCTGTCAGGTTAAAGCCGCCCTCAAGATTGCTGCCGGAAGCTGTTTTAATCAGTTGGCTGCCTGCAACTGCAAGATTTCCCGTTACCAGACTTTTGGCATTGGCTACAATGCTCAAATCATAGTTGAAATCATCGTCCCGTGTAATCTCAACCAGCGAAACGTCTATCAGGACCTGTGGCCTGCGCCTATCGAGACTTTTAATAAGGTTACCAATCCATTCCTGGTTTTTTCTGCTGGCATAGACAATAAGAGAGAATGTGTTTTTGTCGGGCACTACAGATATATTTTCTTCAGTATACTTTATGGTCTGCTGAATTTTACCTTCCTTGTCCTTGATTGTTTTCTCTATGAGGTTGTTAAGGACTTCTGCCAGTGCCTCGGGCTCCTGGTTTTCCAGTCTGTAAATCCTGTAAGGTATGGCGGCCTGTATTGGTTCACGGTCGATGTATGAAATAATCCGTGAAATCTGGATATGCTGTTCCGGCGTTGCGTTTACAAGCAGCGAGTTGGTTGATTCGAGCTTGACGATTTGCGGCTGGTCGAGCGAAACGCCTCCTGCGGCTGCTCCGGCCTGCGGCCCAGGAGCCGCTGCCGGTGCTGCAGGAGCACCGCCTGATACAATAATTCCGAACTCTTTCAGCGCTTCGATAATCTTATCGGTATCGACATATTGAATTTCATACTCTCTGACAACTCGCAGGTCCTGCTGCGGCACATCCAGCGAATCGATTATCTGTTCAACGGCCGTTATTTCACTGGCAAGGCCTATCATAAGAATTCGGTTTGTTCGCTTATCAAAGTCAATATATACGCCTGTCTTTTTTGCCGCTTCGGTCGGCTGCGCGGCAGGCGGTTGTCGCGGCCGGACGCCACGTGGAGTCGGGGCAGGTGTTGGAGCTGTTGTTCCGACGGTAATATTCACTGTGCCTAACTGCTCGGCAAGAGCTTGTATCTTCGGTACAAGGCTTTCCGCAAGTGTGTAATTTAGAACCCGCAATTTAAACGCTTTCGGCGGCCCAGGCACATCGACAATAGACAGCAAATCTTCTATCCTCTGCATCCTGAAGGCATATTCGGTAATGACAAGTGTTCCGGTTTCCGGTATCTCGGTGATGTTCGGGCCGAGTTTCATTTCTCCAAGCAGTTTTCTTGCTGCCGCAGTCGTTATATACTGCAGATGAAAAACCTTTGTTACAATAACATCGCCGGGCTTAATGCCCTCGACAAAGGTCGGGTCCTGGTCCAGCGCTTCTGCGACCGGCGTGATGGTAACCAGATTACCCTTTCTGCTCATAACAAAGCCGCGAAACTTGAGTACCGACTCGAGCAGGTCGTAAAGCTCCCGAACTCTCAGCCTGCCCTGCACCTTAACCGTTACGCTTCCTGCTACTTTTGTTTCATCATAAAGATAATTGAGATTCAGATATTTCCCAACCAGGTCGATGAGTGCAACAATTTCGAGCTTCTCAGGCAGATTAAGCTCAAGCATTTCATCGCCGTTGGGGATTTCAAGAGAAGGTACTGCAGGTTCTTTTGCCTCTGCAGCCGGCTGTTGTCCTTGGGACTCCTCACGGAGAACAGATTCGTTGGCCTCCGGCGGCAGTTCTTCCTGCACCTGCCCCTTAGGGGCCTGTTCAGTTTCCGGCGGAAGTAGTTTTGGTTCAGCTGAAGATTGTTCTTCGGTTTTGTCCGCTGTTCGTTCCTGCTTTCCCTTTTCGGGCTGTTGTTCCGCAGCGGACGAAGGATGGATGACGGGTTCGTTCTGCGGCTGACTTTCGACTGTAACTTCCTGTGCTATATCTTTCTGCACTTGTTGAACATCAGGTTCAGTAGCAGGTTCGGGCAGTTGATTTGGTCCAATTTTCGTTTTTGGGGTCTTGTCCGCCGACTCGTCCGGCGTAGCTTTAGCGGAGACGGAAGCCTTGGCGAAGGCGGATTCTTGTTCGACAACTTCCTGTCGGGCCGCAGCGGGCTTCGCCCCGATGAGCTGCGGCTGTTGAATATTTGGTTCAGCAGCCGTCTTGTCCGACGAAGCTTTAGCGAAGTCGGAAAGCTTTGGTGGCTGGTTTGCCCCCGGTTTAACCGGCGGTTTCTCAATCTCTTTTTCAGCCTTTGCTGCTTCTGCAAGTTCGGTTAAAAAGTCACCGAGCATATCATCTTCGGTCTTTGGCTTTGGCCGGTTTGGTTCGAAAGCAATTCCGGCCCGTTGCGGCGCACCGCGGCGAACAGACGCGGATGCCTGAGTTGTGTTTGGCTCAATTATGTTCGGCTCAATTATGTTTGGCTCAATCGTATTTGGCCCAATTGTGTTCGGCTCAATAACGAGCGGTTCTTTAACAAATACAACATCATTGGCAGAAGCAACTATCGGCTGAGGCTGCCGGAGCGGTTGTGCCTGCGGCGTTTGCTGCAGGCTTTGTTGATTTGGTTCCACCTCCGCCTGTTTTCCCTTGTCCGACGAAGCTTCAGCGAAGGCGGAAACCAGAAGGCTTTGAACCGTTTCTGTAATCTTATTTGTTTGTTCTTCCGGCGTAATTATCAGCAGTTTGTCCTTATGCAGACAGACTATTGCTTTTACAACTGTGCCGCCGGTTGGTCCTTCCATCAGCGACCCAACCGAGTATCCCTGTCCCAGTTGTGCCTCGATTTTTTCGGCAGCAGGCACCGGTTTATTCGGCGCGATGTCGAGGAACTGCACATTGAACTTTTCGTTGGCATCCACAAGTTTAATAACAGTGCTCGCATAGACAAGCTGTTCGGGGCTGCCCGTAACGGAAACAGCGGTTGTGCCGGGTATTGCAAGGACGGTATCGACAATCTGAGCCAGTCCCAGATACTCCTTTGCCTGCTGAGCAGTGATATTGTGAAGGGTGAAGATTCTGACTCGTATCGGCTGACGCAAATCCTGCTGGCTTTCCTGTTTATCCGACGAAGCCTTGGCGAAGGCGGATGCTATACAGACATCGCCTGTCGATATAATTGTCAAAAGCAATAAAATCGGCAGTATCACCTTTTGCAGGTGTCGGCTCTTAAACCATTTTTGGCACAAGTGTTTTTTCACCTGCCTGTTTACTCCGTCAAGCTTGTCCGCCGCAGCCCCTTAGGAGCAAAGGCGGACCGTTTATATTGTTTTATCGGACAAAATGGCATAAAATGCTTAAAAATAATACACTTATGCTGAATCTTCCTCCCTGCCTTCTTTTGAATTTATCCGCCGTAGCTTTACCTGTGGCAGAGCTAGCGAAGGCGGATTATTTATCTTCTATTTCTCTTCTATTTCGCCTGAGCCATCTTCTTGATGGTTCGCCGGCAGCCTTGTTCGGCTCAGACCGCTGTTTGTCGGTAATTTCAAGGGAGCGGCTCGACTGAATTTGCCGAAGTCTTTCTTGCTCATTGACATCCTTAATTTTGATGGAATTAGGTTCCGCTTTATCCGACGAAGCCTTAGCGAAGGCGGATGCGGTGTTCGGCTCATTAGGTTCAATAGCTTTGAGTTCTGTTTCAAAGGCCTTGAGCATATCGCCGAGGTCTCCGAGTTCTTTTGCCTCCTCGGCTGTCATCCCCAGCGATTCAGGGTTTTCCTGAAGCTGTTTTAGCCAGTTTATATTTTCCTGAACTTCTTCTTTTGTAGGTTTGGGGCCCTCTGTCGGCACAGGTTGTGCACTTTCAGTACTGGAAATGCCGGTCTGGTCCTCTGATACCGCCTCGGTTACGGCATTTTGTGCGCTCTGCCAGGCAACGGTGGTTTTATCCAGTCTGCCCGTAAAAGATTTTACGTAATCTGGTTTTTGCTGCCTTTCAGCGACAAGTTCATAAGTATTGGCTCCATCGCGAATAAGCACAACACCATCTCCGATTCTTTCTACTGTCAAATAGCCTACCTTATTACCCTGTTTTACCCAGTGCCAGCCTTTGCCGACCTCGTTTATAAGGGCCCAGGAATTTTCCTCATCGCCGGTATGATAGCTTGTGCCTACGAGCGTAAATTTTGCCGTTATAGCAGCTTTTGGACGGGGGGCCTCAGGAGGACTCTCCACTCTCACGGGCTGGGGCGGAGGCGGCGGATTTATACGCAATGCAAACTCCTTTGCCTGGCGAATCAAAGGCGTCTCCCGCTCGACATCAGATTCCTTTTTACCGGCAGAATTTGCCTGTAGCTGCGCAGCTACACCCGGAGCAGCGAGAAATTTCTCTATATCTTTGTTGGATGCTATCCCCTTTGCAGCAATGAAGATAATAAGACCCAAAGCCAATACAGCTATCAAAAATGTCGTTATTTTCAGCGTCTTTACCATTTCGATAAATACCCTAACCGCCTTTAAATACTTGTACTTATTTTGACATCGGAAAGTTGCACAAGTTCCCTTTATTTTCGGTTTTAAATACTTAACCGCAGATTATACGGATTTCACTGAATTTTTAAATACAAACTTTCTCTGCAAAGTCGTTAAAGTCTATACAAATTAACAAATTATGATTTATCGCTGATGAGAAGAGGAACCGCAGATTGCGTGCAGCAGGAGATAACCTATCAGGCAGCCTAATACATAGTAGGGAAAATCCCACCAGACAAATGTTGTGCCTAACAGGGCGGCGCCTAAAAACGTTCCGCGTATCCGCTGCAAAAAGGATGGATGCCAGAGCTGAAGTATTTCTAATACGCAGGTAACAATAAAAACCCATAAAGCAATTGGCGTTATGTATTTCCGATGTGGTATAAAGAAGAACACGACCAGGCACCAGAAAACCTCATAAAGCAGACCTCCGCCATAGTCGTTAAACCATTTATGGCCTGGGCCTGCGTAAAACTTAAATAGAAAGCCGGCAGGAGTAACGAGGCATAACGAAAGAAGAACCCATTTTCGCCTCAGAAAGAATGCTATGACACTGTCCGCCTTTATTTTCACCGCGCGCTCTCCCGTTCAATACCTTCAAATTCCTTTATCACTTGCAGCCTCTGCAGAGATAAGAACGTAGTTCTTATCATCAAATCTCCCAAAATTCAAGAGGCGTTATTAGTCGTTGGTTAATGGTTTTTGGTATTCAGTATATGGTGTTGCCATCCGTCTTCGCCAAGGCTTCCACCTTCGCACATCCGCCGGAGGCGGACAAGAATTGAAAATCGAAAGTCGATATTCGAAAGTTGAAAAAGGCGGGGTAAGGAAATTCTTCCCGCCCTTCCATTGTAGGCCGTATATTGGGCCTGGTCGATATCCTGTTTATTTTCGGCAAGGAAAAGAGGTGCATTTATGATATAATTGCAGGGACTAAAGTTGTGAATGTAAATGTATAGAATAGATATTATCAGGCCTATGAAAGGTGAATGAAATGAAGAAAATGCCTCTTATCATGTCGTTGATTGTCAATGTTTTGCTCGTAATAGCAGTGTTTGGTATTCGTCTTCATTACCACAAGATGATATTTCAAGCACTTTATGACATCACCACATCTGAAGTCCGTTTTCACGAGGGCATCCTGGCTGAACTTCGGTCAAAAGATGAATACAAAATCGAAGCAGTTAAGACCATGCTCGAGAAGAACATTCAAGACGGAAAGGAGTCTGCAGCATTTTGGAAAGCTGCGGCAGAGAGGAATAGACTGAAGTAAATCAAACATTAAAAAGCAAAATGACGAATTAAAATTCAAAATGTTTTTTCAACAGCCCACTGTCCCCAATTATTCCCTATTATTCCGGAATAAGGATGGTTATCGGATAAGTTCAAGAAATCTCTTAAGTTCGTTAAGAGCTTTTGAATCAAAATCCCAGTAATTTTTCTGGGCTCCAAGCCCTAATGAATTAACTATTTCCGGCTGCGCGGCAAGATAAGCCTGAACCTTTGCTTTAGATATATTTTTCGTCTCGCAATTTTGCCCTTTCAGACAGGCCATAAAATCATCGACACACGCCATTTCCTTTCTGGTTTCGACGGTTTTCAAACACAAGTCTTCGAGTATTATTCCTTTAATTGTCTTGCCCGGCATAATAAAAACACCAATCTTTGGCATTCCATCAGATAAAGTCCCATGTGTTTTTGGCGGCATAAATCCTTCCCTCTGAAGTATATTGGTAATGCTATCGAAAACTGCTTTGAAATCCTTATCATCTTTATCTCTGATAAGAAGCATGTGTGTTACAAAAGACGAGCCATCCGCTTTGTAAAAACCCGAAGAGTTTTTAAGACTTCGAAGTTTTGTCTCGAAATTTCCCTTGCCCTTTACATCCCGTATATCAATATCGTGCAGTTTTATATTCTTTAGAAATGCAGCAAAGAAGTTTTTCTCATCTATTCCTTCAACACATATTAGCTTTTTATATTGGATTGGCGGCTCGGGTATTTCAGGCATTACCTGATCTCCAGACTGCTTTCGATCGATTCATCAAGAAGACTTTTATCATATTCAACAGCTCTGAAATGTTCATCCTGTCTCTCAATACGGAATAATTTTGCATTAGCCCCAAATAAGCTTTGTTCCGGTACATCGCGAAAGGCATGTATGCATTCAAAAGAATGTGTCGTTGCAAAAACCTGAACGTTAAACTTCTGAGACCAGTTGAAAATTGCTTTCCATATTTTTTGCTGGTTGGAATGATGCAAACCATTCTCTATTTCATCTATCAGGACTACACCATCTTGTCCATCTATCATAGACATGGCAATGGAAATAAAAGTTGCTATCCCACCACCCATTAAATTTAAAGGTATCAATCTTGGGAGTCCAACATCAGCTTCGAGAAAACCAATTTCATTCAGCCTGATATCCGTTATTTGAGGCTCAATTTCTTTAAGAGAAGTGATCAGTTCGTGGATTTGTTTTTTTCTTTGTATCGAGGCAAATTTGACCTTCCAGTCAAATCTTGTTGCAGAACTCGCAAAAATGCCAGAAATTGGGCTATCTTTGCTTCCATCTGGTATTAATTTGTTATCTTTTATTGTAATTGAACTTATTCGAGATTTATTAGAATCTGATGAAGTAAATATAAGTTTTATGCCAACAGTTTTGAAAAATGGTTTTGTGTCACCATTATGACTGGTACTTATACGTGATTCTGGCAGAGAAATATCAGAAGTTTCTTCAAGAACTACCGGTTCGAGCTTTAATTGATGAGTAAGGTTTTTAGTGTCAAAAGTGGCCGAAATTTTAATTTTTTTATCAATATTAAGGTTATTGAAAAACGAGCACCAGTATTCATTACTGATAATATTGAATCCCCGAAAAGTATTTGCATTAACAGGCAACTGAGGATTGGTCTGTCCAATAAGAAAGAATAGCGCCTCGAGGATAGTAGTTTTACCACAATTATTATTACCAACCAGAAGGTTAACCTTGCCTAAGTCTTTTATTTCCAATGAGGTTATAGCTCTGAGGTTTTCAATTTTTATACTTTTGTACATAATTGTCTCGCTTGTGAATTTAAGGTAATTTTAGCTTTTTTTGTATGGCTTTCAATACAAAATAAAATCTGTTTTCTCTCAATTTGCTTCACGAATAAATAGGAGAGATGTTTACCTATTTTCTTTTTTTATTGCGGTTCACAGTTGCCTCCTCAAGGTATCAGAACAATTATAGCCTTAAACGAGGGAAAAGGCAAAGATTATTTGAGTTTTATCTGTTCGTACTTCATATCGGTGCCGGCCATAACACGGACGTTGTCGGGGGTCATTTTTATAATGACATACTGCGGCGCTGCGGGGTCGGGGATATGCTTCTTCAATTCCGGCAACTGATTGTACAGCCAGAGTTTTTCGGCATTGTCGGTGCTGATACTACAAGGGCCAGCGATGCGGACGTGCTTGCCGGTAGAATCACAAAAACAATATTCGCCGTAAGGCACTTTTTTAAGCTGAGAAACCTTGTCGGATTCGCTAAAAGTCGCACATAGTAACTGGTTATCCTTCCAGGCGAGGCCGCCCATCGGCCTTACGCCGACCTTTCGGCCATCTGTCGTAGCGAGCATTCCCCAGCCAACCTGCTTTATGAACTGCTTTAATTCTTCGAGGTTCATCCCGTTAGAAACCTCCCTTTTCTATCATATATATCAGTACTTTGTAATTTCTAACGGGATTCATATATGTCTCCTTTCACGCAAAGAGCCACCAAGGCATCCACCTTCGCCCCACCTATGGTGTCCCAAAGGGACTAAAGGGGCTACGGCGGACAGGCGCCGACACGAAGAAAAATAGTATAAATAAAAAACTTTGTGCCTTAGTGTCTTGGTGGCTTTTTTTACTTTTTACTACTGGCCCATCTTATAAAAGCCGCGACAAGGAACGGCTATCTCTTCCTTGTCCTTAATCTTTATATGCAAAACGTCTGCAAAGACCCGCGACGAGCCTTCCTTCGGAGGCGGAACTATATCAACATCCATCTTAAAGCGGTTGGCCGTCTGCTCCTGGCCGGTAACTTTGACGATACCTTTGTCAGAAGCAATCGACTCAATCTCAATCGGCTGATTGTAATTGCTCGTAAGATATATGGTCCGCTTTTGCGCCTCGCCGACAACCGCATCTCTGATAATAACCACAGTCGGAGAAGCCTCAAACTCCCTCATACAACTATATTGAAGCCGCACAGTCTTGGAGGCAGGATGATTAATATTAAAAACGATATAGCCGCCAAGATAGCGGCGAAGGTTTTCAATATTCACCTTCGGATACAAAGTATGCGTATCCGATATAAAGTTTGGGTCAAAATCTATAGTAAAGACGCCGCCTTCGGAATTAATGCTGGTAATCGCAAACTGCTCATTATCAAGGCTCTTGAGAGTTATCGCAACTGCGCCGGCATTATTAGCGTCAACAAGTGAAAGGTTCATTGTTTCAGGAGTTACCTGAACCTGAGACTGAACGTGGCCTCGTATGGTAAGCTCCACCTTGGGATTTTCAGGGTCATTTGTAGATACAAATATGTTCTGGGACGTTGGGCCCGCATACTGTGGGGCATGAAACTGGATGCTCACCTGGCTGGATTCGCCGGCGGCATAGTCCTTCTTCACCAGTTCCGGCACCGTACACTTGCACGTGCCTCTAATCTGCGCAATCTCCAGTGTGCCGGGGCCGGTATTGGTAAAACCAAACGTGCAGGTGTTTATGCTGTCAGGAGAAATACTACCAAAATCATGAACCAGCTTGTCAAACTTTATATGAGGCGCAGGGCCCGACACTTTGGGTTTTTCAGCCGCAGCTTTTTCGGGTGCATTGGAATCCTTAGGAGCGGCCGGCTGAACGGACTGCTTGGAACGCTTCGCCTCGGCCTGACAGGAAAAAACCAAAACCACAAGCAGAGAAACCATAACTGAAATCAGAAATTTATAAAATCTGCTATTCATAATCGCTTCTCCATTAAACAAATCCGCTTACGGCGGATAAATCCATAAAATTTAGAATCAGTATTTTAACAAAAAAATATCAATTAGGCAACAGCAAATTTCACCGACAAAAGAAGCAAAGAAAACTTGTGAACCCCGAAATGTTGTGGTAAATTAAGGTACGAAAATAACAAGAAATACGGCTCTTTACAGACGAGGCAAAAATGAACGTACTATTAGTCGGGAACGGGGGTCGCGAGCATGCGATTGCATGGAAGCTGGCACAATCAAAACAGATAAACAAGCTTTTCATCGCACCCGGCAATCCCGGCACCGCTAAATGCGGTGAAAATATCGACATCAAAGCGGATGACTATGACAAACTCATTTCGTTTGCCAGGGATAATAAAATCGGTCTTGCCGTTGTAGGCCCGGAAGACCCGCTGGCGGCAGGAATCGTCGACAGATTTGAAAAGGCAGGTATGAAAGCATTCGGACCAAGCGGAGCGGCAGCTCAACTTGAGGCGGATAAGGCTTTTGCAAAACAGATAATGAAGGCAAATGCAATCCCAACAGCAGAGAGCAGAACGTTCGATAACTTCCATGATGCCAAAGCATACATCGCAAGCAGAGACGAAGCGGTTGTCGTCAAGGCTGCGGGCCTGGCAAAAGGAAAAGGAGTGTTCGTCTGCGATGAGCCGGCACAGGGAATCATAGCCGCTGAAAAAATAATGTGCGATAAAATATTCGGCAATGCAGGCGAAAAAATCATCGTCGAGGACAAGCTGCTCGGACAGGAAGCATCAATACTGGCCTTCGTGGACGGGAGAAATATCTACGTACTCGAAAGCTCACAGGACCATAAACCAATTGGAGACGGCGATACAGGGCCAAACACCGGCGGTATGGGGGCGTATAGTCCGGCGCCGATTGTTACAGAAAAAATTATGAGTCAGATTATACGAGAAATCCTCGTGCCCATCGTCGACGGAATGAACAAAAACGGAACGCCCTACAGGGGAATTCTGTACGCAGGAATTATGATTACTCAGGGCGGACCGCGAGTGCTTGAATTTAATGTGCGGTTCGGAGACCCGGAAACTCAGCCAATTCTTGCGAGACTCAAAAGCGACTTGCTCGAGGCAATGCTGGCGACCTGCGACGGAAGGCTCGATAAAATCACGCTCGAATGGGACAGCCAAGCCGCTGTGTGCGTCATTATGGCCTCCGGCGGATACCCGGATGATTATGAAAAAGGAAAAATCATAACAGGACTCGAAGATGTAGAAAAAATCCAGAATGTCATCGTGTTTCATGCAGGAACAGCAGAAAAAAATGGGAAAATTGTTACCGCCGGCGGAAGAGTCTTGGGCGTAACGGCACTCGGAAATGATATCGGCGAGGCTCGGAAAAAAGCATACAGCGCCGTTGAAAAAATAAAATTCGAAAAAGCATACTATAGAAAAGATATAGCAGATAAAGCGATTAAAAAAAATGAAGATTAAAGCTTGAAGATTGAAAATTTCGGGAATTGGGGATTTGTGATAAAAAAAGACAAAAAAATCATCTGCTGGATTATAATAATTATCGCTGTCGTCATTTTGTGGTGTCTCTATAACTGGGGCGGAAACCTGTTAAAACCTCTGGCCGTCAAACAAATCAAAGAAATGACCGGAGCCAGAGTCGATATCGAAAACGTAAAATTCAAATTAAGCGGAAAAATAAGTTTCGAAAATATAAGTATCGGCCCATTACTTAAACAGGTGCCGGATAACGCTATCTTAACCGCTGAAAATCTCGACGCTTATTTCGCACCAACAAGCATCCTGAAACTGTCGCCGCGTTTAAAATATCTCAGGATTAAGGATTTTACACTGAACGCGCAATACAACAACGATACAAAACAGTGGAATATTCTCGCTCTGAAACTGCCTGCAGGAGGAAAGAAAGCCCCCCTGCCGGAACTTAGATTCAAACGCGGAGAAATAAAATTTACGCAAATAAGCAACGGGCAGGAGACCAAAAGCATTACCTGCAAAGTTCGGAACGGCAACATAAAAACAGACCATAAGAAAGACGGCTTAAATACCCTGACCATAGCAGAAGACAACGCAACGGAAAAAAACGGAAACAGAATATTCGTCAGCTGGACAAAAAAAGAAAAACTGGACATTGAAGTTGAAGGCTATCTGCCGCTGCTCGATTTGAACCTGTTTGGAAGCAAGTGCAACCTGAACAGCTTCAATTCAAAAATCACCGCAGACCAAGAAAATATAATCCTTGAAAACACGCGTTTTGCCACTGGACCGCAAACCATAATAGACGTCAACGGCATATTACAAAACCTCAAAGAAGACCCTTCGTTTGTCTTCGCCGTTAAAATGAAAGACCTGACCGTCCGATACGAGCCTGCCGACAACTGCTTCGCACACGGAAGCAGAATTTTTGAAAAATTTATCCCGCTGCTGCAGATATTCTTCGACTACTTCGACCCGCAGGGGCTCCTCGACCTCGATGTCATACTGACGGGAAAAGTAAAACAGATTGCCAAAACTCAATGCAAAGGATACCTCGGCTGCAAGGATATCTCTATTCGATACATTTATTTTCCATATCTTGTCGAACATCTTGCGGGAAGAATTGACGTTACGGAAAACAGTATGACTATGAAAGACGTCGAGGCTGCACATGGAAAAGTCCCTATCACAATGAACGGCTATTGCAGCGGGTTTGGCGAAACGATGGACAGCCGAATAGTCCTGTCGAGCAACAATATGATTCTCGATAACGACCTCTACGCCGCTCTGCTCGAACATCATAAAAGGTTGTGGTATATCTTCGCACCGGCAGGAACGGTTTCGGGAGATTTCATTTATACGGCCAAGCCGCCGAATACCAGAATAATGGAAATATATGGCGATTTGCTCAATGTCTCAATTATGTGCCAGTACTTTCCTTACCCCATAAAAGATATTACGGGAAAAATCGCTATGAGCGGCGATATAATAGAACTCAAAGATATTTTGAGCCGACGAAACGGCGGCACTGTCAAAATGCACGGGCGAATCACAGAGGCAAACACGCTAAGCCCGGAATATGATTTTCAAATCCAGGCCGACAACGTGGCTATTGACAGCGAACTTATAAACGCATTTCCGCAGGAGCAGAAAAAATTCTTCAGTAATTTTGATATACAGGCAAAAGGTAATGCGGACATTCATATCTTCTCGGTCGATAACAATGAAATGCCGATAGACTATCTGGCAAAACTCAATATAACCGGCCAGCGCATAAGTCATCCCCTGCTGCCGCAGCCTTTAAAAAATATTACACTCGATGCGAATCTTACGCCGTCGACACTCGAAATAGAAAGCTTTAAGGCTGATTTCAACGAAGCGGGCGTCGATGCTGCAGGAACTATATGGACAGGTGCTGACAAAGAACCGGTAGGATACTGTATGCGCCTCAAAACCTTAAATCTTAAGCTCGACAGTGATATTGTCCGGACGGTGCTCGGAGAAAGCAGCGCAAAACTGCTCGAAGACTTCCGGTTTGAAGGAAAAGTAAATCTCGATGCTACCGTCGCTAAAAACTCAAGAATAAAATGCCCCGAATTCGAAATTGCCGTCGACTGCCTGAGCGATATCGCCGTCATAAGCAAACTTAATCTGCCCCTGCAAGATATTACCGGCAGGATAATCATAAAACCTGAAAATATCGAGTTCGCCGCACTTTCAGCAACGCCCGCTGACATCAACCAGCTCGAAAAACCGCCAAGAATCAGACTCGACGGAAAAATGAATATGATACAACAAGATGTCAATACCGCAGAATTAAAATTGCACGCTACCGAACTGAACCTCGATGAAAGACTTACAGCCATTCTTGGAAAAATGGGAAAATATTATACCGAACTTGAGCCAATGGGAAAATTCGACCTTAATTTTGACAAAATAAACCTTTACAAAGACGAAATGAACGAAAAAACGCTCCTGCTCGACGGAACCGTGCTTTTCAAAAACTGTTCCATCGGAAAAACAAAACCCATCAGCAATATATACGCTATGCTCGATGTCGATGCTCAATACAAAATCGGAAAAGGACTGACGGATTGTAATTTGTTTTTAAATGTTCAGAATGTTTCGGTCAAAGACAGACCTTTTGAAAACCTCAAAGTTCCCGTAACTACCGACATCAACGAACAAAAAATTATCGTGGAAAACTTCATCGGAGACTTCCTCGGCGGAAAAGTCACCGGCGCAGCCGAATTCCAGACCGATAACGAAGGCAAACTTACAGAATATAAAATCGATATGGCTCTTTCGCAGGTCAATGGCGAAAGTTTCGTTTCACCGCAGACCAGGGGTGCTTCTCAGCCCAGCGGTTTCTTAAATGGCGAACTGAATATACAGGGAGATTTCCAGAAACCCCAAATTGCAAGAGGAAGACTCAACGCAGAGGCAACAGGACTAAAACCAAGACAAACAGGAATCCTTGCACAAATCCGAAGGGCCATTTACGAAACAATCAATAAAGAGCTTGCGTTCGACAATGTAAAAATCCAGGCCGTAATAAAAGGCAAAATACTGTACATAAGCAGATTTGACATATACGGCCCAACCGCCTCGCTGAGAGGAACGGGAACTTACGAACCCGCGAGCGATTCAATCAATATCGACTTCAAGGCATACAGCGCTGCAGGAAAGGAAGAGCCTCCCACTTTCATCGAATCTCTTACCTCCGGCATCGCCGCGGCATTTCTGAGGGTTGAAATGAGAGGAACGCTCGAAAAACCGCAAGTAAAAGTTATCCCCCTGCCCATTTTCGGAAAATCACTGGAAATAATAGGAACAAAATAGTTAATAGTAGGGTATAGGGTTTAGGATTTAGAAATAATTTGTTATTATTTCTTTGGTCGGAGTAAAAATGGTTACGCAATTGGCTGCGGCGAAAGCCGATGAAAAAACCCGTCAAATGCAGTTCGTTGCAAAAACGGAAAATATCCCGCCGCAGACAGTCTGCAAAGAAGTCGCCGAAGGCAGAATGGTAATTCCAGCCAATAAAATCCATATCGAAAAAAATCTAAAACCAATTGGTATCGGTAGAGCCGCCAGCATAAAAGTCAACGCTAATATCGGGACAAGCAGTGCAAGCTCGTCTATAGAAAACGAACTTGAAAAACTTCGAGCCGCCCTTGATGCAGGAACCGATACCGTTATGGATTTAAGCACCGGCCCAAATCCCGACGAGGTCCGAAACAGATTGCTCGAAAACTGTTCCGTACCGTTCGGGACAGTGCCCGTTTATGAAATGATTATCGGCAGAAATATAGAGGACATAAATTCCAGGGTTATTCTTGAAACAATAGAAAAGCAGGCAAGGCAGGGAGTCGATTTCTTTACCATACACGCAGGCGTCCTTAAGGAATATCTGCCGCTTGTTGCAAAAAGGGTCTGCGGAATTGTAAGCCGTGGAGGAGCGCTCATCGCTAAATGGATGCTCCTGAAAAACAGGCAAAACCTCTTCTATGAACTTTTTGACGACATCTGCGATATTATGGCTGAATATGACGTATGCTTTTCTTTAGGCGACGGCTTGCGGCCCGGCTGTATCGCCGATGCCACGGATGAAGCACAAATTGCTGAACTAAAAACCCTCGGCGAACTTGTCCTTCGTGCAAGAGAAAAAAACTGCCAGGTTATGGTCGAAGGCCCGGGACATATCCCATTCGACCAGATAAAGAAAAATATGGAGCTTGGGCAGCAGTACTGTCACGGCGCTCCTTTTTATGTGCTTGGGCCTTTGGTAACGGACATTGCGCCGGGATACGACCATATTACAAGCGCCATCGGCGGCACCGCTGCAGGCTACTATGGTGCATCGTTTTTATGCTATGTAACGCCAAAAGAGCATCTCGGTCTGCCTGATGCACAGGATGTAAGAGAAGGTGTTATAGCCGCTAAAATCGCCGCCCACGCTGCGGACGTCGCAAGAGGACATCCCGGCTGTGCAGAAAAAGACAAAAAATTAAGTATCGCAAGAGCCGCTCTCGACTGGAAAAAACATATCGCCGCCGCAATAGACCCCAAGACCGCTCAACAGTTCCACAGCGAGGCCTGCATAAAAAGCGCCGGGCAAACCTCGCCGGACGACGACTACTGCACAATGTGCGGCAGAGACTTCTGCAGCTTCAGGATAAATAAGGAGCTGGCGAAAATGTACGGGAAAAAGAATTAAAAATCATTTTACCTTCAGAAGGGGTACTTCATCAGTTTTCATACGCGAACTTAAAATTTTGCAGCCATCCTTTGTAACCAAAACATCGTCTTCAATTCTGATGCCGAATCTGCCGCTCCAGTAAACTGCTGGCTCAATCGTTATCACGTTGCCTTGCTGCAAAATATCTTTTGAAATTACCGAAACAACCGGTTGCTCGTGAACCTCCAAACCAAGGCCGTGGCCTGTGCCGTGACCGAAAACCGGCAGGTTCGATGATTTGATAATCTCCTTGGCAACAGTATCAACCTTTCTCGCTTTCACTCCGCTTTTTACCATCTTCAAAGTGGAGCTTTGTGCGCCAAATACTGCTTTGTACACCTTTCTGTAAAAATCATTCACCCTGCCGACAGCAAAACATCTGGTTAAATCACAGCAATAACCGTCCAGCTTCGCACCAAAATCAATAAGAACCGTATCGACCCTTTTGAGTTTTCTGGCCGTCGTGCGATGGTGCGGCATCGCAGAATCCGCGCCAAAGGCAACTATGGTTTCAAAAGCAGGAAGAGCGCCGGCCTTCTTCAATTCAAAATCCAGCATCGCAGCAACCTCATTCTCGCTGATACCAACGTGAACTTTCGGCAATACCCTGCCAAGAGCTTTTTGCGCAACTGCCGCTGCTTTTCTTATCGCTTTAATTTCAAACTCATCTTTTATCTGCCTTTCCAGTTCAACAACAGTTTTTATGGGTTTGAGGCGGCGGCGAAGTTTCTTGCGCAAAATGTTAAACAAAGATAGTTCAATCCTGTCTTCAACAGCAATGGTCTTAACGGCAGAAAGTTTTTTAAATAGACTTTCGACAGCTTCTATCATCGAACCTTTTCGTTCCTGAATTTTGCACGCCGGGCACTGCCTTTTCGCCGCAAGAGTGTATCTGCTGTCGGTAACAAGATAAACGTCTTTGCCGGCCAGAATCAGCCAGCTGTCTTCGCCAAAAAAACCGCTCAAATACGAAATATTGGCGCCGCGTGTCAGTATCAGGGCATCGAGACGCTTTTTCCTGAGTATCTTTCTGACTTTCTTTATTCGATTTTTAAAAATCTCGTTTCTCATCCGCGTTTCTTTAAAGTTTATTACTTGTATCCAGCTACATAAGGCATTAAAATACCATCTTTACTGTAAAATTTCGAGACATTTTTTACAAAAACAGGATATGCTGCTTCCAATCAGAACAAACATTCGGCCGTGGCGGACGCCTTATACGAATTACGCATTGATTATTGTCAACGTGCTCATCTTTCTTGTACCCTATATCGGCGGACAGAACACCTTTCAGCGATGGGCAAACAGTTATATGCTCACGCCGGCATATCCGTTCCTCTGGCAGTTTATAACTTACGCATTTCTCCACGGCAGTATCGGCCATATATTCGGAAATATGTACTTTCTGTATATGTTCGGAAATAACGTCAACGACAGGCTCGGACACCTCGGATACCTGTGCTTTTATCTGGCCGGAGCCGTATTTAGCGCAATCGGACATATCCTCATCGCCCCCCTTCATGGTTTAGGCGTCGCAACGCCCGTACTCGGCGCAAGCGGCGCTATCGCCGCTGTCACGGGAGCATATCTCGTCCTCTATCCTCAATCACTTATAACTATTGTCTACTGGTTCTTTTTCGTAGGAACAATGGAAATCCCTGCAATATATCTCATTCTGGTCAAAATGATTTTCATCGACAATATTATCGCAAGAACCGCGCCAAACGTTGCGTACGATGCGCACCTGGCAGGTTATGCTTTCGGCGTTGGAGCAATTCTGCTGCTGCTTTCAATAAAACTTATAGCACAGGACCAGTTCGACCTCTGGGCTATGTTAAGACGCTGGAACCAAAGAAGAGTTTACAGGGATGTCGTCGCTGAAAGCCCAGACCCCTTTGCCGAAAGATTCAGCAAAAAAATCAAGGTCAGGGAAATAAAAACTGAAACGCAAACTCCTGCCGAGGAAAAAATCTCAGACCTCCGGCAGGAAATACTTACACGCATCAGTCAGGGAAACCTCGCAGCCGCTGCCGAGTTGTATCTGGAACTGACAAGAGAAGATAGCGGCCAGCTCCTGCCCAGACAGGCAGTGCTCGATATAGCAAATCAGCTTATGTCTGCCGGCCGATGGCCCCAGGCCGCCCAGGCTTATGAAAAGTTCCTGTCCTACTACGGCACAGCCGAACACTCTGAACAGGTAGAGCTTATGCTCGGAATTATCTATGCGAGGTATCTTTCAGACAGGACAAAGGCTCTCGATTATCTGAAAAACTCTTACGGCAAACTGACCGACCCCGCCCAGAAAAAAATGTGCAGCGATGAAATCAAACGTCTGGGTGCTGGTTAGCCCCCGGACCTGTGCCGGGGGTTATTTAGCCCGCCGTTTCACGTTTATCCGCCTGCGGCGGATTCTGGGGGTTTTTATTTTTGTTTAGCCCCGCCTTTGCCCGTCTTGAGCGCAGTCGAAAGGGCGGACAGGGTTCTTTTAATCCTTTGGTTTGTGGAATGGTAAGTTCTTGGAAAAAAGTTATTGATTCCGGGCTTAGAATAGTTACAATTTGGAGTTTAAATGGTAGGAGGATGGATAGTCCCGGAAAATGCGAAACGAATAGAGAAGAATTTGAGCCGATAGAAAATTAGCGGTGTAATTTGGGAGCATAGATATGGACATTTTCAAATACGCCATGCAAATGGAAAAAGATGGTGAGCGATTTTATCGCCAGATTGCCGAAAAAACAATCAACGCAGGCCTCAAGACTATTTTGATAATGTTGGCTGATGAAGAAATCAAACATTTTAAAGCTGTTGAAAGAATGAAACAGGGCCAATTTGGAATGACCGAAACAAGCATTCTGGATGACGCCAAAAATATCTTCATGCAAATGAAAAATAAGGAAAATGAATTTGGCTCCAGCTTAGAACAAACCGAAGTTTATAAAAAAGCACAGCAGATAGAAAAACAAAGCCAGCAGTTCTACCAGGAAAAAGCAGACCAGGTCGATACTGTCGAACAAAAGGAACTTTTTAAGCAGCTGGCAAAAGAAGAAGAGAAACATTACTTTTTACTTAATAATATTATTGATTTTGTCTCAAGACCCAAGTTGTGGCTCGAAAATGCTGAATGGTATCATTTGGATGAATATTAAATTTTTGATAAAGGAGCTTAAAAATGAAAGGTAAGATTAACAACAAACTCATATTTGTGTCTTTGGCAATCATTATGGTCGCCATAGTGTCTTCGTCTGTTGTGTATTCCCATTGCCAGCTGCCCTGCGGAATATACGATGATGATATGAGATTTAGTATGATGGCTGAGCATATTACCACAATTGAAAAATCAATGAATATGATAAATCAACTCTCCAGTGAGGGAAAACCTAATATGAATCAGATTGTCCGATGGGTTCAAAATAAGGAAACTCACGCGGATGACCTGAGCAATATTGTAACATACTATTTTATGGCTCAGCGAATAAAGCCTGTGGAGAAAACAGATCCTAATGCTTACGAAAAATACGTGTCAAAATTGACACTCCTGCACCAGATACTGGTTACCAGTATGAAAGCAAAACAAACCACAGACCTTTCTGAAACAAAGCAGCTGACAGACCTGCTGGCACAGTTCAAAAAAGCATATTATGAACAAGATACAGGTCATCATAAACATTGAAAGTATGGAATAAGATATACATTTAAATATGGAAGTTTCATCTTCAAACAATAAATCTGATATATCTATTATTTTATGCGGCCAGGCTGGCCAAGGCATACAGACGGTTGAACGTCTTCTAACAAAAAATCTGAAAATTGCAGGCTGCAACGTTTTTGCCACTAAGGAATATATGTCACGCGTTAGAGGCGGTATGAATTCTACTCTAATCAGAGTATCAGACAAGCCTGTTAATGCCTTTGTCAATAGAATAGATATTCTTGTTCCGCTTAACAAAGGAGCGATAAAACACCTAAATAAAAGGATTTCTTCGAAGACAATTATAGTTGGTGAGAAAGAAAATTGTATCGATGAACTACAGAGCGAAAATTGCTTTTTTGATATTCCATTTACAAAAATAGCGTCTGGCATCGGCAACAAAGTTTATTCAAATACCGTTGCTGTTGGAGCCCTTGTAAGCCTGTTAGGCATAAAGCTCCAAATCAGCCTGGATTGTCTGCGGCAGTTTTTCGACGGCAAACCAGAAGAGGTCATAAGCAAAAATATAGAAGCTGTAAAAAAGGGATATGAAGCGGCAGTTAATCTGACTGAATCTAAAAATATAAAGTTTAGTATAGAAGGCAATACTAAAGCCCAAAACCATATTCTTGTCAATGGCGCTGAAGCTGTAGGCTTAGGTGCTATTGCAGGTGGATGTAATTTTGTATCCTCTTATCCGATGTCGCCATCTACCGCGGTATTGGTGTTTCTTGCCCAAAACAGCCGTGACTTTGAGATTATAACAGAGCAGGCAGAAGATGAAATTGCAGCTATGAATATGGCGATAGGCGCCTGGTTCGCAGGAGCCAGAGCAATGGTTACCACTTCAGGAGGAGGATTTGCCCTGATGATTGAAGGTTTAAGCCTTGCAGGTATGTTAGAGATGCCAATCGTAATACATCTGGCACAAAGACCTGGGCCGGCTACCGGGCTTCCTACAAGAACTGAACAGGCCGATTTAGAGCTTGCTCTTTATGCCGGGCACGGAGAATTTCCGAGAATAATCTTTGCACCGGGCACATTAGAAGACGGGTTTTACCTGACCCAGAAGGCTTTTAATCTGGCGGATAAATTCCAAGTGCCGGTTTTTATTCTAACCGACCAGTATTTTATGGACTCTTACTATAATACCGAAACTTTTAATCTGGCAAATCTCAACATAGAAAAATATTTCATCGAAACTGCCAAAAATTACAACAGATACGAACTAACCGAAACCGGTATTTCTCCTCGCGGCATCCCCGGATTCGGCAATGGTCTTGTATGTGTGGACAGCGACGAACATGACCAGAAAGGTCATATCACTGAAGACCTTGAGCTGCGAATCAAAATGGTTGACAAAAGGCTAAGCAAACTTCAGTTAATGGAAGAAGAAATAATACCGCCCGAACTAATTGGTCCTAAAAATTATAATAATTTAATTATCTGCTGGGGCTCAACTCTTAACATTATCTGTGAAGCAGTAAATAGCTTTAATAGAAATGATACAGCCGTTCTTCATTTTAAGCAGGCATATCCCCTGCATAGCAATACCGCCGGGCTGATTAATAAAGCTGACAAAACTATCTTGATTGAAAATAATGCCACAGGCCAATTTGCAAAACTCTTAAAAATCCATGCCGGCGTTAATATTGACCACAAAATTTTAAAATACGATGGACTAAGCTTTGCTTCAGATAGTCTTGCTGAAAAGCTGGATGCTATTTTGTAGGTAAACCCTATGAAAAACGAAAAGTTTGATATGAATAATATTGACATTGCCTGGTGCCCCGGCTGCGGCAATTACGGCATATTGAATGTTCTAAAAAAAGCGTTAGATGAGCTTGATATTGAGCCGGGAAAATTGGTCATTGTTTCAGGAATCGGTCAGGCTGCAAAAATACCGCATTATTTTAAGACAAATTTTTTTAACGGACTTCATGGCCGGGCTTTACCCCCTGCTGTCGCAATAAAGGCAAGTAATCCGTCACTGATTGTTATCGCTGAAAGCGGTGATGGTGATATGTATGGCGAAGGAGGAAATCATTTTATTCACACAATTCGCAGGAACCCGAGTATAACTAATATCGTCCACAATAATATGGTTTATGGCCTGACAAAAGGACAGGCTTCACCAACAAGCCAGATTGGTTTTAAGACGCCTGTTCAGGTTGCAGGAGTATTTCTTGAGCCGTTCAATCCGTTAGCCGTGGCAATTGCTTTAGACGCAAGTTTTGTTGCCAGAGCATTTATAGGCGATTCAGAGCAAACCAAAGAGATTTTCAAAAAGGCTATTACCCATAAAGGCTATGCATTGGTTGATGTATTTCAGCCTTGTGTAACTTTCAACAAAGTCAATACATACCAATGGTTTAAAGATAATACATATTATCTGGATGATTCTCATGACTGTCATGATAGAAATCAGGCATTTAAAAAGGCAATAGAAGCGGATAAGCTGCCGCTTGGCGTTTTTTATATAAATCTTAAATCAACCTTTGAGGAGAATATCGGGACTTATGACAAAAACAATGCTCCTCTTTTCGAACGCAAACCGGATTATAAAAAATTGGAATCGCTGATTGCAAAATTTACATTAATGTACACGTAAATATAATGTATAATCCTACATAGCAGGAATTCATTGACAACGAATTGATACATCTGCATACAGGGCCATTTTTATCAGCCGAGTCTTTTTGTCAAAACTTAATTATTCGTGGGCATTTGGTATTTTGGTGCTTGGAATATGCCTGCCCCGTGAGATGTCCCTTGGACTATCTCTCTGGGGTTTAGAATTTAGGATTTAGTGCTTAGTATTTTCTTCTGTCTACTGCGTTCTGAGTTCTGTATTCTCTCTTATTATCCCCTAAACTCTCGATAATCCATATTTTTAATTGTCTTTTCACTTTTAACTTATCACTATTCACTTATGCCTTTTCCCCGCCTTCGGCGGCTCCGCAATTTTTAACTTTTCACTTTTCACTATTCATTTTTCACTTTACCCCTTCTTTTGTCCCTACCTGCCTGTGTTCATTGATGTTTGACCCAATATCCAATCCGAGTGTATAAGCCATAACTTACCTCCTGCTAATAAGATAAGAATATTTTTCTCTCTGAGTATTTGTCCAGTGAAAATTATACAAAAAATACTTGACTTGTCCATGAAAAAGTTTATAGTACTGATAGTGTAACAAATCTCGACCTGTGACTTTTCATAACAAGACGAAAGTCGCAGGCACTGCCCCACAGGCCTTGAAAAAGGCCTGTGGGGTAAACCTTTTTATGGCCTCGCCTTTTTTATGCCCATTTCTCTGTGCCCTCCATGCCCTTTGTGACTTGTATGTTGACACCAGTCATGGTTAATAATAGTCTCATAGGTAAAGCTGGTGC
>CAZBLD010000012.1:0-100440 GCA_964492875.1 uncultured Planctomycetaceae bacterium
GGATATAATTGCAGGCCGCTACCTGTTTGCCGGCATTGGTTTGTTTATCCTGGGGATTGTCTTAGACCACCACAGTTTTACTCATTATGCCTGGTCGCTATGCATTGCCGGACTGATTTTCATAGTTGTCCCCCTCTCTGTTATTGCCATTTCAGAAAATACGTTATTCGGCTGGCTGTTGTCAAAACCAGCGGGCCTGGACCAGAACGAGCAAATTGCTTTGAGTTTCGGCTGTAACGGCCTGATGTATCTTGGTCTTGCTACAGTTTGCCGATTTCTGGGTACCATATTCCAGCGCCGTCTTGCACAAATTCTCAACTGGCTTGGCCCCTTACACATCCTGGCCCCATTAAGGGTGCTCGACCTCGATGCCTTATCGGTTTCTGATAGTCACCGAATAATTTACCGGACACTTCTGCCCATAGCATCCTTTGCTTTTGTTTTCGCAAGCGTAACTCGGCAAATGAAATCCTTCTTCTTTTCAGGTTTGGGCGGCATCGCCGCCGCGGTACACAAATTCACGGTTGAACATCTGGACAAATACTTTGCCTGGCCTATTTCACTTATCATCACCGGCATTGTCTGGATGCTTGTCTCCTGGCTTGTGCCCCGCTGGAAAGCTGGCATGGCACTCAAAAAAAGGCGGTAACTATACCCAGAATCGCTACAAAATCCCCGCGATTCTTAACGCATAAAGAGCATAATTTTTGACATTTTTCCGAAATTCCTGCCAATTCTGCAATTTTATTAAATTTTTCAGAAAGATTATCAGCCCGACAACCCAATACTTATTAGGACTTGTTAATATGGTTATTATCAGAAACTCAAAAACTGGAAAGGAAATTAAAATGAAAACAGAATTGAAAATTATCGCGTTTTATCTGCTGGCCTTTGCCTTAGGCGGCTGTGTACCAGTGCTATCTACTCATCCATTGTTCAGCGAAAATGAAACGATTTTCGACCCAAATCTTCTGGGACTCTGGAAGGCGGCGGATTCCAACCAGACCTGGCAATTCAGCCGGCTGATAGAAGACCCGAATATTTATGAACTTGTTGTAACAGAGAACGATGGAGAGAACGATGGAAAACAGGGAACCTTTTTTGCCGGTCTTGGAGAGCTGGAGGACAACCTCTTTTTGGTTGTTTATCCAAAAGAGTCCCAGAGTATGGAACAGGAAAGCGACTTCTATAAACTGCACATTCTTCGCTTGTTTTCTTTTATGAGAGTTGAACAGATTGACCCGACCCTGAAAATCGCTATGACGGATGATGAGAGGGTCAATAAAATTATCAAAGCAGACCCCAATGTCCTCGAACATAAAATTATGGATAATATTCTAACGGCCGAGACGGAAGAGCTTCAGCAGTTTGTTATTGAATATGGCATAAATATAGATGATGCCAACTCGATTTTTGGCAAACCGGCAGAATTTACCCGGCTCGCCGAAGACGCAAATGACAATACAACTGATGATAATACAACTGCCGAAGAAGATTAAATATTTCCTGTCGGAGTTTACCCGCCTAAGGCGTGGCTTGCCCGCCTCAGGCGGGCCTCCACCCTACCCAAAAACTTGCGCGTTTTTGACGAAATTTCGTCAAAAATTCAGGAGGTCGAATTTATAAGTGCTTGCAGGTTTTAGAGATAAATTTTTTAATTTTTTCAAAGCGCGCAAGTTTTTTCTTGCGCGCTTTCGACACATACAGGATATTCAGTCCCCACTTTTACTGAGGTTCAGGGCCGCAAGCTTGCCCGCCATCTTGTCCAACGAAGTTTTGACGAAGTTGGAAGTCCGCAGACGACGGCGGGTTTTTTCTCCGTAAGGAGTCCATAGGACTTGCGCTTTTGGTTGAAAAACCTTGTCCGCCGTAGCTTTCAGCGGAGGCGGATTGCGCATTTTTGATTATGTGGACAAAGAGGATTAAAATAGCCACCAAGTCACTAAGGCACAAAGTTTTTTCTATATTATTTTCCTCCGTCAGGAGTCCCAAGGACTTGGTGTCTTTGTGCCCTCGTGGCTATATCTTTATTGCTTTTTCGCCGTTTAAGGCTTCGGCGGATTATCGTTTTCCTGTCATCCTTACTAATAATCTGCCAATCCCGGTAAAAAACTGTACTATTCTATATATTGATAAAAAATACTTTGCATTACAACCTATTTTGTTTTAATAACTTGCGCAATCGTTTCGGTTTTGTCCTTATTTTGGTACATTCTTTGCACATTATATAAGACCATATCGCTTATCGGCTTGGGGAGCCGAGAGCGGCTTTAAAGCCATTCCCTAACTCTCCTTGCCGGTTAGCCAGTTTCTAAAAAGTTTATAGAGTTGTTTTATGTTGGAAGGGCTAAAATATGAGACGCTATGGTTCTCCTTTGTATGGGGCACAATATTGCGGTAACACAAATGAAAAAGAAGTGCATAACCTCGATAATGAAAAAACACAGTGTCAGATTGATGAAATTATTAGGGCGGGTCATGCCGTGCCTTTTGATACGCTTCAGGAAGCCCATAATTATAGATATGATAATTGCGCCTATTGTATAGGCGGATCAACAAGATAGATAAAAGATTGAGGCGAATTAAAGGCCTCCGGTGCTTTTTTCGGGGAATAATATTTTTGGCAATTTTATCGAATCAGATAATCATTTTTGATTTTTAATACTTGTCCGCCATCCTGTCCGCTCGTAGTCCCTAAGGAACGAAGACGGAAAGTTTACTGACGGCGGATGTCATTTTGCATTTTGATGTTTGATTTTATTTTTTTATGCCCCTTGCCTTGCAAAATCTTTAAAGATATATTAAACACAAATTGTTTTGCATAAGGAAAGGAGTCTTAAAATGAAACTTAATGTAAAAGCTTTTTCACTGACTTGTGGACTTTTTTGGGGTTTAGGCCTTTTCTTCCTGACCTGGTGGATAATACTTTTTGAAGGTTCTACTAATGATATTACATTCATCGGCAGGTGCTATCGCGGATTTAACATAAGCCCCCTCGGTTCTGTCATTGGGCTTATATGGGCCTTTGCAGATGGTGCAATCGGAGGTGCGATATTTGCCTGGCTGTACAACTTAATCGCCGGAAAGTCGAAAGTAGAATAAGAATAGTTGCCTTGCAGGTGGGACTGTGGTATTTCTATGGCGCTGAATGGTTCGGCTATGCAGCCGGGCGTTTAACCTGTGGTGAGCTTTGTCGAACTACATAGAAAATCCCGTATTGACTCAATGGAGGTTTAAAATGAGAAAGCAAAATTCTTTCGCGATACTGGTCTTCTTTTTAATTCTCGGCCTTGGTATAGGGTTGGCCTACGCCGCGTTTAGAGCCACTGGTAATCCTCAGCAAAGCACTTGGATTGCAGTTGTTGCCTTTGTTATTGCTATAATTGTAGCTTCCGCCATTAAGGTAGCAGACCAGTGGGAAAAGGCGGTAGTGTTAAGGCTGGGCAAGTTCTACTCTTTGGAAGGACCCGGATTATTTTTCATTATCCCTGTTATTGACTCTGTAGTTTACTGGATTGATATTCGCGTGATAACTACTACATTTAAGGCAGAAAAAACCCTGACCAAAGACACAGTGCCGGTGGACGTGGATGCCGTTCTTTTCTGGAAAGTTCTGGACCCTAAAAAGGCCGCTCTGGAGGTTGCTGACTATCAGAGCGCGATAAGCTGGGCTTCTCAAACCGCCTTACGTGATGTTATAGGTAAGACAATGCTTGCCGATATGCTCGAAGGCAGGGAAAAGATTGATACTGAGCTTCAGAAGATAATAGACCAGCGAACAGAGCCGTGGGGAATTAATGTTAATTCTGTTGAGATTAGAGATGTCCTGATTCCGCCGGATTTGCAGGATGCTATGTCAATGCAGGCACAGGCGGAAAGAGAGCGCCAGGCCAGAGTTATTCTCGGTGATTCAGAACGGCAGGTAGCTGAAAAATTTAAGGCAGCGGCCGAGTCCTACGCTGATAATCCCACTGCTTTTCATCTCAGGGCTATGAATATGCTTTATGAGGGCTTGAAAGAGAAAGCTACTATTGTAATTGTGCCCAGTACCGCTGTGGAGACTATGCAATTGGGCGGCATTGCGGGCATAACCGCACTTTCGCAGGGACTGGCTAAAGAACTTAACGACAAACGGAACAAATCTGAAACCGAAGGATTGGCCGAAGAAAAAGATTAGACCTCATAGGATAGGTATGGGAAAACCAATACATCTAAATCTGTGAAATCAGCGTAATCAGCGGTTAAATAAAAATGTCCGGCGGATAAACCACTGGGCCAAATTTATCCGCCTCAGGCGGACCTGCAAGATTTAAATCATCCAACACGGGTTATTTATCCCCATCAAATCGCCAGCGGAGCTGCTGCAGAAAATCCCGATGAGATAACTGAAGCATCTCACGGGATAAATTGATAATCTTGAAAGTTGAAAGCAGAGCAAAAACAAAATCTGCGTAATCAACGATTAAAAATATCAAACAAAAAAGGTCTGTTAATACAGACCTTTTTTTACTGCTGGTAACCTCCGCAATGCCGATGGTAGGCAATTTAAAGAACCCAGTATTTCAAAGTGGGTAGTCAGCTTCAAGCGTCCGAAAGTCCTGTCAAGCAGGCATTTTCGAGCCGGCAAGTTCCGACTTCCCTAAATATGGGTATCGGTTCTTCAAATATCAACCTTCCTGTCAAACACCGCAGGGGAAACCTGCTATTGTATTGTATCGGAAAAATGGGGGACTTGCAATGAAATTTTGGCGGCTAAAATCCATAAATATCATTGCTCTGGACTTTTATAATTGTTTGTGGTATAATAATAGTGTGTATAAGTATAAAATGTTCTTTTACAAATTAGCATAAATAACAACATTTCGGCCGTCTTTCTTATTCAAAATTCTAATTCTCAAATGCTCAAAATGTTTTAGTTATTTGAATTTTGGTAATTCGGATTTGTTTAGGATTTCTCCACAGGACACCTTACGGTGGACATTAGAATTTAGGATTTTTTTCATTTTGGGGGCGAAAGGCTTCGACCGGACGGGTAGAGAGATAGGTGGCATGTCCAGGATGTCGGTTGGCCTGGCTAATCATTCCGACAAAAAACTAACTGGCAACTATCAGTTGCGAATAGCTGCTTAATTAAAGCGGCTCGTCCTGCGGGATTGCTCCCGCCGATTCTGCAAGGGCGCCGAACAGCGGGATAGCTCTGTAAGGCCGTTCGTCCAAGCAGAGCGAAAAAACAACGAACTGGTCGAACTGAAAGCCTGTTATCCGGCGTTCAGCAAGACAAGATACAAAAGAATAACTAAACATGTAGAAGCCTGTTTTGAAACGTTTCGGGACGCGGGTTCGAATCCCGCCGCCTCCATTCGACTTGCCCTTCGAGAATCGAAGGGCCCGCTCATGGCTTGAGATTCTTCGTACAGCCTTAATTCTATCGTCAACACTTCTACACTGCCGTATAACAGCTTAGCTTAAAAGCCGTTCATACAACTGTTGAGTCTTTTTTACGAGGGTTTCGACTGACAGATGTGATTTCACCCAGCTTTCGGCATTTGAGCCCAACCGCTGCCGCAACTGAGCATTCTCAGCTACATGTGCCATTGCGTTAACAAGCGTTTTTGTCTCCAGAGTGCTCAAGAGTATGCCAGTTTCGCCGTCTCGCAGATGAACCGCATCTTCTTTTCGAGTAAAACCTGCTGATATAACAGTCCTGCCGCAGGCCATTGCTTCGAACATTATCGAGCCGCCTGAAAGACTTACCAGTACATCGAGCGATGATAGCACTTCGGGCATATCCTCACGTCTTCCTGTGAACAACACCCTTTTGGTTAGACCGTGCTTACGTATATACTGGCTCAACATGCTGGCATAGTTACCGCGGGTCTCCTCTCCAATAATGATGAAATATGCATCATATCCTTTCTTCAAAATTTCCCTTGCGGCATATAGGAATTCCATTTGCCGTTTTTGCCGGCACACCTTGCCTATCATACCAAACACTACTGAGTTGGTAATTTTGTTCTCCCGCCTGAGATTTCGGGTCGGGCAATACTTCAGCCATTCGGTATCTACAGCATCATCAACACGTACCACCTTTTCGGCTGGCACAGCCGCCTTCAATAACTGTTTTTCTATTCGTCTGGATATCGCTATTACCGCATCTGCTTGATTGCACTTATGTTTTTTTATCTGGCTCGGCAACAGAGGGCAACGTACATGCAACACCACTGGCACCGACAGATTCTTAGCTAATCTCAGAGCATACGGATTATGCCAAAGGTAGGAACAATGAACCATTTTTATATCCTGTTCTCTGGCGAAATGTTCCAGTGCTTTCGAATCGCTGTAGCGGCTTATTGCATTACGAATTTTACGCCAAGGTCTCATCGACATCACAACGGCTTCTATTCCTCTGCGTCTGAGTTCGCTGACAAACCCTCCTGCCTCAGAACAGACTACTACCGGCTTGAAATGACCACCTTCAAGTCCGTTGACTAGATATAACAATTGCCTTTGGCTGCCTGCAATGTCCTTGCCCCGACTGAGGTACAGAATACGCTTCATCTTGATTACAACGAGTCTGCCAAATCTCAAAAATGTTGACTGCCTTGTTTACTCCAAATAAAAAAACTTCAACTTAAGCCGATAAAGCTTATAATATATACCATCTGAGAAAACAATAAAATAATAGGAAGTGTGCTTATATAACATTTTGCCTGATAACCGTATGACCATAAAAAGCATATACCAGTCGATTTGTGACCGCGTTCAGATAGTACATCTGACCTATCGACTCAAATCTTTTCCGCTTATACGTCGCCTTTTGACAATTCCACGCAATATCCGTATATGCAGAAATAATAAATTCACCCCGATAGAAGCCTTCCAGCTGGGGCTATTGAAAATTGACTTTCCCAGTAATGAAATTCATAAATATCTCAGCAGAAAAAGACTGACAAAAATCCAAGAGGCCATTAATCCCGTCTCGTGGGCTCCACTTCTAAAAAACAAAGGGTTATTTTACCGGTATTGTATGGATTTGGGTATTCCTGTTCCCAAGCTGTATGCTATTTTTTTCAGAAATGCCGCAGGATGGTCATACAACGGTTTGTCATTAAGGAACTGCAATGATTGGACAAAGTTTTTCATTCACCACCTTCCCTCGCAATTTGTTATTAAACCCAGCAGCGGTTTCTGCGGCAAAGGTTTGAATATCTTCAACAGAAAAAGCAATTGTTTTATCGACGCCTCGGCAAAGACATACGAGCCTGAGCAGTTATACCAGGCCCTGTGCTCAAACCGTGAATACGACAGCTTCGTAATCCAACAACGGCTCAATAACCATCCTGAATTGCTGCGATTAACCGGCGTTGAGTTTCTTCAGACAGTCCGAATCATCACTATGGTAGACACGAAAAATCAGAGCCGTATCGTACATGCACATTTTAAAATGATTACGGGTGAAAATGTGGCTGATAATTTTGAACATGGGATAAGCGGCAACATAGAATCACTGATTTCCATAATCGACGGCCAGTTAAAACCAGCGGTTTCATTGGACCCCAATGGTTTAGGTATACGTACGATTTCGAACCACCCAAAAACGAAAATCGCTTTTCACGAATTCCGCGTGCCGCTATGGGACAAAGCATGCACACTGGCCGAAAAAACGGCGCCTAAGTTCTTGCCTATACGTACAATCGCATGGGATATCGCTCTAACACCCGACGAACCTTATATCGTAGAAGGGAATATCTGGTGGTATCCGCTTAATCAACACCAGCGAATGGACGCTATTGTGGACATGCTCGTGAAAAATTCGCAATAAGCGGATTCGACAATTTTTAAAAGGTTTTACTATAATGCAATTAAGGTTTGGAATCCGTTTCTTTCAGCCAATAAAATCACGGATAAAACTCCGGCTGAAGTATGAGCTTGCCAGGAGATACAGATTTGTACTTGGTGTTCTTGGAAAAGTATGCTTCATAGGCGTAACCGGAAGCTGCGGCAAAACAACTACTAAAGAGCTTATTGCCGCTATTCTGGCAAAGGAAGGCCGAGTCCAAAAGAGCAACCAGGTCGTGAACACTACCCCTTATGTCGCTAAAACAATCCTGACCGTCTCTCTATGGCACCGGTTCTGTGTCGGTGAAGTCAGCGCTCCGTCTCCGGGAATTATGGAGGAATCAGCAAAATTGTTCCAGCCTCAAATCTGTGTGGTTGTGCATATCGGTCAGGACCATTACAGTAACTATCGCAACCTTGAATCGACAGCCGCGGAGAAAGGGAAACTCGTAGAATCGCTTCCGGCCGGCGGAACGGCAGTGCTCAACGCGGATAACCCTTACGTGTTCGATATGTGCAAACGAACAAAAGCTCAGGTTATCACTTACGGATTATCAGCCGGCGCAATAGTCCGCGGGGAAAACGTATCTTGCGCCTGGCCAAAGCCAATGTCGCTCGACATCTGTTATGCAGAAAAACGATTTCACATTCAAACAAGGCTGTTAGGTGAGCACTGGGCTTACGCTGTATTGGCGGCAATAGCCGCGGGAATTGCTGCGGGCGTGCCGCTGGAACGCGCTGTACAGGCAGTCGAGAGCTTCGACCCCGTGCCCGGCCGTATGAGCCCGCATGAAACCGCCGATGGCGTTACCTTCATTCGTGACGATTGGAAGGCGCCAATGTGGACTATGCCCGCCTCCCTTAATTTCATGAGGACGGCAGATGCGATGAGAAAGATTATCGTGATAGGGTCAATCTCAGATACTCCCAAGAGCTTTTATCAAAGAAACCGGTTCGTTATTCAACAAACTTTGGATGTTGCCGACAAAATAATCTTTGTCGGCGAACATGCCGGTTCAGCCCTTAGAGCAACCCCCACTCCTGAAGATGACCGCATTATGGCGTTCAGGACGCTTTACCAACTCAATTCTTTTTTAAGCAATTATCTCAAAGCAGGTGACCTTGTATTACTGAAAGGCTCGATAAGAACAGACCATCTCCAGCGAATCGTACTCCGGCGAACTAATGATATCGCCTGTTGGCGGGAAAAATGCAACAAAATGCGTTTCTGCAGTGATTGTCGATTTCAGCGTATCCGCAGTGTATTAAAAGATGATAAATCTCCTCTTGGTATGTCCGGAAAGATAAAAAGCCTTGATATTATTAGACGTTTTTGATATAATTAAATAGTCGTCATCCATGCTTTGGCTAACAGGTGAATGTTGGTTTTTGAAACGCGTCAATTTGGGGTACGGACACCAGTCTTACAAATAAGCAAGCGATGGCAATGTCTTGCTATTCTGCTGCTGATATTGGGAATGCTTTTAGCGGTATGTCCCGCATATTGCAGCAGCTATTTTGTCGCGCCGGACGGAAGTGACAGCAACAGCGGCACTATCGATTCTCCCTTTAAAACAATCGGCAAAGGCGTAAGTGTGGCTGTGGCGGGCGACACCATCTACGTGCGCGGCGGAACATACACATACACAGGCACAGGCACCGTAATCACTCTTCCTACCAAGAGCGGGGCAAGTGAAACCAATAGATGTTATTTGATGGGCTATAACGATGAACGACCGCTTCTGGATTGCAACGCGATGACGGGAACCAGCGCAGACTGTATTAAAATCAACGGCAATTATTGGTACATTAAAGGCTTAGATATAAAAGGAGCTCCGCGTCACGGAATAAATATTAACGGAGGAAGTTATAACATCATCGAATTTTGCTCCTCATACGAGAATAGGGAGACCGGCGTTAAATTCGATAACGGTGCAGCGTATAATCAAATCATAAATTGTGATTCCTATTACAATTGCGATGCAGACCAAAAGGATGCCGATGGTTTCGCACCTAAGATGGCTGTTGGCACAGGCAATTACTTTTATGGTTGCAGGTCGTGGCAGAACTCGGATGATGCGTATGACGGATATCTCAGGGGTGCTGATGATGTAAATACTACTTATGAAAACTGCTGGTGTTTTAAGAATGGTTACCTAAAAGATGGTTCTGCAAGCATCGGTAACGGTAATGGATTTAAGATGGGTGGAAGCGATGATAAGACCTTGAGACATAATGTCATTCTGAAGAACTGTCTGGCATTCTCCAATAGGGTCAAAGGATTTGACCAAAATAATGATAAAGGCAACATAACCCTCTACAATTGCACAGCGTTCAGCAATGGCACATATAATTATAGCATACCTTTAGAGCTGGCGAGCGGCAAGACACCTCATTGATGGGGGAACAGATGTCGGGCTGCCATACAATGGCAGCGCACCAGACCTGGGCGCTTTTGAACATATAGACGGCGATAGTGAGCCTGATGGAGACGTTGATTGGGACGATTTGGCTTGTCTGGCATCCAACTGGCTGGATGACAACTGTGGGGATTGTAATGGGGCTGATTTTGACGGCGACAATAAGGTAAATTTTTTTGACTTTGCCATAATGGCGGAGAACTGGTTGAAAGGCTAAATTTTTGAAGTGAATTCGTAATTACCAGACTGGACTTCATACAAAATATATTTGCCTTCCTTTTTGAGAAATTTAACGCCCTGGGCTTTATGAGCCGGCACCGCTCCTTCATAAACATCCTTTTCATCACCGGCAGGGATATAAATAATTGCCGTTGCGTTTGCAGGAATGGATACATTTAACTTAAAAAATCCCTTATCAATCTTCCAATCGGAGACAATCAAGCCGCTGATAGATTTATAAGAAGTTTTGGCCCAGGTTAGTTTTCCGCCAGGCTGAGGGTTGATTATTATTTTCTTAAAGCCAGGGCCATCGGTCCTGATGCCGCCGATGTTCTCAAACATCCACTGCCCTACCGCCCCAAAGGCATAATGAGCAAACGAATTCATCCGGGGAATCTGAAATCCCTTTTCCGGCGTCCAGCCGTCCCAACGCTCCCACATACTTGTCGCACCATTTTTGATTGTAAAGCCCCAGGATGGATAAGTGTCATTGTGAAAGAGCCGATAGGCTACGTCATTTCGTCCGAGCTTGGCAAGAACCAGCATTAAATCCTTCGTGCCTACAAAACCTGTAGATAAATGCCAATCGCGCTCTTTAATACGCTCGATAAGATGCTCTGCCGCTTTTGTTCGAGCCGGCTCATCAAGTAAATCGAAAGCCAACGCAAGTACATAGGCAGTCTGGCTGTTGCCTTTGATTCGACCGCTGGGGTCAACGAACGCATTATTAAATGAAGCTTTTATTTTCTGAAATAATGATTCGAACCGACTGGCATCATCACTTTTGCCAAGAGCGGCAGCGGTCTGGGCGGTGAGCTTTGTGCTGTACGCAAAATATGCCACATAGACAACGTCCTTGGGCGTGTCATCGTCAACATTGAGCCAATCGCCATAACAATGATATTTGGCCGGCGGCAGAAATTGTCTCGTGCTGCGGTTTCTACAAAAACTTATAAAACGCTTCATAGATGGATAAGATTGTTCCAAAAGACGCTTATCACCATAGACGGAATAGATTGTCCAAGGACATATCACGCCGGCATCCGACCAGGCGGGGCCGCCATCATTATCAGCCAATTTCGACGGCGCAACTTTGGGAAATTGCCCGTCAGGCCGCTGGGCATCCCGCAAATCGGTCAGCCACTTGGTGAAAAACGTCTGAACATCGGAATTCATACAAGCGGTGCGGACATAAACCTGCGCATCACCCGTCCAGCCCATACGTTCATTACGCTGGGGGCAATCTGTCGGAATATCCATAAAATTAGCGCGCTGCGTCTGACAGATATTATGATAGAGCTGATTGGCGATTTTATCGCTGCATTCGAATGAGCCAACAGGCGGAGTGGCAGAGGTCAATTCGATGCCTGTGATAGTATCCAGATTAGGTTTGCCAGGGAAGCCTGTGATTTCGACATATTGAAAGCCGTGATAAGTAAACTGCGGCTGCCAAACCTCCGTAGGCCGGCCTTTACAGATGTAGACATCGGTAGCCCGTGCGGCACGAAGATTTTCAGTATAAACAGTTCCGTCAGGATTGAGCCGTTCGGCAAAACGCAAGGTAATTGTATCGCCGACTTTGCCGCCCTTGACTTTGAGCCGAACGACCCCTGCAAAATTGGTCCCCATATCGTAAACATAGACGCCTTTGCGGGGCTGATTAACAGAGACTGGTCTAATTCCCTGGAACGGCTGGATGGTTACGCTGGGATATGCCTGCAGTTCAGCCTGAATCGATTCTGTTACATCAACTTTTTGCCAGGAATCAGATTTAAAGCCGGGCAGCGACCAGTCAGCCATTTCCTTTCTGGCATCGTAGGTCTGACCCATTAAGATATCCGCAAATTGGATAGGACCGGTCGAAGCTTTCCAGTCATGGCCGGTGGCAAAGACTTGCGATGTCCCATCCGCATATTCAACAGACAATTGAGCCAGAAGGCGAGTGTTACGTCCATAATTACCTCGGTCGCGACTCCATCCAAGATAGCCAGCATACCAGCCGTCAGCGAGAATAGCGCCAATGGCGTTCTGCCCCTGATGCAGCACCTGAGTAACATCATAAGTGTTGTAGTAAACACGCTTGTAGTAATCGGTCCAGCCGGGCGTAAAGTAGTCCTGTCCAACCGCTTGGCCATTGAGAAACAACTGGTACAAACCGAGAGCCGATGCGTAAATTGTCGCCCGCCTGACAGGTTTAGTTATCTGGAAATCTGTTCGCAAATAAGCCGGCGGAGGAAGAACCAGGCGATTTTTGTCGAACCTGCCCCAGGAGGTTCGGCCATACGGAGCGTATTCTTTCGCATTTTTCCAGCCGCTGTCATCAATTTTGGCGCTCTGCCAGTTGGGGATTATCTGATTGGTTGTTTTCCAGGTAGAATCAATGGGAAATGTAATAGAGGGTTTGCTTATAAAATCGAAAACGACCTTGCCGATGAGTCCGGACGGATTGGGACTATCCGGCACATTTTCGGCCTGGATTGCTATTATATTGTTTCCATCCACAAGCTTTTCAACTATGTTAAAAGAACGAATGGGCCAGCAGCCCTGGAATTCGGCAATCTTTTGATTGTTGACCCAAACAAAAGGTTTGCCGTCGACGGCAAGGCGAAGACGAGCATTTTTAGGCCGAGCAGCCGAATCGACTTGTATGCTTTTTCGGAAAAAGCACTTTCCCGACGCCGCTTGTGCGTCGGGGTGCCAAACCCAATTACAATCGTGAAAGGTATCGGGCTGCTTGTCATTATCTTCTTCATAGACATTTTCAGGACGGTTATCGAAACCAATCCATTGAGCTTTCCAGTCGGCTTTATCCAATAATCCCATAGACCACACCGCCGGCGCCGACCAATCAGAAACTTTGCCATCTTTATCCCAGATGCGTACCTTCCAGAAACACTGCATTTGCGACTTTAAGGGCTTCCCTTCATATACGATGCAGGTTGTCTGGTCACTGCTGACTTTCTTTGTATCCCAAAGGTCGCCCTGGTCTGCATCCAGCATTTGGCGACTCGAAGAGACCAGCACCTGATAAGCAGTTTGTTTTTGGCCGCGATGAGAGGAGATAACAATCCAGCTCAAGCGGGGTTTTGTCTGGTCTATCCCCAACGGATTCATTCTATATTCACAACGCAGGTATTCAGGCTGACAGTCTTGTGCCGACAGGCAGGATGGGTAAACTAAAAAAATAAAAATGCAAAAAACAATTTTTGATTTCATAAAGGTTCTTCCTATCAATCCAAATATAATTCATTCTACGTTCCGGCACAGCCCTGTCAAGTAAAAGGCCATAGCGGTATATTTTCCTTTACAAATCTTCAAATTCATATTAAAAGGTGGCGCTGGTTAAGTACGCCTAAGGCGGACAGGTTCACCTGTGGCGGATAAATTTGAAAGGAGTAAAGAATGAAACGAATCATACTTTTTCTCAGTATAATCATACTTTCTACAAGTATTCTGTCCGGAAACGTCGTATATAAAAACTGCTCGTTTATTGTAACCTCGCCACATTTAAAACAACCTCTGCTAATAGGCTCTGAAAAATCACCAATCTTCTTAGAAACGCGGCAGGGAAAGTTCTATCTGAAAGATACGCCATCGAACATATCCTTTTCCGAGAACAATCTTACGGTAGTCTGGTCTTTCAAAGGAGGAAAAAACGTAACGGTTAGTTTCATTAAAGATAAGGATTTATTCCATATAGCTTTCAAGACATCCGACTGTAATGATATACTCCAATGGGGTTTTTCATTAGATGCCGGCGGCGATGAAATATTTAGCGGTCTTATGGAACGCACTGTTGACGGCGAACAGAAACTTTGCTGGGAGCCTGGGATAAAAAACGCTATGAACCTGCGAGGCCAGGTTGTTACAATGATTGTTAAACCGACCGTTTCTCTTTATTGTCCATTTTACATATCGTCACGAAATTACAGTCTCTTTGTCGAGGGGACCTGGCCCGGCTCTTATGATTTCTGCAAATCAGAACCTAACCTTGTTCAGATTACCTTCGAAGGACCATCAGTTTCAATGATTCTTAATACCGCTAATGGGCCTGCAGAACTGGTGAAAACGCACTCGCTGAATGTCGGGCCGACAATAGTCCCGCCAAAATGGATTTTCGGGCCGTGGAGATGGAGAAATAATCATACCAATAGAAAAACCTATTACGACGGCACTGCTGTTACCGCTCCTTACAACAGCGAACTTGTGGAAGATATACTTATGATGAAGGCTTTCGATATACCGATGAGCATATACTGGGTTGACAGGCCGTGGGCTATCGGGCCAAACGGCTATAATGATTTTGAATGGGACCCCAATAGATTCCCAAATGCTACACAAATGATTAGCTGGGTGAACAATAAAAACATCCACTTTATGCTGTGGATTGCTCCGTGGGTGATGGGAGATATGGCAAAGGAAGCTGCCGAAAAAGGTTACGGCGTTAAAGGACAAGGCGAATTGCCTGACAAACTCTTTCGTGTTCTTATCGATTTTACAAATCCGGCGGCTGTGGGATGGTGGCAAAATAAAGGCATTGCAAAAGTTCTTAACCAAGGCGTTAAAGGATTCAAGATGGACCGTGCTGAAGAGGAGGATGTGCCGAACGATTATGAAAATAAGGCTTTTGACGGAAGAGCCTCGAGAGAATATCACAACAATTATCCGGTTATGTATGCAAAGGCTGCTTATGGTATCTGTAAAAAGATTCGCAGTGATGACTTCGTACTAATGCCTCGCGCGGGCTACGTCAACAGCTCACGCTATACCGTGTTCTGGGGCGGCGACATTGGCAACGTCGGCAAAAGCGAAAAAGTCAGGCCGGAAGCACTTAGATGTGCAATTATAGCTTTGTTAAAGTCGTCCATAATCGGATTTCCGATATGGGGCTCCGACACAGGCGGATACAACGAACTTACCGACCACGAAGTAACCGCAAGATGGCTGGCCTTTAGCTGCTTTTGCCCAATAATGGAAGTAGGACCGACCGAAGACCGAGGGCTGTGGGACCTCATAGAAGAGCCGCATTACGATACACAGCTTATCGCAATCTGGAGGCTTTATTCAAAAATTCATCAAATGCTTTCAGACTATTCTTTTGAGCTTGCAAAACAGGCGGCAAAAACAGGTATGCCCATCGCAAGGCCTCTTTTCCTTGTCTATCCCAAACAGCAGCAGGCGTGGAACGACTGGCAGACATATATGTACGGGCCGGATATTCTTGTGTCGGCCATCTGGGAAAAAAGAAAAACTCAACATTCTTTATACCTGCCTGCCGGCGAAAAATGGATTGATGCATGGGATAAAGAAAAAATCTATACCGGCGGCCAGAATATTACCGTAGATACTCCTCTTTACAAGATACCGATATTCATACGACAAGGCTCAACTATGAACCTGGGCGACCTAAACGCTCTTTATGATGAGTCTCTCAAGATTGCTGCTCAAAAACCTAACCTTGACAAACTGCAAAAGCTCGAATTTCCAAAAAAATAACCGGTCCGTGGAAAAGTATCATCAGGATTACTACGAGAAAACCGGCAAAACACCCTACTGCCATATCCGCAAAGAAATCTTTTAAACCGCAAAGTTATTTCACAAAGGGACTGAGCTGACGCAGGCGATTCACAATTACAGGCATTTTCTCAATCACAAAATCAACTTCCTGCTCCGTATTATATCTGCTGAGACTAAATCTTATCGAGCCGTGAGCTGCAGTAAACGGCACACCCATCGCGCGCAAAACGTGGCTCGGCTCAAGCGAACCACTGGTACAGGCAGAACCACTGCTGGCACAGATTCCGAACTGGTCGAGCAATAACAAAATTGCCTCGCCTTCAATAAATTCAAAACTGATATTAGTAGTATTCGGCAAACGATTGATTTTATCACCATTGAGCATCGCGCCGGGGCAGATTTTCAAAATCACGTTTTCGAGCTTGTCGCGAAGTTCTTTTACTTTCGTATTTTCCTGCTCTATCGACTTTGCAGCAAGCTCGCTTGCCTTGCCCAGTGCAACAATGCCAGCGATGTTTTCCGTGCCGGCCCGTTTGCTTTTTTCCTGATGACCGCCGACAATAAAAGGAGAAATCCTCGTGCCTTTTCTTATATAAAGAACACCAATACCCTTGGGGGCGTGGAGCTTGTGACCGCTGAGGCTCAATAAATCGATATTACTCTCATCGAGATTTAGCGCCAATTTGCCGACCGCCTGAACTGCATCAGTATGAAAGACAGCGCCTTCGGCCTTGACAATTTCAGCGATTTTGTCAATCGGGAAAATTACGCCGGTTTCGTTATTGGCATACATTATGGTAACGATTGCAGTATCGTCATCAACTTCAGATTTCAGCTCTTCAAGGTCAATCTGTCCGTCCCTGTCAACACCAAGCTCAACCAACTTGAAGCCGGCCGCCTGCATCTCCCGACAGGTTGCGAGAACTGCAGGATGTTCGACTCGCGTGGTAATAATTTTTCTTTTTTCCGGCACAGCGGCAAGAACGCCTTTTATCGCAGCATTGTCGCTTTCCGTTCCGCCGCTGGTGAAAATTATTTCCGAACTGTCGCAGCCAAGAAGCCGGGCGATTTTCTCTCTGCCGTTTCTGATATATTTTTCGACCTGACCGCCAAAGGTGTGCATACTCGAAGGGTTGCCGTAAAGGTCGGTAAAAAACGGTTTCATTGCTTCAAAAACTTCGTCTGCCACCCTTGTCGTAGCATTATTATCGAAGTAGATTGTTTTCACTATTTGCTTATCCATCTTTATTCACTCTGCTCCTCAACTACAATGTCACTGCTGACAAACTCCCGCAGTCTTGACTCGACGACATCCTTTAGAGTAAATTCAGCCGTGGGGCACTGCGAACACATTCCACGAAATGCAACGATAACCTTGCTGCCCTCGATGTCAACGAGGTCAATATCGCCGCCATCAGCCTTAAGCAGCGGCCGAATTTGCTCGCTAATCGTCCGCTGAATAAGCTGAATCTTCTGCAGATTGGTAAGCTTTTTCGGCTGCATCTGCATCTGCTCTTCTCTTGCTTTTTTGCCGCGAATTCTTTCGATTATTTTTTCGATTTCACCGCGGCAGGAGCCGCAGCCGCCGCCGGCCTTGCAGTAATTGGTAACCTGCTCGACCGTTTCAAGGTCGTTCTCAATAATTACTTTTTCAATCTCCTTATCTGTTACGCCGAAACAGGTGCAGACAATTTTACCTTCAATTTTTTTCTGCGTCTCCCCCCCGCCGCTGCGGTAGTTCGCAATCGCTGCCTGCAGAGCCTCCATACCCATAACCGAACAGTGCATCTTCTGCTCCGGCAGTCCGCCGAGCTTATCGACAATATCCTTATTGGTAATCTTTTCGGCTTCTTCGATTGTCAGACCCTTTATCATTTCAGTCATTATCGAAGCTGAAGCGATTGCGCTCGCACAGCCGAAGGTTTTAAACTTTGCGTCAGCTATTCTGCCGTTCTTGTCAAGCCTGAACGTCAGCTTCAGTGCATCACCGCAGGCAAGAGAGCCTTCCTCGCCGACGCCGTCAGGATTTTCAATCTCGCCGGCATTTCTCGGATGAAGAAAATACTCCATAACCTTAGGATTATAGTCCCACATAATTTTAGTCCTTATTTTTCAGCTTTTTTTAATGCCTGGTCAAAATCCGCAATAATATCATCAATGTGTTCTGTTCCGACTGAGACGCGGACAAAGTCGGGGCTTACGCCGGCAGCGGTCTGCTCAGCTTCGCTCAACTGCTGATGCGTAGTACTTGCAGGATGAATAACCAATGTTTTGCTGTCGAGGACATTTGCAAGATGGCTTGCGAGTTTCACACTATTGATGAACTTTTCGCCAGCCTTTCTGCCGCCCTTTATACCAAAGCCGAGTATTGCACCGGCACCCTTCGGCAAATACTTTTTGGCCAGCCTGTAATCAGGATGAGACTCAAGGCCGGGGTAATTGACCCAGCTTATAGCTTTGTGCTTTTCGAGCCATTTCGCAAGTGCAAGAGCGTTTTCGCAATGACGGGGCACTCGCAGATGCAGCGTCTCAATACCCTGCAAAAACAAAAAGGCATTGAACGGCGACATACAGGCGCCCATATCACGCAGCAATTGCAGTCTTACCTTTAAAAGATATGCAATATTGCCGAACTGCTCAACATATTTTACGCCGTGATAGCTCGGGTCAGGCTCAGTAAGCTCAGGAAATTTGCCGTTAGCCCAGTTGAATTTGCCCGAATCAATTACAATTCCGCCGATGCTTGTACCGTGTCCGCCGATTATCTTGGTGCAACTATGCACAACAATATCTATGCCATACTCAATCGGCCGAAGAAGAATCGGCGAGGTAACAGTATTATCGCAGATAACAGGCAGATTATTCTTGTGCGCGATATCCGCAATCTTTTCAAAATCAGGGATATTGTTCTTCGGATTGCCGCAACTTTCGATATAAAGCAGCCGAGTATTTTTCTTTATCGCCTTTTCGAAATTGGCCGGATTTGAAGGGTCAACAAAGCTTACCTCGATTCCGAGTTTCGGCAGTGTCTGGCCAAATAGCGTAACTGTTCCGCCGTAAAGCGTACTTGCAGAAACAAAATGCTGGCCCGATTTACAGATGTTTAAAATTGCTGCGGTGATTGCTGCCATACCGGAACTGAACGCAAGGCCGCCGACGCCGCCTTCGAGCGCAGCAAGACGCTTTTCAAGCATATCGGTTGTCGGATTCATCAATCTTGTATAAATATTGCCAAATTGTTTCAAACTAAAAAGGTCCGCTGCGTGAGCAGTATCCTTAAACAGGAAACTTGTCGTCTGGTAAATCGGAACTGCCCTGCTTAAAGTAACCGGGTCAACTTCCTGGCCTGCATGCAACGCCAGCGTTTCAAGATGATATTTTTTCTCTTCCATTTTTATCCTTTCAATCCTTGTAGCCACAAAGGCACTAAGACACGAAGTTTTTAATATATATTATTTTTCTTTGTGCCTTCGTGTCTTGGGGGCTACGTTTTTTATCCTTTCGGCAAAACTGCTACCATTCTGTCAAGCGCCTTCCTCGCTTTTTCAGCGATGTCCTGCGGCACTTTTATAATGAACTTATTATCTTCCAGCGCAAATAAGACCTTTTCCAGCGTAATTTTTTTCATATTCGGACAAACGAATTTTTCCGAAGCAGGATAAAAAGTCTTCTCAGGATTCTGCCTTTTCAATGTATAAATAATGCCGACCTCGGTTGCGATGATAAATTCCTTCTTATCACTGCTGCGAGTGAATCTTAACATCTGTCCAGTGCTCAAAAGCTCATCGGCACAATCCCTGACAGGTTTTGGGCATTCGGGATGAGCAAGAGTAACAGCGTCAGGATGAGCAGCCTGAATTTTTTTAACATCTTCGGCAGTTGCAAAAATATGAGTCGGACAGTACCCCGGCCAGAGGACTAAATCTCTGCCGGTTCTTTCGCTTACAACCTGGCCGAGATTTTTGTCAGGCACAAATATAATTTTTTTCTGAGGCTCTATCGAGCTGACAATATCAGCTGCATTAGAACTTGTGCAGCAGTAATCACTGATTGCCTTGACGTCGGCGGGACTGTTCACATAACAGACCACAACAGCATCAGGATATTTTTTCTTCAGTTCTGCAAGCTGTTTAGCCGTAATCATATCGGCCATCGGGCATCCTGCTGTTTTGTCGGGCAGCAGCACTGTCTTTTGCGGCGAAAGAATCGCAGCGGTTTCAGCCATAAACAAAACGCCGCAGAAAACAATCAGGTCAGCAGAAGTAGCTGCCGCTCTTCTGCTCAAGTCAAGAGAGTCGCCGGTAAAATCAGCAATGTCCTGAACTTCGCCCGGCTGGTAATTATGCGCAAGAATAACCGCATTTTTCTTTTTTTTAAGATTATTAATTTTTTCAACGATACTCTGAGTCATATAACTTTTATTTTTTTGGTTTCTTCTGGATATAAACAAGCTCAGGCCTTGACGTTGAAACTATAACACCCGGCGGAACAGAATCCTTAATCCAGACGTTTCCGCCGATTGTTGCGCCTTTGCCGATAGTTACATTGCCGAGTATTGTGGCACCGGCATAAATCGTCACATCATCTTCGATAGTTGGGTGTCTCTTTATACCGCGTAGGCTCTGACCTTTTGCAGGAGCAAGAGCGCCAAGAGTTACGCCCTGATAAATTTTTACGTTATTTCCTATAATCGCGGTTTCGCCGATAACAATACCTGTGCCGTGGTCGATAAAAAATCTTTCGCCGATTTTTGCACCGGGATTAATATCGATTCCGGTTTCATGATGCGCCTGCTCGCTCATTATTCTCGGAATCAGCGGTACATTCTTCAAATAAAGTTCGTGCGCGATTCTATGGGTAGTAATCGCCCGCAAACCCGGATAACTAAGAACGATTTCCTCAAAACTGCTTGCCGCGGGGTCGCCGTCAAAGGCGGCCTGAATATCGGTCTTGAGCAGTCCGCGAATTCTCGGAAGCTGATTCAAAAGATATTTCGTTACTTCTCCGGCCATAGTATGGCAGCCTTCGCTGTTGCACTGCTTCATTTTGCACTGATGAAGAAACGCTCTTTCTATCTGCTCCGCAAGCTGACTCTGAATCTGGCACAAAATATCACCCACGACAAAACTGATGTTTGAACTGGTAACATCTCTTGCGCCGGTATAGCCTGGAAAAATCACTTCCATAAGCAAATCGAGAACCTCAAGTATCCTGTCCCGCAAAGGCAGATTCGTTGTGTCGATAAAATTTATGCCCGCATCATCCTGATAGGTTTCAACGATTGCCCTGACAACATCCTTGATATTATTGTTCTTCATTTTCGAACCTCTTATTGAAACAATTCCGTCGAAATATATCTCTCACCAGTATCGGCGATAATCGTTACGATAACTTTTCCCTTACTTTCACTTCTTTTTGCAACCTGCAGCGAAGCAAAAACGTTGGCACCGGAACTAATGCCTGCAAGTATTCCTTCCTTTTGAGCAAGCAGCCGGGCAGTTCTGATTGCATCTTCATTACTGACGCAGATAATTTCATCGATAACGGCTGTGTCAAGCACCTTCGGCACAAAACCCGCGCCAATGCCCTGAATTTTGTGCGGGCCCGGATTTCCGCCGGAAAGCACCGGCGAATCGGCAGGCTCAACAGCAATAACCTTAACGGACGGGTTGCGTTCCTTAAACACCTGTCCGCAGCCTGTAATTGTACCACCTGTACCGACACCGGCAACTAATATATCCACACCGCCATCGGTATCCCGCCAGATTTCTTCCGCCGTGGTTTTTCGATGAATCTCCGGATTGACAGGGTTATCAAACTGCTGAAGCATAACCATATTGCCGGTATTGCTGACAATCCGCTGAGCTTCAGCTACAGCCCCTTTCATACCGTCGGCGGCAGGCGTCAGAATAAGTTCAGCGCCAAAAATCTTAAAAAGTTTTCTTCTTTCAATACTCATCGACTCCGGCATAACCAGTATGAGTTTATAGCCTCTTACCGCGCAAACAAAAGCCAGACCTATACCGGTATTGCCGCTTGTCGGCTCAACAAGAGTCGTATGCCTGCTAATTCTGCCCTGCTTTTCGGCAGCCTCAATCATTGCAAGACCAATTCTGTCCTTGACACTACCGCAGGGATTGAAAAATTCCACTTTCGCAAGTATCTGCACACCAGCCGGACCAAGAGAATTTATCCTTACCAGCGGCGTGTTGCCGATTGTCTCCGCTAAATTGTTATATACTCTTCCCATAGCCAATCCAATCAAACCTAAATTTATGCCTTATAAAAAACTTTGTGCCCCGATGGCTGACACTTTAAATTTGATAGTTGAGCTTCTCTTTTTCCGCCATCTCGACCAGGTCTCCAAGCGTCTTATTCTCGAGCACATTTAATATCGCATCGTTTACTTCAATCCACAGCCGTCTTGTAATACAGTCTACAAAACGCTCACAGGCTTCCTTATTTTCGACGCACTCAACTGTAAACACAGGGCCCTCAAGAGCCCTGAAAATTTCACTCAATTTTATTTGCTCAGGCGGCTTTGCAAGCACATAACCGCCGCGAGGGCCTCTGAGACTCCTTACAAGCCCGGCAGACTTTATTATCGCAATAAGCTGCTCAAGATATTTATTGGATATGTTCTGCCTTTCCGCAATCACCTTAATCTTCAACGGACCTGCCTTATATGCAAGAGCGAGTTCGAGAATGGCTCGCATTCCATATCTTGTCCTGGTAGAAATCTTCATAATTTTCTCCTATATTCCTATGGTTTTAGTAGTATTTTATATATTCTACGAACCAATGTCAATTATGTGCTTAAAAGAGATAAAAATAAAAATGATATTTAAAGCTCTTTAATAGTAATTTTAAGCAACCTTTTATTGCTTGACGCCTGTTAATACTAAACTTACAATTAGTTTTAATATGATAAGATTAAAAAATGTCGAAAAAGGCATCCAAAAAATTTAAACTACCAAAACCTTCACTGAAGCATCTTAAACGTCTCACCGACGATACAGGTATATTGCAGCACGCCAAATACATAATACCCGACCACCAGAACGGCTACTGCACCGACGACAATGCCCGAGCACTTATCGTTGTCAGCAGGTATCTTAAATCCTATCCAGACCTGCAGGCCAGAAAACTATTCGATATATACCTGGCTTTCCTCTTCCATTCATTAAAACCAGACAAAACCGTTTATAATTTTCTCGACTACAACAGAAAATGGAGAACCGGCGAATCAGAACACGACGCCCTCGGCAGAACTATCTGGGCATTCGGCTCAGTAATCGCCCCGGCGCCAAACAATGATTACATCCCCGTCATCAAAGAATTCCTTTATGATACATCCAAACACATTCCGACAATGCCGCCCCGCGGTATGGCATATTCGATACTCGGGCTGGCTGATTATCTTCGGCAGTTTCCCGAAGAAAACGAAATAAAAAGACGTCTAACTATCGCCGCTGACCGGCTGGTTAAACTCAACAAAAAGTATTCGTCAGCCGGCTGGAACTGGTTTGAAAACATTATCGCTTACGATAACGCAATAATGCCCGCAGCACTGTTTGCAGCAGGTCTGCAAACGGGAGAGAAAAAATATCTCGATACGGCTGAGAAAACCTGTTCCTTTCTCCTTGCAAACACATACAATGGCAGACATTTCAGCTTCGTAGGCTCCAACGGCTGGTATCCAAAAGGAAAACAACGGGCACAGTTCGACCAGCAGCCCATCGAAGTTGCCAGCACGGTGATAATGCTGAGAAACGCTTACCAGGCAACTATGAAGAAGGAATACCTCAAACTTCAGAGAAAGGCTTTCGACTGGTTTCTTGGTGAAAATGACATTAGTATGCCGGTCTATGATTTTCAGACCAAAGGCTGCTGCGACGGACTCGGCAAAGACGGAATCAATATCAATCAAGGCGCTGAAAGCATTATAAGTTTTCTGCTGACACTGCTGTTCTTAACAGAATAGGAAATTTATAGATGAAAATCGCCACGTTCAATGCCAATTCGATAAGGTCCCGTGCGGAAATAATCGCCAACTGGCTGGGGGAGAATAAACCCGACGTTTTATGCGTTCAGGAAACAAAAGTTCAGGACAAGGATTTTCCGGCCGATGCTTTCGGTAAGAGCGGCTATAACTTTGTGTTTAAAGGCGAAAAGAGTTATAACGGCGTTGCAATTTTCAGCAAGCACAAACTTACAAAGGTTGAATTCGGCCTTGACAGCGAACCAAAAGACGAGGCAAGAATGATAAAGGCAAAAACAGCGGGAATCACTATCGTCAATACCTATATTCCTCAAGGCTATGAGATTGAATCCGAAAAGTATCAATACAAACTTGACTGGCTCAAGAGACTTTTACAGTATCTTAAAAAATACTTTGCGCCGACAGACAAACTGTTATGGATGGGTGATTTCAATATTGCGCCCGAAGCAAAGGATGTTTACGACCCTGTTGCGCTTGATGGACATGTTTGTTTTAACCGTGAGCTTTCGCAAACCTTTAAAAAGTTTATGGAGTGGGGTTTTGTTGACCTTTTCAGAAAACACTGCACCAGTTCAGGACAGTTTACTTTCTGGGATTATCGGGAACCGAACGGTTTTAAAAGGAATCGCGGCTGGCGGCTCGACCACATAATGGGTACAGAGCCGATGGCGAAAAAATGTACGAATTGCTATATTGACAAAAAACCACGCACACTTGAAAAGCCAAGTGACCACACCTTCGTTGTGGCAGAATTCAGGGACTAATACGTTTAAGCCTCTGCTTCGCCTAAGGGTCATTCAGTCCGACGGCTTATCTTCTTTTCTTCTGCCAAAGTTTTTGCGGCGCTCGCGGCCTTGAGGGCCGTATGCAAATTTTCTTCGGCCCTGGCCGCTGCGTCTCTCCTGGGGCTCCTTCTTAGGCTTACTTTTTTCGTCTTCCATTTTTAACTTAAAAAACTTGCCTTCATTGCCTATATTACCGAATATATTATTCTTTCCACACCCTCTTGGTAAACAATAAATTACAAAATCGCAAAAAGCACGCAATATTTTTAAATTTCTCTGACTTTTTGCCTTCCTCTTTCCTTGTAGTCTATTAAACGCGGTGCATCATCTTAAAGATTGTCTCGTCCTGAAAAGTAACTTTCAGTTTCATATCCTGGCCGATTTTGTCAAGCTTTTTATGGATTTGCGGAATGCTTATTGTTGACTTGGCGATGTCGACCGCCATCGTCATAACGAAATAGTCTTCCATAATTTTCTGGTTGACGTCAACAATATTGATATTGGCTTTGGCCATCGCGGTTGCAAGTTTTGCGATGATACCTACACGGTCTTTGCCGGTAACGGTTATAATACAGATTTGTGATTGTTTTTTGGAAGCCATGTAACTTGTCCTTAAGCTACCATTTTATCTGATGAAGTTTTTCCATATTTTTATAATCTGTCATATCGAACCCCAGAGCGGTAACGGTAATAAAGCCATCGGCCAGCACGAGCGTATCTGAAGGCATATTCGTGTCCAGATAGTCTCCGCCTGCAAGCTGATAAAGTACCTGCCCTGTATCGCTCCGCTTTTTTATAAAATGCTCCTCAAAACCCAACGTTGACTGAGGCACGACTTTAATTCCTTTAGGAATTCCGGCAGAAAGTTTCGGGATATTGATATTTATCACACCAGATAAATTCGCAACAGGCAGTTTTTTTATGACGTCGATAGCATATTTTGCGGCAGTTTTAAAGTCCATCTGCTCTTCGTGAACGCAGCTCAGCGCAATTGCCGGTATGCGGTAGAACACCGCCTCCATCGCTGCAGCGACCGTGCCGGAATAATATACATTGATGCCGACATTTGCACCGTTGTTAATGCCGCTGACGACAAGGTCCGGCTTTTTCGGACAGAGTTCCATAATTGCAAGTTTGACGCAGTCCGCCGGCGAACCGCTGACACTGTAACCAGCAAACTGGTTTTCTATCCCGACCTTTTCGCAGACCAGCGGCTCAAAAACGGTGATACTGTGCCCTGCACCGCTCATTCTATCGGCTGGCGCAACGACAGTTACATCGCCTAATTCTGTCAGTTCCTTATAAGCTGCCGCTATGCCCGGGGCAAAAATGCCATCATCATTTGTAAGCAGTATATTCATACGCCTGCTATAGTACCTGATAGTCCGCAATAATCAATAGTCAATTGACGCTTTGTACGATGAGAGTATAATCGTCAATATGACAAGAAAATTCGACAAAGAGAACGATTTGGTTTTAACAAGGCAGCAGGTGCGCGACTTCGACGCATGGGCGATAAATACGGCGCTCGTGCCGGGCGTAATCCTTATGGAAAACGCCGGCAGAGGCTGTACAGAAGTTATTATCGACGAGTTGAAAAAACTCTCAGGCCAAAAGGTTTGTATCTTCTGCGGCACGGGCAACAACGGCGGAGATGGTTTTGTAATCGCAAGGCATCTGGTAAACGGCGGCTTTGAAACAAACATCGCTCTTTGCGGCCAAAGCTCAAAAATAAAAGGCGACGCTGAAATAAATTACAAAATCATTTGCAGAATGGGCATTTTGATTAAGGAGCTTCAGCCGACCCAGGCAGATATTGAAAAAGCCGTTGAAATTTTTGCAGGTGATTGTGATTTAATTGTGGACGCGATTTTCGGCACAGGCCTGACAGGTGCGCTTGGGGACGGATTTGATAAACTTGTAAATGCAATAAATTCGCTCAACAAACCGATTGTGGCAGTGGATATCCCTTCAGGGCTTGACTGCGATACAGGAAAACCTCTGGGCACAGCGATAAGGGCAACGGTTACAGTTACATTTGCGGCAGCAAAGAAAGGGTTTACAAACGCCGATTCAGCGAAATATACAGGCGAAATTTACATCGCCTCAATCGGAATTGAACCGCGAAAAATATAATCAGTGTGCTTTTGCACCAGTGGCGAGAGATTCATAGCCGATGAAGCTTAGAAATCTTTTTATGCCGAAGACCGGGATGTAAAGGTCTTTTGCCTGATTTTTGATTCCCTGATACTGCTCTGAAGCCTTGACGGATGCTTCATACTTGTCTGTGGCCATTGGGTCTGCTTCCATTTCAACAAGCGTTGGCTTTTTCTTTACCTGCGGCGGAGCGCCGAGCACGACAAAATCCGTATCAATTGTTACGACATCTTCAACTTTTCCGCCCCAGTTTTCGATAAGCTGTTTGATTTTTGCAGCACCGTCTGAGTCGATATTTCCGTCGCCGTCGAAATCAAACTCTCCTGCAACAACGAACCTGTTGGTAGCCTTGCTGTCCCAGATAAGGTTTATAATTACATCACCCTCGGCAACAGGATTTTTTTTGTTTGATTTATTTATTCTTGCGACAGCGGTATTTTTATCGACGCTGAAGACTTCAATCTCCGCTTTGCTCGTTCCATCGGTCGGAATCGACCCGCTTTTATCATAGACGGCAAACGTTAGGCCCGGATAGACTTTGTCTTCGCTGCCGATGTCGATAAAGACTATGTTTGCGGAGGCGTCCACGGTAATAATATGTCCGTCCGGCTTATAAGCAGCAATATCTTCTTTGGGTCGCGGTTTCAATACTTCAAGCCTGCTGAGAGCTTCTTCGAGTTTGTTTCGTGCGATGCTTAGTTCGCTCAAGGCCGCCTGCAGTTGCTGTCCGATGTTGGTTTTCTCCTTAACAGCCTCGTCTCTTTGTCGCATAAGCGTTTGTACCTGTTCAGTGTTTTTTTGGCCCATAAGCTCACGAAGCTGATTGTAGCTTTGCTGAACGCTGTCGGCCTTTTCCAGCTCGGTGCGGATTTGAGCTCTCAGTTCTTCTTCTCTCTGCGACGCTCCCTTTTTTGCAAGGTCGTATTCATCGTTAAGGTCGCTAAGCTGCGAGGCCAGTTGGTCGGCAAGCTCCAGTTTTTGTTCCAGCTTGTTGTTGTAACCTTCGATTATGCCGATGACACCCAGCCCGTTGGCATCATTGGCATCGGCAGAAAACATCATTTCCTGCGGCAGTTTTGCCAGAACATCCTTGTACTTTGCCTGCATTTCATTCATTTTCACTTCCGCGCTTGTCTCCTGAGGCTGAACGCCGAAAAACATAACGTACAACTGGTCGGTATATCCGAGAAGCTGTCCGAGCCTGCTCTGGTTTCGTTCTTTTTGTCCGACAAGCGAGCCGATATTTCGCACCTGGTTTTGCGAGGCAAATTCTGCCATATCCCGCTGACTGGTCAGGTATTGGTCCCGCCAGTCCTCCGATTTGAGGTATAATATAACCGCAAGAATCGCAGCAATAATAAACAGAGCAACAAACGTAATAACGGTATAAAGCATTGTGTTGCTTTGAGCCTGACGAACGACAGCCATCTAAAATCTCCTGAAACGGATATTAAAATCGGTTAATTTCGACACTTATGCACTAAAGACGCGCTATAATTATCGGCCTAAATCAGTGTTTAGTCAACTAAAAACTCGCCCAAACTCTCAAAGTCTTTATGGCATAAGTAGTTTTTGAAGTGTATATTTAGATTAAGTCCTTTTGAGAGTTTGATTATGGCCAAAGAAAGGTTGCAGAAGATTCTTGCCGCTGCGGGTATTGATTCCCGCAGAAAGTGCGAACAACTAATTCTTGTCGGCCTTGTCCGTGTCAACGGCAGAATTGTCGATGCGCTGCCTGCCTTTGCTGATGTAGAAACTGATATTATAACAGTTGACGGCCAAAGGCTTCGACCACAGAAGAAAGTTTACTACCTGCTGAACAAGCCCAAAGGCGTTATATGCACCAACTATGACCCCGGCGGCAGAAGAAAAGCAATAGATTTAATTGACTGCAGACAGCGAATTTTCTGTGTCGGCAGACTTGATGCCGACACGGCCGGAGCGATAATCCTGACCAACGATACTGCTCTTTGCGACAAACTGACGCATCCGAGACACCAGCTTGTCAAGACATACATTGTTGGCGTTAAAGGCAAAATTACGACAGAGGCGGTTGAGAAGCTGAAAAAAGGCATCTGGCTCTCAGAAGGCAAAACACAGCCTGCAAGGGTAAAAATCCTGAAAGCCGGCCATTCTGAAAGTCTGCTCGAAATAAAAATCACTCAGAGCCTTAACAGACAGATTCGAAGGATATTGGCCAGAGTAGGCTATAAGGTAACAGCACTGAAGAGAACAGAGATAGGCAGAATTTCTTTACATCGCCTCGGCGTCGGCTGCTACAGAGAGCTTACAAGCCCTGAAGTGGAGTATCTTACTCGTGCTACGTAGCGAAACGCTACTTCGCAGAGCAGCAAAGGAATTTAACCTCGTCTTCCCCGCCAAATTTGAGATGCGCTATTCGGCTTTTTTATAATCCCTTTTCGACGGCTTTTGCACCAGGCCTATTCTGATTGCCTTTGCCGAGACTCTTATTCTGCGGACCCTGCCGTCGATGACGGCACGAACTTTCTGGATGTTCGGCTTGAATTTCCTTTTTGTTATACCGGTGGTTTTCACGCCAACACCGCCGAGATATTTTGCCTTGCCACGACGGGCAATCCTGTTGCCAGCTACCGTTTTTTTGCCCAGAAAATAACAAACACGCGACATAATTCAGCGCTCCATTTCGATTAAGCTTTCTAACCTTTAAAGCTTCACAAGTATAAGGATTTGAAACGATTTTGCAAGGCCAAATTTGAAATGTTCGTAACTTTCTGTTTATAAGAAAGTTACGCTGACCCTACTGCCGGCGCGGTACAACATATTTTTCATTATATTTAAGGCTCTGACTGCCGAAACTGCAGGACGTATTTACAGAAACCATCGCCCGTTTGTGAATGATTTTTTCTATTGTTACGGTTAATTGAGCGTTTCGTGTGCCTATGTCGGCGGCATCAAGCTGAATTTCCTTTCCTGGCTTTTTTACATTTCCCTTCTCAATATTGTATTCCGCCCAGGCTGCGCCGCTGGAAATCAGGTTCTGCTGGACTGCATCAAGAAAAGCCCGGTTGGTCTGAAATGTAATTTTGTTTGAGCTGCCGGTCAGGACAAACAGTTCCGCTCCTAACAAACCGATTATCATAATAACAATCAACAATACAAAACCTTTTCTCAATTTACCGCCTCCTGATAAGCCCCTGCAAAATACAGGAAAGAATTTTCCATTTTCTTATCCACACGGTTATGGCTTTTTAGTTCCACATACTTTTTTATTTCCACTGCGTAGCCGATGCCGTCCTTTCGCCAAACCCGCCATTCGATTTTGCCGCTTGGAATCTGCCAGGTAATTTTCCCTTTTGCATCATCGACTACAATTCTCGATATTTTTTCGTCCTGCAGGAGATAACAAATCACACCGCCCTGCTGCTCAATCAAAAGAGTGTTTCCGTCTGCCGAATATTTCTGAAATGACTGAGGAAAATCCTTTGCCGAATTAACATCCCTTTTTATATATTTTAAAGCGTCGAGAATACTTGTATTGGATTCGATTAACTTTTGTGATTTTGGGATATCATACATCATAAATTTCAATAGTCTCCCAAGCGGTATGGATACAACCGCAATAACCGCCAGAACTGTAATAGCTTCTACTAATGAAAAACCCTTTTTCATTGCCGGATTTCTCCCTGCGGTGCAAAGTATCTTGCCAGTTCAACTGAAACCCCCTTATTATCAGCTTTTGCTGTTGCCCTGACCCTAATAAGTTTCAGGCCCTGCCACCGGCCGGTCCCATCTGATTGTTCGATTTCAACGCTTAATTTAGGCCATAATCTTTTAAAATCTTTTTCGTCAATCGGCTCACCAGTAACGGCAATGCAATCAAGCTGGGCCTGTGTTGCTGAAATGCACTGCTGTCTGGCTAATTGATAGTTATTGATTTTTCTGAAGACTTTCAAGGATAACGCCATACAGGTCAAAATAACCATCAGAACAGCCAAAGCGGTCATTAACTCCGTAAGCAGAAAACCGTTATGTCTGGTATTTTTGCTCATACGAGGGACGCATATTGAATAATAATTGCCACCATTGCAGAAAAAATTGAATAGGCCACGAAACCGACCATTGACCCCAGACATATTGTCGTACAAGGCAGTAATATAAATCTTGCAAGATTTATTCTATAGCTGTAATTGGCGCGCCAGACCGATTCGAGCATTTCCAATAAGGGCAGCGTATTTTCTGGATTTTCCTGCTGCTGAAAGGCCCAGGAAAGCGAATTTGCCAGTCCGCACTGCCTTGCAGAATCAGCAATATTGTCGCCTGCTTCGACTTCTTTGAGCCATTTTTTCAATCGTTTTCTAAAACAACAGTTTACATCGAGGCCGATTGCGCTGCTGATGGCCTGGTTTATGGTACAACCTGCATTCAAAGATATTCTCAATACTTCAACAACCTGCAGAGTAGAATAATTATTTTCGAACCAGTGCAGAATCGGCAGATGCCATTTAATAAAATCCCCGATTCGCGAAAACAGCAGCGGCTTTTCAGGCCGTCGCGGCCGAAACCTGACTATGATGTAAATAACGGCTATTAAAAGAACGATTTCAATAATCATCAACCAGCCATACCTGAAATAAATATAATCAGCAATAGCCATAAGGACTTTTGTGGATTTGGGTAAGTCACCCTTTGCAACTTCCTTTATAACTTCGCCAAACTTAGGTATTACGGCTACCATAAGTCCCACCACGATTAATGACATAACGGTTAACACCACAATAAAATAGGCAGCAGGATATACGGGCCTTACTCTTTTGCTGTCGTCGGCTTTCTGGAGCAGGTCTTTTTCAATTGTCTGGAGAATCTGCGGTAATTGTCCTGTTTTCTCACCCGCTGTTATCAGAGCGGTTATTCTGGCAGGACATCTCCTAAAGCCGTGTTTGATTGATTCACTTAGAGAATACCCCTGAACAAGCCATTTGGATATCTGGCGTAAAATTTGCGAGTGTTTATATTTGATGTTCTCTGATGCAGACTGCAGGGCCATCGGCAAAGGCAGATTCTGCCTGATACTTGCTCCTACGGTTGAAATAACAAAAGCAACAGTAGCATTACGCTGTGTAACGGCAACTCCGGCACAATAGCAGAGCAGAATCCCCATAAATACCCCTATATATACGCCGATTAGCGAAGAAACCATTATGGAAAACGCCGCAAGCAAAATGATACATATAAGAACTACCAGTGCTGTCTTTGCCCAGCTCTTCGGCCAGGGAATGATATCAGTTTCATGCCGCACAAACAGTATTGAAATGAGAGTAGAAGGAAAAATACATAATGCCACTATGGCAATTGCCAACAACTCGTTGTTCGCAGCCAATATAAACAGAATTGACCCGACAATAGGCAGGGTAATAATAGCAAATCGGGGCGTTTTGAATCCCAAAAAGATATATAAAACCAGAACAAATATTGTTATAGCCAGCAGCATTCTTTACCTATGGTATGGCATAGCCATCGACCTCACATCAGGGTTGTAACAATCCTTATTATCGGCAGGAAAAGCCCTAAAACCGTTGTGCCTATAAATCCGCCTACAAGAATCAGCATTATAGGCAGCAGGATGGCGTTCAGCCTTGCCTGACTGCATCTTACCTGTTCGACATACATCTGCGCCAGACTGTGCAGATTATCCTCCAGCTCGTTTCGTTGTGAGCCTAACTGGACTGAGTATAGAAAAAGCTTCGGTATAGTCCTGCAGAATTGTCCTGCCTGCATAATATTTGTCCCCTGCTCAACCTGGCCGGCAAGCAGATTGCTTTCAGAAATAAGTTTTTCACTGCCTGAAGCATCAGCGCTCAATCTTAAGCAATTCGGCATATCCGCTCCTGCAGCAATCATCACAGCCATCGACTCAGCCATTTTGGCTAATATACTGCTATGGTGCAACCTTCCTATTATTGGAATGCCCAGCAGCAGCGACTCTTTAAACCTCCGACCTGCCGATGTTGCTGAAAGCAGGGCATTTAAAATAATCGCACCGCCGACCAGAACACCTATACTAACCCAGAATGGTACAATGTTTTTCGCTATACTGAAGATAAGCAGCGTTATCGCCGGAAGGTCGCCGCCGGTCATTTCTTTAAGTACAGTTATAAACTGGGGAATAATCATTATATACACAAAGCTGACTACGACAGCAGCCATTACAAAAACAACGGCTGGATAAGACATAGCCTCGAAGATAATCTTCCTGGTCTGATTTGACATTTCAATATGCCTGTTGAGGTCTGTAAGCATCTGGCTTAATCTGCCGGTCTCTACGCCGGCTTTTAAAATCCTGCCGTAGAGCGGCGGAAAATATTTTTGTCTTTTCTCAAATGCCTTTTCGATGCTCATCCCGCCTTCGAGGTCGTCTGCAATATCGGTAACGAGCTTTCGCATCTTTTTTGAGCCGATGTCCGCTGAAAGCTCCCGCAGACCTCTTTCCAGCGGTATGCCTGCCTTTACGATTGACGCAAGCTGCTGATTGAAAAGCAGAAATTCATTTCTTCCGATGGCTGTTTTGAGCCTTTCAGGTTTGGCTTTTTCGAGCGAATTGACAACAAGCTTCATCTCCTTGAGCAACTCGGCAGCTTCCTGCGGAGAAGCCGCTTCAATATTTCCTTTCATCAACCTGTCTGTTGATGTAAGTGCGTTGTATTCAAATATTGCCATTTTTTATCTCCCAACCATTCATTCAGATTCCAATATGCCGCAAACCCTGTTCAACTCATCGACAGAGGTAACAGCCTCGCTGACTAATCGTTTGCCGTCGGCAAGCATATTTGTATGCCCCTGTTCTTTAAGCAGTGTTTCGAGTTTTTCGAGGTCGGTTTTTTGGGCGATTGCTTTTCTAAGCTCGCTGCTAAGCTCGACAATTTCCGCAATCAAGGCTCTGCCTCTGTAGCCGGTATCCAGACAATCCTTACAGCCGACAGCCTCGAAGGTCGCGGTCTTTTCATTTTTCTTTTTGCATTTATCACAAAGTTTTCTTACAAGTCTTTGGTTTAAAATTGCATAAACGCTCGATGTTACCTGATAAGGCTCGATGCCCATTTCGAGCAGTCTCAGGAACCCTGCTGCAGGCGTCCCGCTGTGCATTGTGCTCATTAAAAAATGTCCCGTAAGAGCTGCTTCAACTGCAATCTTTGCCGTTTCAGCGTCGCGTATTTCGCCAATCATCAGAACCTGCGGGTCCTGTCTGAGTAAAGACCTCAAGGCTGTTGGAAAAGTCATCTGGCCGAAAGGTGTAATTTGTACCTGTGTAACGCCTTCGACTCTTATTTCCACAGGGTCCTCAAGTGTTACAATGCTTTTGCCGGGAAAATTTTCCAGAATAAATCGCAGAACAGCGGCCAGCGTTGTACTTTTGCCGCTGCCTGCAGGCCCGGTCAATAGAAGCAATCCCTGACTCTTAAAAGCGATACTCCTGATGGATTTATATACAGCTTCTGAAAAGCCTAACTGCTCCAGCTCCGTCAGGTTTCTGTGCTGATAAAAAATCCTTACCACAGCCCTTTGTCCATGTATCGTGGGAAAGACGGCAAGTCTTTCATCGAGGACGCCCTGGCCGCTGTGTCCGGTTATCTCGATTCGGCCTTCCTGCGGTATGTCGTTTCGATAAGTCAAAAGTCCGCCCAACACTTTTAACCTCGCAATAATATTCTCCGACAAGAACTTCGGCAGCTCTTCCACCGTCTTGAGAACGCCATCAAGCCGATATTTGACAACAAACTCGTTCTCTGTCGGCTCAAAATGAATATCACTGGCACTTGCATTTATCGCCTCTTCGAGAAGGTTATCAACCAAAGCTACAACATCCTGAGCCTGACTTTTGAGATTTTTGGGGTCTTTATTTATGTTTTTGATATTCATTATTTTGTAATTTTCCGCAATTATAGAGTTTTCTATAAGATAGACGTACATTTACCTAAAACGTTAGCCGAAATCGAAGTTTTTTTGAATTTTTTTAAGATTTTGGATAACATACAGATATCTACCGCGTCTTTTTTATTGAGAACATTGATGATAAGCAAGGCGGAAAGCTACAGACTGTTATGGAATTTTGCCCTGCCTGAGTCAGCCAGTGCAACTCAGAAATGGGTGCTGGGTGCGATGCAGTCTGAGGGGCCTGAGCTTATTACGATGTTATGGCGGATACTCGGCAATGAGCAAGACGTCTGTGATGCGTATCAGGACACATTCTTACATCTGGCTCACTATGAAAACGGTATCAAGCCTCGCAACATCAAGGCATATCTTTTTCGTTCAGCGAGCAACACAGCAATTTCAATCTTGAGGCGTCGGCTTATCGAACGAAAAAATCTGCCCGACGTTGCCGCCGTTCAGAAAACTGAAATGACAGCGAGTGATTTGGATTCGAGCCATTTACAACAGCAGCTTCGATGCAACATTGCTCGATTGCCGGAATACCTGCGGAATGTCATTACGCTGCACGATTTGGCTGAATTTCCATACTCACAGGTAGCGAAGATACTCGGAATAACCGAAACCAGTGCAAGAGTCTATAAGCATAAGGCAATACAGTTATTAGCAGTATGGATGAACAGAGAAGAATACTAAAATGAAAAATAAAAAAACAACAAACTGTAGGGATATTAGAGGCCGGCTGAATAAAATAATCGCGAGCTTCATAAGTTTCGATGCAGCGTGGGTTCAAAACCATATTGTCAACTGTCCCAGATGCCAGAAGCGATTTTCTTCTGTCGGCAGGGTATATCTGGCGCTATCGCTTTTAAAATCCAAGCCTCATCAGCTTGATTTATTAAGGCAGGCCAACATTCAGACGATTGATACCCTTGCTCATTCTCTCCGTTACCATCGTAAGGCCGAAAAATTAAAAACCGCTCGCCCGGAACCGAGGTTTGTCGAAAGATTATCGCCGTTGAAAGGAACGCTGGCAAATACGGCAGCCTGTATTGCGATTTTATTCTTTGCCAAGACAGGGATTTTCAATTCGATGGAAAAATTCCAGGCAGACAGCCAAAAAGCAATTGAGCATTACTATCAAAAACAAGTCGGCCAGGACCTTTCAGGCGAAATTTTCTCAAGCTGATTTTCTGCGTTTTGCCATTTCCTCAAGGCCGCTTAAACACAATTGAGACCACGTCTCCATTGTATCTCTAACCTGCTGTAATTCTGCCGGCGTCATAAAGGTCATCTGGGTAATCATCTGCTCGCGCCTGGCAACCTTCGGCTCGGCCAGAGTCCAAAAGTGGACTATGCCGAGGTGTACACTACCAACTTCATTGGATTCATCATTAAGCAGTGCAACTATACAATCAGTATAGCTCGTTTCAACGGAGACTTCCTCTGCTACTTCCCGCTTAACAGCGGCAAGGTAAGTCTCGTAAAAGTTGGCATTGAATAACGGTATATCATCTGCCGGATTTATATGTCCGCCTATTCCGATGGACCTGTTTCCGACAAGCCGTGCTTCGCCGGCTCGGACGCCCCTAATATAAGTAAGATATTTGCCACTATGGCTCATAATTACATAAGGAATAAGCTGCTTGAACGAAGGGTCTCTTTCCACCTGCGTTCTCGGCATAAATCGCGGAACACCGGAGACAAAGAGCTTTCGGATATATTTATCCGCGTCGAATTGCAGACCCTGAAACACTCCGACATCTTCGAAAATTTTTCGCTCAACAACCAATACCTGTTCCTGTTGTGCCATTTCGGAGATTCCTTACAATAGCTTTCTAAACTATATCTTATTCCGCACAAGCTGTAAAGATAATCTGATTTGCCACTTCAGTCCTCAGAATAATCGTTGATTTAATTTTTCAGGCAGCTAACATTTCAGATATGGAGACAGGCAAAAAAAGGGTCTTGATTACGGGCTGCTCCAGCGGTTTCGGCCTTTTGACGACCGTTTCAGCAGCAAAGGCGGGCTTTGACGTTGTGGCCACGATGCGCAATCTCAATAAAGCCGAAGACCTGCGAGATGCCCTTGATGCGGCAAAACTCAAAGCTGAAATAGCCGAGCTTGACGTTACAAAGCCCGACACAATCAAAACAACAGTAGACAAATACGGTCCGTTCGATATTCTCGTAAACAATGCGGGTATTGTCGTTGGCGGCTCATTTATCGATACAACTATTCCTGAGATGCGCAGGGTTCTCGAGACCGATTACTTTGGTGCCATTGAGCTGACTCGTGCGGTTGTGCCGGATATGATTAAAAAAAGGCAGGGTCTGATAGTCAACGTTGCTTCACTTGCCGGGCGGGTGGGCCATATGTTCAACGCAACATACGCGGCAGCCAAACACGCAATCATCGGTTTTTCAAGGTCGATTCGGTTAGAATTGCGCCCGTTCAATATCAGAGTTGTATCGGTTGAGCCGGGCTATTTTAAAACCGAAATCATCGGCAAAAATGCCTATCTGTCGGAAAATTTCTATAACAGAAACTCTCCTATGTTCGAATTGAACAGGGGTTTTCTACGTCTGATGATAAAAGAGATTATCCCCCGAGCCGGCGACCCTCAAATAGTTGCCGACAAAATTGTTAAAATCATGCAGACGGCCAGACCGGAGAACCACTACATAATCGGCAGAGACGCATGGTTTGCGGTCATCTGCCAGTGGCTCGGCTTATCGTCTCTGCTGGAGAAAACCGCTTACAACAAACTTTTACGCAACACACAAAGAGAGATAAAACAAAAGCAAGAGAAACCTAAGAACTGAGATTTAGTTTTAAATCCAAAATCTTTGTCACTATCTGCGGATTTGCCGTGCCTTTGGTTTTTTGCATTACCTGCCCCATTAAAAAGCCGTGAGCTTTCTTGCTTTTCTTGTCGCCGCTTTTTACATCTTCAACGGCCTGCGGATTTGCCGCTATTACCTCATTGACAACTTTCTCAAGTTCACCCTCATCGCTTTTCTGCAGAAGATTCATACTTTCGGCAATTTGCTGTGGAGAATTTCCGCTTTGTGTCATTTTCTCAAATATTGTAACCGAAGCAGTAGCGCTTATCTGCCCTGCTTCAACCATTTTAGCAAGCTCAGCAAGCCTTTGCGGACTTATTCCAAGTTCCGATACTTTGCAGCCCTTTTCGTTAGCGATTTTCAACCCTGTCTGCGCGACAAGATTACAAACTCTTTTTGCATCTCCGCCCGCCTTCACGCAGTTATCGAAAAATTCTGCCGTTGCCCTGTCTGCTGTCAATACGCCGGCATCGTAATCGCTTAAACCATAATCAGACACAAAACGCTTTTCCAACTTCAGCGGCAACTCACAAAGTTTGGCCTTAATTTCATTCAGCCATTTTTTGCTTACCACAACCGGCACTAAATCCGGGTCGGGAAAATATCTGTAATCGTGCGCCTCTTCTTTTCCCCTCTGCAAAACGGTTACTTGGCGCATATCATCCCAGCCGAAGGTCTTTTTATTTCCGCTTTGCATAACTTCACCTTTATCAAGAAAATCGTCAAGCTGTCTTTGTATCTCGAATGTCACGCTTTTTTCAAGCGCCTTGAAGCTGTTGAGGTTCTTAATCTCCGCTATCGGCGTTTTGTGTTCGGCTTCATCTTTTTTTACCGTCAGATTAACATTCGGCTCGAATCGCATATGTCCTTTTTGCATATCTGCTTCGGAAACGCCCAAAAATCGCACAACCCTCTGCAACTCAATCGCAAGCAGTCTTGCCTCTTCAGCGCTGTTTATATCAGGCTCGGTTACAATCTCAAGCAATGGTGTGCCGGCCCTGTTGAGGTCAACCTGTGAAAAATTTTCTGCGGTATGAAGATTCTTCCCCGCATCTTCTTCGAGATGAACCCTTCTGATTCTGACTTTTTTTGCTTTCCCGTCCGGCAGTGGGATTTCAATAAAGCCGTTCGACCCGATTGGCAAATCGTATTGGCTAATCTGATAATTTTTCGGCAAATCGGGATAGTAATAACTTTTTCTGTCCCATTTGGTAAATTCTGCGATTTTGCAGCTAAGTGCCGAGGCCGCAAGAATCGCAAATTCTACCGCCTGCTTGTTCATCACCGGCAGCGCACCGGGTAGACCCAGACAGACGGGACAGACCCTGCTGTTCGGCTGAGCAGCAAATACAAGCTCACAGCTACAAAACATCTTTGTTCGCGTGCAGAGCTGGACGTGAATTTCCAAACCAACAACAATTTTATAATCCATTTGAGCCATAGTTATTCAATAGCGGGTCTTTTTGTATGAAAGTCTGTCTCGTTTTCAAACATCCTTGCGACTCGCAGCAATTTTTCTTCACCGAATGCCGGCGCGATTATCTGCAATCCTATCGGCAGATTATTTTTATCAAAGCCGCACGGAATACTTACGGCCGGCACACCCGCAAGATTAACGGCAATGGTATAAACATCCGACAGATACATCTGCAATGGGTCTGCCGTTTTTTCGCCGATTTTAAAAGCGGTTGTGGGACTTGTCGGCATTATGATACAATCGGCTTTTTCAAACGCAGCGGTAAAATCGCTGCGGATAAGGTTTCGCACCTTCAGAGCCTTGAGGTAATAGGCATCGTAATAGCCGCTCGAAAGCGCATAAGTACCGAGCATAATCCGCCTTTTGACTTCCGCACCAAACGCTTCGTTGCGCGATTTGGTATAAACCTCGATATAATCTGCCGGTTTTGCCGTCCTGTAGCCATAATGCACCCCATCATATCTGGCAAGGTTGCTCGATGCCTCAGCGGTAGCGATTAAGTAATATGCTGCTATCGCATACTCGAAGTGCGGCATTTTTATTTCGGTAATTTCAGCGCCGAGTTTCTTATAAATTTCAATTGCGTCTTTAACAGCATCGACAACTTCGCTGTCGGCTCCTTTGAATAGTTCCGGCACAACAGCGACCTTCAACCCGGCCACTGGCTGTTCAATTTTTTCGAACCATTTACAACGCGGTGCGGTCTTTTCACCAACGCTGGTACTGTCTTTCTCATCATGTCCCGCAATGACATCGAGCAACAAAGCACAATCAGCAACATTTCCTGCTAATGGCCCAATCTGGTCAAGGCTCGAACCGTAAGCAACAAGACCGTATCGTGAGACTCTGCCATAAGTAGGTTTAAGGCCTGCAATTCCGCAAAAGCTTGCCGGCTGCCTGATAGAACCGCCGGTATCGCTGCCCAGCGACGCAAAGCACATTTTCGCCGCCACTGCCGCCGCCGAGCCGCCGCTGCTCCCGCCCGGCACACGCGAAGGGTCCCATGGATTGACCGTCTTTTTAAGGCCGGAATTTTCGGTGCTCGAACCCATCGCAAATTCATCGAGATTTGTCTTGCCGACAATGACGGCATCAGCGGCAAGTAATTTTTCAATTACCGTTGCATTGTAAGGCGAGCGGAAATTTTCGAGTATCTTCGATGCACAGGTGGTTGTGCCGAATGTTGTACACATATTGTCTTTAATGGCTATCGGCACACCTGCAAGAGCGCCAACAGGTATACCTTTACCGATTTTCCCGTCAACTTCTTTTGCTTTCACTAAAGCGTCTTTTTTAAAGGTACTCAGAAATGCGCCGATTCGGCTGTCATATTTTTCTATCTGTTCAAAAACTGCTGAAACAGCATTGCTGCTTTTTATCGTGCCTTTAGCAATTGAATCTCGCAGGCCTTTGCATGTAAATTTTAGAATATCCTTGTTCATAATCAGCCGTTAGAATCCGCCTGGTTCTTCCAGAATTTTCGGCACGATAAAGAATTGTTCATCTTTTTGCGGCGCATTGGCAAGCGTCTTTTCAACGCCCATCGACCGCCCAATTACATCATCCCGAAACACATCGTTTATCGGCAGACAGTGTGCCAGCGGCTCGACATTTGTCGTATCAAGCTGATTGAGCTTTTCGACATATTCGAGTATAGCGCTAAGTTGAACAGCAAACTGAGCAATTTCGGTTTCGTTTAGAGCCAGCCTGCTCAGTTTTGCAACCTGCCTTACCTGTTCGGTATCTATCTTTTTCTGACCCATATCTTTCTCTATTTTGTCCATACAGTACCCAATCGGCGCTGAATTTTCAATGTTAAATCCGCTGATAATTCGATAGCTGGAATTTTTAATTTTTAATTTTTAATCTTTAATGCTAAAATCAGAAGTTCAAGAATAATTTGTGTTAATTCGTGGTTAATTAAAACAGGAAACAAATATGGCAAAGGAAATTAAACTACCGCAGCTTGGCCAGTCAATGAAAGAAGGGGCTATCGTAAACTGTTTAGTCAAAGTCGGCCAGAAAGTCAAAAAAGGCGATTATTTATTCGAAATCGAAACCGACAAGGCAACATTCGAGATGGAATCGCCTGAAGAAGGTTTCGTCAAGGCTATTATCGCACAAGAGGGTCAGACCCTGTCGGTCGGAGAAGTCCTTTTAATACTCGGCGAAGAAAATGAAAAAGTCATTCTTGTCCGCTGTAGCTTTGGCGAAGGCGGAACAGAAAAAATCGTTAGTAAAAAAACGACTGCCGACGTACCGGCTGAAAAGATACCTACAGAAAAAATAACCCAGGCTGACATCAACGCTGCTGCACAAAGCCAGGCCACTCGTAAGCTCGGTCAGAAAGTGCCGTTAAGCAGACTGGCAAAAATAACCGCAGAAAAGATGCTCCAGTCAAAACACGAAAAACCCTGTTTTTATCTCAATATTACTGTCGACGTGACCGAACTTATCGCATATCGCGAAAAATTGAACAAATCAGCCGATATTAAAATATCATTCAACGATTTTTTAATGAGAGCTTTGGCTCTGGGCCTGGCGCAATGGCCGATTATGACAGGTCATCTCGAAGGCGATAACATCCTGCTTGCCGATTTGATTGGTATAGGTCTTGCCATAGCTACCGATAAAGGGCTGGTTGCCCCAATTGTAAAAGACGTTTACAAAAAGAACCTTACCCAGATTGCACAGTACAGCGCTGCTCTTGTCGAACGCGCCCGGACCAACAAACTTATGCCGGACGACCTTGATGGCGGCTGTATCACCATAAGCAATCTCGGTGAGCTAGGCATAGATTCGTTTATCCCTATCGTTGTGCCGGGCCAGTGCAGCATTCTCGGCGTCGGGAAAATAACCGATACCTGCGTATCACAGGACGGCAAAACGGGCGTTCGCAAACTTATGAAAATGACGCTGGCTGTTGACCACCGAATCGCAAACGGCGCAGAAGCAGCACAATTTTTAAGCTGTGCAGGAAAACTTTTGGAAGAGCCGGAAAAACTAACATAGAAACCATCTGGCCAGAAGCGGTCATTTTAAGGTATTTATAAGTTTTAAAACCATTCCTGCTGTTCTCAGCGGCCTTTCAAGAATATATGTTATATACTCAACCAAAAGATTTTGTGTCGAAACAAGCACGGAATTGCCGGCCTGCAGAACGCTTTGGGGCTGATTTAGACACTCTGCAATTTCTACAGTAATCATCTTTTTGTCAATAAAGGCAGATTCACAATCACGGCAGACAAGGCCATTGGCCGATGAGCTGAAGTAAAACCGCTGCCAATCTATACTAAATTTTCTTTTACAGTTTGCACAGCAGTCACAAAGAAATTTGGAGCCCGTCTCACCCAAAAGAGCAAGCTGAAAAAGTATCAGAAATGGTAAAATCTTATCATCGGAGGTTTCCTCGAGTCTTTGCAAAAAAACAATCGCTTCGTTAAACATCCCAAGGTGCGGGTCAAGTTCTTTTGTAAATAAATTCAAAAGCTCACAGACAAAAAACGCACAGTTCAGGGCAAAAAGTTTTTTGCGAATCTCGAAACCAAAAAAAGTCGGATTAAACTCTGTCAGCGTCGCAAGTTTCTCGCCGTCTCTGAGGGAAAAAACCATATCCCCCGCAGAAAAAAGCTCGACAGGCCCGCCGAAAGGCGATTTCGGCCTCCTTGCGCCTTTGGCTATTACACTTAGTTTGCCGTTCTGGGCAGTAAAAAAGGCGAGTATCTGAGAACTTTCAGAATAATCTGTTCTGCGAATACAAATCCCTTTATCTTTTTTGAGCATTGGAGCTTATCTTTTGCGATTATATACTACGCCATAACCGAACTTTTGCAGAATATCGTCTTCCATTTTGTGCATTTTCGCCGCTTGTCGGGCTGTAGAATCATTAAACCCGAGATTGTGAAGAAGGCCGTGAAGAAAATAAAGCGCAAGCTCCGATTGGGGCTTGCCGCCTCTGCTTTTTGCCTGCCGCTCTGCCATTTCGGCGTTTACCGCAATATCGAAAATTTTTAAATCATCTGCATCATCGGAAAGGTCAAAACTGATAACATCAGTGGTATCGGCCTTGCTCAAAAACTTTCGATTCAGACCTGCTATTTGGTCATCGCCTAAAACGACAAAGTTTATCCGAGCTTTTTTTATCCCGAACTGTCCGGCAGCCTTTTGAGTCATCTCAATCACCCTCCGCTGGTCAAAACGGACAATATCACAACTCACATCTATATTTACGACAATGTCGGAGACAGCGATTTTGTCAGACGTCTTCTTTTTCATTTTCAGCGGTCTGCTGACCTTGTTCGGCATGTTTCGGATAGGCAATCCGGCCATGATGATGGGCTGCAAGGCTTTTCGAAAGCAAATCTTCTATCCGGCTCAGTTCACGAAGTGTAAGTTCACACTCGTCAAACTGACCATCCTGCAGCCGTTTCATGGCCATATTGTGAACTACTGTTTCTATCTTCGTCGGCGTTATTTCTGTAAGAGCACGAACTACTCCTTCCACCGTATCTGCAAGCATAACTATTGCAGCCTCCTTTGTCTGCGGCCGCGGGCCGGGATATCTGAATCCCGCTTCCGCCGGCGGTAAAGTCTTGCCGTCGGTCTTCTTTCTCTTGGCCTCTTCGTAAAAATACTCTATAAGCGTTGTGCCGTGATGCGTCTCAATAAACTGCATTATCACCGCAGGCAGCCTGTATTCCCTGGCCATCTCGATGCCGTCCTTGACATGGCCGACAATTATCAACTGACTCATCGCGGGAGAAAGCTGCTCATGAAGGCTTGCAGTGCCCATCTGGTTTTCAACAAAGTAACGCGGCTTGCCGATTTTGCCGATATCGTGATAATAAGCGCCCACCCTGCATAAAAGACCATTTGCTCCGATGGCTTCGGCAGCAGCCTCTGCTATCGAACCTATAAGCAAACTGTGGCTGAATGTGCCGGGCGCTTCCATCGCAAGTTTCTTCAGCAGCGGCTGATTGGCATCGCTGTAATCCAGCAGAGTCATGCTGGTCGCAATCCGAAAAACTTTCTCAATCAGCGGCAAAAGTGCCTGGATAATTACACCCACAAAAACCGTCGTCGCTGCCATCCTGCCGGCAAAGGCAAAAGGCAAGCCGGATAAACCTCTCTCGAAAAAACCCATGGCAAAACAAACAACAAAAACCGCTGCACCGGCAAAAACGCCTACCTCAAGAAGTTTTATGCGCGTTCTTACCTCTTTGAGTAGAAAGCAACTCGTCAGAATCCCTGCAGCCATCGTCAGAAAAAGGGCAAAATCGGTTTCGTGGCCGGCGGCAAAACATACAAGCGGGGCAAAAAAAAGACTCATGCCGATTGCAAACCGCTGGTCATAAGCAATTACCAGAATTATTGCACAGGTTATCGAACAGGCTACTGCCACGTAAACACGGTTCTGGAAAAAAGAACCAAGCCTTGTAAGGGCCAGCAGCAAAATAAACAAACCGCAAAATGCAAGAGCCCTTAAAGGGTTTTTGATTATCCCGTAATTGTAATGATAAACATATACCGCCATCGCCAAACCGGCGCCGACGACGATTAAACATACTGAAATTATCTGATGCCACGCTCGAAAACCGAATCCGTCCTGACCGCTAATTACGCTCAAAAGCAGAGAACATACCGTGACAAAACCGATAAGTATCAGAATAGCCGCGGGAATGCCGCTGTTGACAAGTTCGCTTATTCTGGCAAATCTTTCGGCTGCAATGTTTCCTCTGAGCTGCCGGCGGCGAGAGCTTATCCTTTTTTTGAGTATTGTCATAAACTATTGATTATGTTTTTTCTTTTTTGCTTCGTAAGCCTGAACGATATTCTGCACAAGGTTATGCCTTACAATATCAGTATCATCAAGACCTATCAGGGATATTCCTTCCGTGCCGGCAAGGGTCTCCATCGCGTCGAGCATTCCGCTTTTCTGCCCCCTGTCAAGGTCCACCTGGGTAACGTCGCCGGTGATAATCATCTTCGAGCCTCTGCCCATCCTCGTCAGAAACATCAGCATTTGAGTAGCAGAAGTGTTCTGCGCCTCATCACAGATAATACACGCTTCATTCAGAGTTCTGCCTCGCATAAATGCAAGCGGAATCACCTCTATAATATCCATCCCCATCAGCTTGCGCATCTGTGAAAATTCCATCATATCTTCAAGACTATCGAACAGCGGTCTTAGATATGGATTGACCTTGGCCTGCATATCGCCCGGCAGAAACCCGAGCTTTTCGCCCGCTTCAACTGCGGGACGGGCCAGCACTATCTTTCGTATCTGTTTTTTTCTCAGCATTGAAACGGCAACAGCCACGGCCAAGTACGTTTTGCCCGTACCGGCCGGCCCGGTGCAGAAGGTCAAATCGTAATTCAACATCGCTTCTATATAACGCCTCTGACCGCGAGTAAACGGTTTTACAATCCTCTTGGGAGAATAGACATGGATGCCGAAGCCTTCATCAGGCTCAATACTGACTTCCACTTTGCTCATCAGACCAATCACATCATTGGCGTTCAGCTTGCCGAATCTGGCCAGATGATTCTGCATCAGCTCGACTACCTTCGCAGCCTTGCTGATTTCCTCGGCGCCTCCCTTAAGGATAATTTCGTTATCCCTTGCGGTAATCTGAACGCCGCAGCGGGCACGCAGTATTCTTAAATGCTCATCACCGGGGCCGAAAAGCTCCAGCCGATTGCTCGCAGAATCAATTTGTATCGTCTGCTCCATTTATGGTGAGCCTGTCGAAACCATTATTTAATCAGCATAAAAAATAAATACGCAAACACAGCCGCCACAAGCGGCGAATCAATAACATCCAGCACTCCGCCGAAACCGGGCACAGAGTTCGACGAGTCCTTCTGCTCGGCGGCACGCTTCAGCATCGACTCAGCCAAATCTCCAAACTGTCCTAAAAAGGCAAAAATCACACCAAATAAAATCGCTCCCATAAGGGACATTATACCAAAGGCCAGAGCAAATATCGAGGATACAACCACGGCAAAAACAACCGCTCCGACCATACCTTCCCAGGTCTTTTTAGGGCTCAAAACGGGCGAAAACTTGTGCCTGCCGAAAAGCCGGCCAGTCGTATAAGCCCCTATGTCCGCACACTTTACGACAAAAACATACATCAAAAGTGCAGCCGGCCCAAAATCAATTCTTACCGCAATAACAAAACTGGCCAGCGCACCAAGATAGGCTGTTACAAGAAGGTTGGCACCACAGTTGGCAAAGGCGCCAACGGTTGCATATTTAAGGCCCTGCCATAAAAATACCGCAAGAACACTAAAACAAACAACAAAGGCAAAAACCAGAGCAGCAAATTGATTCCTGTCGGTAAAAAACTGCGACCAGTACCAGACTGTAGATAGCAGAATGGTACTTACGATTGTAACGGGCAGAAAGATTTTCGCACCGCCGGATTCTACCAGTCTGGACAACTCAAGATTTGCGCCAACAGCTACGATAATCAAAAAAATTGCAAGAAACGTTGCCTGTATCGGCGCATCGGGTTTTTGTACACTTAAGCTACCATCAAGCCGGGCGTCAAATAATACCAGCGCAACGAAACCAATGGTCATCAATGTACCAAAAATCAATCTGTGTCGAAGCATAAAACAATTCCTGAAAGATTCAGTTATTCTGCGGAAGGCCTAATGTCCCCCAGCCGTCTCGAACGTCTTGAATAGTCAATTATGGCTTTGTCAAGTTCCTCGGCAGTAAAATCAGGCCACAGCGTATCGGTAACGTAAAACTCAGTATAAGAAATCTGCCACAAAAGAAAATTGCTCAGCCGCTTCTCATTTGATGTTCTTATAAGCAAATCAGGGTCAGGCAGGCCGGCACTATAAAGATTTTCACTTATACAATATTCATCAATTTGTTCAACAGGCAATTTGCAGTCGATACAGTTTTGGCAGATTTTTTTTACCGCATCAACAATTTCTTCCCGGCTGCCGTAATTTAAGGCCAGAGCAAGCGCCATCCCCGTATGCTTCGAGGCAATCTCAACTGTTTTATTCAGCTCCTTTATGAGTTTGGGCGGAAGTTTTTCCGTTCTGCCGAGGTGAACTAGTCTTACATTGTGCTTTTTGAGGGTTTTTCTTATGCCGACAAGGTACTGTGTATAAAGCTGCATAAGGAAATTGACTTCTCTTTTCGGCCTCTTCCAGTTCTGCATACTGAACGAATAAAGCGTAAGACAGTCCAGACCGAGATTGACGCAATGGTGCACAATCTTTTCTACTACTCTTGCACCCTGCTGGTGGCCTTCAAATCGCTCAAGGCCGTGCCTTATCGCCCATCTGCCGTTACCGTCCATTATTATCGCTATATGCCGCGGCATTTTCTCAGGTCCAATGCCGAGCCTTTTTGCCGCTGCGATGCGATTTTCCTGCAATTCCATTTTCTCCTTCGAACCCAAAATTCTACTTCCTGAAGATTGTCTGACTTCTGGCGGGACCTACGCCGATAATCGTTACTGGCAGACCGACAATCTCCTCAACTGCCTTAATATATTTTTGCCCTTGCTTCGGCAACTCGTTAAAACTACCGGCCTGTGTAATTTCTTCGCTGAATCCTTCGAGAGTCTCGAGCCGGCATTTTACCTTCGCCAGCTTGTCGATATTCGACGGAAACATCTTAATTTCTTTGCCGTCGATAGTGTAACCTGTGCAAATTTTAACCTCCTCAAGGCCCGCAAGCGTATCGAGATGCATCATTGCTATTTCATTTATACCGCCGATTTTAGCGGCATATTTTACAGCCATCGCATCGAACCAGCCGCAGCGTCTTGGTCTGCCGGTTGTCGTGCCGTATTCATCTCCTTTGTCGCGGATATATTGACCAATTTCGTTGTCAAGCTCTGAAGGAAACGGCCCGGCCCCCACACGGGTCGTATAGGCCTTGACAACGCCGATGAATCTGTCAATCATCTGCACAGGCACGCCGCAGCCGGGGCCGACACCCAGAGAGCTGGCGTTCGAGCTTGTAACAAACGGAAACGTACCATGGTCAAGGTCGAGAAGCGCACCCTGAGCACCTTCAAAAAGAATATTTTTGCCGGCTTCAATCTGTTCATGCAAATATTCGGTTGTATTACAAATATATTTCGAAAGTCTTTGTGCGTATATTTTGCATTTCTCGAAAATCTCTGCTGCTTTGATTGGCTTGGCATTATATAGAGCCGCAAAAATTTTGTTTTTGTAATCGACTATTTTCTCAAGTTTTTCCCTGAGCCTTTCGAGATTGAGAAAATCAGCCATTCTGACCGCATAGCTTCTGCCGACCTTGTCGGAATAGCACGGCCCAATGCCGCGGATGGTTGTGCCGATTTTTTTATCACCCAGAGATGTTTCTCTCAATCCGTCTTCGGCCTTATGGTAATCGAGAACAACATGGGCACTTTCACTGATAAACAATCTGCCATCGACTACTTTCCCCTTTTGAGCCAGGCCGTCAATCTCCTCTATCAGAACCTCAGGGTCAACTACGACACCGTTGGCTATAACACAGATAGTCTTGTCTCTGACCGCTCCGCTGGGCAGAAGATGCAGTGCAAATTTCCTGTCGCCGATTACAACCGTATGGCCGGCATTTGCTCCGCCGCCATAGCGCACCACGATATCGCTTTTCTCGGCAAGGATATCCACAACCTTGCCCTTCCCTTCATCGCCCCACTGCAGACCTACAACGCAGGCATTCATAATAATCCCTCAAAAAATCACGAATGGACACAAATTATTTTGGTCAGCTGGTGATTTTTGACACAAGCAATTCAAGGACGGCATCGAGATTGTCATAAGTGCGGTCACTGATTTTGCGCTGCGACTTTGGGCCGTCAGGCAACCGATACTCTATTACAAAAAAACCCTTCGAATCATAATTGGTTTTATTTATGCTCTCGATTGAATTATACGGTATTTTATCCGTCTCACTAAAAACGATTGCTTCCTCATCAGCGACAAGCTTTTTATCTTTTACCCTCCAGTACCAAATGGCCACAGCCACGGCGCCGGCAAGAAAGAACGGCGGAGATTCGCGGTGAAAGATAAGAGTTTGGTCTACCTTGCCGTCGACAGTGTGCTTTATCTTAAACTTCTCGTTGTAAAAACCATCGTAAGCAAACCATACTGCTGCAATAAGCAGAATAGCAATGTATATCTTGAAATTTGTTTTCCTGTACTTACAGAACGGTGCAACAACCGCCATTTTAACCTCCAAAAAATTCCCTTTTCTATTTTTGGTCGTTCATATTTTGAATTTCGAATTTGCTTTGAATTTCGGATTTCGTGCTTCGAATTTTTAAATGTTATCTCCTGTGCGCTATGGCATTGGTCAGCGGCATCACAAAATTCGGCACAACTTTTTCATCCATAAAATCAACCGACGCTCGACACAACCTGTCAAAAGCGTCTTTAGGGTCAAAACTCCTGCCGGGATGCGGATACTGCCTTACCGTAAGATACAGACTTATAGGTTTATCCTCGTCGAATTTTCCGCTGCGGATTTCAGATTCATCCGTTCTGGAGTCCACCGTCAGTCTGGCACGGGTCATACAATCATCGTCAAGCGCGATTATTACCGCAGGAGAAAGGTTGAGCGGCCCTGCTCCGGCACAATCGAAAATTCTGGCAAAGGCCGAACCGCTGAATAGGGCCTCAGCTATTATCTCGTTATGATTGCCTGCATAATCAAAATCCATCCCGAAGGTCAAATCGACGCTGTCAACATCCAGACGCCGAACTCCCAGCATATATGGTACAAGGTCGATTACTGCCTTGGGCAGCTCAAAGGCCTGCTGGAAGCTTTCAGGATTCACAATGCCTGCTCCCACCCTGTCGACATCGATGCTTACCCAGCGGTTCCGGCTGGATTGCGCATCTTCTTCAAGACAATAGCTGGCACCGCCATCCCGCGTCAGAGTCTTCATCGAAGGAAACCGCTTGGTTATTCCTTCAAAAAACGTAAGCAGAGTTTCCCTTTCGCTCGGCAGGTCGAAACGGGTATTTATATACATATCGACGTAAAAATCATCACACAACGAGCTATAGCCAATTGACATAAAACCTCGCTCCATAAAATCAAATCAATTACGATGTTATTCTCTCATAGAAGGCCGTTAAAAACAAGTATTAAAATCCGCGATGCTTTCCCTTTGGGATGGCATAGCCATTATACAGGGTTTTCGACATCCGGAAGGGACAATTCCGTCAAAACCGCCCCAATTACCGCCATTAGCGTAAAACCAAAACACCACCACAGGGCGGGAGCTACTACTCCTGAAGTTGAACCGGCTCTTGCAACACTGAATACCGCATATAAAACAGCCGTCAGAAAACCAGTTACGCCCGCAGCGAAAAATCTCTTCAAAAGCGCCGCCCTGCCGCAATATGCCGTTATAAGCACGCCACTGGCTAAACAAATCAAAGCAGCAGCCAGCCCCAAATGCCACCTGCCAAAATACATCAAGGCAATCGAGGCCAAAATGGCGAACGGAACGATATGCCAGTAACGCTGGGGCAATTTTTCACGCAAAGCCGCCCTTGCACACATTCGCCTGCGGATTGTCAGCGGCCGGTTATAAAAAAGGCAAAAAATCGAATGCTCCAGCAATGCGCCTCTTTCACCAAAAACCGGTACAATATGGACGGCATCGGTCGCCCAGTGAGCCGCCATAAATCTTGCAAGCACCGGGTACCGATACGTCATCTGAATCGGGAATGCCAAGTAGCCAACAATCTTAAAAAAACTCAGGAACAGGGCTATATTATAATCTTTAAAATTTCGTTCCCGGATTGCCAGCGATACCGTATAAATCCCTCGTACCAGCGACCCCGGCGAAATAGGCAGAATATTAAATGCCAATAAAATCGCGCCGACCATTTCAGCCCGTTCGATTGCCGAAACGTCGGGGTGGGTCAGCAAATAATAAATTGATACCGACAGCCAGGTAATTTCGGAGACAAATATAGTCATCAGATGAACCACCAGGCTGACTAAATATTTCTGAATAAAAGGCTCGTCAATCTGCGATAAAATCGTCTGCGCATCTTCATCGGTAAGGATATGCTTTCCCTGCCCCTGCTGAACCATATCACAGAGCCACTGTCGGCGAAGTGCGGCATTAAAATACAGTCTGACCGGCCTTACTGTAAAGAAATACAGTTTCTCTTTTGCAAAGGTCCAGTCAGTTAAAAACCTGTGCAGACCTGCCGAAATCAAAAGCAGAAACGGCAAATGATATAAAATCCGCCACGGCTGCTGCAAAAATCTTTCGGCTTTTGCCCGCGATAATCTACCCGCCCTGTGCCATGATATAAGCAGCTCAATGATTTTGCCTTTAAAGGCCCTTTTGAAATAATCGAGGCTTGTAAGAATACTAATATAATGTCTTCGCCAGTTATTATGACACCAGAACTTTCGCGAAACTCCGCCCAAAATCGGCAGTAAACCAATCAAAAAGAAAATAAATGTTTTAATCCTGCTCCCAAGGAGTTTTTCAAAACCCTTTTCGTCAATGATATTTCTCACTCTCCAGCCGACAACGGCACTATTAAATATAGTCGTCCACAGTTTACCGCTGTATAAAAGACGAACGTGATTATGCGTAATATCCGGCATAGAATTTCGATAAATATCTTCGGCCTGAACAAGCTTATCAAACAGCCCCTGCATATCTTTGAAATCTTCTGCGCGGCTGTCGATGAAATTTTTCAGTTTATTCAAATCGCCTCTGTCGAACTGCACTAATGAGCCGCGTTTTATGCCCTGAAAGATTAATTTTACATCGCCTGGACTCATCGGCAAAAACGGCAAAAGCGCCAGGCCCGGCCGAAAATCAACCGCGACAAGACCCTTATCCGGCTCGGATTGGGCATCAAGACGCTTGAGGCAGTTAGGCTGACTTTTCAGCGTTGTCCATTCGTACTGGCGGGCAAATTCATAAGCTCCAATCTCGTGTAGCAGCTTTACAAACTCGTGCATAAAAGTGTATTTGGCACGGTACTCAGGTGAACCGAGTTTTCGAGGGTCAAGTCTTTTGTTCTTTCGCCATTTTTTAAGCAAATCGACATATTCATCAACTTCCAGCCGCCAGGTTCTGCCGTCAATCCATTCGCTCAGTTCACCACAACTGCCCACTTGACTGTCAACGAATGTGCCGAAGATATCGACAACGCTTTTTTCATCGCCGAATCTTATTTTTACAGCCCTGCGAATGAATTTCTGCCATAGCGCTCCTGCCTTTGCCGCTGCAGGATTGACCTGAGGCTGGAATGGTGCGCCAAAGCCGACCCAGTAAAGAAATTTGCGAAAAAATTTTGCAAAACCGCTTGGCGGCACAAGAATCTTCATCGCACAGACCTTGCCGACAGTCAAATCAGAACAAACTTCCGATTTGTTAATTTCAAGAATTTTTACTTTATAAACCTGCCCTGCAAAACCGCCGCCGATGAAATCTTCGATAACCAGCTTTACTTTAGCCTTTTCGCCGCTATCTACGGGCTCAAAATCATAAGAAAGTTCTGTACCACTCTCATATTGGCTGACACGAGCAGGCCGAAAAAGCTCCAGCTGCTCAAAAGCTGCCTGTAAACTTTTGCAAAATTCTACGGAATACTCCAAGGCCATAAAACCCCTTAAAAACCTTTAACTTTTCTGCCGCCAAGACACTACGTTTTTTATTCATATTATTTTTCTGCCGTAAGGCATACTGCGTCTTTGTGTCTTCGTGGCTGTTTCTATGAAATGATACTTTGTAAGAGACGAATTTTCAATCCCGCACTTTCTGTTCATCCCGCACCTTCTTTCTATTGAATACTTTAAAGGTGCGGGGTTCAATTTTCTTTAAACCTGTTATAATTCTATTATCCTTTCGACTCTTCAAAAGATATATGTGATATATTGAATATTTAGAAGGTGCGGGATTCAATCACTTATTGGAAGAACGTAAAAAGGAATGAAACTATCCACAGCACCACTCCTGTCATAACACCGGCAACTAAATCATCGGCAAGGATGCCGAATCCGCCTCTGAGAAGCTGGACTTCTCGTATCGGCGACGGCTTTAAAATATCAAAAATCCTGAAAAGCACGAAGCTGCCAATAGCAGCAACCAGAACCTTTTCGCCTGTTACAGCCACTGGCAAAAGAGCTACGCACTGCCCGGCAAATTCATCGACAACAATCCAGCGCGGGTCTTTTTTATTGTCCTGCTCTTCAGCTTCGCCCCCAAACAACATACAGCAAACGCTCGATACAATCAGTGTAAGGACAAGGAAAATAACGGAAACAATCTCTATCGGCCAGAAATAATAAATAACCAAAAAAGCTGCTAATAGCAGAAGACTTGCCCACGTGCCGGGTGCAAGTGGCAAAAAGCCAACGCCAAAACAGGAAAGAATGAGTTTTTTTATATTCATAAAAAAACCAGAATTCAGCAGTCAGAATACAGTATAACTTAAAACTCAAAAATCAAAAGTTAAAACTACTTTATCATCTCAAGGCAGTACCAGTCTGTCATACCTGCGATGTAATCGCAGATGGTCCTTTCAAGGCCGAACTCGCCGACTAAATTCTGATAAAATTTCGGCATAAGTTTAGGGTTATTTCGGAATTTGTTAAAGACCTTCTCTAACCAGCCTGCGGCCTGAGAAGAAACGGCTTTAACTTCCTTATGCTCATACATATTGTTCCAGAGAAAATCTTCAAGCTGGATAAGGCCGGTCTCGGCATCGTCGCTTAATGCTACAAAATTATCGCTTGTTTCCAGCACCTGTTTTAGATTTGTCAGATGTGCGGAAGCGATTGCACCTCTGCTTGTTTCGATGCAGTCGCCGACCAGCATATCAATGATTGTCTTTGCGATTCGTGTATTTTTAATGAGGTTTTCGCTGATTTTATCTGCCTCGCACCTTTCGGCAGCCTGACCGCAAAGCTGAATTTTCATAATCATTTCATAGTTTAATAATTTCGCCCGCAGGCCGTCTTCGAGGTCGTGGCAGTTATAGGCGATTCTGTCAGCAAGGTCGGCAATCTGGCCCTCAAGCGAACAGTTCTTTTCGGTAAAATCATTTACTTTCGGCTTATCGAAAAGAGTTTTGTGTTTTGCAAGGGCAAGTCTTGTCTCGTACATAAGATTTAGGCCGACAAAATCAGGATAAGGTCTTTCGAGCAGCTCGACTATCCGCAGCGTCTGGGCATTATGTTCGAATCCGCCGTAATTTTTCATAAGCTCGTCGAGTGCTGCTTCGCCGCTGTGGCCGAACGGGCTGTGGCCCAAATCGTGAGCAAGACAGATAGCTTCTGTGAGGGCTTCATTGACACCGAGTGATTTTGCAATCGTTCTGCCGATTTGCGCAACTTCGATGCTGTGGGTCAGTCTTGTGCGGTAGTGGTCGTTTGTCTGCGGCATAAAGACCTGGGTTTTGCCTTCAAGTCTCCGAAATGCCGATGTGTGGATTATCCTGTCTCTGTCGCGTTCAAATGCTGCACGATAGGCATGTTGGAACTCTTTAAATCTTCTGCCCTTACTGTTCAATTCGGTTACGGCGAAAGATTGTAAAAAATCATTCATACCTAAAAACCTGGCAAATTATGTTTATCACTTACATCCTTAAGTTGATGATACAAATCCTTCATTGACTGGCTTATGACATCCGTATCCGCGCAAGTCTCCATAAAATTCGTATCGCCTTCCCATCGCGGCACAATATGAATATGCAGATGCTCAGGCAGTCCTGCCCCGGCGCATCTGCCGAAGTTCATACCAATATTAAAACCGTGCGGCTTTATCGCCAGCGTCAAAACTTTCTGCGAGGCAACAATAAGTCTCGTAAGTTCCAGCAGCTCAATGTCGGCCAGTTCGTCAAGCCCGGCAATATGCCTGATGGAAGCTAAAAGCAGATGGCCGTTGTTGTAGGGGAATTTATTGAGCATGACAAGGTGGTTTTTCGTGCGCCACAGCACGAAATTTTCCTCGTCCTGCCGCGGATTTTTTATATTACGGCAGATGAAGCAATCGTGTTTTTCGCCAAGGCCCTGAATATATCCGATCCTCCACGGCGCCCAAAGGTTTTCCCTTTTCATCCCGCACCTTCTTTTAATTCAATCTTTTTAAATCTGTCTTAATCATATCATCCCCTCGATTCTTAAAAAATATGCATAATTCACTGAATATTTAGAAGGTGCGGGATTCATTCTGATTAATTTGTTTATTCAACCAAAGTCATTGTTATAGTCTGATTGATTTCGATATTCGGCTCAACTGTATCGCTGCCCATGCCGAAAATGGACGCGCTTGTCTTAGCCTGATACTGCTGAACGTCGCTTTTAACAACTCCTCTTTCTATATCATAAAGCTGTCGGCCGCTGCCTTTGATGCTCTGCACCCTGTACCCTCTTAAAAAGCCAAATGTGCCTCTCATCTGAAACGAACCGCCGTAAGGAAGAGACGCTGCCGGCAGCGACTTACTCAGACTATAAGTGCTTGTTATCTCGGCATAAGATACGCCGCCCTCCTCAACAACTCCTGCAAATTTGTACTCCACATCTCTGCCGACCTTTGAGACAAAGGGCATCGGCGACAGAAGCTGCGAGTCCCATTTCTGGCCTTTCTTAACGCCTTTTAACGGGTCTTTTATACTCGATATCGAGTCCCAGATATACCGCTGAGTGGCAACAAAATCCATAATCATATCGGGGTCTTTGATTCTGCCTCTTTGCGAACCTGCAAAGGCCTTTTCGCCAAGCTCTTTGGTCAGACCTTCAAGGGATGTGTAATCGACGATTTTCCCCGTCGGCGTAATCTTGAGTGTAAAGCTTTTGCCGACGAGAGACTCAACTGCATCGCCTCTATCGCGCCCTCTGCCGGTTATTGAAGTGCGTGTAACCTTGGCCGAATTGCAGGTTGCCTCGATTATCGAATAGCCGTAGGGGTCAATCTCGACAGGCTTATAGACAATTTCCATTTCGAGTTTCTCAGCTATATCCTGGCTGCCGCCTTTGCCTTTTTCCCCTTTCGAGTATTTGCGCGACGGGTCAAGGTCGAGGGCTATCTGTCTTTCGCAGACAAAATTATATTTCAACGGCACGTCAGGTTTAAAATCAATGCTTAAAAGCAGCGGGCCTTTACCCCTCACACCAATGTATTGATGTGGGGGTTTAATCTTACCTGTCTTGTTTCGCTGCTGTTCCTCGCAGCCTACAGAAAAAATCAATATCGCAATCGCCAGGATGGCTGACGCCATTACAAACAGCGCCGGAATAATTTTTAAATTTTCACTCTTCATTTTTCAATCTTCAATTAAGTTAGTCAACCTTTTCGATGCCGTAAAGATTCCAGAAGCCCATCATCAGCTGGTCCGGGCCTTTATCGCTCTTCTGTTCCTGGGCCGATTCTGCGGCGAGCCACTCAGCCTTCAAAAGCTCCTGATAACTGTCAATCTCGCCGGTAGTCAGATTCAGAACCATTTTACCCGTGTAGTTATCCTTCTCCTCGAACATCTTTGCAAAAAAGCTCATTTTCGCCTCCTCTGGCGGCGCACCAGCTGCACGCTTGGAGCTTGGGGCGGCACTCATTTCTACAATGGCAATCTTCTTGCCTTTCTGCTCCTTTATGCCCGTCAGGGTATAAATCTTTTCAAACGATTTCGGTGTCAGCATACCCGGCGGCGAAGCAACAACCGTGCTCCACTTATCGCCTTTCTTGTAAAGAGTCTTTCCTGCATCAATCAGGGCAAGGACCTGATGTCGCCTGGCGATTTCCTCATCACTGAATAGTCTGTCCGCAAATTTTTTGGCAGAACTTTCCCCCTTTATAACTTCGCGCGCCGCTCCAGCGTCAACAACTTCGACTTTGCCGTCAGGCGTTATCTTTATCTTATAGCTCTGACCGATAAGCGCAAAAAGCGGGTCGGATTTACTGCCCTCTGCTGTGCTGTCGAAGTCCAGCGTTTTGCCCTGAGGGTCTTTGGACAAATATTTAAGTTCCTTTATCGTAACATCTGCTGTCGCACTGCCCTGCCGGTCAACGCTTTCAATCTTCTGTGCAAAAACCATTTCTACCCGCCCGACCGTATGTCGTTCTTTTGTCTTATTGATTGAAGGCTGAACAAATGCGTAATCCTTGCCGGTTTCGAGAACAACCTTATAGACCGTTTCGCTCTGCGGTGCCAGATTAAGTTTCATCTCCGCAGCAGTCGGCACACAGCCCGCCAAAATAGACAAGACAACTCCCAAAAATATAATCGACAATATCTCTTGTGCTTTCATGATTTGCTCCTAAAACCATTCAATTACTATATTTAATTTATCGTAAAACAGACCGTGATTATAACAACTTAATCTTGTGAAGCAATTTTTTTATGTATATACAGCTTTTTATTTCTTAGGGATTTATTTATGATTGGCTTATGTTTATAATCCCTTGTTTCTTAACTTGTCCGCCGAAGCCTTGGCGAAGGCGGATTGAAGGTTACTTAGGAGAAAATAGCTATGAAGAGCGATATGATTAAAAAAGGATTTCAAAGGACTCCTCACAGGGCATTATTGCGGGCCTGCGGCCTGAAAAATGAGGATTTGAACAAGCCGTTTATCGGCATTGCCAACAGTTTCTGTGAAATCGTGCCGGGCCATATGCACCTTAACAAGGTGGCCCAAAAGGTCAAAAAAGCCGTCCGTCAGGCCGGCGGCGTGCCGTTCGAATTCAACACTATCGCAATTTGTGACGGTATTGCGATGGGACATACCGGAATGAAGTATTCGCTTGCCTCGCGTGAGATAATCGCCGACTCCGTCGAATCGATGGTTCGCGCCCACTGTTTTGATGGCCTTATCTGTATTCCAAACTGCGACAAAATTATACCCGGAATGCTGATGGCTGCGGTGCGGGTCAATATACCTACAATTTTCGTCTCTGGCGGTCCTATGGCGGCCGGCAAAGATTCAAAAGGCAACATTGTTGACCTATCTGCAGTTTTCGAAGGTATTGCAGCTTACAAGGCTGGCAAAATCGACGAGTCAAGACTGCATGAGATTGAATGTACCGCCTGCCCTTCACAAGGAAGCTGCTCGGGAATGTATACAGCCAACAGTATGAACTGCCTGTGCGAGGCAATCGGTATGGCTCTGCCCGGCAACGGCACTGTTCTGGCAATCAATCCCAAAAGAAATAAATTATACGCCGCCGCTGGCAAACAGATAATCAATCTCATCGAAAAGGATTTAAAACCGCTCGACATTATAACCGCCCAATCAATCGACAATGCCTTTATGCTCGATATGGCAATGGGCGGCTCAACAAACACCGTCCTGCACGCTCTGGCAATCGCCAACGAGGCAGAAATAAAATACGACCTTGAAAGAATAAACAAAATCAGCGAAAAATGCCCCAATATCTGCAAGGTTTCGCCTTCGAGTAAATGGCACGTCGAGGATGTTGACGCCGCCGGCGGCATAAGCGCAATCTTAAAAGAGATAAGCAGAATAGAGGGTCTGCTCAATCTCAACTGCCCTACTGTTACGGGAAAAACGCTGGGCGAGAACATCGCTAAGGCAAAAATTAAAAACACCGATTGCATACATACCATCGAAAACGCTCATTCCAAAACCGGCGGCCTTGCTATCCTCCGCGGCAATCTCGCTCCAAACGGCTGCGTCGTCAAAACCGCTGGCGTTGCCGAAAATATGCTTCGCCACAGCGGCCCTGCCGTAATTTTCGAAAGTCAGGAAGACGCCTGCGATGGCATCCTCGCAGGAAAAGCGAAGCCCGGCGATGTCGTTGTTATCAGAAACGAAGGCCCCAAAGGTGGACCCGGTATGCAGGAAATGCTCTTGCCGACAAGCTATATCATAGGCGCCGGTCTTGGCGAATCGGTCGCGCTCGTTACAGATGGCAGATTCAGCGGCGGAACTTGCGGCGCCTGCATTGGCCACGTAAGCCCGGAAGCCGCCGTCGGCGGCCCTATTGGCCTGCTCAAAAACGGCGATATAATCGAAATCGATATCCCCGCAAAAAAACTGGCTGTAAAACTTTCAGATGACGAACTTGCTAAAAGAAAGGCACAGTTTGTGTCGCCCCAGCCAAGGATTACAAAAGGCTGCCTCGCCAAATACGCCTCTATGGCTACTTCCGCCGATACCGGCGCAGTCCTGAAATGGAATTGATATTCTCCGTCTGGAAAAGTATAATATAATAAAAATGAAGGGATAAACATTGCAGGCAATCGAGCCAATAATCCGCGAATTTCGCCGGGAAACTGAAAAGCTATATAGGAAAAGGCTCAAGAATATTATTCTCTATGGCTCCTGGGCAAGGGGAAAGGCTACCGAGGATTCGGATATCGATTTGGCAATTGTACTTGAGGGAGATTGCTTGGCAGGCCGCGAAATAGACCGGATGATTGATATAATTACCGAAATAAATCTTAAATATGGCGTATTGCTCTCTGTGTATCCCATCTCGGAAAAAGATTACGCTTCTGTTAACAGTCCCCTGCTCTTAAATCTCCGTAAGGAAGGGGTAGCCGCGTGAATCCCGCACCTTCTAAATATTCAATAAATTATGCGTATCTTTTTAAGAATCGAAGGGTTGGTATTATTAACATAGATTAAAAAAACGAATTAAAGAAGGTGCGGGATGAATGAAATACAATCACTTATTGACAAAGCAAATCGTTATATCAAAAGCGCAAAGTTGCTCCTTGATGACGGCGACCCCGAATCAGCGGTCTCACGAATTTACTACGCTATGTTTTTTTGTGCCGAGGCCGCCCTTCTGACAAAAAATTTGTCATTTTCATCGCATAAAGGCGTAATTTCCGCTTTCGGCGAGCATTTCATTAAAACAGGTATTTTTGACAAAAAATTAGGTAGAGAACTCAACAGAGCATTTGAAAAAAGACAGCTTGGCGATTATGGATATACCTTTGTGATTGAACAAAACGAGGCAGAACTAATGCTTCAAAGCGGGGCCGATTTTGTCAATTCAATTGCAAATTGGTTAAAAGAACAAAATCTGTGAAATCCGCGAAATCCGTGGTTAAAAATAAATGGTACATTAACGGCCTTCACTTTACCTGTCAGCAGTGCGGAAAATGCTGCTCCGGCCCGCACGAAGGCGTTATTTGGATTTCAAGGCCGGAAATAAAAATGCTGGCTGAACATCTCGGCCAAACTCCGCGGGGTGTAAGAAAAAATCATCTTAAAAGATTTGGTTTTAGTTACTCGATAAAGGAAAATCCCGAATCAAAGGACTGTTCCTTCCTAGCAAATATAAACCCCGCACCTATTGTGCCAGACTCAAGCCAGAAGAAAACCGATACAACAGGTGTTGAGAGAAGCGATTTCGATTTTGCCACAACACGGAACAATAGGTGCGGGGTAAATGGCTTTAAGGGCTGTGCGATTTATGATGTCAGGCCGACCCAGTGCAGAAAATGGCCGTTCTGGCCCGCCAATCTGGACAGCCCGGACAACTGGAACGCCGCTGCGGTAAAATGCCCGGGAATAAACCCCGCACCTATTGTGCCAGGCCCAAATCAGGAGAAAAACGATTCAACAGGTGTTGAGCGAAGCGGTTTTGATTTTGCTACAACACGGAACAATAGGTGCGGGGTAAACAAAGGGAGGCTTTATACCTTCGATGAAATCGAAAGAATCAAAAATCTGCGATGAAGTTGCGCGAATATATGACTGGCTGGATTCAAACATAAAACATTTTAATTCTCACTGCACAGCCTGTGGAAAATGCTGCTGTTTTGAATCTTTCGGCCACAAATTATTCGTAACAACGCCGGAACTATTGTATTTCAGACAAAACGTCAAAAATCCAAAATCTATGCTGACACAGCAATGCCCGTATCTCGAAAATGGTAAACCCCCACACCAATTTACATTGCGGCGGATAAGCTTAAAAGAACATTTAAAACCGCTCGGGTTAACTTTCAAAACACTCCATCGAAGTGCAAATTGGTGTGGGGGTAAATGCAGCGTACGAAACTTTCGTTTCGCAGGTTGCAGAATCTTCTTTTGCAAGTCCGTCAGGGGATGCCTTACGGCAGCCGATAAGGATTTGCAGCACAGACTCAGCGAAGAAACCGTTAAAAAAATTAAAATATTGTGTGATAAATTTGATTTCCCTTACCGCTATATCGACCTGATGACAGCTTTAAACAACCCTGAATTGGCAAGAACTCTCTAACGTAATGAAAAACTCATACTAGCCACGAGGGCACCAAGATATCAGGATTTTTATGGTTTTTATATTGAATTCTTTTTATTCTTTGTGCCGGAGCTTGTCCGCCGTAGTTTTAACGAAGGCGGATGTCTTGGTGGCTATACTTTAGTAACAGGAAAGGAAAGAAAATGGATATTGAAGCTTTTTTGTTATGTGATGCTGCAACCGACCAGGGCGGCAAATTAAATGTTTTAGGCGCTTTTGACGCTATTTTTGCAGGGCAGGTTCCCGCCACGCATCCCGCCTGTGCGGTTGCACTCAGGCTCAGGTTCTCCAAAATTGAAGAAGGCCAGCACCCATTCAGAATTTATGTCATTGACGAAGATGGTAAAGAAGTAATTCCAAGATTAGAGGGAACAATTTCAGTAAAAGTTCCAGCTCAGTCTGATTCGACAGTCGTCAATCTTGTTGCCAATCTTCAAAGGTTTAAGCTGCCAAAATATGGAAAATACAGGATTGATTTGGCAATCGATGGCCAGCAGAAAGCCTCTTTGCCTTTTATCCTAGCCGAAGCTCCACCGCATCCATAATTCTTATTTTTTATCTGCCGCCTCTGGCGGGAACGTAACCGTATAACGTAAGACGTAACCCCCTCTCTTGCTTCGCAAGAAGCAGAGGGGGCCACCGCAACCGTTCATCATTGGACGTTCAGCGTTCGATGTTCAATGCCTGCCCCGTGAGATGTTTACCCCGTGGGATGTTTACCCTGTGGGATGTTTACCCTGTGGGATGTTTACCCTGTGAGATACGAAGTTATCTAATCGGGGTGAAACTATCCCATCGGGGCCGCTTCATCTATCTCATCGGGGTTCGACGTTCTTTACTTCCTTACTTCCTTTGGTGCATTTACATTATTCGGCTCAGGGGCAATATCTTCCACAAGTTCCGCCATTGGTCTTGTCAAATTTCTCGCCTTGTATTCGGGTATCTGGTAAATCCAGCCTTCACAGGTCTCACTAAATTTTTTGGCCTTATCTCTTGCAAGAAGTTTTGCCTCTTTCTTTTTAAGTTCTTCCTGCGATTCTACGGCCTGCTCCTTTTTGACTTGCGTTTTATCTGTAAATTCAGCGCTGCATCTTATAAATGTTTTTGAATCTTTTTTATCCGCCGACTTGTCCGGCGTAGCTTTAGTGGAGACGGAAGCCTCGGCGACCTGTCCTCCGTAGTCCGCCTTGGCGGACGAAGGATGGAAGGCGGACTGAGCAATCTCGATAGTGTATAGAGTCGAATCTTTCAGCAGGCAGGTATATTTGCGCTCGAAATTCAAGTTTGTCTCTTCTATCGCAGCATTCACATCGTCGAATCTCATATTGCCAAGTGCGCCCAAAACTGCATCGCAATCATTTTTTTTCTCTCTTTTACCCGCAGGTAGTTCTTTCAATACTACTTCAGTGCCGTTGGCTTCGCCAATCAGGGTATAAACCTCGTTTGGCGATACAATCGTTACGGTGTCTATATTGGTTTTATCCACTGATAAAAGTTCCTGCTCGACATAATCTAACGGTGAGGATTTTATCCACGGCGGATTGCCAATGATATAGACCTTGTCATCGTTGAAAAGCCTGCCGTAGGCCGTACTGCCGTCTTCGCGCGTATTGCCGATGATAATGCCTGCGATGTTCTTCCCGTTCGAATCAAGAAATTTAACCAAATCTTTTGCATTTTCTTCGGCAACGCCGAGGTCTTTGTGATTGGCTTTATCTTCGGTATAAAGTTCGACCGTTCGAACATCAAGACAGGCAGCCAGCAGGTCGTTAACCGCCCTGTTTGAAGCGGGATAATAACTTTTATTTGCAACAACAAAGCCGCCGCCTCTTCGTTTTAAACTAATCTGCTCGCTGCCTTTGCCTGCTGCAATTTCAGCTATATTTGCCGGGTTGAGTCCCTGAATAAGATTGCCCTGCCCTGTTGAGGTCTGTTTGCTCCTGCCGGCAAACTGCCAGATAATAACAGCAAGGACTATTGAAGCCGCCGCCGCAATACCTAAAAGTGAAAGTTTCCTATCACTCATCTGGTAACTCCGATATTCAGCAAATTTTTTTGCCTTTTAACTTTTCACTTTTAACTTTTCACTTTATTACGCATCGCTTGCATGGCTGATATAACGCCTCTTCCTGGCGCTCCTTTGTATTCCGAGCACTATTGCAATAACAAGAATAACCGCCGGTGCCGTCAGCATATTGAAATTTCTCAGCCCGTTGCCCAGGCTTTCAATTCGCTGTAATCTTGTCTTTTTTATCTGCACCAGTTGCTTCTTCGCCTTGCGGATTTTCAGTTCAAGTTCATTTTTCTTTTGCAGAATGGAGCTGCCGATAATCTCTTCTTCGCCCTGTTTGGCCGAGCTCAGAATCGACTGCAGCTCGTTTTCAAATCCCGCAATTTCAGCGTTGATTTTTGCCTCCTGGTCTGCGGTCTCGGTTTCAGCCTGCGCCTCGATTTTGTCAACGACCTCGAAAGGTCTTCTGAAATTGCCGCGCGAACGGATTGAAATCAGCTCGTTTGAACCGCTCAAATCGTCGATAGCGTTCATTGCCAGAGCGCTGTTGTCGCCGACGACAAGTGTGCCGAAGAACGTATTTCTGTAAGCAATCATATCGCTTAAAAAATCGACATCGGCAAAAACAACCACGGCACAAGTTTCTTTCGCCTCCGCCAGGCCCGCAATATGCTCCTTGATTTTTTTTAGCGGCGCATTTGGTTCGTTGGCATCTGCCGGTGCATCAACTTCGATATCGATACCTGCCGGAAAAGCGCTTTTAAACCTTCCCGTAACTAAATAAGCCATCTTGACCGGTTCGGTTCCGTCAGTGAATTTTTTCATAAGCGTATCAGCGTCGGGCATCATAAGTTCGAGCTGATTATCGACCGTCCAGCTGTTTCCTCTTGTCGTTGTCATAACAAGCGGTGTACGCTGAATATTTCTTTCCTTAATCTCCTGCTCGGCCGGCATAATTTCACGCAGGACACCGCCGAACAGAAAACCTACCTGGTTTAACTGTGCTGTTATGACATTATCGTGATTGAAACATTCCGGCGTCAGTCCTAAAAAACCGATTATCTTCTGCGGCCTTTCATCTGCTCTAAGTGTCGCGGACTGTGCAAGCGACCTGTCGCCTGCGAATGTATCTTTCGGCATCTCCAGTCCCCAGTTGGCAAGCAGCTTGTTAAGTTCGGAGCTTGGATTGTGTTCTGTTCGCATCTGCATCGCCGGCTGTTGCGGCAGGTCAACGATACAGTACGGGTCAACGAAGACAATTGTCCTGCCGCCTTTGACCACAAACTGGTCGATTGCGAAAAGTGTCTGTTCCGAAAGGTTTTTCGGGTGAACAACCAGCAGAATATCCACGTCTTCTATTTTATTGACATCCGTCGGAATGTCTTTTACCTCATATTGCTGTCTGAGCTGTTCGACAAACGTCCACGCTGGCCGGGGTTGCTGCCCCTGAAGCTGCATCAGTCTTATCATATAAGGACTCATCTCGTCGCCCATCATCGCCAATGTGCTTAATATGCCTATCTTTTTTTTCTGTCGCGTTATCGCAGTATCAATCAGATAGCTTATATCATATTCGACGAAGTTCTGCCGGTTTGGCGAAAAGACCGGAATTGTTTTTTCAACTCCGAATTGCGTCTGTACAACAAGTCCGAAGAAGAAATTTTCCTCCTGGGTTATCGGAAAGCGTTTGATGCCGTACCTTAGTGCTGCAACCTCATCATCCGAATAAGGCCGCGGGTCGATAACTTCAAGCTTTATCATTCCGCCGGATGCAGCGACATATTCCTCTAACAGCGATTTAACAAACTCATAATAGTTATTAAAGTAGCGAATCTGGTCCGGCCCTTTGAGCGCCGCCGTCCTGGCGTAATAAAGTTTCATCGTTATCGGCTGATTAAGTTTGGCAAGAATTGCCTTTGTGCCGTCGCTCAGCGTATAAAGTCTCTGTTCGGTTACGTCGATTTTCAGGCCCTTGCCGAGATTCTGGCTTATGCTGATAAGACTGAAGGTGATAATCAAAACGAATATCACACCTGCGATTATCCTGACGGTTTTGTTCATCCTGCACCTTCCTTCTGTTCATCCCGCTCCACCGTGGGGCGGGGTTCATCCCGCACCTTCTTTCTATTGAATACTTTAAAGGTGCGGGGTTCAATCTTCTTTTTTAAACCTGTTGTATATCCAATATACAAGCTATTACTCTTTAGACTCTTTAAAAGATATACGTGATACATTGAATATTTAGAAGGTGCGGGATTCATCAGCCTGCCTTCCTTTCATCAAGAACTACGCCGCACGCTGTAATCCATCCTGCTATGAGAATGACAAAATAGCTCACATCCTTAAATTCGAGCACGCCTTTTTGCATCGAATCGAAATGTTCCTGAAAGCTCATAAGGCTTACAGCTTCAACAAGTCCTGCCGGCAGAAACGTCGACATATAGCTCATCGTTGTCGGCATCCCTGCAAAAACGAGCATCGCACAAGCCACTACCGACAGCACAAAGCTTATGACCTGATTGCCGCTGATAGCCGAAAAGAAACATCCGATTGCAAGGAACCCCCCTGCCAACAAGATACTTGCCAGATACCCTGCTAATATAAGTCCCGCATCCGGCTTACCCAAGTAGCAGACCGTTATTGCCATTGGAAACGTCAGCGCCATTGCGACAATCAAAAATACCCACGCAGCGAAGAACTTTCCCAGCACTGCCTGTCTTATAGTAATCGGCAGCGTAAACAATAGCTCGATAGAGCCTGTTTTTCGCTCTTCAGCCCACAGCCTCATTGCCGCCGCCGGCACAAGAAACACGAACAACAGCGGCATATTCACAAAGAACACTGTCATATCTGCTTGTCTGGCTTCGAAGAATCCTTCTTTAAATGTCAGATACCCTGAAAAGAACAGGAACACCACAAGAAACACATACGCCAGCGACGTTGTAAAATACGATTTGAACTCCCTTTTAAATACTGCCCAAAAACCCTTCACTTTTTATTCCTTTATATTAGCCACAAAGGCACAAAGACACGAAATTTTATTATTTATATTTCTTTGTGCCTTATAGTTTTCGTAGCTCTTTTATAAAATTATCCTTTTTATTCCTTTCACAATTAAAGGCACATTGAAGTTAATCAAGAATCCAAGTCTTTTCCCAGTCAGTTTCAAATAACTCAAAAGTTGCGCTTCCCATAATTTGTTATTCTGCTCTACTGCTTTTAATTCGCAGATAACCAATCCTTCAACAAGAATGTCCAGCCGTAAGCCTTCATCAAAGCAAATACCGTCATAAGTTATAGGAATATCTATCTGCCGTTGAAAAGAAAGCTTTCTTTTCGCAAGTTCATGGCAGAAACAGGTTTCATAAACTTTTTCCAGCAGTCCCGGGCCAAGATTGCTATGAACTGTATATGCCGCATCTACTATTTGTGAGGCCACAGATTCTTCCTTTTCGGATAATTTATCGAATTGCTTTTCTGTAACTTCCATAATTTTTCTATATCTTTTTATTCTTCGTGCCTTAGTGTCTTCGTGGCTATTATGCTACTTTACTTGTCGTGATTTTTCTGAAGACCTCATCGAGCGTACAGTTATATTCGGTTTTGAGCCCCTGGGGCGTTGAATCTACGAGTATTTTTCCTCGTGCGATTATTATTGCCCTGCTGCACACTGCTTCAACTTCTTCGAGTATATGTGTTGATACAACGATGCATTTATCTTTCGCCATTTTACTGATGAGCTGGCGTACTTCGTGTTTTTGATTTGGGTCGAGTCCATCCGTCGGCTCATCGAGAATCAACACAGGCGGGTCGTGTATAAGCGCCGAAGCAAGTCCTACCCTTCTTTTGTAGCCTTTCGACAGCGTCTCGATTGTCTGATGATAGACTGATTCGATATGGCACATTGAGACAATTTTATCGAGCGCTTCGCTCCGTCGCCATAGCTTTGGAGCGTCGGCGACTTTGCGTTTTTTATTTTCGATAACCCTCGCATCGCAGATGAAGTTCAGGAACGCCCCAACAGTCATTTCGTTATATGCCGGCACGTTCTCAGCCAGATACCCGATATTTCGTCGGACTTGGATTGGGTTTTTGAGGATATCGAATCCGCAGATTTGTGCTGTCCCGCTGTCCGGCCGCAGAAAGCAGGCCAGCATTCTCATAACAGTACTTTTTCCCGCCCCGTTCGGGCCGAGAAAGCCAAGCACCTGCCCTTTTTCCACTTCGAATGATACCCCATCAACAGCAACTATCGGCCCGAATCTTTTTCTCAATTCGTTTATTTTTATCATATCATTATCTCCGCTGAGCATTTTCGCAAAAATATATAATAAGAGAGAAATTATATAACATAGTATTTTATCGTCAAGTATGTGTAATTTAGTTTTGCTATTCTCCCCTCCATTTCTGTCGGAGCCCTGAACCCCCTGATGAATCAAGGGGCTAAATATTAATGGAAAATTGAGGACGGCGAAATCGCCGTGATATATTTTCGCGGCCTTGTCATAAGCCCTTGCGGCATCTTCTTCATTATCGAAATAACCTAAACGTTTATGTATTCCATTATAGCAAATAGATACCCGCCAATTTTTGCGTCTTTTATCCCTGGAGACACCTTTATATTTTGAGCTGGCAGGTTTGCTTCTTTTTTTACAGTTCATATTATTTTGTGAAATTGTTGCGAAATGCAGATTAGCCTTCGTGTTATTAAGGCCATCCCGGTCTCTATGGTCAATAATTTTGCCTTTAGGGGCGTTCATAATCAGCCTGTGCATATACACGATTTTCTTAGCCTCGATTCGGACTGCATAATAATTCTTACTATTGTTTTCAATACATTGCCAATCATCCTCGGCCAATGTCTGGTAATCGTCAGGGTCAACGATGGCATATTTGCCTTTTGTAAGTTTGATGCGCCGAAATTCAAAGCCGTAGTGTTTTTCCCTGTAGCGCAGAACAAACCACAAAACAAGACTCATAATTATCTTCGGAATCGGAATGGTTAAATTAAGTTTTTCCATAATGATTTAGGACTTAAAAAATTGAACGTCGAACATTGAACATTGAACGTTCAACGTTAAATGTTGGAAGTTCAAAGGACACATAAGTCCCTCCGTATTACCTAAAAACTTGCGCGTTTTTGACGAATTTTCGACAAATTTTTGGTAGGCCGATTTCATAAGTGCTTGCAGAATATGGGGAAAAAAATTTTTATTTTTTCAAAGCGCGCAAGAAAAAACTTGCGCGCTTTTGACTATATGGATATATGGGGTAGAGTTTGGTCAACAGAGCCGCAAGCTTGCCCGCCACCTTGTCCGACGAAGTTTTGACGAAGTTGGAAGTCCGCAGACGACGGCGGGTTTTTACTCCGTAAGGAGTCTATAGGACTTGCGCATTTTTGACTATGTGGACAAAATTGGTATGGTTATTTAGCCCCTTGGCCTGCCAAGGGGTTTGTCCGCCTTCAGCGTGGCGGGTATCAATTTTCACCTCAATTTTTTATTCTTATTTTTGCGTCTTATCATTTCACCTTGTAAATTTCAACATTGATATCTTTAAGAGCTTTTATTATTTTCACTATTTCTTCAGGGCTCTTCTTCATTAGAAGCGTATTATTGGCATCAGACAAAAACAGGTTGACAAACTTGATTGTGATCTTATTCCCGCGGGAAGCCTGTTTTTCCGAACTGGCCTCTGCCCCTGCTTTGGCTATATTCACGGCCGGGATACCTGCCTCGATATAGAGTCTGTCCGCATCTTTCCCAGTGGCAGAGATATTAAATTCTATTGTTACCTCACTTGGAACAAGACCGGACTTGGGATGGTCCTTGCCGATGTCATACATTTCATTGAGCCCGTTAGCAACCTGTCTCATCGCATTTTCAAATGTTATCGCGTTCGGTTCACGTACTGCCCACCCGGCACATCCAGACAATATAAGCCCCATTATCAAAAGTTCTGCAATTAAAGCAACCTTTCGCATATTAGTCTCCTTTAATTAGTTTACTGCACATTTTTATTGCTGTTTAAGATTTTCCGGATTGGTTCCTATCAGGGTTTTAAATAATAGGCCGATGCTTGCCGGTTTTTCGAATTTTCCTTTACCAAGGAGATATAATGTCAGCCCTAAATAAAACATAAATCCTGCAAACAACCCGATTCCATAAGCTCCCAGCCAGTGCTCGACGCCGGGACTTAGCCACGCAATCACGGCTTCGCTCCCCACAGCTCCAAATGCCGCCGATAAAAGTGTTACGTCAAATTTTTCTGTATGCCTCACAGCGTAATACAGAAGATATCCGAAAACAAAACCGATACCACCGATTCCTAACTGGTCCATATACTCATCTCCCTTCTTTGCCCATAATAGACAGCTACGGTTATCGCTGTGAGTTGTCCATTTCATCTTCTTTATGAACTTTAATCTTCATTGGCCTTCGGCCAACTGTCAAGAAAAATCCGCTTTTTTGTCGTTTAAGGGGGTTATCTCATCGGGGTCATTGCGAGGCCATAAGGCCGTGGCAATCTTTTTTCCTTTTTTTCTTTTCCTTACGTCTTCGCCTCTTTTGCATCCGCCGCAGAAAAGTCATTAACGACTCACTGAGTTCTTCTCCTCACAAAGTGCCGCCACTCACCTCATTTCGAGGCAAGTTACAGCGAGGATTTATGGAAATAATAGCCGGAATTGGCCATAACCACACCTCATTTCGAGGCAAGTTACAGCGAAAAATGAGACATCTTGACATTTTTACCGGCCATAACCACACCTCATTTCGAGGCAAGTTACAGCTGTATCACTTTTTGCCACGGAGTTGCGGAGGCCATAACCACACCTCATTTCGAGGCAAGTTACAGCAATATCTGCCGGCGGCAAGGTAACAAAAGCGCCATAACCACACCTCATTTCGAGGCAAGTTACAGCTAGGCACATGGGCGGACCATGCCGTGAATGGCCATAACCACACCTCATTTCGAGGCAAGTTACAGCCGATTATCTATAACTTGCTTTCAAATAAGGTGTTGCTACGGACTTTTGGACTTATAAATGCCATTTTCCTTCAAAATTATATAACGTTAATATCATTTTTTCAACAAATTTATTGCCTGGCAGATGTCTTTATGCCATTGCCCTGCGGCTTTTTTTACTACCCTTCTGTAGTTGATTTTATCCTTGTCATATTTCTGGCCGTTTTCATTTTTCCAGGAATGAATTTTTCCCTGCCCCTTTACAAAATTATACTTCTCCTGCTCAATCGTCATAATCAGTTGTGTATAAAAATTGTTCAGCTCCTGTTTGCCTAAATAATCTCTGATGGCCTTCATCATAAAACAGATGACTTCGAAAAATGAATATTTATCCGCGGCCTGCGTAATTGTACCATCTCCAAAGATTTGATTAAAATAATTTTGATAATCGCTCCCTGACATTGTTTTAATATAATCATTTTTTGCTTTGCTGCAATTGTAAGCCGGACTGTTATGCTCAATGGCATTTCTTATATTAACAAGATTCGACAGAAAAAATTTGCTTTTATCATCGGCGGAATATTTCGGCAGGCTTTCTATTAAATTTTTGAACTTGTCACTTTGTACTTTTGTTTCCGCAATAAAAACAGTTCTGAGCTTTTCGATTTGCCTGTTGATTATCAAATTTATTCTCGTCGATAAAAAGAAAATATCTTTGTAATCGCCAAGATGCAGTTTGTTTTTATCAATACCACCAAAAACAGACTTGATGTTCCTTATATGTTTTCTGCCGATAAACATATAAAGGTTTTTAAAATTAAGCAGATGAGACTTCAAATCTTTGTCTTGGTAGTAGCGGTTTCTTTTTTCTATCAAATCCTGCTTGATTTTTTCTAATCTTCTTCGTTCAGCCGCCGATTTTTTCGGCTTAAGTTTCTGGCTTTGCTTATGCAGCTTAAATCTCTTTTTTGAGGCATTTATTTCGCTTATTATTGTTTTAAGCGGTTCTAAGACAGTATCTATATTAGGTGTTTTTTGTTTTTTCAGATACGACTTAACCATACCTTTGAATTCTTCACTCAAGTGCGCAAGAAGCAGTTTCGTCATCGCTTTGATAAAATTTTCGTTGTCATCAAAAAGTTCATTTGGGTTATAGTGAATCAGACTGTTTCTTTTTCTTCGGAGACATCTCCAGTCATTACAGAAAGTTTGCCAGTCTTTGTAATTGTTGAAATAGTTACCGTTGATGCTTTCTACCAAAGCATTCTTGCTTTCCTGTGGCAGCAAGCTGAATATCCTAAAGGTTCTGTCTTGAAGAATGTCGTTATCTACCATTATTCTCCGGTAAATATCTTTAGGGGATTCTTTTCCATTCTGGTTTTGTGAAAGATATCCTGTTATGGCTTTGTATAGTTTCCTTGATTGTCTGTGTCTGTGTCCTTTTTTGGTTGCATTTTTGCTTCTGCGTCTGGAAAAATAATCGTGTACAATATTCGCTATGGCATTATTTGCCAACTGAATAAAAAACAAGGAATCAATACGAAAATCGTCGTTTCTTTCAATTGTTTCAAGTGTAAATGCCAATTTTTTCTTTTCCTCGCTTTCTCTTAACCCTGATTCGCTCAAAGATTCGCAGGAATTCTATCTCTCTTTCTTTTCAAACTCAACGAAAAATGGAAAGTCGAAAGTTGAAATAAATCCGTGTAATCCGCCTTCCATCCTTCGTCTCCTATGCTTTCTTGCCTGCACCCGTTGGGTAGTCGCAGGCACGGGTGCGAAAGCAAGAACAGGGGACTACGGAGGACAGGTCGCCAAAACTATGCCGGACGCAGCATTACTTTTGCCTGGCCGACGAGATAGAAGCTGCCGGTTATGCAGATAAGGTCTTCTTTTCCGATGGCACTGGAGGCTATTCTAATTGCCTCGCCGACGCTCATCGCAGTCTGGCACATCTTGCCGCAGATTTCCGTGTACATATCCGCAAGTTCCTGCGGATGCATCGCCTTTGGCGAATTGCTGCGGGTGAATATCACTTTATCAGCTCCGTACTGAAGCTGTTCGAGCATACCGCGTACATCCTTGTCCTGGCCGCAGCCGAAGATTACTATCATCGAATCGTAAGGTATATGCTGACCGATGGCCACAATCAGGGCTTTGATGCTCGCCGCGTTATGTGCCGCATCTATCAATATCCGCGGGTCACGGCTGATAATCTCCATTCTGCCCGGCATCTTGATATCTTTGAGGCCTTCGATGGCTTTATTGTCGTCGATTTTATAGCCGCCAGTCTTAAGCATATCGAGCATCGCGATGGCAAGGCCGCAGTTCATAGCCTGATGTTCGCCCGGCAGAGGAACTTTCAAATGTTCGAATTTGCTTGTCGGCGTCGTCAGGCAGATTCGCGTATGCGGCCCGTGTTCGCGCGAGGATTCGAATCTGTACGAAAAATCTATATCCTTGCCGGTTACCATAAGAGGCGCTTTTGCCGCTGTTGCAGCCTTTTTAAGCTCCTTCATCGCAAGCGGGTCCTGCGGAACGCTTACCACCGGAATACCTTTCTTTATAACGCCGGCCTTTTCTCTTGCTATGCTGTCGAGCGTATTGCCCAGAAGATTCTGATGGTCTATGCTTATGCTGGTTATGCCGACAACGGCAGGCTCTATTACGTTTGTGCTGTCTAATCTGCCGCCAAGTCCGGTTTCAATAACGGCTATATCAACCTTCTTGTCGACAAAGTACATAAATGCCATCGCTGTGAAGAGCTCAAAAAACGTAGGCGTGCCATCATTTTTGGCCATCTTCTCGACCGGCGCATAAATACGGTTAATCAGTCCGAGCAGTTCCGAATCGGAGATATTTCTGCCGTTAATTGCTATTCGCTCATGCAAATCGACCACGTGCGGCGAGGTGTAAAGACCCACAGTATAGTCGTTGGCCTCCAGCATTCGCGCAAGCATTGTTGCAGTCGAGCCTTTGCCCTTTGTGCCTGCAATGTGGGCGGTAACAAGCTTTTTGTGCGGATTGCCCAGAAGTGAAAGCAGTCTCTCCATCCGCTCAAGACTGAAGGTCGTTACATTGTAGCGCAGCCGACTCTGTTTTTCATAGTCTGTCCGGCTGAACAGATATTCAAGAGCCAGCTTTATAGTCCTGAACTGTCTTGCCAGTTTGACCTTCTCGAGTTTAGAAGGAGTTTTAGCCGTTTTTTTGGTTGTTTCTGCTCGTGAAACCATAACCCTTTAGAATAGCACTAAAATAATCCTAAGTCAATTTAATACATTTCGCACTTAATAACAGAATATAAAGAGCGTTTATTCCCAGTTTTATAAGCTGTTTTAGGAAAATGAGTTACATTCAAATAGTCCACGACAATTTCGTCACGAAATCGGAATAATATTTAAGACCTTAAAAGTCCATATTTACAGTTGGACTGTTATTTTTTTTCATATATCCAAGCGATTTCTTTATTGCTTTTGACGCTAAAGCGGATAAAAACGTTACAAAATTTTCCTTCTTTTTGTGAGGCTGCAGTGGAAGGAAACTCTAAAAATATACGAAATTGGCTGATGATTGTTCGAGCTCAGGGCGTCGGGCCGGTGATTTTTGCCAGACTTCTGAAGCAGTTCGGCTCGGTTGAGACAATCCTCGGTGCAAGTGCCGGGGCGCTTGCAAAAGTTGAAAGCGTCGGCACAAAAACAGCAGAAGAAATCTGCCGAACAAAGGACAAAATCGATGTTGAAAAGGAAATTGCACTCGCTGACAAGCTCAGCGTCTGGATTATAAATATTGAAGATGCGCGTTACCCTGTCCTGCTGAAAAAAATCTACGACCCCCCACCGGTGCTTTACATTAAAGGCACACTTGCAAAATCGGACAGTCTTGCCATCGCCATAGTCGGCTCCCGCCAGTGCAGTTATTACGGAAGCGAACAGGCCTCTCGTTTCGCTCATTTACTCGCGGCGGCTGGTTTTACAATAGTATCCGGCATGGCAAGAGGCATCGACAGCGCAGCACACAGCGGCGCCTTAAGTGCAAATGGCAGAACAATCGCCGTACAAGGCTGCGGGCTTGCTAAAATCTTTCCGCCGGAAAATAAACAGCTTTTTGAAAAGATTTCTCAAAGCGGTGCCTGTATCAGCGAGCTGCCGCTCGAATATGAGCCTTTGAGCGAAAATTTTCCGCCTCGAAACAGAATCATCGCGGGCCTCTCGCTCGCGACGATTATCGTTGAGGCTGCACCTCGCTCAGGTGCGCTGATAACCGCAAGAGCAGCCCTCGAAAACAGCCGCGAAGTTATGGCCATACCCGGCAGGATTGATTCGCCGCTTTCAAAAGGGCCACACAGTCTCATCAAACAGGGTGCTAAACTTATAGAGTCGGTCGAGGATGTACTCGAAACGCTCGAATATCTGCAAAAGGATTTTGCTGAATATGTTTCACAAACCGCCAAACAATCCGTTCAAAAGGCAGAAATGCCTCTGTTTGACATTACACAATTAAATCTGACTGAGATTGAAAGAAAGATATTTAATTGTCTTGATAGTGAACCTACCCATATTGAGCAGATAATAAGTCAGACCGGCATCGCCGCTGGAAAGGTCAATGCTGCTCTTGTTTCATTGCGGCTTAAAGGCATTGTCAAACAATTGCCCGGCGATTATTTTGTGAAAAAATAGCCACGAAGCCACTAAGACACGAAACTTTTTTTATCACAGATTACGCTGATTAAACTGATTTTCTGTTCAAAACAAGAGGGTAAAAAGAAGGTTTGACAAAGAGACGCGGGCGGTAGAAAATAAATGGTATACTGTTTATGAGATAAAAAATGCATTATGATCCATTTGCCTATGATATAGATTCTCTGGGAATGATAGCGGAAATTGCTTATGAATTCCAAGGGGCAGCCGAGGAACTTTCAGCATACAATTCTGATTACATTAATGAATATAAGGCGATGCAGAAGGAATATAGCCCTAAATGTAAAAAGATTGAGTTGTACGAAATGATAAGTTATTCTATTAGTGAGGACTTTGGCGAGTTTAGAGGTGAATTGTGTAATCTGCTTTCAAAAATATATTACAATCACAAACGTATTGCAGCTTTTAGACAAGAAAACCCTGAAATCTATGCTTTAATATTAGAGGGCGCTGGTTTGCTTGAAACCGTTCGTCCTAAAAGTGATGAAGCCTTTCTCTTTTATGAAGTTTCTTTGGGTTTTCAAGGTGACATAGAATATATGAAAGCATTTGATAAATATTATGGATCTGATAGATATTTTCGTGGTATTTTTGCAAATCCTAACCCAAATCTACTCGTCAAGAAAAGTGATGAATTAACTTTAGCAGATTATCAAGAAGCGTTCCAAAGCATTTCAGATTTTATTGAGTTTGTTGAACACAACAAAGAAATAATATTCAACTTGAATAAACTTGCTTCTCAATTACTTGCCTATTGCAAGTTTGAAATGTGTAAAGAATTAGGAGAAAAGTCTAAAATTCAAAATTGGGAATATTACACATTTTACGATTTTTTGCAGTCTAGGAAAACCGCAATTCAAAAAAAACCAATAACCCTCAGAGCTTTTATAAAAACTTATTGCAATTGCAAAGATCCTATACCAAGACGTTTGGCGCATTGGCGAAAATGCCTAAATAATGAACATATGAAGGGAAATATTCAACTTCCAAAATGTATAGACGAAAAATGGAGTACAGGAAAAGCGAAATATTATCAGGTAGAAGACCTCATCGCAAATTGGCAAAGTTATCGTGATCATATAGCAAGCCTACCCCTACTAAAGTGACAGAAAAAGCGACAGAAAATGTGTAAAAAGTGACACAAGCGTCTCTGCCGCTTGGACAAATGTATTCCAGACTCTATATTGGCTTCAAATATTTGAGAATGATTTTTATTTTCATTTGGAGTCAATAAAATGCAAAAAGAATTGGGGCAACAAAATCTGCAAGAAATTGGAGAATTGTTATTTGAACTTTTGACCGCAGATATATCAGAAGTTCAAAGACGGACGGGATGGATAATTTTTGAACGGAAATTGAGAAAGTATTATTCCAAACAGAAAAACATAGATTCCCGCCTACGCGGGAATGACAACCCCCCGCCACAGGTGCGGGGGCTAACCACGAGTAGAAAATAGACAATCGAAAATAGAAAATTGAAATAAGACGAACCCCGGCGATTGGGGAATTACGAACCCCCACTAAAAGTGGGGGCTAAACACGAAAAGAAGTTAAACATTTTCAATTTTTGAAGTCTTTCATAAAGGCAAATTCGAGCTGGGTCCCCCCGGTACTGCGGGCGGTTTTGTATTTTCTTAAATCCTCGTGTAATAAAATACTCCTAAAAGGCTCGAATTTCCAGCAGGGGAAATTGAGCGGGGCGTAATCTTCTTCGCCGGCCTGCAAGACAAATTTGTCGTGGGCAAAGGCAGCAATAATCCGATTATCAGGACTATCCGGCAAATAAAAATATAATCTCTCGCCGTTTGCGAGCACATAAGTCGCAACACAGATATTTCTTTTTTTTACACAAACGCCGATAAATCCTGATTTGTTTTTGCGTATTTTGTTAAGATTATTTTGCCTTCTATTTACGAAACGCAGATTACATCTTCGGTTGTCAAAAGGGTCCCTGTTTCTATGGTCAACAATCTGACCCTTTTGCGCGTTCATTACGAACCGGGCAAGCGGAACATAACGCGAAGGTTTTTTGCCAAAAACAACAACCGGACAACCATCCGAAGAAATACGCACCGAAGCGATGCCGCCATTGTATTTTCTGTCAGGTGGGTTATGAGAGATGTTAAAGATTTTACTGAAAATATCGGGGTCAATTTTGATAATCCGGCCCTGGACTTTGAACATCAGGTAATCGATTTTGCGTTTTTGAGACATAATAAGACTCCGGGAAAAAGATTTAGAAAGGAAAACTGAAGAATGAAGATTTGCTTGAGTTAGATGGACTTTAATATACTATAAAGCTACAATGGCTATTGATATTTAACCATAAGTCATTGTTTGGTAATCGCTTATGATTTTAGCCATTTTCCATATTATAAATTGTTAAATAACCGCTTAATTTAAGCGAATATTATATCATATTCTAAACGAGGATACAAGAAAAACCCGCGGAATTTTCACTTTGCAAAATAATTTGCCTTGACCCAGTTGAAATTCAATATAAGGTGCGCAAAAACAAGAAAGATTAACAACGCCCCGCCGCCTTCGTGAAGAGTCACGAAAGTCTGAGGTGAAAGTTTTGGCCCAAGTGCCCCCGTTACTGCCTGGTTGACAATCAGCAAGACCAGAATGGGATTTAAAATCTTAAGCATAGCAGTCTTTTTCATAATTATCTCCCTCAAACAAAAAAATTATTTTTTAATTCTTAAAAGTTTAAAACCCGTCGCGGCGTCGGTCTCTCTTTTTGCATCAATCCCCGTTATCTCAATAATCGTTACCTCGAGAATCAGAAATATACTTGCTCCGCCGCGGGGGCAGCCGACTATGTGTTTATTGCCTCTGCCCAGACCGGCGTGTAAATGCAGTTTGGGTTTCCCATCATCGTCGCAGTAAATTGTGCCGACGCCTAAAACTTCGCCGGGGCCGTTGAAACTTAAAAAATTCGGCTCAATTGCCGTAAGGCATCCCTTAGTGGACTTCGGCGTTTCGGTCTTCGGGCCGACAACCACATCGGCCTTTCTGATTCCGCCGGTTATCAGCACTGCTGCGGAATTCACCTTTTCCTTTTCGGCGATTGACTCAATAGATTCGTAAAGCTCTTCGCCTTCAAAAAGCCTTGCAGCAATTACTCTGCCTGTTTTGCCGACCGCATATTCCATAATAATCTCCCGCCCAAATTCCATTTTTTATACAATAGAATAATACAGTAAAACATAAACGGGTGAAAGAAAATTCCAATATTTAACAGCGTTTTGAATTTGTGGTTTGGTTTTTGGAAATTGGTGATTGGGATTTTTTAGATAATCGCTATTGCCTGGCTGATGGTTTTTGCAATCTCGGCAACATCGGATGTATTTGTTATGCAGAAGTCGTAACCTTTTTTCAGAACTGCCCCGGCCTCGTTTTGTTTTAGTCCCTCGGCGAGAGCAACTACTTTTGCAGCCCCCAGCTCAGGATTCTTTCTGACATTCTTGCAGATATGGTCGGCATCAATATCAGAGGCCTTCAGGTTGATTAAAATCACGTGAGGCTCGAATTTCTGAGCAATAAGGCCGGCGTCAAAACCGCTGTTGGCAGTTTCCACGCCGAATAAAGGATTTTTCCTCAACGACTCGGCAAGTGTATTTGCCATCTGCCAGTCGCTGTCGATTATCAGTATCCTGACTCTGTCACGTTCGAGCTGCTCGGTCGGCATGTTGTGCGATTTCATAAAACGGATTAGCTCCGCCGCCGGAATCCTTCTGTCTCTGCCGCCGGGGATTCGATAGCCTTTAAGCTGTCCGGTATCAAACCACTTGGTTACCGTTCGTGGAGCAACCTTGCAAATCTGGGCGACCTGTCCGGTTGTCAATATGTCTTTTCTTTTATTGTTCATAAAGTCTCTGTGAGCCTCAATGCTATATGCCTTTTCGACTTAAAAACTACCCAATTTAACAAAGAGCTTCTTTTTTGCCGTCCAAAACGATGCAAAAGAGCTTGCGGTTAAACCTGGTCCTATAATTTTGTTGTGTCCCTTCGGATACACAAGTATGTGAAGTGCCATAGCTTTTCAGCCATGGCATCTTCACATTCCCCGGCGAAGCTCGCTGGATACGCCCTCCCAAATGATTTTGGCGAGGGAAAATTGCCTTTTTTCGCATCCATTCACGTCTTTACCCCCTGCAAGCAGACAAAATTTTTTCAAAAGACCTGTTGACAAACAAGAATAGCTCTTATATAGTAGCTACTACTATTTAGCTTTGAATATATACGTGGTTAATGGAGAAAGGTTTTGTTAAATTAGTAATGTTGGGAATAAATTGTTGGAAGACTTGAAAGAAAAACTTGAACTGTTCTATAACCGTTGCCGGCAGAAGCGGTTAAAAATAACTCCTCAACGTATTGAGGTCTATAAGACACTGATTGCCTCCAGCGACCATCCTTCGGCAGAGACGGTTTATAAAAGAGTAAAACAGGTTCTGCCGAATATTTCGCTGGATACTGTTAACCGGACGCTGAACATGTTAAATCATATCGGTTCTGCGTTTGTCGTCGAGGGCAGCGGAGATGTAAAACGATTCGACGGCAACCTTGAAATTCATCAGCATTTTAAGTGTATAAAATGTAAAAAAATTTTTGACTTTTGCTATGATGGGTTTGAAAATATCAAAGTTCCTGAAAAATTAAGGCACATCTTTAAAGTATTGAGAACTGCCGTTTATGTAGAGGGGTTGTGCCGACCGTGTTTTGAGAAGGAAAATAAAGTTAAATTAGATTAGTTTACGGAGATAAAACTATGGACTTAAAAGGCTCTCAGACAGAAAAGAATTTACTTGCCGCATTTGCGGGTGAATCGCAGGCCCGCAACAGATATACATACTTTGCTTCCGCCGCAAGGAAAGAAGGCTATGAACAGATATCAGCGATTTTCACAGAGACCGCCGAGCAGGAAAAGGAACATGCAAAAAGAGAATTCAAGTTCCTGCAGGGCGGCGAAGTTGAAATACAGGCCGCCTTCCCGGCAGGCGTAATCGGCCCAACGCTGGAAAATTTAAAAGCAGCAGCGGCAGGCGAAAATTACGAGACGACACAAATGTATCCTGAGTTTGCTAAAGTCGCTGACAAAGAAGGCTTTGCAGAAATCGCAGAGGTCTTCCGCAGTATTGCTGTTGCTGAAAAAAGACATCGTGACAGATACTTGAAACTTGCCGACAATATTGAAAAGGGCAGGGTATTCAAACGTGAAAAACCTGTCCGCTGGGTCTGCAGAAACTGCGGCTATGTCTCTGAAGGCACAGAGGCGCTCGATACCTGCCCGGCCTGTGCCCATCCTATGGCGTATGCAGAAATCGAAGCAGTGAACTTTTAAAAAATTCAGGAGGTGCGCTATGCCAGAAAGAAAAGATATTGTAACGATGAAAGGCAGACCCGTTGTTCTTCTGGGTGATGCCGTAAAGGTTGGCGACAAGGCGCCTGATTTTGAAGTCGTTGCAAAAGACCTTTCAACCATAAAATTTTCTTCATTCGCAGGAAAAGTCTGCATCATTTCCTGTGTCCCTTCGCTCGATACGAGCATCTGCGATATTATGACGCGAAGATTCAATGAAGAAGCGGTTAAACTCGGCAACGACGTTGTAGTTCTGGCGATAAGTATGGATTTGCCGTTCGGACAGAACAGATGGTGCATCGCTGCCGATGTGAAAAATGTCTATGTTTTCAGCGACCACAGAACCGCCTCCTTCGGCCAGGCGTATGGAGTCCTGATAAAGGATTTAAGGCTTCTGTCAAGGGCAGTTTTTGTTGTTGACAGAAAAGGAATCGTCCGTTACGAAAAGATAGTACCGGAAATAACCCACGAACCGGACTACGATGAAGTGCTCGAAGAAGTTAAAAAACTTCTGTGATTTTTGTTTTTCGCGTGGAGGTCAATTATGCGACAGGTAAAGCCGGATATATTTGAAGTCGGAGCAATCGACTGGGACAGACGCCTATTTGACGAGCTTATTCCGCTGCCGGACGGCACAAGCTACAATGCCTACATCGTCAAAGGAAATGAAAAAACTGCTCTTGTCGATACCGTTGACCTCACAAAAACCGAAACGCTTATAACAAACCTTGCCGAGGCAGGCGTTGAAAAAATTGATTATCTCATCGCAAATCACGCTGAGCAGGACCATTCGGGCTCGATACCGGATGTGCTGGAGCTTTTCCCAGATACAAAAGTCGTTACAAACGAAAAGTGCAAAAATATGCTTATCGACCTGCTCGGAATCGATGAGCAGAAATTCATCGTCATCGAAGACGGACAGGAGCTTTCGCTGGGAAATAAAACGCTCAAATTTATTTTTACGCCCTGGGTGCACTGGCCGGAAACACTGTCGACCTGGCTAGCGGAAGATAAAATCCTGTTCTCCTGCGACTTCTTCGGCTCGCATCTGGCAACAAGCGACTTATTTATTACCGACAAATCCAGAGTCTATGAATGTGCAAAGCGGTATTATGCCGAGATAATGATGCCGTTCAGAGGCCCAATCGAAAAAAATCTCGAAAAGATAAAAAATCTCGATATAAAAATTATCGCGCCGAGTCACGGCCCATTGTATAACGAGCCGAAATTTATCATCAATGCCTATAAACAATGGATAAGCGATGACGTTGAAAACAAAGTTATTGTCGCTTATGTATCAATGCACGGCAGCACAAAAAAGATGGTTGAGCACCTTGTTAGTGCGCTTATGGCAAGAGATATAGGAGTTTCGCAGTTTGACCTTGTTGGTGCGGATATTGGCAGGCTTGCCATTGAGTCGGTTGATGCCGCAGGTATAGTGCTCGCCTCTCCGACGTTTCTCACAGGCGCTCATCCGGCGGCAGCCTACGCAGCGTTTCTGATAAATGCCCTCAGGCCGAAAATAAAATATCTTGCGATAATCAGCTCATTCGGCTGGGGCGGCAGAATAGTCGACCAGTTGAAAACAATTCTTGCAAACAGCAAGGCTGAATTACTCGAACCTCTCCTCATAAAAGGCGAACCAAAGGAGCAGGATTTCAAAAAGCTTGATGAACTGGCTGAAAAAATAGCGACAAAACATAAAGAACTGAAGAAATAAGAAAGGAACAATTATGGCAAAGAAGCTTGAAATCTACAAATGTTTTATTTGTGGAAATATCGTTGAAGTTACACACGGCGGTGACGGCGAGCTTGTCTGCTGCGGCCAGCCGATGAAATTGCTCGTGGAAAATACGACCGATGCAGCAAAGGAAAAGCACGTGCCGGTGATTGAAAAAATCGACGGCGGATACAAGGTCAAAATCGGTTCGGTCGCTCATCCGATGATACCGGAGCATTACATCGAATGGATTGAGCTTATTGCAGACGGCAGGGCCTGCAGAGAATTTTTATCGCCCGGCCAGAAACCCGAAGCAGTTTTCAAAATTGATGCCGCAAAGGTAACCGCAAGAGAATACTGCAACCTGCACGGCCTGTGGAAAGCATAGTTTGAAGTTATAAGTTTTGAGTTTTGAGTTGAGTATTAATGGAGCGGAATTATGGCAGTAAGTTTTACGGCTTTCGAGATTTTTGAAATTGCAGAACAGATTGAGCGCAACGGTGCAAAGTTCTATCGTGATGCTGCAACCGCCGCGAAGGACAAATCTATGCAGCGGTTTTTCCTGCGGCTTGCCGAGATGGAGGATGAACACGAGAAAATTTTTGCCGAGATGAGAAAAAGTCTTGAAAATGAAAGTGATGACACAAAGGTTTTCGACCCGAACAACGAGATGGTTTACTACTTAAAGGCAATGGCCAAAAATGCCGGCTGGGAGGGCAAAGCGGCGCCTCACATTGAATTCACCGGCTCTGAAACACCGATGCAAATCATAAAAACAGCCATTGAGGCCGAGAAAGCTTCGATAGATTACTATCTCGGGCTTAAGGAGTTTGTTCCCTCGCCGGCCGGCAAAAGAAAGGTCGATGAAATAATAAAAGAAGAAATGAGCCATGTAGTAACCCTCCAGAAGAATCTTGAACAGTTAAGCGGCTGAAAAACAGAAAAACAACCGTTTCAAAAAGAGGTAAAGCTATGCAAAAGTACAAATGCCTTATGTGCGGCTATATTTACGACCCTGCAAAGGGTGACCTGGACAACGACATTAAGCCAGGCACGGAATTTGAGGATTTGCCGGACGACTGGGTCTGTCCCGAATGCGGAGCGGCCAAGGACGAATTCGAGCCGGTGGATTCGGATTAATTGAAAAATGGAGCCGATTCGTCCGTCAGTTGCGAACCAGCAGATGTTTTGCGTCGAGTCGCCGGCGCCCCACTGTGGGTTTGTTGTCTTTGGTGCCTCGGGCGATTTAACAAGAAGAAAACTTATTCCAGCTCTTGTGAATCTGTTTAAAAGAGAACTGCTCCCGAAGGATTTTTTCTTTCTCGGCTGCGGCAGAAGGAAACTGGCCGACGACGATTTCAGAAAAATAGCTGCTGATGCGATTAAGGATATTCCGTTGCTCTCTGAAAAGCAGCGAACTGATTTTTTAAATAATTTTCACTACATAATCGGCGATTACAGCGACAAAAATCTTTATAATAATATCAAAAAATGGCTTTCTGGCCCGCACAAAAAGGCCGGCAGAATTTTTTACCTCGCCCTGCCGCCTTTGCTCTATCCGCAAGCGGTTGAAAATCTCGGGTATGCCGGTCTTAACAAGTCCGAAAACGATGATTTTGTCAGACTGGTTGTTGAAAAGCCGTTCGGCAGAGACTTGCAAAGTGCCCTTGAGCTTAACGATTGTTTAAGCAAATGGTTCGCTGAGGAGCAGGTTTACAGAATCGACCATTATCTTGGCAAAGAGACGGTGCAGAACATTTTAATGTTTCGTTTTGCCAATTCGATTTTTGAGCCGGTCTGGAACAGAAATTATATTGACCATATTCAGATAACGATAACCGAATCAATCGGCATCGAAGCCAGAGGCGGCTATTACGATAAAATCGGCGCGCTGCGTGATATGTTCGTCAATCATATGTTGAGTATGCTTTCTCTTGTTGCGATGGAGCCGCCGGCCTCGTTTGCGGCAGAGCATATCCGCGATGAGAAGGTAAAGCTTCTGCGCACTATCAGACCGTTCAACCTTGAGCCGTGGAGCGAGGACATTGTAAGAGGGCAATATACTGCCGGTAAAATTAACGGCAATCAGGTGCCTGCCTATCGGCAGGAGGCCGATGTTGAGAAAAATTCAAAAACAGAAACGTATGTTGCCGCAAGGCTTTTCGTTGATAATTGGCGCTGGCAGTCTGTACCGTTCTATTTACGAACGGGAAAACGTCTTGCCAAACGCGTTACGGAAATCGCCGTAGTCTTTAAAAAAGTGCCTCACCTGCTGTTTGCCTCGGCAGGGATTGAACAACTGCCGGCAAATGTCCTCGTGCTGAAAATCCAGCCGCAGGAAGGTATCAGTCTTTTCTTCGAGGCTAAAAGACCTGGGCCGAAATTATGTATCGGCACTCTCGAGATGGATTTTAATTACGCTGAAATCTTCGCTACAGAGCCGCCGGAGGCATACCAGCGGCTTCTGCTTGACTGTATGGTTGGCGACCAGACTCTCTTTACAAGGATTGATGATGTAAAACTCACCTGGGGACTTATTGATAATGTGCTTAAAACCTGGCAGCGGCAGGATGTGGAGCCTTATTTTTATTCTGCCGGCAGTGAAAGTTTTCCGCAGGCTGATGCGCTCATTCAAAAAGATGGCCGTAGCTGGCGAAAAATTTCCAAAATGTAACATTAGTTGACAGTTGATAGTCGATGGTTGTTAGCAAAAACGAAATTGAGGAGATAAAACGTATAGTATTTAACTGCCAAAAAGAGGTTTTTGTAGAGTTTGTTTTGCTGCTTAATTCGCCCTATAAGATTGAATTTTTTAGTTCGTTTTTGGCAAAATGCCGGTTTTTAGGCTGGAAAAAGGGAATTGGTAAATAGAAATCCTTTTAAAAATTTTCCCGGTAAGATTTTCTTGTTTTATAGGACTATAATGGTAATCAATAGTCTGAAAAATTATAAACTTTTTAAGTCCTAAATCTGCGTTTTTAGTGTTAATATCTGATTTTTTTTAATTTTTTTCTTGATTTTTAAATTGCCTGATGATAATATGACTAAGGAAATTTGTAACCGTCATATTGCCCATATAGGGCAGAAAGGGAGGTGTTCAAAAAGAAGAAAACATCACGCCAGATGTTCCTTCCGAGTCTGGATGTGGACTTTCTTTCCTTGCTTGTTCAGTTTCTTTCAGGCAAAATGGTGGTGATGAACGGAAGGGAATAAGAAACCAGAACCGCGCTGAGTGAAAAGCTCGGCGAGAGGTAAGAAAAAAAGAGAATTTGTTTTGAGGTAAGAAATATGAAGAAGCTGATTTTAGTTTTAGCGATTTTAGTCGCCGTCCCGGCATTTGCCTACGGTCCACTGGATGTCAACTTGGTCTTATGTGCCAACGATGTTAATGTTTGGTATCGCAACGCCGACCCATGCAACTTGCCACGTGCATTCGCATTAAAAATCACCTTAGTTGGCAACCCCAATGACCCCAATTACGACCCCAATATTGTCATCAAGGATGTTAATGACTTCAAGAGAGGCGAGAGCAACTCTACAAGCAGAGGCTATGGTATTTATCCGGCCAGAATCGTCATTCTTGCCAATGGCGATGTGAATAGCTGGGGCTCTCCGCTTGCTGACCCGAATGACCCGGGTGGTAGCAAGCCTCTGCCGGGCAAGAACATTATTCTTGAGTTCGGTTCGTTGTATGCACCCGTGCGTGACTGGGTCAACGCTCCGGACGCCTGCGGCATACTTTGCGAGCTCCATTTTGACTGTAACGGCTCGACAGGCTATGTGAACGTTGTAATCGAGAGTGAAGACACCTATCGTGGCGGCGTCGTCTTTGAAGATGGCTGTACCGCTCCCCCATTTGCCAAAACGTTGAAGTATACCCGCTGTGCTGCTCCTACCCAGCCGGAGAAATGCTTTAAGGACTACAACCTGGCCGACCACAACGAGTACAATACCTGGGTTAAATGGGGCGAGCCGAATTGCTGGTGCTACAGGAGACATTGTCGCGGCGATGCCGACGGCAAAAAAACAGGTATAGCTTGGGTTGCGTCTCCTGACCTGAATTTGTTAAAGCTTGCCTACAACAAGGCTGATACCATCCTGAAAAACGTAACAAATGGCATCTGTGCAGACTTTGACCATAAAAAAACAGGTATCGCCAGAGTCGCATCTCCTGACCTGAACATCCTGAAGGCTTACTATAACAAAGCTCAAACCTTAGTTCCATGCTGCGACAAGGACCAGAATTGCACCCTTGATTGTAACATACCTGGCGGCGACAAGTGGAGTTTCTGGACGAATTAAAGTAACGTAAGTAAAAATTAAAAAGTGAAAGGTTTAACATTCGAATGTTAATTTAGTTTAAAAGGAGGTTTTAAGATGAAGAAGTTGTTAATTTTAATGTTAGTTGCATCTTTGAGTGCTTTGGCTAACGGGCAGATGATGCTGAGTATTTCCGTAAATGGAAATCCGGAGCCTTTGGACAGCTACTATGTTCTGGTGCCAAGCGATACCCTCATGCTGGACGTCTATGCGTCGCCTGGTTGGGTTACTGGTGGCCCGGACGATAAGTATTGGGCTATTGTTACTGACCCTCATTGTGCTACAGTCAGTGGTGGCGTGGCAGTGATTCCGCCGGCCCCTGATATGTCGATGATATTGCCCACTGCAGACTGGGATGAGGTTTTCCCTGGCGAGGGAGGAGTCTTTGGTAGTATTGCCGGCTCTCCATCGTCGCCGAGCCCCGCTCCTTCGGGTACCTACTTTGATGAGATTCTCTTCCATTGTGAATCTAATAACGGTGATACACTAATTCAGCTGTGGACCACCCTGGATTTCGAAACCTTTAACCTGGAAGACGTGGTGATTATCCACCAGATACCGGAGCCTGCAACAATTGCACTGCTTAGCCTTGGCGGATTGCTTCTTAGGAGAAAACAATAAGCGTATAAACGCTTAAAAGAGAAAGAGGCAGGTCTTATAAACCTGCCTCTTTTTTTATACGTAGCCACCAAGACACTAAGGCACGAAGAATCTTGATTCAAAAAGATTTATGGAAGATACAAAGAAACAATTTGAGCAATTATCCGAAAAGGAAGAATCAATAGCTGCTCAAATAACAGATACGGCATATACAGTTCATAAAAATCTTGGTCCGGGGTTGCTGGAAAGGATTTATGAGACCTGTTTCTGCCACGAACTTACCAAAAGAAATCTTTCATATCAACGGCAGGTAAATATTCCGATAAAATATGACGGCATTTTGTTTGATGAAGGCCTGCGACTGGATATTCTTGTTGAAGAGCTGATTATTTGCGAGTTAAAGGCGATAGAGCAGAATAACTCATTATGGGAAGCACAACTTTTAAGCTATTTGAGGCTCACCGGCAAAAGGCTGGGATTTCTGATTAATTTTAATGTTCCGCTAATCAAACAGGGGATAAAAAGAATAATTTTATAACCGTAGCCGCCAAGGCCCTAAAACATAAAATTTTTAAGTATATATCATTTTTCTTCGTGTCTTTGTGCCCGGAGCCTGTCCGCCGTAGTCCCTAAGGGACGAAGGTGGATGGCTAAATTTTTTATTTTTCCCTTGCATTCCTCTTTTAGATATGTTATAATACCTCTAAGTTAATCGGGGTAGAGAGAGTTATTGCTGCAAGGGGCGGGAAAAACTCACGTAATCGTTTAGTATTGAATTCTTTGTTCTTTCGTGTCTTTGTGCCTTGGTGGCTATAGCAATAGCTTTTTGACAACTTTAATCGGGGCTGGAGTAAAACAATCAATTAGTCGTTGTTGATTTCTGGTGTCTTTGTGTCTTGGTGGCTAAAAAGGGCTTTAAAACGCGCAAACGTTTAATCGTAAATGGTGCCTTTAACAGGCCAAAGCATTTAAGTTGTTAATTTTATTTTTTGGAGACCGAACAATGAGAAAAATGTTGATTTTAATGCTGGTTCTGGGAGTAGTTCCTGTTGCCTCTGCTATGACTCTGCAGATTTCCGTAAATGGAGATGCGAACGTGACCCCCAAGCCGGTTACTCTGCTGCCAAGCGAGACAGTCATGCTGGACGTCTATGCGTCGCCTGGTTGGGTTACTGGTGGCCCGGACGATAAGTATTGGGCTATTGTCTGCGACCCTCAATGCGGTATAGTCAGTGGTGGCGTGGCAGTGATTCCGCCGGCCCCTGATATGTCGGAGATATTGCCCACTGCAGACTGGGATGAGGTCTTCCCTGGCGAGGGAGGAGTCTTTGGTGCTGTTGCCGGCTCTCCATCGTCGCCGAGCCCCGCTCCTGCGGGTGTCTACTTTGATGAGATTATCTTCCATTGTGTGTCTCCTAACGGTGATACGCCAGTTTTTTTGTGGTCCACCCTAGATTTCGCGACCTTTACCTTGGAAGACACTGTGATTATCAACCAGATAGTTCCTGAACCTGCTACTATGCTTCTATTGAGTCTCGGCGGACTTTTACTCAGGAAGTTCAGGACATAATCCGGTTTCCAGTTTATCCGCCGCAGGCGGATAAACAAGGAATACTCGTGCTGCGTAGCGTAGCTATTACGCAGAGTAGCATTTGAAAATAGGCAGAGTTAAAACTCTGCCTATTTTTTTGTTTTGCTTTTTAAGGCCAAAATGGTTAAAATATTCTCTGATATGTTAGTAAGGAGTGCCTAAATGAACAGGATTTGCTTTGGCTTTATATTCTTGGCCTTATTGTTTTTTTATGGCTGTGTCGGAGAGCAAAAACTTGCCCGTCCGGCAGGCGGGTCTAAGCCGCAGCCTATAACAGAAAAAACTGACGTGAACTTCCCGAAGTTTCTTGTCGGTGTATGGCAGGCCAACGATTTCAACTGGGGTTTTAAGTTTGAACAGAATGGAAAAATATCGAAGTTGATTCACGTTCTCGGTGTGCCAATAAAAGTTGAGGAAGGTATTTATTATGAAGAGGGACGTGAGAACAGCCGCTTTATGTACGTTTTAGGCCCCTGCGATACAAGTTACGACCCGAACACCGGAATTCTGAAGGTTTCGGTCGTTATGGATTATTTTCTTATGGATATGCCGCCTGCCGGTACGCTCGAAGGTTCAGAGAAAGACTTTTTTGAAGGCCCCGTTTCCGCCAAAGACCTTACCTGGAATGTCAAATGGCGAAGTTATAGTACCATTGAGGGAGAGAGCCCGCCGGATGTGAATTCTATTGATGCGAACCCGCAGGAGCTTGTTTTCACAAAACTTGACCTCAAGGAGTTTGAAAAACATAAACACCAGCCTGCTCCGCCAGTGCGACAGCACAGTAAGTAGTTTTTAGTGGTCGTAGTCTTGTCTTGTCCGCCGACTTGTCCACCGTAGCTTTGGCGAAGGTGGAAGCTTTGGCGACCTGTCCTCCGTAGTCCGCCTTGGCGGACGAAGGATGGAAGGCGGAATGGTACGCCCTGTGAATTCCTACCTGTAGTATCTACAAATAAACTCCAGAAAAGTCTTGACAGTTGGCAAAGGCTGGGGTATAATTTTTCTGTAGAAATGGATGTTTTGAGACCACTTTGTGGCCCTGAAAAAATGATTTCTCTATAGCTAACTTGTCCGAAGAAGCTTCAGCGAAGGCGGATGGAAGTAAATTCGTAGCTATTTTGAGAAGGAGGTAAGCGATGAAGAAGTTATTAATGGCAATTCTGATTTGCGGTATTACTCCCTTTTGTAGTGCGCCGGATTGGACAATTTCGCACAACGCCCTCCTCGACGAAATCACTATTTCTGTATTAGACCCACTACAGGAAGATATTTGTCTTGCTCTGGCTGTTGACGATGGCGGTGTCTTAAACAATTTTGCTGCCGGTCCAGATGCCCCAAATTTTTCGGCATTCTATGATACGCTGGAGAATGATGGGTGGGGCCAGTTGGGTCAGGGAGATATATGGGTTATGACGGGCGATTACCCATACGTCGACGGTGAGTGGCTGACTACTGACTTTGACTTCGCACCTGGCGAGACTTCAGCGGTTATTTCTCTTTATTGGATGAACCCTCCTGGGCCGGGTGGCAGCGCGATTTTCCTGAATTCGCTTGTAATACCTGAGCCGACTACAATGTCTTTGTTAGTCTTTGGCGGCCTGTTTCTTTGCCGCCGCAGGTAATAAATCTTTTCAGTGAAACAAAAAAACTGGTTAAAACCGGTTTTTTTCAAGCAGTGTGGCACTTTACGTTTTTCAATAATCATAGTACCTGGCACCTTCGGAGTCGTTGCCGGGATAGTCAAGCCTAATCGTTTTGGTTAATGGTTTACATATCCAGCCATAAGTGCCTGTCGCCGAAGCGGAAAATGAGGCGCTGTTGATTACTACTTTTACGGTGTTCTTATCATTAAGGGGATTTTCTGGTATTGCCGGTAAATATGGTCCCAATGGATAGCCGGCAGTTCCTATTGGTGCATACTCTCCGTCTGAATTTGTTGCACTACATAATTGTTGCGTAAAAATTGGCGAAGTGGGAGTTTTTGACATATCTCCATTCTGATAGCCCGGCGGGACGCCTTTGTGCTGAGCGGCATACAATTCTATTACGTTTCTAAGTTTTTGCAGAGTTTCTTTTGCGGCGGCTTCCTTGGCCTTATAGCTCTGGTCCACAAGTGCGGGAATTACAATAGCTGCTAAAATCCCGATGATAGCCAGCACTACCAGCATCTCGAGAAGCGAAAAACCGGCACTGTATCTGCGCAACAATGATTTCATACTGTCATTATCGGCACAGAAAAAGAGTGGGTATATCAAAAAATTGTTATCGGACGAAAAAAACAGCCACAAAGGCACGAAGGCACAAAAAATATATAAAAAAATTATGAATATCTTGGTGTCTTTGTGTCTTCGTGGCTATCGACTATTTTCGCCAGCCGCCTGTCCAGAGCCAGTTTTTAGCGAATTCCGCAAAGTCGGCAAAGTCTATGAAACCATCGTCCACGAAATCAGCAGGTAAATCTTCAACTTCGCCGAGCCAGTATTGTGAATACACAAAGGCATCGGCAAAATCGACTATGCCGTCGCCGTTGAAATCGGCAGTATTGGTAACAAATTCATCTGCCCCCATATCGACAGTTCCGTCGAATATCCTTTGTTCTGAATCGATGTCTGTAATTGATTGAACGGGGACAGAATTGTTATCGCCTTTATTTATGCACGCTGAGCCCGGCAGAAGGTGGTAATTGCCGATTACGTAATAATCGTCGTTCGGGTCGTCAGGTGTATTTGCATCATCCCAATAACCCAAATCGACAAAGTTAGGCTCTGCATCAATATTGCCGCCCTGCCAGTGCAGAATCATATTCGGGTCAACACAGACTCCTGCCTGGCCGCCCTGGATATTACTGTTCTTTACGGTCATTTCCGTAATGAACTGCGCTGGCCAGACGCGAAGTGTGTTTATCAATGCGAGTTGATTGCCATCTGGTGAGATATTGTTTCTTACGATGCAGTTGACTACCAGCGGATTGCTTTCGCGAAATGACCCAATTCCGCCGCCTTCGAGTGCCTTATTGCCGATAACCGTGCAGTTTACAAAGGTCGGACTGCTCCAGTACGCATATAGTCCTCCGCCGCGATGGTCTGCAGAATTACCGACGACCAGGCAGTTTGCCACTATTGCATCACTGCCAATTCCATTGTAGCCCCAGCAGCAGACCGCACCGCCGTGCCGACCATACCCTATGGCTTTGTTGTTTATGAATGTACAGTTTGTTATAACAGGACTGCTCTTGAAGCAGTATATTCCGCCGCCGTAGCCATAAGGATTGAACGCATTGGATTCAAAATAACAATTTGTGATTGTTGCATTGCTGCCGTAACCGCAGTAAATTGCCCCTCCATGGTCGCGAGGGGCGTTATACATAAAGATGCAGTTTCGAATTGTCGGCGAACTTCCAACTTCTAATATAGGATCGCCGCAGTAAATGCCTCCGCCTTCAAATATGGTACCGCCCCTGATTATTGAAATCCCCTGAATAATTGAGTTGGGGCCTTCGCCGCGATGCAGCCAGAAACCTCGACCATTATTTTCACTGTCTATAATTGTTGATTGTACAATCGAAGAATCGTTGGGGTTTATGCTTCGCACAGTAACTGCTTTTTTCTTGAAATCAATGTTTTTATTTCCTGTGCCTCTATGAGCACCGATTGTTAAAACGATTGTCTGGTCGTTATTTGCATCGTCTATAGCAGCCTGGATGTTGTTGTATTGCTTGTCTTTAGTTATGTTCCAGACAGGTTTTGCCTCGTAAGCCCCGATGTCAACGAATTGACCGGCAAGACGAGGCTGGCCGTCAAAATCATTGATATCTGTTGTGGTAGTGTTTGGGTCTCCTGCGTTTATGCAGGGGCTGAAGTAGTTCAGATGATAGTCGTTGTTATCGAAGTCGATAAATTCAGGCTCGGCAGAAATATTGCCGTTTATGCCGGCCGGTTCGCCGATGAGCGAACTATAATTGCCGGCAGAATTCCCCCAGGCATTGTTATACGTTATTGTTCCGGTTGTACTTGATGCGTTGATTCCTTTACTGCCGTTTGATGTGATGATATTGTTTGTTATTACAGGTGATGCATTACTTTCATACTGAATGCCGTCTTTTTCATTATAGCTGATTGTATTGTTTGTTATTGTGGACACAGAGTCCACGATTCTTATGCCTGCACCGGCAAAATTTCCTGTGATAAGATTGTTCCTTATTATCGGATTACTCTCCCAGTAAACGCCGATACCTGCGCCGTTGGAAGAATAATTCTGCGTTATGAGATTTTGTTCAACGAGTGGCGCTGAAAGATAATATATATAGATTCCGCCGCCGCCGAGAGCGCTTGCGGTATTTGCCGTTATGGTGTTTTTCCTGACAGTCGGTGCAGAAGTGTATGTAATATGAATACCCGCACCGAGCATAGAAGAATTTTGTGTTATAAGATTGTTTTCGATTAAACCGTCGGACCACTGACGAAGGTGTATTCCGCCTCCATACCATTGAGCGTAGTTATTTTGTATGGTATTATTTTTAATTATCGAATCACAGTATTGAAAGCCGACAATAGCGCCGCCGTCGCCGTGGTCGTAGACATTAGCATCGTTAACATCAGGGTCTACGAAGCCGTGATTAACGATTGCATTGTTGTCTGAAATTATATTATCAGTGATGACTGCATTGCTGTGGTCGTAGCAGTAAATGCCGCCGCCCTGGCCTGCAAGGTTAGCTGTTATGATATTTTTTCTTATTGTGGGACTGGAGTAATTTGAGCACACTATTCCGCCGCCGCAGCGATTCCAGAGATAACCCTTGAATTCCCAGTACACTTTCAGCCATGAGCCTGTGCCGCCTGTGATGGTAAATCCTTCGAGAATTGAGGCGTTTGTTTCGCCGTTTTTGAACGTAACGACTGAGCCAAAATTCACATCAGCAGGGCTGTTGCCGTCGATGATGGTAGCTGCAACGATATTCGGGTCGTTCGGGTTTTGTGAGCTGACAGTTATGACCTTGCCGAGAAAATTTATGTTTTCAAAATATCTGCCGGGTGCGACGACTATCTCATCGCCGTCTATGGCAAGATTAATTGCCTGCTGGATGGAAGGATACTGCTCGCTGGGAACGTTAAGCACGTCAGCAAAACACGCTGCCGTAAGCAGCGATAGCACATAAACCGAATATAAACGCATCTTCTCTCCCTGATACCTTTTTTATAAATTATAACAAAAAAGGGGCAAGAATGCAATCCTTATAAAGATAACTCTTTATTTTAAAACGACTTATAGCAGAACGAAAGGCCGGAAAATCAGGTGTGTCCTTGTGACTTTTTTAATAATTGATATTGTTTTGTGTCTTGGTGTCTTCGTGGCTATTTTTCGTCTTTGATGAGTTTGTATTCGATGCTGTCGACAAGTGCCTGCCAGCTTGCCTCGATGATATTTTCTGATACGCCGACCGTGCCCCAGATTGTGTCCTTGTCGCGGGTCTCGATGACGACTCTTGTTATAGCTGCTGTGCCGGCAGCGGGGTTTACAATCCGGACCTTGTAATCAATCAGGTGCATTTCACGAATGTTCGGATAGAACCTCTCAAGCGATTTACTCATCGCGCCGTAGAGTGCATCAACAGGTCCATCGCCTTCGCTGACAGCATGTTCTGTATGGCCGTTGACTGTAAGTTTTATAGTTGCCTGGCTTACCATTTTACCGCCGGAATCTTTTTCAACGGTTACGTGAAATTTTTCCAGCTCGAAGAACGGCTTGTAAGTCCCCATTATTTTTTTGACCAGCAGCTCGAAGCTCGCCTCGGCAGCCTCAAACTGATAGCCTTTGTTTTCAAGGTTCTGTACCTCCGTGAGAATTTTTTGTGCAAGTTCCTTGTCCTGCGCTATATTGGCCTTTTCTAATTTCGCAAGGATATTCGCCTTGCCGGAAAGTTCTGAAATGAGGAATCTCCTTTCGTTCCCGACGACAGCAGGGTCGATATGCTCATAAGTCCTTTTGTTTTTACGCAGGGCATCTATGTGCAAGCCGCCTTTATGCGCAAATGCGCTCTCGCCCACGTATGGCATATTCATCACCGGCGGCAAATTTGCTATCTCAAAGACGTATCGCGATGCTTCCGTGAGCATTCTTATCTTCTCGGGTTTTAGAACATCGTAGCCCATCTTAATTGCCAGGTTCGGAACTATTGTGCACAAATTCGCGTTGCCACATCTTTCTCCAAGCCCGTTTATTGTGCCCTGTACGTGTCGTGCCCCTGCCTGCACCGCAGCAAGAGAATTTGCGACAGCGCAGTCCGTATCGTTATGGCAATGAATGCCGAGGGATACTTTCCCGAATTTTTGTTTTACGGCCTTTGTTATCTCGTAAACCTCATTCGGCAGGCATCCGCCGTTGGTCTCGCACAGCACGATTACATTTGCCTTCGCATCGATGACCGCAGCAAGAACTTTCAGGGCATATTCGGAATTTTTTTTGTAGCCGTTAAAAAAATGCTCCGCGTCGAAGATTACCTCAAGCCCTTTGCTTTTCATATACTCTACGGACTCAGCGCAAATCTTGATATTTTCTTCGAGTGAGCAGCGGAGTACTTCCGTAACGTGCAGGTCCCAGCATTTGCCGACAAGTGTTGCCACAGGCGTCTTGCAGGCTAAGATTGCGTTAAGCGAAGCATCTGTTTGGCAGGTTGTATCTGCTCTTCTGGTATTGCCGAACCCTGCTATTTTGGCAGGTGCCAGATTTAGCTTAGCTGCCTCGAGGAAAAACTGCATTTCTTTCGGGTTACTCGATGCGTACCCGCCTTCGATATAGTCAAAGCCTAATTGGCTTAAATGCTTTGCTATCATAAGCTTATCGTCAAGCGAGAAGCTCACTCCCTCTGCCTGCATTCCGTCTCGCAGCGTTGTGTCGTATATCTTTATCTTCTCCATATTCGGATTTTATTTGTCCTGACCTTAAAAGTAAAGGCAAAATATGTTCCTTGTCTTTTTCGATAACCCTGACCATAATATCGCTTATCAAGGGAAAGTGAAGGTTTTATGAAAGGGGATTTTTATGGAACGGAACGAATACAAAAACTCCTCGTGTAAAAATGTTTTGCTGATACTTTATGGTCTGATTTTGTTCGTATGCGGATGCGCAGCGCGTGTAAACAAAATGATTCCAGCTAACTTTGACATATCAAACAAAATCCCTTATACAGTCAGGGTGGAAGGTGCCGTTGGCGGCAAAGAGACTCAGCTTCGCCAGGATTCACTAATTTCGAGCTCGGCATTTACGCAGGCGCTGACGGAATCTATCCTCAAAGCCGGCGTATTTAAGGGTGTGGTCAGAGGCGAAGGTGCAGACTATTTGCTGAACGTCGTCATTTTGGACTATAACCAGCCTTGGCTCGGCATTGATTTCAATATCAATGTAGAAACTAGTTGGACTCTGTTTAAATCAGGCCAGGCCAACCCGATTTGGTCGGACACCATTACGACATCATACAAGACAACATTATGGAAGGCTTTGTTTGCTGCCGAACGGCTGCAAAAGGCAAACGAAGGTGCCGTCCGAGCCAACATACGGGAAGGCATTAAGCACCTGTCCAATATTCAGCATTGACTTGTCTCCGGCGGGTTTACTCGCCGCAGCTTGCTCGCCATAGGTGAGGCGGGGCGGATTGCCTTATTCTGGCTACTGTTTACTGTATTCTGAATTCTTCACAGTTCAGTACTGCAAACTCTCCTCGATATTTTTTCGCCGCTTCATCGTATGCCCTTGCCGCCTCTATTTCATTCTCGAAGTATCCTAAATGTATTTTCCCACCGTTATGGCACAGTGTTGCTCGATATTTTTTGTGCTGCTTATCGTAGTTAACGCCTTTATATTTGCTGCTGCCGCAATTAACTCCTCTTTCGCTGTTCCACGTATTTTCCTGTTGGCTGACCACTTGCAGGTTTTCTTTTCTGTTATCCCATCCGTGATGGTTTTTATGGTCGACGACTTTATCTGGCGGTGCGTGCATTATTTGTCTGTGCATTCGTATAGTTCTTTTTTTGCCGAACAGTCTTTCTTTTCTTTCAGCGTAGAAGGTATATCCATTGCCTTTTGCGTACCAGTTATATTGGTTTAATTTTTCATAGTCTTCCGGGTCGACGATTGCGTATTTTCCTTTGGTTAGTTTGATTTTCCTGAATGTGTATCCATAGTGTTTTTGTCGATACAGCAGTACCAGTCGGACGATAGGCCGTTCTATAAACTCAGGAACGGTAATTCTGATATGAAGGTCAATTTTAATTGTCTTATCTCCCGTAGAAGAAACTGAAAATTTAAAGTTTAAAGCTAAAAACCACAGTTCAAAACTCAAAATTGCCAATCGAAGGGAATAGTGTTTTATGATGCCCGACAGTTTTAAGTTTTGGGTTTTGGTTTTGGGCTTTCAGTTTTAACTTTTAAGTTCTCGTTCACCTGCTCACCTTTTCACCTGTTCTACTGTTCCGTTTGTCTTGTTTTCGAAAATCGGTAATCGAAATTTGACCGCAATCGAGAAATTCCGGATTTCAATTTTCTATTTTCGACTCTCGATTGCTCTGTTGGCCAAAGGCCAACGGCCCTCCGTATTACACAAAAACTTGCGCGCTTTTGACGAATTTTCGTCAAAAATTCTGGAGGCCGATTTTATAAGTGCTTATAGGAGAAGGAGAAAAATTTTTTATTTTTTCTAAAGCGCGCAAGTTTTTTCTTGCGCAAATTTGATTATGTGGATAAAGAGGATAGTTTAGCCCCCAGTTTCAGTGGGGGTTTTTACCGATACCGAAAGCCCCCCAACTTGTCCGCCGTAACTTTAGTAAAGGAGGATTTATTCAGCAGGTTTTATTTAGCCGCCGCCACTCGGGGCGGCGTTATTTTCTATTCTATCGCCTTTGCCGGCCCCTTTTTTTACTTTTTAACTTTTGCCTTTTTTCCTCTCTTTACCTCACCAAGAGATGTTAACCTGAATGATTTTTCTAATTCTTCTCTTATTTGATTTTTGACCCGTTTTTTCAGAGCTGGCAGCACCTTCTTTATCTTCTTTGTTGCATCGGAGGGTGTTACTTTGAATGATTTTTCAAGTTCTTCTCTTATTCTGTCGAAAATCTGTGCACTTATTTTTTCGACGTATCCTGCCGCGCCTGTTTTACGTTTTTTCCTTTTCGCCATTTTTTACTCCTTTCAATTTAATCTTTACCCCGCCAGATGTCCCTTAGGGACTATCTCTCTGGGGTCAAATTTCAAATCCTTTTAACTTCCCTATTTTCTACCATTCTTATCTCTTTGTCAACCCCCCACCAAACTAAGAATTCTTGAATCGGTGCGGGGTCAAAAGTTCTTTTCATTTAGCCGTTGCCGGCATTTATCCGCCTCAGGCGGAATCCAGAATAGTCTAATCCCTTAATCCAAAATCGGCAATCGCAAAACTTGTACCCGTGAAGACGGGTATCTAAAATAGTCGTAGTAAAAGATTGTTTGACAAAGCCCAATAATGTTGTATAATCAATACGAAAGATTAGAAAATCTTTAGGCCGCAGAGGAATACACCTAACCTTTACCCCCACACCTTTGTGGAGGGTTGCGGCTGTAAAGCGTGGATAAATGCGATTATTCGCTCGCGCAAGCAAGAAAAAAGCAAAGCCGCACCTGTAAAGGTGTGGAGGTTTACAGCTTTTTTGTTTGGTGATTTACCGATAGGAGTAACGATGGGAAAAATGCTAAAAACCTCTGCTGATGACAGAAAATGCAAGTTTCCGCACTGCACGCATACCTTGAGTATCTATAACCATGAGGATTACTGTCATATACATCTGGACCAGATGCCTCGGGAGAAAAAACCCAAGATTTTAGTTCATCCTGTTGCATAAACCGATAGTATGTAGTGCCTTTTTACCCCGTGGGATATAGTTTCTATTATCCCATCGGGGTTCGCTATCAGAGAGACTATTTTCCCCCTTCAATCGGCAATCTAAAAATCGATACCGGTATCCCCAGATTTTCCGCAAAGAAGGGTTAGTTTGGAGTCTATTCTACTATCTGCTATGTTATCCTGCTTTTAGTCTTTCTCGGATTTACCCTCTTTTTTGCCCATCATCGGACAACCGGCTTTATTAGGCTCTGACAAAGAGGCAGCCTTTTTAGAACATATTGGACAAGTGCAGCCTGGTCTGTGCTTTCCCATGTCACCCTTATGTCCAAACCAGCCTTTTTCTTCACGTTCACCACGACCTTCATTTTCCCAACGGAACTTATGTTCAAAACCACCCTCACGTTCCCTGTCACCTCTATCCCAGCAGGCTTCCCTGCCATAGCCGCCGCATAGTCCCCTCATATGGCAGCAATGATGCCTCATAGTCATTATATGACCGAGTACTGCCCCTATTGCCAAAAGTGCAATTGTGATAAAAATTTTTCCCCAGCATTTGCAGCAGCAACAGCTTTGACCTTCATTTTCCTTTTTGTTTTCACTCATTTTTAGTTCTCCATTTTACATTTCTCATATTAAACGCCTGGCTACGCAACCAGGCCTTTCAAAACTACGATAATATCAAAATCTCCCTCGAATTGCAATCGTTAAGATGGCAAGACCATAATCTGAAATCCTTTTTTATTCCCCAATAGGTAAACGTCCCCTATTATTTCCCTATTATTTCAGACATTTTCATGCCTTATAATTTTATATATTTTTGCCTTCTTTTTGATACTGGTTTTCATCACTGCAGACAGACTAAATCGGCATTATTTATTACTTGTTATTCTTCACGCGGGCCGCCTGATCTGCCCGGTCTATTCGGTTCACCCGGATCACGCCGTCCCCCCATCGGTCTTTGCATTTCGCTGTAATTTTCAACCGTCAGCCATTTTTCGTTATCTTTAATTGTTTCTGTGCCGGTGATTTCTACAAACTTATCCACCATTTTCTCGCCAAGCTCTTTGCCTTTTTCATCAAGAACGATATTGAATGTTCCGCGTCTTCTGTTTTCTAATTTTACCGCCGTGATGACGCCGTTCGCATCTTTGACCACAACGATTCTGCCCCTGAACATATTAGGGTCGAATTTGGGTGCGTTAGGCTCCTCAGCTCTGGAAATGCCAACAAATAAAAATTCAACCATCGCCGCCATAAGAGTTAACATAATCATTTTTTTCATTTTACAGTCTCCTTATTAAAATTACCTGTTTTAACGTTGTCCCTGATACTAAAGTTAAATATTAATGGGATTTCCCATATTAAACGCTCGGCTACGCAACCAGGCCTTTCAATCCACAGGATGGCTAACGCCATGCCGCGATAATACCAAAATCTTCCTCGAATTGCAATCGTTAAGATGGCAAGGCCATAATCTGAAGTGTTGTTGCCAAAACCGCCAAAAATCCAAAATATACTCTAATAACAATAAAACCGGACCCCAACGTTTTGGAGCCCGGTTTTGTATGCTTAAGCAATAGTTGAATTTGACGATTTATTAGTAGCGTCTTCCGCCGCCGCCATAACCGCCGCCACCGCCGCCGCCTCTTGGGCCTCTACCACCGCCGCCGCCACCGTAACCGCCACCGCCGCCACCGCGAGGACGGTCAACACGAGGCCGAGCCTCGTTGACGTTAACAGCTTTGCCTTTGAGGTCTTTGCCGTTCATGCCAGTGATAGCCGCCGCGGCCTCGTCCTTTGAAAGCATCTCGACAAAACCGAACCCTTTCGACCCACCGCTAAACTTGTCCATTATGACATTGGCGGATTCGACCTGGCCAAATGCTTCAAAAGCCTGACGTAAATCGTCGT
>CAZBLD010000013.1:0-27322 GCA_964492875.1 uncultured Planctomycetaceae bacterium
AGCTTTACCTATGAGACTATTATTAACCATGACTGGTGTCAACATACAAGAACACAGAAAACACAGAGTTAATTGAAGATTGTAGATTGAAGATTTAAGATTTGTGGAGTCTGCCTTCCATCTTCGCTAAAGCTACGATGGACAAGTCGGCAGGATTATTCTTCATTTTTCAATCTTCATTTTCTTAACCCGTGTAAATCAGTGTCGGATTATCCTGTTTTTTAAAGTTTCCCATAAAGTAGTCTGTTATAACTATTGTCCAATTGCGTATTCATACCCTTTGGTCGTAAACCCCGCACCGTGGGTGTAAACCCGTGGTCTTGGGGTATTTCCCTTCGGGTTTTCCTATACCATTCATCTACGGCTTTACCCCCATACCAATGTATTGGCGTGGGGTTCTGTGGTGCGGGGTAAAGACTTAAAGAAATGATTTTAACAAAGCTTGGCCTGTTTTGCTAATATATTTTTAACCACGGATTTGTCCGCCGTAGGCGGATTTCGCGGATTTATTCCGACCTTTACCTTTTTACTTTTGTTTTTTCTATTTAAAGCTATAATTTATCATAACCTATTCTTATGCAATGAACTTGTTAGCGGGCGGAACACCTTGAATTTATTATGTCTTCCTCATAGCGTCATTTATTATCTCGGCAAGTTTGTCGGCTTTCTCTGAACAGCACTTCATCTGAGCCATTCATCAAAATCTCTTTTTTTTACCTCAGCCTATTCCTCTCTGCCGCAGCTTTCCAAAATGCTGCAGAATCCTTTCCGTCTTGAATGTTCTTCTCGAGCATGGTCTTAACTGCTTCGATTTTGTATTCATCTTTTGACCGAAGTTCAGCCAGGATGCCCTCGTGAAAACGGACTTCAGATGTGGTGATGTCATAAAGTGCTTGAAATATCATCTTGTGGTAATGAAGACGAATACCAAACACTGCTATTACGAGCAAAACATTGACAATCAACGACATGATAAGAGGCATTTTCTTCATTTCATTCACCTTTCATAGGCCTGATAATATCTATTCTATACATTTACATTCACAACTTTAGTCCCTGCAATTATATCATAAATGCACCTCTTTTCCTTGCCGAAAATAAACAGGATATCGACCAGGCCCAATATACGGCCTACAATGGAAGGGCGGGAAGAATTTCCTTACCCTGCCTTTTGGAAGGAATCCTTCGTTTTTTGAAAGAATTAAAGGGCAGACACCTTTTGGGGAAGGAATAAGAAATAAATAGTGCCATTGAGGCAGTTGAAAAAATCTTTTTGTTTTTTTACTAATGCCTATTGCCCGGCGAAGAACCGCCGAAGGCGGAGAAAGTTGAGCAGTAGAACCCCGATGAGATAGCTGCCATACCCTGATGAGATAGTCTAAGAGACATCTCACAGGGCAAGCATCTCACGGGGTAAACTCCCACAGAATAGCAGGTGTGGGATTAAGAGAAATTTAAAGAAGCAAATTCGCCATGGTATAGTCTGGCGGCCTGGTCATACGCCTTTGCGGCGTCTTCTTCATTTTCAAAATAACCGAGATGTATGCATTCGTTGTTATGATAGATAGCGGCACGCCATTTTTTTGTTTCCTTAGCCAGATAGACTCCCTTGTATCTTGAACTGCTTTTGCTGCTTTGTTTTTTTCTGTTGCGGGAATTTTCAGCAGGGGTAGCGATTCGCAGGTTTGCCTTGCGATTATCAAGGCCCTCGTGGTTTTCATGGTCAACAAAACGGCCGGGAGGGGGATTCATAATCTGGCGATGCATCTTTATGGTTTTGCCGTTTTCATTTCGCTGTGCGTAGAAAGTATGCAGGTCTTTTACGGCGAACCAGTTGTATCCAATCAGTTTTTCGTAATCTTCCGGGTCAACGATAGCGTATTTGCCCTGCGTAAGTTTGATTCTTCGGAAGGCAAAGCCATAGTGTTTTTTTCTGTGTCGAAGGACAAGGCTGATAATCAGCCGCTCGAGACTATCAGGAACAAAAAAAGGGATATGCGGGATTTGAATGTAATATTTGACCATAGTAAAATTGAAAACCAAAAATAGCCACGAAGGCACCAAGACACAAAGTTTTCAATACAGGTTTTCTTAGTGCCTTTGTGTCTTAGTGGCTCTCCGTATTACATAAAAACTTGCGCGTTTTTGACGAATTTTCGACAGAAAATCGGGACCTCAAATTTGTAAGTTCTTGTCAGGTATGAAGATAAAAATTTTTATTTTTTGAAAATGCGCAAGTTTTTTCTTGCGCATTTTTGTTTATCTGGAGGTATGGTATATAGTTTAGAGACGATTCCGCCATTCCGCCCCGCCGAAGGCGGGTAAACATAGGCGGACAAGTGCCGGCGGCGGCTAAACAATAGAATTTATGGCAGAAGAACGACAAAGAAAAAGACATAAGCGCAAACCAACGATTGTTGAGCAATGGCTTTTGTATGTTTTGCTGAGGATTTTTCTGTTCTTTGTTTTTCTGCTTCCTGTCGAAAAGGTTCTTAAATTTGCCTGTTTTTTAGGCAGGAGTTTGTGGAAACACTATCATCGAGGCAGACAAAGAGCCATTGACAACCTTCGCGCAAGTTTTCCCGAGAAAGACGAGAATTGGATAGAGCAAACCGGCAGGCGAAGTTTTGAGCATCTGGTAATGCTGGTTGTGGATGTAATTTTTTCTCCCAGATTGATATGGAGGGACAATTGGGAGCAGTATTCAAGCTATAAAAACATCGAGCAGGTAAAATGGATGATGGCAGAGAGGCGACCTTTGCTGCTTGTGGCAGGCCATTACGGCAATTTTGAGATAATGGGCTGTCTGCTGGGCGAGTTTGGTTTTGATGTTTACAGCATCGCAAGGCCGTTTGATAATAAATTCCTTAACAAATATCTATACGATGTCCGGCAGCGCAAAGGGCAGAAAATTATCGACAAAAAAGGCGCATCAGAAGCGATGGAGCAGATTGTTCGGGAGGGTTCGACTCTGTGTTTCATTGCCGACCAGGACGCAGGCAAGAAGGGGATTTTTGTTGATTTTTTCGGCAGAAAGGCAAGCACATATAAAAGTATCGGCCTGCTGGCAATTCAATATAATCTGCCGATAGGCGTAGGGGTGAGCAGAAGAGTTGGAAACAAATTCTTTTTTGAGATAGAGGTAGCAAGACTGATTATGCCAGACGAGTGGAAAGACAAGGATGACCCGCTGTTGTGGATTACGCAGGAATATACAAGGGCCTTTGAAGATTCAATACGCAAGGACCCGACACAATACTTGTGGATACACCGCAGATGGAAGACAAGGCCAAAAGAAGAAAGACAGAAAGAGTAGCCATCCGCCTTCGCTAAAGCTTCCACCTTCGCCAAGGCTACGGCGGACAAGCTCCGGCACAAAGGCATGAAAAAGAATTTTGAATTTTAAATTTTAAATTTTCTATAATTTGCGTTCATTGGCGGTTATAATTTCTCTGTGTTTGGCTGATAAACCGTATCCGCCTGAGGCGGACAAATTTGATAGGAGAATGTTATGGCTGAGGCGCAAAAAAGCTGGGAGCAACGCCTGGGTAAGACTACAAATTTTCTTGCTGTTGATTTTGTTGAGTCGCTATCGATAGACAAGCGTCTCTATAAATATGATATTGTCGGCTCGATTGCGCACGCCGAGATGCTCTGTGAGCAAAAGCTCCTGACGAAAGAAGAGTTCAAACAAATAAAAGATGCCCTTGTTGAGATTTCGCGCGAAATAGCTGAAGGCAAATTTAAATTTGACAAGATTTATGAAGATATCCATATGGCGATTGAGGCAGGCCTGACAGCAAAAATCGGCGATGCAGGCAGAAAGCTTCATACCGGCAGAAGCCGCAACGACCAGGTTGCAACCGATATGCGTCTGTGGATGCGCGATGAAATAGAAGTAATCCAGACTAAAATAACTCTGCTGCAAAAGGCCTTTGTAAAACTTGCGGAGAAATATGTAAATGACATTATGCCTGCCTATACTCATCTTCAGCGAGCTCAGCCTGTTTCTGTGGCGGCTTATTTATTGAGTTTTGTCGAGCAGCTCAACCGCGACTGGCTGCGGCTGAAAAACTGCCGGCTGCTTCTGAATGTTTCTCCTCTGGGCAGCGGGGCAGTTGCAGGGTCTTGTCTGCCTCTTGACAGAAAATTTACCGCCGGCCAGTTAGGATTTTCAGACATTACCTATAACACGATTGATTCGGTGTCCGACAGAGATTTCTGTGCGGAGTTTATTTTTGACTGCTGCCTTATTTCTGCGCATCTGTCGAAACTGGCTGAAGACTGGATTATTTTTTCGACAACCGAATTTGATTTTATACATATTGACGATGCCTTCTGCACCTCGTCGAGTATGATGCCGCAGAAGCGAAACCCCGATAATTTAGAGCTTATCCGCTCAAAGGCGGGTGCGGTTTACGGTGCACTTATGGCGATTCTTACGATATTAAAGGGGCAGCCTTCCGGCTATAACCGCGACCTGCAGGAAGACAAGCGACACGTTTTTGGAGCCTGCGATACGGTAGAGGCCTGTGTCGATATGGCCTGCGCGATAGTTGAGAACACAACGTTTAAGACAGAAAAGATTTCTGCCGGCCTTGATAAGGGTTTTCTTGACGCGACAACACTGGCGGAATATCTTGTCAAAAAAGGAATACCGTTCCGTACCGCTCATAGCATAGTCGGAACTCTGGTTGCTCAATGTGAAAAAGCCGGCAAAACCCTTGCCGAAATTTCAATTGAGCAGTTCAAAAAACAATGCGAGTTAATCGACAATGACGTTTATCAGTGTTTGGGTAGTAGAAATGTTGCCAATTCGTATGCGACCGAAGCGGCACCATCGCCTGTACAGATGGCAGAGCAGATAAATTACTGGAAAAAGCAGCTTGCAGAACGATGAGCACAGGAGAGACTGAAATTATTCAATACTTTGCGGCTAAAGAAAAATTAAGTGCCGCAAAGTTCCCCATCGGCATCGGCGACGATATGGCACAGGTCAGATTGCCGAGGGGCAGTTCAGTTCTTATCACAACCGATATGCTTCTCGACGGTGTACATTTCGATACTAAAAAGGCGACTCTTGAGCAAATCGGTTATAAGTCGATGGCGGCAAGTTTGAGCGACTGTGCCGCTATGGCAACAATACCGCTGGCGGCGGTTGTTTCGGTCGCTTTGCCGAAGAACTTCGGTCCGGCGAAACTGAAAAAATTGCACAAAGGGATACTCACAGCGGCGAAAAAGTATAACTGCCCTCTGATAGGCGGCGATATAACATCGTGGGCAAGACCTCTGGCGGTCAGTGTTGCAATGTTGAGCAGACCCGGTGCAACAAAGCCTGTCAAAAGAAGCACTGCGAAAATCGGCGATATGATTTGTGTAACGGGCTCTCTTGGCGGTTCGATATTTAAAAAGCATATCGAATTTGCGCCTCGTCTTAAAGAAGCTCTTGTGATTGCCAAAGCCGGTGCAAATGCGATGATAGATATAAGCGATGGCCTCAGTACCGATTTGAATCACATAAGCAGGCCAAGCAAAAAAGGTGCGATTGTCGAAGCCGATAAAATCCCGATTTCAACAGATGCGAAGAAAACCGCTAATCCTTTAAAAGCAGCCCTTAATGACGGTGAAGACTTTGAACTTCTGTTTACGATACCGCCGAAAAATTTTGAACGTTTAAAAAGACAATGGCGTTTTAAAGTCAAACTTACTGCGATAGGTAAAATTACCGGCAATAGTTCTGTAAGAATAAAAACGACTGGCGGCAGAGTCGTTGATTTATTGCCCAAAGGCTACGACCATTTAATAAAAAATCCTAAATCCTAAATCCGAAATTCTCCACAGTCCTATGGACTCCTTACGGAGGACACCTTACGGTGGAAACAAATTCAAAATCCAAATTACCAAAATTCAAAACGGTTTTTCAAATGTAATGAATGAACAAATGGTACAGATTATTTCGGATTCTGTCGAGAAGACGTTTGAGGTTGGCAGAAAAATAGGCGCGACGCTTGAGCCGGGAAAGGTTGTTTGTCTTAGCGGGCTATTAGGCAGCGGGAAGACGACCCTGATAAAAGGTATTGCAGCGGGGGCGGGAGCGGTGCAGCCGAGACTTGTGAACAGCCCGACATTTGTAATCGTCAATGAGTATAGAGGCAGGTTCAATATTTTTCATATCGATGCATACCGAATAAATACAGTTACAGAATTCGAGGCGCTGGGCTTCGAAGAATTTATCGGGCCCGACTCTGTTATCCTTGTCGAATGGGCCGATAAAGTTGCTCCCGCCCTTGAAGGCCTTGACTGCATCTATGTTGAAATGCAGCATAACGGTCCTGAGAGCAGGATTATCAAAATCAACGGCCTTAAAGATGCGGGGGCATTGAACATCTGAGAAACCCTCGATTTTGCACATCATTCTTTATTTCTTATAATTTAACTGGCACTGTGTTCCCTCTAAGGTGCCTGCACAGTTGTATTGGAAAGTGAAAAAGCCGAAATTTTATAGGGCGTTGCAAATGAGATTTAAGGGTGAAAGATGGGCAGAAAAGGTAATAAGTTAAGTTCCTGCACTGCTTAACCGATAGCAGTGGCAGGAAGCGGCTTCGACAGGCTCACCACGAGCGGTTGGATAGTATTTAAGAATAAAAAGAAAATTTTCCTTAAAACAAGGGGAAGAAAATGAAAAAGAGAAAAGGTTTTACGCTGGTTGAAATTTTGATAGTGGTGGTCATTCTGGGTATTCTTGCTGCCATAGTGATTCCGCAGTTCAGCGATGCGAGCGAGGAAGCGAAACTCTCGAGTTTAGTGAGCGACCTGCAGACAATCCGTTCGCAGATTCAGCTTTACAAGATTCAGCACAATGGCAACCTGCCTGGTGCCGGAACAGCTACTGTTGTGGAAGCGATGACGATGTACACAACTGTCGTCGGTGCTCTTGCTACTACCCAGGCTCCTGACCCAAATGGTGGTGTTTATGGTCCTTATCTGCAAAAGATACCGACAAATCCATTTAATGACTCGGCTGTAATTACAGAGAATGGCACCCTCGGTGACGGTGGCACTACTTCCGGCTGGGAATTCAATACTACTACCGGTGCGTTTAACGCAGATGACAGTACTGAACACGCCGCGCTGTAAAGTCTGACGGCGAAGCTCCGGTTTACAGAATCCGCCGGAGGCGGATAAACCGGAGAAAAGATACAGGCTGGTTGGTCTGGTGGTTGCGGATTGACCAGCCGTTTTTTACGTTTAACAAAAAGATAGCCACCAAGACATCCGCCTTTGGTAAACCTACGGCGGACAGGCAAAGGCACAAAGAAAAGGAAGTAAGGAAAAGAAAATGAGAAACGGATTTACCCCGTTAGAAACAAATAGGCATAACTGCCGGCAGTCGGAAACCCCTTTGGTGAAAAGAAACATTTTGTTTCTAACGGGGTTTACGCTGGTTGAGATTTTGATAGTGGTTACCATTCTGGGCATTCTTGCCGCCATAGTGATTCCGCAGTTCACCGATGCGAGCGAGGAAGCGAAAATGTCGAGCTTGGTGAGCGACCTGCATACAGTCCGTGCGCAGATTCAGCTTTACAGGTTTCATCACAGACATGGCGCTGCCAACCTGCCGGGAACGATAAGTGGCGTTTCTTTTGAGGATTCAATGACGAAGTATACACTCATTGACGGCAAGCTGGCCACGCCCCAGGCTGCAGGCGATGGCGTTTATGGGCCTTATCTGTTAGAGATACCGACAAATCCATTCGACGACGTTCGCACCGTATATGCAAATACAGATGAGCCTGACCTCACCGGTGGTTGGCATTTCAATACTACGACGGGCGCATTTAACGCGAATGACAGTGCTGAACACGCCAGTCTGTAATCCGCCTTCGCCAAGGCTTCCGTCTTCGCCCCTAAGGGGCTACGACGGACAAGACGGCGGATAAATCTCGCGGCGAAGCTCCGGCCTGATATCGGACCGGAGAAAAGATACAGGCTGGTTAGTCTGGTGGTTGCAGATTGACCAGCCGTTTTTTTGTATTAGCCACGAAGGCACCAAGACACGAAGAAGATTATGACAAAAATAACTGTAAAAAATAGGGCCTTCACGCTTATTGAAGCACTGATAGCTCTTGTAATTCTTATGATAGCTGCAGCGGGGTTGATTCTACCATTTGCTTCAAGTGCTGCGGTTGGCGAGCAGGGCTGCAGTCAAACAATCGCTGCAAAACTTGCCTGCGACCGGATTGAACAGATTATCGCTGATTCTAACGATTGGATAGGCAATTATACCGAGGAGAAAGGGCATATAAAAAACGCAGCCGGTGCTGATTTTACCGACCCAATGTACGCGGATTTCAGCAGAGAAGCAATCTGTGAGTATGTGGAGTATGTGCCGCAGCAGGGAAATTTCGAAACAAGGCAACAGCAGACGAATTTCATTAAGATAACCGTCAGTGTCTATCAAAATGGTCTTAAACTTGCCGAAGTTACGAGGTTGAAAAGTAAATGAAGGAAAGATGTAACAAATACAGAGGGTTTACCCCGTTAGAGACAAGGCGTCAAAGACGCCTGACGGCCGCGAAGGGCGGCCTGTCTCTAACGGGGTTTACACTTGCTGAATTGCTTATGGCAATATGGGTAATGAGTATAATCCTCGCTGCCATAGCGACATTGTCTTTTGCACTTGGCAGTGCGAATGATTCTGCTCTTGATAGCTCCCAGATTCAAAGCAGAATCCGCTATACGACTATGTATCTGGGTGAGCTTGTAAAAAACAGCAAGCTGATATGTCATAATTTTGGAACCAGTGTGGCAATATGGCGGGCAGACTATAACAACGACAGCAGGATAGACCCCAACGAAATAGTCTATATTGAAATTGGCAGCAGTAATAACTATATAAAACTGATTAGTTTTACTTCCACTGCTGCGGTTGCCTCCTTTCCGAGAACTCTTGATTTGATTGGGAACGGCCAGGCCAGAACGTGGCTTGAGGCGAATTGCCAGAGCAGTTCCGTTACTCTTATAGATAATTGCAGTTATGTAACTTTTACCACCGACCAGCCGCCGCCGCGTTCAAAAAGACTCAACCTGTTTTTCGGGATTCGGCAGAAAGGTATCATTCAAAACTATCAATTAACGGCATACCTGCGATGTCAGGCTGATTATTTACTTGACGGCAGCGGCCAGATTGTTTTGAGCGATGATGATATGTAAATAGCCACAAAGGCACAAAGACACGAAGAGAAATAATATATAAAAAACAGTGAAAAGTATGGTAAAGCGTGAAAAAGAATACAATCGCGGCACCCGTTGCGACTCGGACGCACCGCGGCGAAAAGGAATGGCCCTGATTATCATTTTAGTGCTTATAACAGCCATAGTGGTTGTCGGACTTGGTTTTATTATTCGCGGCGATACGGAGCTTCTCTGCGGACAGAATATGGAACTTAAGGCCGATATGGATTATCTTGCAGAATCAGGCCTTGAACATTCAAGGGGCCTGATTTTAAATCCGCAGGATGTGTCGGGAGATTACTGGCCGGGCACCACAGGGCAGCAATTAGTTTCCGGCAGCAACGATTATTACGATGTTGCTGTTAATTTTAACGAGCTTTATCCATTCAATTACCAGATAACAAGTTCAGCTTATCGCGAAGGTAGCATGTCGGCTCAGGAAAGCCTGACAGCAGAATTACGCCTTAATCCTTGTATTGTTTACTGGCAGGGGGGCAATCAGGACATTCCCAGTGAGGTGAATATAACCGGAGACGCATATTTTGGTAGTAGTGTTAAAAATTATGGGAAGATTAACGGCGACGTTTATTCTGCTGGAACCGTGGTAAATACTGGACAGATTGGGGGACAGACTTATCAGAATGTATCGCAGACTCCTTGTAATACGCCGGGGATCTCACCTTCCAGCTTCAGCTCGGCATATTACATTGGCTCCAATTCCTACCCTGTTGGATCGTTTCCGGAACGTGGTCCTAATGATTATAATAGTCTGACCTTATCGCCCAGCGGTGCAAATCCGGCAGGTATTTACTATTGCAGTAGCGATTTAGTTGTAAAGAGCAATGTAATCGTCGAGGGCACTCTTGTGGTTGAGGGTGATTTAAAAATAAAGGATTCCGGTAGCCTAATAGTCCGGTCTGTAAAAATTTTTCCACCCCCGGCATTGTTCCCTGCATTGATTGTCAGCGGGAAGCTAAAGGCAGAAGATGCAAATAATACTTCTGTTAATATAACCGGCTATACCCAGATAGGCGGGGATATTGATGCGCAAATGTGTGAAATCAGGATTTATGGTGCTTTATATATTTTAGGGGACGGTATAAAAAACGCTGCCAGTGTATCTGTGAACGGAATGCCGCACAAGGCCTGTCTTGCAATCTGGTCGAGCGGAGGGAATTTAAACCGCTGGTCGCCTGCGGCAGGGGCGTTCTATAAATCAATCACAAGGTAGCTTAAAAGTTAAAACCCAAAACTCAAAACCGAAACTGAAAACTTAAAACTAATTTCGCCATAGGCGGATTCCGCAGTTTTTAGCTTTAAGCTTTAGGTTTTAAGTTTTTGTGTTATCGGGCATTTCAATTTCCTGGCTGAAATCAGTTTTTAATTCCATCAGAAGACTTGTGTGCAGTCTTTAATGACTTTGCCGAGTCTGACGATTTTAACAGATAAACCCCCACACCAAAACTTTGGTGTGAGGGTAAACAGGCCATCAGAGAGGAGATAAACGGCCTGAAAAAAGAAATATTTTTCCGCTACCCGAAAGGCCGATAAAGAATTTTAAGAAACATTTCTATAGTAAAAATCCCCCATTGAGACAGTTAAGCTGAAGTTCTCATAAGACGAAAAAACATAATGGATTACTGCAGATTTTCTGCGTTTGATAGCCACTAAGACACTAAGGCACGAAGTTTTTTTAATATATTATTTTCTTGGTGTCTTTGTGCCTTCGTGGCCACCTTTTTATAGGGCTGGAAAATGACAAGAAACGGTCAATACGATTTGCCGGGGTTTACACTGGTGGAGCTGTTTATTGTAATGATGATACTCGGCATCATTGCTGCTATTGCCGTGCCGTTATATACCTCGGCGGCTTCAATACAGTTAAAAACCGCCGCTAATATGGTTGCATCCGACCTTGAGTATGCAAAGAGCATGGCAATGAGCACAGGCAGGAGTTTTTCGGTGGTTTTTGATGCTTCGGCTGAAAGCTACAGGATAAAGGATGGGACAGATGATGCTAATCACCCTGTGCATATTGGGGCTAAGTATAAGGTTGATTTCGCAAACGATAGCAGGCTCAACAAGGTTGATATTGAGCGCGCAACTTTTAATTCAACGAATACAGTGAAGTTTGATTATCTCGGAGCGCCTTATGCTTATGATGGTTCCTCCGACAGTCCTCTGAACAGCGGTTCGGTACAGTTACGTGCCGAAGGTTTTACTTTGACGGTCAAAGTTGAACCTGTAACGGGATATATAAGCATTGAGTAGCCAATGGAAAAAATGATTGATTTTATAATAAAGACAAAAACGAGTCCGATAGGACTGGATATCGGCTGCAATTCAGTAAAAATGCTGCAGCTTGAAAGCGGCAGCGATAAGCCGGCTGTGATAGCGGCGGATGAGGCACAACTTAACCTTGAAACCACTGATGACCAGCAGGCGGCCAGGGATTCGACAATAGCCGCCATAAAGGAAATCCTTGCCAGAGGACATTTTCAAAAGAGAAAAGTTATCTCATGTCTGCCGAGCTATAAGCTGATTATAAAAAGTCTTCGGCTTGATACTTTTGGCGATGAAGAAATTGAAAAGACGATTAAAAGCGGCATTATAGAGCGTTTCGGTCTGAAGACCGATACTCATGAGGTCAGATTTTTCTCGGCGGGAAACATTCATCAGGGCGATGAAATCAAAAATGAAGTAATCCTGTTTGCCATCGAGAAGGAATCTCTGCGGGAGCATATAGAAATGCTGGAACAGGCAGGCGTGATTCCGATTGCGATTGATACGGTTCCCTGTGCTTTGTTCAGGTCGCTGCAGAGGTCTCTGCGGAGGACGGCTGACCAGGAAAAGACAAATGTTTTCGTTGACGTCAGCTCCAGTCATACAACAGTCATAATCGGCAAAGCAGGCGAAATAATTTTTGCCAAACAGATAGACATTGCAGGCGAGCAGATAAACCGGCAGGTTGCATCCCGGCTTGGTATTGGTCTTGACGAGGCGGTGCATCTGAGGAACAAGCTGAGAAATAAGGCTGAAGCAGGGGAAATCGAACCTGTGATACAGCAGATAGTGATTGATAGTATGAATTCGGTTATTGACGAGCTGGCAGGGGAGATATCGCTGTGTTTCAGCTACTATACAGTAACATTCCGGGGGCAAAGACCAGGGCAGGTTGTTTTTGCCGGCGGCGAAGCTTATGAACAAACGCTTATAGACGCCCTCAAACGACATTTGAATGTTGAGATAGAAGTAACCGAGCCGCTGAGAGGTTTCGACCTTTCGAGGGTTGAATTTCCTGCGGATAAAAGAGCGATGCTCTGTGGGTGGGCTGTTGCAGCCGGGCTTTGTCTTAAAGGTATGAATATGATTGGACAAGGTAAGGTTTATGAAAGAAATTGATTTTCTTCCTGAATGGTATAAGCAGGGATGTTTGCAGCAAAAGAAGCACCGCGATTTTTACATTGCGCTTGGCCTTATCGTTTTTATTATGGCGGCGTGGAGTATTTTTGCCAACGGCAGAGTTGCGATAGTAAAGGCGAGGAATACAACTCTTCGCAATTCCAAACTTATCCAGGAGCGGAGTGAGACCGAATACAACCAGGCCGAAAACGAACACCAAAAGTTGAAGTCAAGGTATGAGATACTTGACTCAGTTAAATCCCATATAGTTGTCTCTAATGTAATCGCTGAACTTACACATTTGCTTGACAGCGGTATTGTTCTGAAAAAATTGGAAATAAAAGCTGAGCCGTTTTCTGAACAGGGTGGAAGAACAGGCGTAAAAGTAATTTCCGTCGCTGGTGGTCAGCCGGCGCCGTTTGAAAGAAAGACAAGGTTTAGAATAACGCTTACAGGTCTTGCTGCGGATGCTGCACAGGTTGCCCGAGTGATTAACAGGCTGGAACAATCGGATTATTTTTTTCGGATTGTTCCCGGTTTTTCAAGAAATACGACAATAGGTCAATATCAGGCCAGCGAATTTGAGATAACCTGCTATTTAGCCAATTACAGATTAGCGAACCCGCCAGAGGCGGGCAAGTTAAACTAATGCAGAAGATAGAGAGAAAACAATTTGTTATGTCGATTGCAGTTGTGGCTCTTGCGATAGCCTTTGTATTTCTTCAGTATCTGCCGCTGGATAAGAAAACCAAAGGCCTCAAGGCTGCCAATACAAAGCTCCTTGCTGAAAATACGGCGGCAGGTGTCCACCTGGAGGTTTTGCCGCAGATGTATAAAGAGATTGAAAATATAAAAGAACAGGTCGGCGATTTCGACGCAAAGATTCCTGTCAGCAGGTCGCACGGCTTATTCCTGCAGAATCTTACATCGGTAATGCAGAAACATGGTCTTGGCGAGCTTGTAGTTCAGCCCGGCACGGAGAGGGAGACTGACAGTTTGTCTCAGATACCTGTGTATATCCGCTGCAAGGGAAAGCTTGTACAGATTTTCAAGTTTTTCAGGGCACTGGAGAATTTCGAGAGGATTATCCAGATAGAAGAGGTCGGGCTTACAGCCAATGATAAATTTGACGGCAGTATTACCATGCAGGCAAAGGTAAATATATTTTACAGGACGAATTAGGTGAAACAGACGGCACAAAAGAGCAGCAACGGGCGGAGGGCTGCAGCGGCAAGGAGTGCTGCCGGGCGTAAAAAATTGGGGGTGGCGCTCCTTTTGTTTTTCGTCATGGCGGTTTTGTGGGTGAGGGCCTTTGTAGGCAGGGGTGGGCCGAAAACGGCCTCGGCAATTGGTGATGTAAATGCAGTTGAAACGGCAGCCGAGTCAGCGGCCTTGAAAGTAATTTATACCGAACTGCCTGTGGATGCCTGCAGGCACGATGTTCTTGCAAATGATTTTTTTACTGCCAGAGACTTTAAGGAGTTCGGAAAACAGGGCGAATCTGCACGGGACGGCGAAGTAAGTACGTCGGGCGCGGAAAACCCGCAGCTTTCAGGCGATTTGGCAGCAGCGGTGGAAGAACTGGAGCTTATTGCAATTGTAAATGACAAAAAACCACAGGCATTTATTGGAGACAAGCTTCTTGAAAAGGGACAGAGCCTGCGATTTGTATTTCGCGACCAGGCTTACGATTTCAAGGTCGTAAACATTCTGGAAGACAGGGTTGAACTCGAATGTAACGGCGTAATTATCACTAAAAAAATTCCCGAAATTCTCTTTAAGACCGAATGATAAAGGAAGAGAAAATGAAACGTGAAAGAAGAAAAGTAAAAGCAAGGAACAGAAATTTCTTACTGTTGTGTGTGGTTATAATAACTGTAGCAGCTTCTGCAGCAACGGGCCGGGCGGAGCCGAATCAGACGGAGAATAATGAACCTGTCCTTCTCGAACAGGCCGATAGCGGCATTGTGATAGAATACCGACAGCGGTCCACAGCCGAAGATTCCTTTCTCGACCAGCCAGTGCAGTGCATCAATTTCAGAAAAGATATGTCGATAAGAGATGCTCTTCGTTTTCTTGCTGCCAAATATCACAGAAACATAATTCCGTCCCCGCGAGTTGAAGGGAAGCTCAATGTAACGAGTCTGTATGAAGTTACCTTCGAGGAAGCCCTCGATGCCATACTCGGCAGCGACTATCGTTATAAAGCCACAGGAGGTTTTATCAGGGTCTACACGGCCGAGGAATATGTGAAGCTGGCCAAGAATATTGAGAATATGACCAGCAGGGTTTTTGAGCTTTATTATGTCAACGCAGCCGAAGTCAAGGCCCTCATAACGCCTATTATGAGCGAGTTCGGCAAGATTGCCTCGACAAGCGCAGCGGCAACAGATACTGAAGCGGGCACCGGCGGCGATAAGCTCAGTATGAGAGATACGATAGTTGTTTACGATTTTCCTGAAAGATTGGACAAAATTGGCCAGATGATTAAGGAAATAGACGTAAAGCCGCAGCAGATTCTGATAGAAGTTACGGTTCTCAAGGCAACGCTCACCGAAACAACACGATTCGGCATAAACTGGAATACTATAGGCGGCACTACCGTAACTCAGTACACCAACGGCATAACCGTAGGCCTTGCACAACCGACATCAGAAATAACAGCAGGTGCCGGCCTGCAGGTCGGCTTTACCAACGACCATCTTGTATCGCTGATTGCCGCTCTTGAAGAGGTTACAGATGCAACAGTGCTTGCCAATCCAAAAATTATGGCGATGAATAAACAGGCCGGCTATATAAACATCGGTGGCGAGAAAGGTTATACTGAGAGCACAACACAAAACACAACCGGCACAACGGCAAGTGTGAAAATGCTTCCCTACGGTACAATTTTGAAGTTCAGGCCCTTTATATGTGACAATGGATATGTTCGTATGGAGATTAACCCTGAAGAGAGCACTGCTACTACTGCTGTTGTCGGCGATACTGTTATACCGTCAAAAACCGTTACGCAGGTTAAGACCAACATAATGGTAAAGGACGGTAGAACGATTATTATCGGCGGCCTGTTCAAGGAAGACCTTACAAGCACAGATTCGCAGGTGCCTATCATAGGCGATGTACCTGTTGTTGGCGCATTGTTCAAAAGGACCAAAGATGAAAACATCCGCAGCGAACTTATTATTCTGATAACGCCTCATATTATTAATGAGCCGGAAGAACTCGTATCTGAATCTGAAAAGAAACAGGAAGACATCAGCAGGATTGTTCATGGCTCGAGAAAAAGAATAAGCTCAATTTCAAGAGTTCGTATTTACGAAGATAGCTACGCAAAGGCCATTGAATATTATGCTGACAAGGAATACGACAAGGCACTGGCAGAGCTGAACTGGATTATAGGCTTCAGACCCAATGCTGTTGAGGCGGTTCAGCTTAAGGAAAAAATCCTTGCCGAGGTCAGACCGGACAGATATCGGGCACTGGAGCGAATAATGCTCAATGAGATCCGCAAAGAGCAGGATGGTGTGTGGAAGCGGAGATAAGGAGCGATTTTATGTGCAGTACAAGAAAAATCCGAGTAGTAACGGTTGTTTTAAGCCTTGTTGTTTTGGCCGGTTGTCAGAGTACGAATAATACGCATACACAGAACAAGCAACAGATGCGGGCGAAATGGCAGAAAACTACTTCTGAAATGAGACTTTCAGCGGCAATGGAGCAGTTTGATGCAGGCCGGTATGAGCAGGCCGAGGCTGTTGCGAAGGAGTGCATTTCTTCAGATTTGAATCTTCCCGACGCTTATCTGCTGTTAGGCAAAGTCAGGCTTGTTGGCGGAGATTTCTCCGGTGCAAAGAGCAGTTTTCAGACATACGTAAATCTCAAGCAGGCCAGTGACGAAGGTTGGTTTTTGCTTGGTTTGGCCTGTGAGCGTCTTAATGATGTAAACGCTGCCTTTAATTGGTATCAAAAAGCCCTTGAGTTTTCGCCGGAAAAAATCGATTACGTTATTGCACTCGGCAGAATGTACGTTGCACAAAATGATTTTGCCTCGGCCGAGAAACTTTATCTGGGGAAAATCGCGTCCAACCCCGGCGAGGTCGATTTGAAAATTGCTGCCGGCCAGATGTATCTTGCAGCAGGGCAGAACGACAAAGCGGTTGAGCTCTACGAGCAGGCGCATTTGACTATGCCGGACAATACCGAGCTGCTCGAAGCCCTCGGCTCATGTTATGTTCTGGCAGGCAACTGGCAGGAAGCTCACGATGTTCACAAACAGTTGTATCAGCGATGTACCGACAAAACGGCCAAGAACGGGTATTTGAAGATTATGGCTCATTGTGCGACTAATGCCGGCGATTACAGCCTGGCGATGAAATATTATTCTCAGCTTACGGTTCAGGACACACAAAATGCGCAGCTCTGGCTCTCGATGGGTCAGGCGGCCCTCGGTGCCGATTTGCCGAGACAGGCTCTTATATGCAGCAAAAAGGCAATTGCACTGAAGAGTGATATGATGGAAGCGTATTTGTTGAGCGGTTCAGCCAACTATAAAAGCGGAAATTACAGACAGGCAATTGATGATTTTCAGAAAGTTGTTTCGAGTGTTGACCATGCTCATTTTGCCTGGCTTATGACAGCAAGGTGTTATGAAAAGATGGGCAATGCTGAGCAGGCGAAGGCAGCCTATAAGAAGGCTGTACAGTTTGGCAGCGACAGTGAACTGCAAAAACTTCTTGTAAAACCGAATCAGGAGAGCTGAGCGTGTTTAGCAAGCGTTACATTTTACCGGTTCTGTTGGCATTGATTTGCTCGCTGCTTTTTGCCGTTATACCTCTTGGCGGCACAAATCTGGCCGAAGTATTGGTCTGTCTGTCGGCCTTTGGCGTTACAGGAGGATTGTTCTGGTATTTGTTTATGGAAAGAAAGGCAATTGGTGTTCAGGTTGAAAGTCTCAAGAACGACTGCAAAGGTGCGCGAGACAAGGCTGCGCAGTGCAGCAAGGAAACCAAGGATTTGCGATTGGCGGTTCAGCTTTTAAAAAGACAGAAGCACAACACTGAAGCGATTATTTACAGCATATCGGATGCTGTGATTGTTACCGATGCGAACGACAGGCTGCTTATGGCCAACGAGCCGGCAGGGGAGTTTTTCGGTTTTGACACTAAAGAAATAATGCTAAAGCCCATTGAAGAGCTGATAGCGAAAAAGGAACTTGTAAAACTCATCAGGAACAGCAGAACCACCAGGATGCGGCATGTAAAACACGAACTTCAGTTTGGAACTGGAGATAATATTCTTACCTATAACTGCATTATTTCATGTATCTTTGACGAAAACGAGCAGGTCTGTGGAGTGGTTACGGTTCTGCACGACATTACCCGTGAAAAGGAAATATCGCAGATGAAGAATGAGTTTGTAAGTCATGTTTCGCATGAGCTGAAGACGCCGCTTGCGTCGATTACCGCATATTCTGAGATGCTTGTTGACGGCGAGGCGGCGGACGAAAAAACGAGGAATGAGTTTTACTCAATCATACAGAGCCAGGCACAGAGACTGAATCGTCTCATAGAAGACATTTTGAACATATCCCGGATAGAGTCCGGCCTTATAAAGGTCAACAAAGAGCCTGTAAGCACGGCTCTTATTGTCCGCGATGCGGTGCAGATGATTAAAAGCTACGCTGCTGAAAAGGATATTAAGGTGGAAGACCAGACCGCGATTGTCTTTGACCAGGTCAATGCCGATAAGGATATGATTTCGCAGGTGGTGATTAACCTTTTGAGCAATGCGGTCAAATACACGCCCAACGGCGGAAAGGTAGCTGTGAACAGCGAGGTTGACGAATCGCAGCAGGTCGTCAGGGTAACCATAACCGATACAGGTGTTGGTATTCCTGCTGAGGAATTGCCTCGCATATTCGATAAATTCTACAGAGTGAAGGCGAACAATAAATGTGCAAAGGGAACAGGGCTCGGACTTAATCTGGTAAAACAGATTGTGGAAAAAGTGCATCAGGGTCGGGTTTTTGTGACAAGCGAGGTCGGGAAGGGCAGCAGTTTCGGATTTGAACTGCCTTTGATAGCGGCAGAAAAAACTCTTGTAAAGTAATCCATATTTTAAGAGGTAGGCAAATGGGAAATAAAAAGGTTCTTGTAGCTGATGATGAAATTCACATAGTTCAGGTAGTGGCGATGAAGCTTCGCAACAACGGTTTTGAGGTCATAACCGCTGATAATGGTGATGACGCTTACAAGCTTTGCTGTGAAGAAAAACCGGACATTATAGTAACCGACTATCAGATGCCTGGACTAACGGGAGTTGAACTGATAGAAAAGATTCGCGGTACGAGCGGATTTGAAAATGTTCCTGTTATAATGCTCACGGCAAGAGGCTTTGTGATAGATGACGAACAAGAGAAAAAACTCAACATTGCGGAATGTCTCAGCAAGCCCTTTAGTCCGAAAGAGCTTTTAACTCATGTTGAAAATGTATTACAGAGTTCTGCAGTAAGTTAAAAAAAGGATAAACGACCATGTTAAAGACGATAGACAATCGGCTGGGTTCCATACAGTCAAAACTTCTGAAGGATTTTGGGCGCGACATCGCTGCCTTTGGCGCAAATCTTATTGTTTATGACCCCCAGCTTAATCTGCTGTTTAATTTCGACGGAGGTAAATTCATAAGTGATTATGAGTCGGTATCGGCCTGCGCAAAACATGTTCTGGATTCTCAGTCGGACCGATTGCAAACCTTCGGCAGGTTCGAGGAGATACTTTGTGTGAATCTTATAGTTGAAGGCAATGTAGATGCCGTTCTTGTGCTCGATTGTGGTCAGCCGATACAGGCCGGCGTCGATAAAGGCGAAATAAACGCTTTGAGGTATATGCAACAGATTCTAAAAATGTTCATAACTGCCTTTAAGGAAGCTCATAAAAGTCAGCAGCAGATGGAATTGGTCAGCAATGAGCTGTCGCAGACTTATGAAGAGCTTATGCTGTTGTATAAGATGAGCACTAACATGAAAGTAACGCAGTCCGACTCGAATTATCTTCAGATGGCATGCGACAACCTGACTGAGCTTGTGAATGTTGAAGGCATTGCGATTTTTCTTGAAAAGCGCGTTAACGACACAAAGAAACTGGTTCTTACTGCCGGTACAGGTCTTATTGCCATCGACCATAAGCGCTCTAATATGCATGAGATTCTTCTTGAAAGGCTTCTTGCGGAGCTGCGGACCGGTTCCGATGCCTTGCTTGACAGCGAGGTTGATGCGCCCTTCAAGTATGAATGGTTCGGCAGAATAAAGAATATAATAGCGGTGCCGCTTCACGGCAAAGACAGGATTATCGGAATGATGGTTGCCACCAACAGACTTGACAAGCCTGATTTTGACAGCATCGATGTAAAGCTTTTCAATTCGGTTGCAAACGAATGTGCGGTTTTTATCGAGAATGAGAGTCTGTTCCGCGAACTTAAGGAGCTTTTGATTGGCTCGTTGAAGGCTCTTACAAGTAGTATAGATGCCAAGGACCAGTATACCAGAGGACATTCAGAACGGGTGGCGTTCATTTCGAAATGGATAGCTGAGCACTATGCTCAGATAACCGGAGAGCTGACAACGGACCAGATACAGAAAATCTATCTTGCCGGTCTGCTGCATGACATCGGCAAAATAGGCGTGCCCGAGTCAGTATTAGGAAAGCAGGGCAGACTCACCCAGGCCGAATACGACCAGATGAAAGCTCATCCCTCGATAGGAGCCGGCATACTATCGGAGATACGCCAGATGGTCGACGTGGTTCCGGGCGTACTCTGTCATCATGAATGGTATAACGGCAAAGGCTATCCCAGAGGTCTTGTCAGTGATGATATTCCTCTTGCCGGCAAAATTGTGATGATAGCTGATGCCTTTGATGCAATGACTTCCAAGAGGACTTACAGGGAGGCTTTGGGAGTTGAGGCCGCGACAAGCGAAATAGAAAAAGGCCTTGGAGGCCAGTTTGACCCTGAGATAGGTTCGATATTCATCAACAGCGATGTTAACAAGCTGTGGGAAATACTCCAGGGCGGCAGAGTTGAAAATTATTCCAGCGACAATTTCAGCGAATATGGCGCTATTGCGATAGGAGCACTTTTGAGATGAATCCCGCACCTTCATATTTAAAAATGTCTGTCGAAACCATTCTGATTTGGAATAATACGAAACAAAAGGTGCGGGATGAACGGAAAGAAGGTGCGGGATGAAGATAAATCATCAGGATTATAACGATGTTACGGTTGTGGAACTTGGCGGTGAGTTTGTGGAAGAATACTGTAAGGTGTTTCAGGATACGATGACCGAACTTGTTAATAGACAGATATCCGGCATCGTTCTTGACATGAGCAAGGTGCCCTTTATCGACAGCAGCGGCCTCGGGATGCTGCTGTGGCTGAGAGATTATTGTCATGAAAACAAGAGTCAGCTTAAACTTGCGGCTCTTGACGATAATATCAGAAAGATTCTCGAAATTACGCGGCTTGATGGTAAACTGGACTGTTATGAAGAATTGAGCCAGGCGGTTAAAAGCTTTACATAAAAGGACAGATTAAGAATATGAAGGAAACAACAGCCATAAAACTTCAGCTTGGCGAAATACTTCAGCAGAGAGGTCTTGTAACAACTGAGCAGATAGAAGAGGTGCTTTCGAGCCAGAGTGACAGCGGTCATCAGAAGCTTTTTGGCGAACTGCTGATTGAAAAGGGCTACTGTTCTGAGAATGATATTGCCTCGGCTCTTGCGGAAGCTTACGGTGTTCCTTATGCACAGATAAGCCCAAAGATTTGCGACCCAAATATTATTGAGATTCTGCCGCGGGATTTTCTTGAAGAACACTGTGTTCTGCCTCTCTTCAAAGTTGGTGGTGTTCTGACCATTGCGGTAAGCGAACCTACCAATGTGTTTTTGATTGATGAAATCGAAAGACTCAGCGGCTGCACCGTCCAGGTAGTCTGTGCAACTGCAAAGGACATTCAGGCAACACTTCAGGCGTATATGCCTGCTTCCAACGTATTTGTCATCGACGACATAATTGACGAAACAGGTCTTGATGATTTTACACTTATTGAAAACATTTCAGAGGATATAGCCAATCTCGAAGAGGTTGCGGGTCAGTCGCCCGTTGTAAAGCTTGTCAATTATCTTATCTACAATGCTGTGCATGAAAACGCCAGCGATATTCATATAGAGCCGGACAATAAAAAGCTTCGCATAAGGTACCGTGTTGACGGCAGATTGTATGAGAAGATTCGGCCTCCTTACCAGATGCTCGCAGCGATAGTTTCGCGTATCAAGATTATGGCTGAGCTTGATATAGCTCAGCGCAGGATGCCGCAGGACGGCGGAATACATGTTATGGTTGACGGTCGGCCGATTGATTTGAGAGTTTCTATAATGCCCGGCAGCTTTGGCGAAAAGGTTGTTGTAAGAATCCTTGATGCCAAGCGAATTTTATTTAACCTTGAAACATTAGGTTTCAGTTATGATAATCTCAAACTACTCGAGGAGAAAATCCGTTCTCCCAATGGCATTATTCTCATTACAGGTCCGACAAGTTCGGGGAAAAATACGACGCTTTACGCGGCGGTTTCGGAGCTGAATAGCGAAGAAGTGAATATATGCACTGTCGAGGACCCGGTTGAAGCGAATATATCCGGTATTAATCAGTTTGAAGTCAATGAAGCGGCGGGTTTTACGTTTGCCTCCGCACTGAGAAGTCTTCTTCGTCAGGACCCCGATATTTTGATGATTGGCGAAATCCGCGACCGGGAAACGGCAAACATCGGGGTGCAGGCCGCTCTTACAGGTCATCTGGTACTTTCGACATTGCATACCAACGATGCCCCCAGTGCTGTTACCAGACTTATCGACCTTGGTGTTGCACCATATCTTGCGGGAGCCTCCCTTGTCGCAGTTCTTGCTCAAAGGTTAGTGCGAAAAATCTGTTCCAATTGTAAGGAGGAATATGAGCCGGCTGTATCAATCAGGAAGGTAATAGAAAAAGCTCTGAACTCGCCTGTGGTGAAATTTTATCGGGGTATAGGCTGTAAGAAATGCAGGAATACGGGATATCTGGGCCGGATTGCCATACATGAATTGTTTGTTACAACTTCGGAAATTCAGGAGCTGATAGCTGAAAACGCAAATATTAAGAAAATAAAAGAGCTTGCGATTAAGAACGGAATGACATCTCTGCGGCTTGACGGTCTGAATAAAGTGAAAGCCGGCATAACAACAATTGATGAAGTTTTGCGTGTAGCGGCATCCGAAGAGTAAAACTTTTTATTTTTCGAGGGCAAAAAATGACTGGATTGCATAATTGGCTGCTTTCAGGAAGGTCTGTATTGTCGCTGTCACCATTTTCGAAGGTCAAACAGTCGGAGCTGTTGCTTTTCACAAGTCAGTTGTCTGTGATGCTGTCGAGCGGCGTTGTCTTGAGTGATGCAGTCGAAGCTATTACTGTCCAGATGAAGCCCGGCGCATTTCAGAACATACTTTTTGATGTGTCCGACGGGCTTCAGAGCGGCGAGAGTTTTTCAGTTGCACTTTCAGCCTTTCCGAGAGTTTTTACGCCAATGTTTGTCAGCATAGTTGAAGCTTCGGAAGCTTCCGGTCGGATGCCGGAAATGCTCGAAGTGCTCCGGAAGTATCTCGAGAATGAAGTGGAGACCAAAAAACAGGTGAAAGCCGCACTGATTTATCCGTCAATAATGATGATTATGGCCGTTGTCGCAACTACTACGCTTTTGTTTTTTATTCTGCCGAAGTTTACGAAGATTTATGAATCAAGAGGCAGGGCTTTGCCGAAACTTACACAGATTCTTGTAGATTTAAGCAAATTGTTGAGCGATTTTAAATCGGCTTCCCTGATTTTAATCGTTCTGGCGGCTTTTTTAGGGGCGTTTTTTTATGCTGCCGGTACACCTTGGGGTAAAAGAGCCTTTGACTGGCTGAGAATTCATGTACCTGTGCTGGGCACAATGTTTGTTGACGCCATAATGGCCAGAAGCACCAGGATTATGGCTACTATGCTCACTACCGGTGTAACGCTTCTTGAAACGCTGCACGTTGTCAAAAGTACCTGTGATAATGAGTATTTTGAGCGGTTCTGGTCTGAGACCTGTGACAGGGTGGAAGCGGGTTTTCAGTTCTCGGAAGCTATGAATCTTGCTTCATATAGCGAACTTATTCCGCCTGCAATCATACAGATGATTCGAGCCGGCGAGAAGAGCGGCACCGTCGGTTTTGTATGTGAAAAGGTCAGCGACTTCTACGACAAAAAACTCAAGGCCTCGATAAAGGTCGTAACCAGTATGATTGAGCCTTTGATGATAATAATAATGGGTTGTATCGTAGGCACTATTGCGGTAGCCCTTTTGCTTCCGATATTCAGGATTTCTACGCTTGTAGGGCATTGACTCCACACCTATTTGCATCAGGGAAACAAATTTCAAATTTACCGGCAAAACCACTTACACTCTACTATTACCTGCCCAACCACGGTGCAAATAGGTGTGGGGCTGTTCATAAGTCTATTTAATAAAAACACTTATGGTGTTAAACCATTTTTTAGTTACGTCTATTGTCCTTTTTGTCAGGCGAAATAAAACTTTATTGCAAGGATTAATTTTATTATTATAATTGTTTAGTTCGACATCTTTGAAGTTCTGGGTAAATAAAGCTATTCTTTGGAAGGGCGGTATTGGTAGATGTTAACGAAGGAAAAAAAGGCGAAAATAATTGAAGAGAATAGAGTTGCTGAAAATGACACCGGTTCGTCGGAGGTTCAGATTGCCATTCTTACATCAAGAATCAACGAGCTGACCGAACATTTCAAGACCCATCCCAAAGACCATTCTTCGAGGCGGGGCTTGTTGAAGATGGTCGGCAACAGGTCGGCCCTGCTTAAGTACATCAGCAAAAAGGACATAAAACGATACCGAGAAGTTATCAATCGTCTCGGACTCCGCAAATAATTAGCCACGAAGACACCAAGGCACTAAGAAAAGATGATATAAATTAAATTAACTTCGTGTCTTTGTGCCTTTGTGGCCGCAAAAACTTAGTTTTGAGGTAAATGATGACAGATGTTTTTAGAGTTGAAAAACGGATTGGCCAAAATTCTCTCATTCTGGAAACCGGGAAGATTGCAAAACAGGCTGACTCTGCTGTTGTTGTAACTTATGGCGAAACGATGGTACTTGCAGCGGTAACTTCTGCACCGCCGTTTGGAGATGAGGATGTTGACTATTTTCCGTTAAGCGTTGAATACCGTGAAAAATTGTCTGCTGCCGGCAAGTTTCCCGGCGGTTTTATGAAAAGAGAGGGCAGACCCAGCACAAAGGAGATTCTGACCGCCAGACTGATTGACAGACCTTTAAGACCGCTTTTTCCTGACGGTTACTTTAATGAAGTCCAGATTGTAGTTACCGTTATAAGCGCAGACCAGCAGAACGACCCTGATGTTCTTGCGATGATTGGCGCAAGTGCTGCTCTTTCCATCAGCAAAGTGCCATTCGAAGGTCCTGTTGGTGCTGTCAGGTTGAGCAGGGTAGACGGTAAATTTGTGATTAACCCCGCGTATGACCAGCGAGAAAAGAGCGATTTTAATCTTGTCCTGACAGGCAGACGCGATGCCATAAATATGATAGAGGTCGATGCAAAGCAGGTTCCTGAGGATGTTGTGGCGGAAGGTATTCAATTGGCGCATCAGTCGGTAAAGGAAGTCTGCGATTTGGTTGATGGGCTGGTTGCAAAATGCGGCCAGGAAAAAGAAATACCCGAAATAGAATGGGACCAGCAGCTTGCCGATGAGATTGCTGAAAAGTACACGGATGACTTCAGGCAGGCGTTTGGGATTAAGCCCAAGTCTGAAAGAAATACTGCTCTTAAAGAAATAACTGAAAGTGCTCAGAAGCTTTATTGCACGCCGGCTGATGGCACCGATGAAGCTCGCTGCTCGAAGGGTCTTTTCAACAAAATTCTTTATAAGGTACAAAGAAAAATAGTAAGGCAGTTGATACTTGATGGTATAAGACCTGACGGCAGAGGGTATTCCGACATCAGGCCTGTAACGTGCGAGGTGGGTTTATTGCCGCGTTCTCACGGCTCTGCGCTTTTTACAAGGGGCGAGACGCAGGCTCTTGTTTCGGTTACGCTCGGCACCGGCAGAGATGAGCAGATAATTGATGGTCTTCTGGAGGAAGAGTACGGCCAGAAATTTATGCTGCATTATAATTTTCCGCCGTATAGTGTAGGCGAGGTCAAGCCGATTCGCGGACCCGGCAGAAGGGAAATCGGCCATGGCGCTTTGGCTGAAAAGGCTCTTGAAAAGGTAAGGCCTAACATTGACAATTTTGCATATATAATCAAGATTGTCTCGGACATAACCGAATCGAATGGCTCCAGTTCCATGGCGGCAGTCTGCGGCGGAACACTTGCCCTTATGGATGCAGGCGTTCCTATCGATAAGCCCGTTGCCGGTGTATCAATCGGTATGGTAAAAGAGGATGATAAACACGTCCTTCTTACGGATATAATAGGCGATGAAGACTATTTTGGCGATATGGACTTCAAGGTTGCAGGAACGAAGACAGGCATAACAGCTATTCAGCTTGATATAAAAGCTGCATCTTTGTCGCATGAGATTATGGTTGAGGCACTTGAAATGGCGAGGCAGGCTCGCCTGGCGATGCTCGACATAATGAATCAGACAATAAGCGCTTCAAGACCGGAGTTGAGCAAGTATGCACCAAAGCTGACCAGCATAGAAATTGACCCTGAACTTATAGGCAAAATCATTGGCCCGGGCGGCAAGGTTATTAAAGGCATTCAGGAAAAGACAAAGACCAAGATTGAAATAGAAGAGGACGGCACTGTTTATATAAGTTGTATCGGCGGCGACGGCCATCTTGAGGCCAAAAGAATCATTCAGGCTATGACCGAGCCTCCGACTGTTGGTCGTGTTTATCCTAATGCAAGAGTGGTTTCCGTAAAGGATTTTGGGGCGTTTGTTGAAATCCTGCCCGGCATAGAAGGCCTTTGTCATATAAGCGAACTGGCCGACGGTTTCGTCAAGAATGTCGAGAATATCTGTAAAGTCGGCGATGAAATACCGGTAAAGCTTCTTGCGATTGACGAACAGGGCAGGTTCAAACTTTCCCGCAAGGCTGCTCTGGCTCAGTTAAAGGCTGAAGCTGAAGCGGCAAAATAAACATTGAAAATTGAAAAATGAAGATTGAAGAACGCACGTCAAACGGTTGCGGTGGCGTAAGCCATCTCGACGATTGCGCAGTTCGTATCGGTTACGTTGACCGTAGGACGTCAATACGATAGACGAAACGGGCGGCGCAACCGATGGACGGAACACGCAACCAATGTGTAATCGAATGTTATTCTTCAATCTACAATCTTCAATATTGTAAACGGCGTAAGGAGATATTCTGTTGTTCCCTTTTTTGACAGGCATTGTTGCAGGTTTGCTTATTGGAGCGGTTTTGGCAGCCGCTGGCTGTTGTTTTTATAATCATAAAAAAAATCTCAAATCCCGCGCCAGCAAACAATCAGAACTTGAAGAACTGGGCCGCCTGACCGGTGGGCTTGCTCACGAAATAAAAAATCCGCTTTCCATCATCAAGGTCAATCTTAAACTTG
>CAZBLD010000013.1:27422-92975 GCA_964492875.1 uncultured Planctomycetaceae bacterium
CTTGCTCACGAAATAAAAAATCCGCTTTCCATCATCAAGGTCAATCTTAAACTTGTAAGCGAAGACCTTACCGGTCAGAACGAGAACATTGCAAGGGCTGCGAAGAAAATCGCCGTGGTCCGCAAGGAAACAGAACGCCTTGAGCAGATTCTTGAAGATTTCCTTCGTTATATTAAGAAGACTGAACTGCACCTGTCTAGTGTCGATATAAACCAGATAGTAACCGATATGATTGATTTTTATTCGCCGCAGGCCTTCAGCCATTCAATTACTGTCCGCAGCGGTCTGGCCGGTGAATCTTTGATTTGCAAGGCGGACGGCGATATGTTAAAACAGGTTTTGCTTAATCTTTTTATAAATGCCCAGCAGGCTATGTCGAACGGCGGTGAACTGATGTTAAGAACGCTCAGGAGCGGCAAAAATGCGGTGATTATTGTCAGTGATACCGGCAGAGGGATTGAGCCGGAAAATCTGGATAAGATTTTTAACGCTTATTATTCGACCAAGCCCGGCGGCAGTGGTCTGGGGCTTTCGACCTCTAAGAAAATAGTCGAAGCGCACAATGGCTCGATAAGGATTGATAGTCTTCCGGGCAAAGGTACGTCCTTTACCATTCAGTTACCTTTGGAAAATTCGCCGCGGTGCGACCGCATCGCAACGGGCAGGTAGTATGATGGAAAAACCTGCGATTTTAGTTATTGATGACCAGGCCGGCCATGCCGATGTTGTGGCTGAAGCCCTCAGGCAGACCGGTGCAGATACTCTGGCTGTTTATAATGCCAAAAATGCACTTGAACTGATAGAAAGCAGATTCTTTGATGTTGTTGTAACTGATTTAAATCTTCATGATGATAAAATCAACGGCATTGACGTTTTAAGAGCGGCAAAGCAGCGCGATTCCGACAGTCAGGTGATTCTCATTACTGCTTACGCAACAATCGATACCTGCAAAGAGGCGATTCGCACGGGCGCTTTCGATTATCTTGTAAAGCCGATAGACATCGACCATCTCCGCGCAATGACTGAAAGGGCGCTGAAAAAGTTGTCGGTGGTTTCTGCTGCAGCGCCGGACAAAAACGGTTTTAATTTTGAAGGTGTTGTAGGCAAAAATATCGTGATGCAGTCGGTCTTTGCAGTTCTTCGGCGGGTCGCACCGACAAATATAACAGTTCTTATTGAAGGCGAAAGCGGCACAGGGAAAGAACTGCTCGCCCAGGCGATACATAATAATTCGCCGCGGCGGAATAATGCATTTAAGCCGCTCAATTGTGCCGGCCTTACCGAGTCGCTGCTGGAAAGCGAATTGTTCGGCCATGCAAAAGGCGCATTTACCGGCGCAACGGAGGCGCGAAAGGGACTGTTTGAGGTTGCCGACAAAGGCACTTTATTCCTCGACGAAATAGGCGATATGTCTGGTGCGATGCAGGCGAAACTTCTGCGGGTGCTTGAGGACGGTATTGTTGTGCCGGTCGGCTCAAACAAATCGACCATTGTCGATGTCCGTGTTATCAGTGCCACAAACCACGACCTGACAAAACTTGTTGAGCAGAACAGGTTCAGACAGGACCTTTATTTTAGAATCAAAGGCGTAAGTGTTACTGTTCCGCCACTCCGAAGGAGAGTTGAAGATATCCCTGAGTTTGTTGGCTATTTTCTGACGGAAGCATGTGAGGAATTGGGAAAAGATAAAAAAGTTATTTCTGAAAATGCGCTCGATATATTAAAAAGTTTTGACTGGCCCGGCAATATAAGGCAGTTGCGCAACTGTATCAGGACGATGGTTGTTATGAGCGATTCTGACACTCTGGACGTCCGGGATATTCCTTCTGAGATACATCAGGTAAGGCAGCTTTCCGGTCAGACCTCTGTCGATAATCTCGGAGGTTTATCGCTTAACGAACTTGAGAAGCAGGCCATTATTGACACTTTAGCCAGAACCAGCAACAATCGCGAGCAGGCCGCCAAAATCCTCGGCATTGGCGAAAGAACCCTTTATCGAAAAATAAAAGAGTATAATATACAGTAAATTGACGATTTTAATTAGCCACGAATTAACACGAATCTTCACGAATTTTCTTAATCGCTGATTACACAGATTACGCAGAAATAATTATAAAATAATAATCAGTTTTTTAAGTTTTATCGGATGTTTTAGAAGATTGACAAGAGGTTTTTTAAGCTTTATCCGCCGTATTGGCGGATTGATACGAGGTATTTCACACTTGAAACGCGGCATTTAATGCTTCAAACATGGCATTTGAAGTGTGAAACATCGTATTTGAAGCTTCAAATATCATATTTCAAGCTTAAGATGCGGCATTTCATGCTTGAAATATCGTGTTTGATACTTCAAATGAGACATTTCAAGCTTAAAACTCCGTGTTTGAAGCTTCATATTTGACATTTCATACTTGAAAAATGGTTTTTCAAGCTTACTTTTTCATCTTTCATATTTGCTTTTTGATGTTTCATCTCGTTTATGCGGACGGTAAAGTTTTAAAAAGACTTTTTCAGTAGCAAAAACGCGATTTTTTGTTATCGGAACGTATTTCTTGACAAAAAGATGAGAATGGTAGAAAATGAACACGGATTAACACTGAAAAACACGGATTGTGAGGTTATTAGAAGAATGGCAAAATCGCCTGATACGATTTTAACAGGAGTTAGTTATGTTTAGAATTCTCGTTCAATGCGTTACAGATGTTAATATACTTGATGTGATAACGAAAGTAGATTCCCTTTATAACAATGCGTATACTCGCTTGAGTACCATCTTTATTGCTGGATTTACTATTATTATCACTATGATGGGTCTGATACAATGGTGGCAACGACGTTCACTTCGCGAAGAAAAAGATGAAATACTAAAGCAAACAAAGGAAGAAATAACACGACTGGAACGAAAATTTGAAAAAGCTTTAGCTGCTGAATCAGCCGAGCATTTCATGGAACTTGCGAAAAATCAGCTAGACAATGACGGCTATAACCTCGATAAACTTTGTTTATTTCTTTTGGCTGCAAAGAAATTTGCTGAAGCTGAAGATATTAAGGAAATTTCTCGATCCTTAGAAGCTATAGAAGCGATGCAACTACCTAAGCATTCCTTTGGGAAGAATATTGAAAGGGAACATGCCAAGTTGTTGCTTCAATACGATATGGCCTATACCGCAATAAAAGAACGTGGTTTTAAAAATCAGTTCACAACACAGTTTAACTCGATCAAGACAAAAATAGAAGATTGGCATCATCATCTTAAAGACAAGCAAGGATAATCTCTGCTTTTTCAGCTATTTTTATTTACCGAGCGACATGCGAACAGTACAAAAAAGTTTTAGTGTTTTCTTCTCAACAGTACCGCACCTAAGCCGAGCATCAAGAGCGTGGCAGGTTCGGGGATATTGTTTAGGATTCTTTTTCTCTTATGACTGTAGTCTGGACTATGGGAACGGATAGCGGTTCTTCATAAAAATCATGGTTGCACAATCATTATTACGACCTTGCGCGCCATTTACTGCGAAGATGGCGAAATTACGATCACACTCCGTGCCTCTTCTTTTCGCGTTGCGCATATAGTTCCGAATAGCCACTTCCGCACAGAGAAAACCAAGCATTAGCCACAGCACAAATGGTAGGAATGTCAACCACCAGCCAGCAAAAAAGGAAATTGCAAGAGTGCTTGAAAGAAAACCACCAAACGCTATTAATGGGAGGAATACGGGATGTTCCAGAACCATTACTTTCCGAGAAAATGGTTCGGCGAATCTCTGAAGGATAAAATAAGATATTAACGCCCATCCGTAGCCTACAAAAGATGTGACTACAACGGCAGTAGCAATAGAGGCGGATAAACACACTACGGCAGCTATGACCCCGTGGAAAGTGAAGAGAATAACGAGCAATGTTAACAACGTTTTGTCCGCAACAGAACCGCCCCATTTGTGCATTGCGGCCCTGAGAATTGGGTTAAACAAAAAAGTGTAGCTTAACCATGCGGCAGCGATTGTGTTGACAATTATCCAGACGATTTTAATTGCAATCATTCATATCTTCCTTAAAAAATATTCACCCAGAACATTGCGGTTTTTTTTATCTGTGCCCAACAATAATTATCCCGTCTGTATAAACCGATTCAAAGGCATCTGCCGGACGGCAATGTTGAATGACAAAGGTGTAATCTCTATAACTATTTCCCCGGCGTTAAAAATAGTATATCGTTAAAGTGGAAAGAAAAGCAAGTTTTTTTTCGCGGCCAAATAAATCAGAGAAATCCGCGAAATCCGTGGTTAAAAAGATTCGTGCTAATTCGTGTGCATTTGTGGTTCTTAGCGGGTCTCATTTTTGTCGCCACATGGGTATTTGGTCGGGTGTCCCTTTTTCCCACAATCCTTTTTTCTCTTTTATTGCAGTTTTTTCAAGCTGAATGTATTTTTCATAATAACTATGCGGGAAACGCGTATCGGCATAAGCAAAACCCTGGCTAATTAATTCTTCATTTAAAATTTTACCGTCAGCAAGCCTGATTCGGCAAAGCAGGCGATGATATTTATCTCGCGGCTTTGACAATTTATCCATAAAGACTGTAACATTTTGTCCAAGTGCCGTTTTAGCAGTAAATTCGCTTGCCTCTTTTCCGTAATACATTGGGCCTTGGGGGCTTTTCTCGGTTTCAGGCGTATCAATTCCGAGCAGGCGGATTCGTGTTGTCTGATAATTTGCATCAGGAATATTTATGTCAATTGTGTCTCCGTCAACAACCTTTACCACGGTGAAGATTTTTTCATTATATTTGTCCCAGTCATTGCCATCCTGAATTTTGGTGTGCTGGAAGTATGTTTTAAGCTGGGGATGAAAACTTCTGTCCAGCCAGATAATAGCGGCGAGAAATAAAAAAGCCGACAGCGACAGAATATTTCGCCGCAGCCGGCTTTGTGCGAATTTTATTTTTTTATTCATATCAGCCACCAAGACACTAAGGCACAAAGAGAAAATAATTACATATTAAAACTTAGTGTCTTTGTGCCTTCGTGGCTATTTTATTTCACGTAACTTCTTTTTTCGACAGGTCTATCAAGCTCAAAGGCTTTGCATACGCTAATCAGGGCCTTGTCGCCCTGGTCTTTGTTGACGAGGCAGCTTATTCGTATTTCACTTGTAGTTATTGAATCGATGTTGATTTTTTCATTTGCCAGTGCGCTAAACATCATATTTGCAACGCCGTAGTGCGTCCTCATTCCGACTCCGATGACGGAAATCTCGGCAATATCATCACGGTAGAAGACACTCTGGCAGTTGACCTTATTTTTGATTTCCTCGACGGCTTTCTTGGCGTCGGCAAAATCATTTTTATTGACGGTAAATGAGATATTGGCCTTTTCTTCGCTGACTTCTGTCTGAATAATGTCATTGACGCTTACCTTTGCCTCGGCAAGATGCGCGAAGATTTTTGCCGCATTGCCGGGCTTGTTGTCAACGCCGACCATACTTACTTTGGCCAGATTCTTTTCAATTGTCGCGCCTGATACAAGTATACCTTCCATTTGTGGCACCTCATGAGTAATTAATGTTCCTTTATTTTCCGACATACTGCTTCTTACGTGTATGGTAACGTCATATTTTTTTCCGAACTCGATTGACCTGCTGTGCATAACGCCTGCGCCGAGGCTTGCCATTTCGAGGATTTCGTCATAGCTTATCTGGTCCATCTTTACGGCATCCTTGAATATTCGCGGGTCTGTTGTGTATACGCCGTCAACGTCAGTATATATTTCGCACATATCCGCCTTCAATGCTGCCGCCAGTGCCACAGCAGTTGTGTCCGAGCCGCCTCGTCCGAGGGTTGTTATATTTTCGTCTTCATCAATTCCCTGAAAGCCTGCAACGATAACGATATTTCCTGCATCGAGTTGTTTTTTGATTCTCTCGGCGTCGATGCTTTTGATTCTTGCCTTTGTGTGGACGCTGTCCGTAATCATTCGGATTTGTCCGCCTGTAAAGCTTATTGCCTTATGTCCCATAGCGTCGATTGCCATAGCCATAAGCGAAACGCTCTGCTGTTCGCCTGTACTCAGAAGCTGGTCCATCTCGCGTTTTGGCGGACTGGGATTTACTTCAAGTGCATCGGCTATAAGTTCGTCCGTTTGCTGGCCGCGGGCGGAAGCAACTACAACCACCTGTTTGCCTTCTTCAAAGGCCTTTATTGCCCGCTGTGCTGCCTTTTGGATTTTTTCCGCATTTGCTACCGATGTTCCGCCGAATTTTTGTACAATTATTCCGCTCTTTGCCATAGCAGACCATCAACCTTTTATAAAATACTCCATTAGTTCGTAACCTTTATCAATTTTTAAGCCTGTTTGCGCAGCATTAGCTTCGCTGAACGGCAGTTTTACGATTGCAGTGATTCCGCTTCCAGCCATAACGAAAGGCACAGGCTGGCTGGAGTGAGCTTGTGAACTTACCGGTGTCGGATGGTCCGGCATAACGAGTATTCGCCAGTTGTCGTACTTTTGCAAGGCCTTGTAAACCGGCCCGACTATGTATTTGTCAATCTGCTCGACGGCTTTTTTCTTCGATTCGGCGTTTCCCGAATGCCCAGCCTCATCAGGGCCTTCAATGTGTACAAGAACAATATCATATTTGTCAAGAGCTTCTATTGCGGCCTGTGCCTTCCCCTTATAGTTTGTGTCCACAAAGCCGGTCGCTCCTTCTACCTTTATAAGGTCAAAGCCAATTAGTTTTGCAAGCCCTCTGACAAGGTCAACAGCGGTAATAGCAGCTCCTTTGAGGTCGAATCTGTCCTGAAAACTTTCCATCGCAGCCTTTTTTCCCTGTCCCCACAGCCAGATGGAGCTGACCGGATTTTCTCCCAAGTCACGTCTGACCTTGTTTATTTCGTGGTCTGCCAGCAGCTGTCTCGACCTTGCCATCAAATTAAGCAGGATATCGGCATTTTTGCCTCTCGGCAGATTTCTTGTGATTTGCTGTCCGATGATATCGTGCGGCGGTTCGGTATAGACATCAAAGTCGATGTTCTTGATTACGCACAGGTGTCTGTAGCTTACGCCGGGATAGAATTTGATATTGCTGCTGCCGAGGACTTTATTTAAATCCTCTATGAGTTTTGCTCCTTCTTTTGTTGAAATGTGTCCTGCGCTGTGGTCTGCCATTTTATCGTCGGCTATGGTTACGAGATTGCACCTGAATACCCAGTCTATCGGCTCAAGCTGGATGTTCATAGCAACGGCTTCGATTGGCGCTCTGCCGAAGTAGAACTTTTGCGGGTCGTATCCGAGCAGGCTCATCATTGCGACATCGCTTCCCGGCGTCATCTTTTCAGTGATTGTCCGCACCATTCCCAGCCGGCCGGTTTGGCTTATAATGTCGATATTCGGTATTTCGGCGGCTTCCAATATGGTCTTGCCGCCGAACTGCTCGATAGGCTCATCAGCAGCTCCGTCCGGCACTATGATTGCAAATTTACTCAACGCTGTCCTCCGGTATGTCGACTATTGTTATGCAGACAGGCTTTTCCTTGACAATCTCAAGTCTGCCGAGTTCTTCAAGTGCCGCGGTAATTTTATTCTGTTGGGTCTGATGTGTTATAACAATGGCCGGCACTACATTATTGGCATTGTGTTCTTCGTGCTGAAGGACGCCTGAAAGACTTATATCTTTACTGGCAAGTATGGCACAGATTTGAGCAAAGACGCCAGGCTTGTCGAGCACCCTGAGCCTTATATAGAATCTGCTGGTAAGTTCATTAATTCGGCTGATAAGATTTTTGATTTTATTTCTCGGCTCAAGTTTGAGGTGTTTAAAAAGTTTTTTCGAGTTTCCCATCGCAACTTCGATAATGTCAGCCACAACAGCCGAAGCGGTAGGCATCATTCCTGCTCCTCTGCCATAGAACATCGTATGCCCCACTGCGTTGCCGAAGATGCTTACAGCGTTGAAAGGCCCGTCGACGCGGGCAAGTGCAATATCGCTGGCGATAAAGCAGGGGTGTACGCGCAGAAAAATTCTGCCGCCGTTAAGTCTTTCTCCGATGGCAAGGAGTTTGAGGGTATATCCCATTTCACTGCCGTAATGGATATCGGATGTGTCGATGTTTTCAATACCCTCGACGTAAATATCGTCAGATATTATTTCACAGCCAAACGCGATTGAAGCCAGTATGACAAGCTTGTGAGCGCTGTCGGAGCCGTTTATATCGAGAGTCGGGTCGGCTTCGGCATATCCTTTTTCCTGAGCCTGTTTTAATGCGTCGGCAAACTGCATATTCCTTTTCGTCATATTGGAAAGAATGTGATTACAGGTTCCGTTGACTATTGCATATATAGCCTTGATTCTATTGGCGGCAAGTCCCGTTCTTATTGCAGATATTATCGGTATTCCGCCTGCGCAGCTTGCCTCAAATGCGATACACTTATCAGCCTTGTGTGCTGCCGTGTAGAGTTCGTTTCCATGTTCAGCCAAAAGGGCTTTATTTGCCGTTACAACATCTTTTCCGCTTGCGAGCAGTTTTAGCTGAATGTCTTTTGCAGCCTTTGTTCCGCCGACAAGCTCGACTCCTATTTCGATACTTTTATCTTCAAGAACACTGCTGAAATTATCTGTCAGGATGCCTTGCGGCAGGGTGACTTTTCTTTTGCTCTTTGTGTCGATATCGACAACTCGGGCGAGTTCAAGCCTTATGCCGGTTTTTGCTTCGATGTAATCTGCATCTTCCAGCAGGATTTTTGCAACACCGCTTCCGATGGTTCCGAAGCCTACTATCGCTATTTTTATGGTTTTTTCAGCCATAATCGTTCCCAACTTATGTACGGGTAAAAGCTTACCGAAACAAAGTCAAATCTGCAAGTAAAATCATCGTTTGCTATATCTGTAGCAGCAGAGGCTGCGAATCCAGCAGACGTTCGAGGTTTTCTTCTTTGATAAAGGCGTCCAGTCCGTGAGGGTTATATTTTGTGAGCATTTTGATTGTCGCCTTGAATTTCTTTTCCAGTGGCGCGATGAGCGACAGCCTCCGGCCGTCGAGAAAGTCTTTGATTTCCAGTTGATACGCACAAAGGGTTAATCTGTCTATAAGCGGTTTTTCTTTTTCATATTTGCCCAGCTTATAGTCCGCCTTGAAGCTTGAAAGCATAATTGCTTGGTTTCGGCCGTAAAGCGGGTCAACGGCAAGAGGCGTACCGGCATATTGGAGGTGAACGCGAATCTGATGTGTTCTGCCGGTTATGGGCCGAGCTGATAGGAGACTTACGCTGCCGAAATCTGCAACAAGTTCCCATTTTGTCTGGGCATCTTTACCGTTTTTTAAATCTACTTCCATAATTTGGGGATTTTTTCTGCTCCGCGTTATCGGGGCATCAATTATACCGGTTTTTCCTGAAGGCGAACCAGTTATAAGCGCCAGATATATCTTTCTGACTTGACCTTTTTCGAAATATTCCGATAGTTTTCTTTGTGCATCTGTATTTTTTGCGAGAATCATTATTCCGCTTGTGTCCTTGTCCAGCCGGTGGACGATTTTAAGTTTTTGCTGCTCTTTTCTCAGAATTTGCAGAAGACCGAGCAGGTTCATTTTTCCGGTTCTGTCAGGCGTAACACTGATGCCGGGCGGTTTGTTTACAGCGATTATCTGTTGGTCTTCGTATATGATTTCGATATTGTTTTTGGCCATTTTTTCTTTTATGCTTATTATTTAATCTTGACGCAAGGTACGATTAGAGAAAATATACCTTTAAAAAGCAGTAAAAACACCTATTGTAATTGAACATTTTTTGGTTAAAAAGCGTAATGTTAGGGTTTTTACATCGGCCTATGAAAGAATAGACCGGCTTTTTCTTTATTTAGTTTTAGCTTTGATTATTATTTATAAGTCTTTGAAAGGAAAGAACTAATGAACCGAAAAAAATCTTTCTCACTTGTTTTTGGCCTCGTATTTATCCTTCTTTTAAATTCATTTTGTTTTTCCGAACCTGCCGAAAGAAAGGATATTGAAACGCTTCGCAACACCGGCCAGGTTTTTGCCGAGATAGCTGAAAAGGTTACGCCTGCGGTGGTGTTTGTCAGTGTGGAGCAGGTGGTTGTTCAGCAGATGCCCGACTTTTTTTTCGGGGACCCGTTTGAGGAATTTAACGATGAGTTTTTCAAGCGTTTTTTTGGCCAGCCTTTTCCACGTCAGTGGCGGCAGCAGCCTCGCCAGCAGAAGCAGATTCGCAGGGGACAGGGTTCAGGCTTTATAATTTCTTCTGACGGCTATATTATGACCAACAATCATGTGGTTGAAGGTGCTGAAAAAATCACTGTAAAGCTTTCTGACGACAGAGAACTGTCGGCCAAGGTGGTCGGCACAGACCCTGATACCGATATTGCCGTGATAAAGATTGACGCGAATAATCTGCCGACTGTCCAGCTTGGCGATTCTGACAAACTCAAGGTAGGCGAATGGGTCATTGCTATCGGCAATCCCTTTGGTCTGAGTCATACGGTAACTGCCGGCATCGTTTCAGCCAAGGGCAGAAGCAGGATAGGTCTTACTGAGTACGAGGATTTTATCCAGACGGATGCTGCGATAAATTTTGGCAATTCAGGTGGTCCATTACTTAATATCGATGGCAAGGTCGTTGGCATTAATTCAGCGATTTTCAGCCGCAGCGGTAGTTATACGGGAATCGGTTTTGCCATTCCTATCAACATGGCAAAGTACGTTTACGAGAAGATAAGAACTGAAGGCAAGGTAACCAGGGGTTATATGGGGATTTACGGCGAGGATGTCAGTCCTGAGATGGCCGAGCATTTCGGCGTCAAAGACCGCAAAGGCATTCTGGTTAATAAAGTTATTGAGAACAGCCCTGCCAGCAAAAGCGGCATTGAGAAGGGTGATATTATTGTAAAAATGGATGGTAATACGGTTGGTGACTGGAACGGCTTTAGAAATGAAGTAGCCAGAAAAGCTCCCGGCAAGAAGATTAATCTTACGGTCATAAGAAACGGCAGCGAAAAAGACTTTGAAGTAAAGCTTGAGGTGAAAGAGTCGAAAGCCGCTTTGGCCGAAGCCGGCGGCAAGGAGGCAAAGCAGCTCGGCATAACTGTTCAGGATTTGACGCCTGAGCTTGCCAGGCAATTTGGTTATACGGATGAAAAATCTGGTGTTATTGTTTCCGACGTTGACCCTGCTTCTCCGGCTGCCGATGCCGGCATAACAGTTGGCACCTTGATTACGGAAGTTAATCGTCAGAAGGTTGGGGACACGCAGGATTTCTGGAAGCTTGTCAGAAAGGCTGAGGATTCGGTCCTGCTTTATATCCGGCGGAACACCGAGCAGGGCGAAATCTCAAGGTATGTTATAGTAAAATTCAGCAAATAGACATCAAGGTTTCTTGACTTTAGAAATCAGCCGCTTTGTTTAGCGGCTGATTTTTTTATGCGCTGTCCAGACATTTCTTCAAGGTTTTGCAGACGAGTGAAACTTCATCTTTGCTGAGATTGTTGTAAAACGGCAGGGCGATTGTGCTTTTGCAGGTCTCGTCGGCGATGGGAAAATCGCCGTCTTTGTATCCGAATTTCTTAACCATAAACGTCTGAAGTGTCACTGATGGAAAATAGTTTCCTACCTGTATTTTCTCGGCAAGCATAGCATTTAAAATCTTGTTTCTTTTTAAACTGTAGGGTGTTTTTAATCTGACGACAAAAACGAACCAGCTCATTTTGCATCCTTTCGGCGCCTCTGGCATAATAATTCTCCCGTCATCAGCAAGGATTTCTTGGTACCATCCTGCAACCCGTTGTCTTTTTTGGATGAACTCCTTTATCCTTTCAAGTTGGGCAATTCCCAATGCGGCGTTTATATCACTCATTCTGAAGTTATATCCAAGTCTTTCGTGTGCGAGCCATCCGCCGCCTTTGCCGCGACCCTGATTTCTCAGCGATATGCACATATCAGCGATTTTTTTGTTATCTGTTACAATCATTCCGCCTTCGCCGGTGGTCATCTGCTTATTGGGATAAAATGCAAATGTGCCGACAGTGCCGAAGGTGCCTGTCTTTTTTCCGTTCAGCTCCGAGCCGAGCGCTTCGCAACTGTCTTCGATAACCGGCAGATTATGTTTTTTTGCGATTTTGCAGACGCTGTCCATACCCGCAGCATTCCCAAAAACTTCTACGGGCAGTATTGCCTTTGTTTTTTTAGTGATTTTTTCTTCGATTTTTTTCGGGTCGATATTGAGGTTATCTGGGTCAATATCTACAAATACCGGCTTTGCGTCGACCATCAGGATGCAGTTTGTCGAGGCAATGAAGGTAAACGGCGTGGTGATTACTTCGTCGCCTTTTTCTATTCCCAGTGCCTTGATGCACAAAAAGAGTGCGCTTGTGCCGGAATTGACGCTGACGGCGTATTTTCTGCCGATGTATTTTGCGATTTTCTCCTCGAATTCTTCCATCTTCGGCCCGAACGCCAGATTTGGTCCTTTGAGCACCTCCGTTACCGCCTGTATATCTTTTTCACAGATGTCAGGCCGTGATAGATAAATCTTCATATAAAGCCTCCGCTTTTCAGAAATAAAACGGCAATTATACTCTTAACCTTTTCCGGGAAAAGAAGAAAAATCGAGCGTCTAAATGGTTGCCATAGGGTGGCTATAAAAAAATAGATTGCCATTTCGACTGATAAGTATAAAATTAATTATTCTAATCTTTCTTAGACTATTGAGAATGGTGAGGGTCTTTTTGTTTTAATGGATTATAAGTGCAGTAATTATAGCCATTTAAACAGGAGTTGTTATGAAATCCAATAAGGTGATGATTGACGGCAATACAGCGGCGGCGCACATAGCACATGCGACGAATGAAGTAATAGCGATTTATCCGATAACGCCGAGTTCGCCGATGGGCGAAATCTCCGATGCAAAGAGTGCAGACGGCGAAACGAATATCTGGGGCACTGTGCCGAGCATAACTGAGATGCAGTCCGAAGGTGGAGCCAGCGGCGCCGTTCACGGTGCGCTGGTGGCTGGGGCGCTTACCACTACATTCACCGCTTCGCAGGGACTACTGCTGATGATTCCAAATATGTACAAAATAGCAGGCGAACTTACGCCGACCGTATTTCACGTCTCGGCAAGGTCGCTGGCCTGTCAGGCGCTATCCATATTCGGCGACCATTCGGACGTTATGGCCTGCAGGCAGACAGGTTTTGCGATGCTCTGTTCAGGCAGCATTCAGGAAGTAATGGATTTTGCTCTTATTGCTCAGCAGGCGACACTCAAGTCGCGTGTGCCGTTTCTGCATTTCTTCGACGGCTTTAGGACAAGCCATGAGATACAGAAAATCAACGAAATAAGTTTCGACCAGATGCGTGCGATTATTGATGATGAGCTTGTGCAGGCGCATAGACAAAGAGCGCTCAGCCCCGACCATCCGATGATTAGCGGCACAAGTCAGAACCCGGATGTCTACTTTCAGGGACGCGAGACCGTCAATAAGTATTATCTTGCTACTCCGCAAATCGTTGAAGAGACGATGCGCAAATTTGAAAAAATAATTGGCAGAAGATACAACCTCTTTGATTATGTCGGCGCACCTGATGCGGAAAAAATCATAATTATTATGGGTTCAGGCGCCGAAACCGTACACGAAACCGTTGAGTTTCTTGCCGCCAAAGGTCAAAAGGTCGGCGTTGTAAAGGTGAGACTTTTCAGACCTTTCAGCAACAGGCATTTTATGGCTGCAATTCCCAAAACAGTCAAAAAAATAGCCGTTCTTGACCGTACAAAAGAGCCAGGCTCACTCGGGGAGCCTCTATATCTCGATGTCAGAACCGGCATTGGCGAGGCGATGAGCGATAAATATGCGCCGTTTGAGGATTATCCGCTTGTTGTTGGCGGAAGATACGGACTTGGCTCAAAAGAGTTCAATCCGGCTATGGTAAAGGCAGTATTTGACAACCTCGATGTAAAAGAGCCGAAAAATCACTTTACAGTCGGAATTACCGATGATGTAACAAATAGTAGTCTCGATGTTGATGATTCGTTCATTGTGCCGCAGGAAGGTCTTTATACCGCGATGTTTTTTGGTCTCGGTGCCGATGGTACGGTAGGCGCAAACAAGAATTCAATCAAAATCATAGGTGACCTTACAGATAATAATGCCCAGGGTTATTTCGTTTATGATTCCAAGAAGGCAGGAGCAAGAACAGTTTCACATCTACGTTTTGGCAAAAACATCATCCGCCGACCTTATCTTATTCGTCAGGCCGATTTTGTCGCCTGTCACAATCCGAGCTTTGTGGAAAAATATGATATGCTCTCCAATATCAAACCGGGCGGGACATTTTTGCTGACCAGTATGCACGGCAAAGATGAGGTTTGGAACACTCTGCCGAAGGAAGTTCAAAAGCAGATTATAGACAAAAAACTTAAATTTTACTGCATTGACGCAATTTCAATTGCAGAAAAACTCGGACTCGGTGCAAGAATCAATGTTATAATGCAAACAGCATTTTTCAAAATCAGTAACATTATTCCAATTAACCAGGCTGTTGCAGCCATAAAAGAAGCCGTAGAAAAGACTTATGGCAAAAAGGGGCGGAAGGTTGTTGATATGAACAACGCTGCTGTCGATGCGGCACTGTCGGAAGTTTATGAGGTAAAAATACCGCAGACAGTTACCAGCAAGTTTTCTATGCCGCCAGCTGTGCCTGCTGACGCTCCAAAATTTGTGAAGGAAGTGGTCGGCGAAATCATTGCAGACCGCGGCGACAAGATACCAGTAAGCAAAATGCCGGCTGACGGAAAATTCCCATCTGCAACAACACAATATGAAAAGAGAAATATCGCTGTTAATATTCCGGTATGGGAACCGCAGATTTGTATCCAGTGCGGCCAATGCTCGCTTGTCTGTCCGCACGCCACGATAAGAGTAAAGGCTTATGATAAAAAGTATCTTGATAAAGCGCCGAAAACTTTCAAATCCGCTGACGCAAGAGGGAAAGAATTTGAAGGTATGAAATGGAGCGTGCAGGTTGCGCCGGAAGACTGCACCAGTTGCGGCAATTGTGTGATGATATGTCCTGCACAGGAAAAAGATGCAAATAAAAAGCCTACCGGCAGAAAGGCAATCAATATGGCACTGCAGGAGCCGTTGCGTATGCAGGAAAGAGAAAACTATGACTATTTTTTGTCGATACCCAATACAGACCCTGCCTTGTACAAGCTCAATACTGTAAAGGGCAGTCAGCTTGCGCAGCCTCTGTTTGAATATTCAGGAGCCTGCGCCGGCTGCGGCGAAACGCCTTATGTGAAACTGCTTACACAGCTTTTCGGAGACAGGGCCTTAATCGGTAATGCTACAGGATGCTCGTCAATTTACGGCGGAAACCTGCCGACAACACCGTATTGTGTAAGGCCGGACGGCAGGGGACCTGCCTGGTCGAACAGCCTCTTTGAGGACAATACGGAGTTTGCGATGGGTATGCGTTTAGCTGTTGATAAGTTTAAGGATATTGCGATTGAACTGCTTGACAAAGTTGTGCAAAAAGGCTGCGTTGAAAAAGCCTTTGCTGAGGAGCTTCGCCAGGCTGCCATTGCCAACGACCCGTCACAGGTTGAGATTGAAAAGCAGCGTGCAAGAGTCAAAAAATTGAAAGATATCTGCAGCAAAAATAAATGCGCAGAGTGCAATCAGCTTTTGAGTGTTGCTGATTATCTTGTTCGCAAGAGTGTCTGGGCAGTCGGCGGAGACGGCTGGGCTTATGATATTGGTTATGGTGGACTTGACCATGTCCTTGCAAGCGGAAAGGATGTAAATGTCCTTGTGCTCGATACAGAAGTTTATTCCAATACCGGTGGACAGATGTCGAAATCGACGCCGAGAGCTGCTGTTGCTCAGTTCGCCGCAGGAGGAAAACCACAAGCCAAAAAAGACCTCACTATGCTTGCGATGACTTATGGAAGTATTTATGTTGCAAAGGTAGCGCTGGGCGCAAGCCCTGTTCAGACGGTAAGAGCTTTTGTTGAAGCTGAAAGCTACAAAGGACCTTCGTTGATTGTTGCCTATTCGCACTGCATTGCTCACGGCTTTAATCTTCTTAACGGCTATGAGCATCAGAAACAGGCCGTTGCAAGCGGATACTGGCCGCTTTATCGCTATAACCCCGATTTAAAGGCTCAGGGACAAAATCCGCTGCAGCTTGATTCGAAAGCACCGACAGTGAACTTTGCCGACTTCGCATACAGCGAAAACAGGTACCGCACTCTGAAGGATTCCAAGCCGGGTGTTGCTGCGGAGCTTATGAAAATGGCTACGCAGGATGTTGTCGAAAGATTTAATCTCGTTCAGCAGCTTGCGAATCTCAAGTGTGGCGAATATCAAAAGACCGAATCAAAAGAATAAAGGTTGAGTGATATGAAAAGAAAGCTTGCCCTTTTCGTCACGATGGGATTGTTTTTTAGTTTTGCAGGCTGTCAGGAGAAAAATCTTAAAGACAGTAGTAAACTGGATAGAAAAGCAGACCTTAAACTTGATTGTATAGCGAAATTTTTACGCAGCGATGGAAGCTGGTATTTAACCGAACAGAAGCATGAAATTTTTATAGAACCTAAACTGATAACACTCACGGCAGAGGAACCTTTCGGTCGGGTTGTTTGGTCGATACAAAAAGGCCGGTTATTTATGAATGTAAGACCGCCAGGCAAGGCTTTTGACGAAGAACTTTTTAAGCTTATGACAGATGAGGCAATCTGCAGGGCTCTGCTGGAGCTTTATCTTGCGGAACTGAAAAATCCCCAGACCGGCCCAGGCCAAACTGGCAGCTTTACGTTTGAAGGCCGGGTATATGACCTTGTTTATTGCGACCAGAGCGGAACAGAGCTATACAAAAATAAGTCAACTCAAAGGAATGACTTGGTGATTTCCCATGGCAAAAAAAGATGTATTTTGTACGGATATAACTATCTAAAGTTTGAAGGAAGCGGATATTTCCCATCTAAAATAGACGTTTATGTTTATAATGATGGCTCTGACAGGAAATTGGTTGCGCAATATGACTGTCGGTTGTTGTAAACCCCCACACTTATTTGCACAGTTGTACTGAAGATATAGGACGTTTTGAAGATACCGGCATCGCCAAGTTTTCTATCCGCCAACGCAATGCAAATAGGTGTGGGGGTAAAAGCTCCTAAAGATGCCAGTTACGTGGATTTTATCCGAACAATGGGGTAGTATGGGGAGTATAGTAAGCTACATTTTGTCTGTGTGGATGCGCAGCAAAGAGTCACTTCTCAAGGATGGCTTAAGTTGTTTTTTTGGCTTTACTTGTGCTGATTTTCAGCAGAGCTGTTTTTTGATTTTTCAGCTTCCGCTTTTATAGGCCGTAAGGTTCAGCTGCCGATATTATAGATAAGTGCATAATTTTTTACTGAAAAAGGTCTTAAGCAGCATGGAGTCGTTAAGAACAGCTATAGTTGAGCCGATAAAAAAAGAGAGGGTAGCAGGCTTTAAGTCTGTCAATACGGGATTTGTGTCTCTATTGTTGAGGCTAAGGATATGACCAAGACGAACAGGAGGCGTTTGTTAATAGCTGCTGTTGTGATGGTTTTCGGCCTGACAGGCTGCAGCAAAGACCATCTTGACCCCACGCAAATCGGGCGGTTCAGGCCTGCGCCGGCAGTGAACGTTATCCTTGATTCTCTGGGGGTTGCCGAAGAGGCAGCAGCTGTTTATGAGGGGGCGGAAGACCCCCGGCCGGCAGATGTGATTGCGTACGAGCAGGATTATGTATTCAGTTCCGGGGATGTCATAAGGATTTCCATCTTTGAGCTGCTTCAGGAAGGGGCGCCCTATGTTGACAATTATATTGTCACAGAAAGTGGAAATATCTCCATACCTGAAATAGGTCAGATACAGGTGACAGGACTGACTGAGACGCAGCTTGAAGAAGAAATAAGAAATGCGCTTTCACCGGGCATTCTGAAACATCCGTCCATAACAGTTTCACTCATCAATTCCATGAGCAGAACTTTTGCAATTCTTGGCGATGGCGTTACAACCCCCGGCAGGTATAACATCCCTCGTTATGATTTTCGTCTTCTCGATGCCCTCGCTGTGGCAGGTTCGGCAAGACAGTTTAATGTAAGTTATATATATGTGGCACGCAGACTGACGGGACAGGAACAAGCCGGCCAACAGCCTGGCGCAGAGACGCCGATGGGCTTAAAGCCTGTCGAAACAGGTCGGCAGATGGATGTCAACAACGTTGAAAAAGACATCGATTCCAATCAGGATGTCATCGACGAAGAGATGCTTGAGGTAATTGAGCCGACATTCAGCGCCGCAGGCACGGGTGGACTTGTTATGGCCTCGGCAGAAATGGTTACCAAAGAACAGCTTGAAACATTGGCGATTCCGGAAACAGTCGGCGATTCTGACGATATCAATAACGCTCAACATAGAGTCAGCAGTACAATGCCTGAAATACAGGAGCAGCAGGGAAGAATCGAATGGGTCTTCAAGGACGGCAAGTGGGTTCCCGTTAGAGTTGAAGGACCAGTTGCTGTTGAACCCCGAAAACAGGTTGATTCAGAACCGCAGTTCAAACCTGAGCCGGCCAAACAGGAAAAGACCAGACCGGTTGAACCCCAGGCGAAGCCGTTGCCGGAACGCTATGGCTGGGAGGATATACAATCAGCCGGCATTCAAAGCAGAGTAATACGTATTCCGAAAGATAAGCTTTACGGCGGCGACCCGCGTTATAACATTGTGATAAAGCCGCAGGATACGATTACTGTTCAACTTGATGTTATCGGCGAGTTTTACATACTTGGCAATGTGAACGGTCAGGGCGTAATCAACCTGACAGGCAGGCCTATGACGCTGAAAATGGCAATAGCAGCGGCAGGCGGTCTGGGACCTCTTGCATGGCCGAAAAAATGTGAAGTTATCCGCAGAATAGGAGAAAGGAGAGAAGAAATAGTAATGGTTGACCTTGAAAAAATTGCCGACGGCACACAGCCGGATTTCTTTATAAAGCCCAATGACGTCATAAACGTCGGGACACACGGGGTGGCCAGATGGTTGGCTGTGCTGAGAAATGCTTTCAGGGCTACTTATGGTTTTGGCTTCGTTTATGACCGCAACTTTTCGGACAGAGCTTTAAATCTTAACAACCCTCTTCGTCTGCTGGACAATCCTCCTTATTGATTTGGCTTATGAAAAAAGGTTTTTTCAATGCAGGATGTTAAAACAGTTCACATTGGGGAGAAAAGCTTATCGGAACAGGGTTTAAGCTGGACCGGTTTAGGTATGCACGCCTATATCAAGGCGGCGCTGCTTGCCGTAGCGGCCTACAGCATTTTTCATGTTGAGATTTATTCAATTGTCTATCGCTGGTTGAACGACAGCAGCTGGTCACACGGTTTTATAATACCCTTTTTCAGCCTCTATTTTCTTAACCAGCGAAAAAAGGAGATACTTCAGTTTAAACCTCATACCAGCTGGCTTGGTCTGATATTTCTGGTGTGTTGTCTTGCGTTTTACTTACTGGTTATGTTTGTGTACAAATTTGGCTATTTGAGGTCTCTTATAATTATTCCGATGCTCGGTTCGATGGTGCTGTTTATCGGGGGATGGGAGCTGATGAAGTATACATGGCTGCCAATTGGTTTTCTTGTCTTTGCGATACCTCTTCCCGAAAGAATTTATACTGATATGACAATTCCGATGCGAAGACTTGCCGCTGCAATAGCTGTACAGTTTTTAAATCTTGTAAACGGGCTGGAGGCAAGTGCAAGCGGAGTGATTATAGATGTGGTTTACAAGGGTGTAAAGCTTGAACCTGCACTGGATATTGCCGAGGCCTGCAGCGGTATGAGACTGCTGATGGCATTTTTTGCGCTGGGAGTTGCGATGGCGTACCTGCACTACAGACCGATGTGGCAGAGACTTGTTCTGCTGGCAAGTACTTTGCCGATAGCCGTCTTTTGCAATGTGGTTAGAGTGACGATAACAGGTTTTATTTATATTCTGTGGGACCCGATGTATGCTCAGGGGATTTATCATGATATGCTGGGCCTGCTGATGCTGCCGCTGGCCTTTGGATTGTATGGTTTGTTGGCCTGGTTTATGTCGGAGCTGTTTGTTGATGAGAGCCGGCTGCAGCCGCGGGAGATTATCATTCGAAGAAAGGATTCGCCTGAGTGATGAAGGATTTTTTAAAAAATTATTTTCAGTTACCTTTTTTGATAAGCCTTGTGCTTCTGGTGGCTTTTTCCGGTGGGGTGAGTTACCTCAAGGGCCATCAGAGGATTATGCTGGTAAAAAAACCTCTATCTCTGAAAGAGCCGTTCGATATGCTTGATGAAAAACTTCTCGAACCTTACAAGGTGCTTGAGAAATCGAAAATTGGTAACAAGGATGAGCTCGAGTCGCTGGGCACCGAGGAGTATCTGGAGTGGTTTCTGGACGATACGACAGTTGATAGTCTGAGCCCCGTAAAAAATTGTGTTGTTTTTATAGCATATTATACCGGCGATCCGGACCTGGTGCCGCATGTGCCGGAAGCCTGTTATACGGGTGGTGGACATGAGGTAAAGGAGAAATTTACACTTGACTTGAATGTCGACGATGTCAATGTGCCGGGCGTTCCAAGGGATGGAAAAATCCCGGCTACGGGTCTGATTTTCAGCCGCAAATCCACTGAAATATGGCAGGCCTCGGCACAATTTCCCGTCATTTACTTTTTTAAGGTTAATGGTCAGTATAAGGGCAGTCGAACAGCTACGAGAGTTGCTCTTGGTGACCTGACAAGCCAATATTCTTATTTCTCAAAAGTCGAGATAAAATTTTTCAATTCAAAAGGCTTATGTCCTGAAAAGACGCAAGCCGCTCAGGCCACCGAAAAACTGCTGAGGGTTCTGCTGCCTGTACTTGAAAGAAATCACTGGCCTGACTGGAACGAAGTTAATAAATAATAATTTTTTTACAGAAGGGTTAAGCAAATGGCTAAGAGGTTAAACAAAAAGGTTGCAATTATCGGTTCACTGGTACTTGCGCTGCTGATAGCGGCAGCAATAGTGGTAATCCTTAAGTTAAGCAGAGACCCGCAGAAGTATATAGCCGATGCAGAAGCGGCGCTTGCGCTTGCAGAGCCTGATTATAAAGCCGCAGAGAAGGCCTATGTGCGCGCGTTTGCTTATACAAAGGATATGAATCTCAAGATTGATATTCTGTTTAAACTGGCAAAGATGTTCCTTGATATCAACGAGTGGCCGAAAGCCGCGGGCTGCTGGAACAGGATAATAAATTACGATACGAAAAACGTCAAGGCTCGTCTTGCGCTGCTTGACTACGGCTATCAGCTTGCCGGGGCTGGAAACTGGGCTGTATGGAAGGATGTTGAGTCGAACGTGTCGGAATTGATTGATAAGGAGCTTGACACGAGTCCGAGGATGTACCGTATAAAGGGTCAGGCCCTTCTCGAGCTGGTAAGACACGGACAGATGGCGGATAAGGAAACGGCTATCAAAGATGCAATCGAGATTCTGCGAAAGGTAAGCCAGGATGAACCAAATAATGTTGATGTGTATCAGTATCTTGCAGATGCGATAATACAACAGGGCGAAATTCTTGCTGCCAAAGGTGTTCTTGACGCTACGAACAACGCCCGTCAGGAGGCAATAAAGATTCTGATTAAGGGAGTTGAAAGTCTTCCTGATGAACCTAAATCTTATATAAATCTTTACAATACCAGACTTACCGAAGCAAGAACAGATCCAAACAAATACAAAGAACTTGAATCCGACCTCACTGACTTGACGGAAAAGTTCGGCAACAGCGCCCCTCCCTACTTTGCAATGGTGCAGTTGTATCAGCTAAACCCAAGGGATATCGATAAGGCAATTGCGGTCGTTAAAAAAGCAATAGAACTTGACAGGCGGAATGTATCTTATGCAATAACTGCGGCCAATCTTTATTATAGGAGATATTCAATAAATAAAAACGAGGACGATTTTCAAAAAGTGATTGATACCGCTAATGAGGCTTTAACTTTTCCCGACAGTCTTGACATACCTGGGCCGAAAGCAAGAATAAGTTTTATAAACAGATATACACTGCATACTTTTCTGGCCGATTGTTTTGTCGAAAGGGCTATTGATACGCCGGCCGGACAGCCTGAGAAGTCAAAATGGATTGAAAGTGCCGAAAACGAGACTCATCAGATAGGTCAGCTGCTTGGTAGTGCAGAAAATCCTTATGTGATAATGTGGCAGGGCAGACTGCTGCAAGCTAAGGGGCAGATAAACGATGCCATAGTGCAGATGAATACAGCTTATGAAACTCTCACCGCTTCAGGCCGAACGGAAGGGGATACCCAGCTTGGCAGACTGTCTTACGAACTTGCCAGGGTTTTGCGTAATTCGTCTGAAGTAGGAGCTGTTATTCGATTCTATTCAACCGCTGTAAGAAATAGGTTTTATTACTCGAAACCGGAAATGCTCCTTGATTTTGCTACTGTTCTGGCGATTGTGAAGGACTGGCAGTCTGTGCTTGAGGCGGTAAATTTCTTTGAAACCAACTTTCCAAAGAACGAAAGGAGCACCTTTCTTCGCATAGGTGCATATATCGGCGCGAGTATGTTCGAGCAGGCACAGGAATCGCTCGATAAACTTTCAGTGGAAGACCCGAATATTATGAGACTGAAAATGGCGTTTTTGACCAACAAACTGGCTCGGACAGACTGGCAGCTTAGGCAGGATGCAAACGGACAAGAACAGCAGTTGCAGCCGGTCAAAAATCGTGAACAGTTGAAGGTGGAGTATGACAACATGATAAAGGAGCGCAACAATTTGAGAGATAAACTCGCCTCACTCGGAGCGGCGGAACTCAGTGAACAGGAGGTTATAGACATTTGCAGAAAATACGTTTCTGAAGAACAAACTGGCAAGGCTCAAAAACTTGTCGAAGATTTTCTGCATGAGAATCCCAATAGCGTAAATGTCAAAACTTATCAGCTCGTGCTCACTGAGCCTGCTCCTGCAAATGTGCCGCCTGAACGTCTTGACCAGTTGACTGTTAAGGCTATCGAGTCGCTGAATGACCCTCTTAGAAGAGCGATTCTACTCGGGCAGTCTTATCAGACCAAGGGACAGAAAGACAAGGCCATTGAGTATTATCAGCAGGTTCTACAGCTTGAGCCGAACAATGGCCTGGCGATTGCAAGTCTTTTTGATATTGCCATAAGTAATAACGATCTCAAACAGGCTGAAAAGCTGGCAGAAACTGCCCGGCAAAATAATATCGACATCTGCGAAGGTGAGTTTTTCAAGGCTCGGCTTGCTTCTGCCAGAAAAGAATATCAAACAGCCATCGAGAAAATTAACAACTGTCTTGAAAGAAGACCCGTGTTTTCCCAGGCATACCTGTTAAGAGGCCAGATGAATGCGATGCTCGAAAGAGAGTCTGATGCCATAGATGACGTAAAAAAGGCATACGACTTGAATCCTCTCGACAGTATGATTACCAGGAATCTGGCGTTTTTGCTTTATAATCACAACCGGAAACTTGGTGCAAGCGCATCAGCCGACCAGCTTGCCGAGGCGAAAAGCGCGATTGAAGTTGCAATCCGTGCCAATCCGATGGATTTCAATCTCAAAAGTTTTTATGCCGAATATACAGGTGGTGCAGATCCGCAAAGAGCGATCGCGATATGTCAGCAGATACAAAAGACCAAGCCGAGTGTTGAAAATTCACTCACTCTCGGCAGATTGGCCTTGAAAACAGCGGAGCAAAACAAAGTAGAAGCACAGAGAAATGTATATCTTTCTATAGCAGAAGACGCTTATAAGAAGGCTTATGAACTTGCCCCAAAGGATATACGTGTTCTGCAGGCATATAGTGAATTTCTCAAAGTTACAGGCAAAACTGACGAAGCGGAAAAAATTCTTGCCGGCCGGAGTGACCTTTTATGGCGGTTTTATATTCGCGATGGGGAAATAGATGATGCACAACAACTGCTTAAAAAGTTATATGAGGCGAATCCTGAAGATGTTAATACAATAAGAGGGCTGATACTTGTATCCAGGACCAAAAGAGACCAGAATGAGACACTGAAATATACTACTGAGCTTCTGAAAGTCGATAAGTCCATTGACAATCAGATTATTGAAGTTGAATCGTATATCGAGACGGGTCTGGTTGACGATGCCCGGACCAAGCTCGACAGTCTGTCTGAAAGATATCCTGATGAATCCCGCGTAATGTTTCTACAGGCGTGGTTTCTTGCACGACAGGGTAAACTTGAAGATTCACTTAAACTTGCAAACAGGTTTCTTGAAATTGACGGGAATAACCCTCGCGGCTGGCGGCTGCGCGGGCAGGTAAATCTTGCGCTGAATAATTTAAACCAGGCAATCGACGACCTGCAGAAGAGCAAGGTAATCCAGGACGATTCGGAAGTACGAATCGACCTTGCAAGAGCATATATGCGAACCGGCAAAGAGGAAGAAGCCATTGCAGAGCTAAAGGCGGCTGCTGATGAGCAGGGTTCGTTGGTTGGCAGGGGTATGCTTGAAGAGGTTTATTTAATGACAGGCAAGCAGGACCGTCTCGAAAAATTTTACCTCGAAACAATAGAAAAGTTTCCCGATAACGTTTACTGGTACAATCGAGCCGGTGAACTTGTTCTGACCCGAAGGGAGTTCGATAAGGCTTTTAAATTTTTTGATACGGCATTACAGAACAGTCTCAAAACTAACAGCGAATCACCTGATGGACAGGCCTTCGAAGGAAGGCTCAGAGCTCTTCTTGAAGCTAAAAAATACGACCAACTGTTTGCTGAAGCAACAAAGGCCCTTGAAGGACCAATGGCTCCTGTTGCCTATGCGAAAATGGCGGATGCAAAGGCCCGAACAGGAGACAAAGATACTGCTGTGCAGTATTTCCGTAGGGCGCTCGAAAAGTCAGGCACAAATGAGGGATTCATCATTAATATACTCAGGTATATGGCTCAAGTGGTTGGCGTCGACGAAACGATGAAATGGTGCAATGAAAGGTTGAAGAGCCAGCCAGATTCTCTTGTGGTCAATTTTGCAATGTACAACTTGTACAGGACGACTGCTGACCTTAGCAAGGCTGTTGCTTATTTGGACAACTGTATCAGAATTGCAAAGGATAATGAACAGCTCAGGCTGAACTATCAGGCAGAGAAGGCTAGTATCCTGTATCAGGCATTCAACAAGACTGCTGATAAAACATATCTAAAACAGGTTATTGAAGAGTATGAAAGTATACTTCAGAAACAGCCGACAAATGTTTCAGTTCTTAATAATATTGCTTTTTTGCTTTCTGATACGGATATAGACATTGCAAAGGCACTCGAATATGCTCAGAGGGCCTATAATGCTATGTCTAATAGTCCAGAAGTGCTTGATACTTATGGTTACGTTCTTCTAAAGAACGGCAAGCTTCAACAGGCAGACGAATTTTTCCAAAGAGCACTCCAGCAATACGAACAAAACAAGATAAATGCCCCTATAGAAATATATGAGCATATAGGCTGGGTAAAGGAGAAACTTGGACAGGAGGGTGAGGCTTTACAGGCCTATAAGCGAGCGATGGAATTTGCGGGTGAAAATGTTTCACAAGAGGTCAAAAACAGAATATCAGCAGAAATTGAAAGGGTTTCTTCAAAGCAGTAAGAAACTCAACAAGTTTCCGCTGAAATATCCTGTTATGGGACATGCAGTCTGGGCAGGTAAAAAGTATGATAGATAGTAAACAGCCAGCATTGGCCGGATACGGTCAGATACGTCGGCAGTTTTTGCAAGCAACCCCCAGTGGTTCAAGTGCTTTGGCGATGGTCATTACGCCAAAGGAAATACTCGATATTCTCAGACGACATCTGTTTCTGATAATTAGTCTGACCGTAGTGGGTGCCTTCGTAGGTGGCGGCTTGTGGTTTGTTCTTCGGATTATTGCACCGAAGTACACAGCAAGAACTTTTATAGAAGTTTTGCATCCGGGGCAGTTGGACCCTACAATAATCGGCACTCCTTTCGTCGCAAGCAGGGATATAGCCTACGAGTTCAGATTTTCAAAGGCTGCTCTTATAAAACAGCAGAGCATGCTCCAGGAACTTATTCGCAGGGACGCCGTTCGAGGGACTAAATGGTTCAAAAAGTTCGGCAATGATGTCTTGAAGATTATCGAAGACCTTGAAGACCATTTCATGGCCATCCCAGACAGAAACAGCAATTACATTTCAATCGGTATGACCTGTGGTGATGCGGAGGAGGCGGCACTTATTGTCAACCAGATGGTCGAACTGTTTGTCAGGTCGCAGATGACCACTGCTGAAACCGACATCGGCCAGAAGCTCAGGGACCTCAGCCGGCAGGAAAATGAGCTGAGGGATAAACTCAGGACTATAACCAACTCACTTTCGGATATCAGACGTTCAACGGGCCTGACACAGCTTGAGGGCGAACGAAATTTCCTTAATACCGTAACGCAAAAACTTGCTAGTCTTGAGATTGAAAAGATGAAGCTTGAGGCAGACATTGAGCAGGTTCGGGCAAGCGTCACAACTTACGAGCAAAGAGAAGTTTCCGACGAAATAGTGCAGCGCGATACCGAAAGCGATCCGGTCGTTATTGGTCTCATTCAGCAAATCAACTCTATCGAAGCTGAACTTGTCAGAAGGCTTACAAATCTTGGTGAAAACCACAGAGAGGTACAGCAGTTGCGAGAGGTTCTGCGGCAGGTAATGGCAGAAAAAGATGCACGCAGTAATTTGAAGGCACTGCAGATTCGCGATTCGGATGTTACGAGTATCAAGGATCAGTTTGCAGTAATGACCAATCGACTCGCGAAGCTCGAGGAGCTCAGAGCACAAACGGAAAAGGATCAGAGAGACCTTGACAATACAAGAGCATCCTACGACCAGCTTGTCTCTGACAGGGAGGAAACAAAGAACAAACTATTCTCAGTTCAGGAACAGATAAGCAAATATAATCTTATAAAGCAGGACACAGAAGCTGCGAAGGTAAAACCTGTTGGTCTTGCGCCTCCACCCTTAAAGATGAGTTTTCCAAGACTGGTGATATTTGCGCCGGGCGGGACTTTTGTTGGTTTTTTACTGGGCGTGGGATTTGCATTTCTGATTGAGCTTTTGAACGACCTTTTGAGGACGCCGAGCGATGTGATGAAATTTGTCAATGTGCCGCTGCTGGGCATGGTTACGCACAAGGACCTCGATGATATCACAAAGAATGCTGATATGTGGAAGGTTGTAAGACAATCGCCGTTCTCGATGATAGGCGAATGTTATAGACAATTCAGGACAAATCTCAAACTTTCTTCTGATTCCAGCTCTCAAAGGGTAATTTTTGTTACGAGCGGCAGTGCAGGAGAAGGCAGGACAGCGGTGGCGGTAAACACCGCAGTAACTTTTGCGGCGGAAGACAAGCGAATACTTTTAATCGATGCGAACTTCCGCAGGCCAAGTTCGTATAAAATTTTTCCAGATTTAAATGGATACAATCCCGAAGCGGAGAAGGAGGATAAAGGACTGAGCGGTTATCTTGCTGGCAGTTGTAGTATCACGGAGGTTATAAGGTCGACCGGTATTGATGGTATGGATGTGGTTGACAGCGGCCCGCTTCCTGCCAATCCTGCAGAGCTGCTGGGCGGCGGGAGAATGGCGGGGCTTATCAGATACGCAAGAGAACATTACGACCGCGTGATAATTGATGGTCCGCCGATGATCGTCAGCGATGCAAAGGCCCTCGCGTCGCAGGCGGATGGAACAGTATTGGTGTTCAATGCAGCCATTACCAGACGCGGCACTGCAAAAAGAATTGTACGTGAGCTGGGAGAGATAAATACAAATATTCTCGGTGCAGTGCTGATTGGCGTCAGAGTGCTCAAGGGCGGATATTTCCGCGAGATGTTCGAGTCATACCAGGAATACCAGAACTCCCATAAGACGTTGATGACACCGCAGGAGACACCGCAGGGAGTTTCTTAAATAAAAAGCACCGGCTTGTGTGCGGTTTAAATCCGTTGCGGGTTTATCGTTTAGTCCCTCGTTTTTTATCTTGTAATCCCAGACCAAGCTTGTTAATAAAATCGCAAGGCATTTTGTGGAAAAGGGTTGTTTTCTGTCAGCCAAGAGGGTAGAATCAATCTTTTGCGGGGCGTAGCTCAGTTTGGATTAGAGCACTGGCATGGGGTGCCAGGGGTCGCAGGTTCAAGTCCTGTCGCCCCGATTTTTCGGGCAAAGCCCGAAAAATCAGAACGGTAGAAAGGTGAAGAGCGAAAGTAGAACAGCGGCAGGGCTGTTGATTGAAGAAACAGAAAAATAAATAAAACTTTTCGAAATATAAGTCTTTGTTGTATATGAGGTTATAAAACAAGCTCTGCCGCATTTCTGAAAATTTTATAGCTATTGCCGCCTTAAATGGCGATAATAGTATTAACCTTTTATCTTTATGGTTCGTACTCTCTGTAAAGGACTCTCGCCGCGATGCGCGTCGTAGCGGGTTGGAAGATAGAAGGGTTGCGCGATGAAGACTTTAAACAGTGATAAACTCAAAATCGTGGATATAAAGGACCCCGAGGAGCTTGCCCAAAAGGCCCTGGAGTTTTTTACGAACTCTGCCCGCGAGGCGATAAACGATAAGAGTGTTTTTCATGTAGCCATATCCGGAGGAAAAACGCCAAGGCGGTTTTACCAGTTGCTCGGCTCAGCCAGTCATGGTCTTGATCTGCTATGGGACAGGATAGAATTGTTCTGGGTGGATGAACGATGTGTAGGGCCGGAATCGCCACATAGTAATTATAAGGTTGCAGCTGATACTTTCTTGAAGAAAGTTCCGATTCCGCCGAAGAATGTTCACAGAATCGTCGGCGAAAGTGTTGACTACACACAGGCCGTCGACGAATATGCACGTATATTAAGAGAAGTTTTCGGCCTTGAGCCGGGACGACTCCCTGAGTTTGACCTTATGATTCTGGGTATGGGGCCGGACGGCCATATCGGTTCACTTCTGCCGAACTCCTATGCGTTGTTCGATACCGATGATTTGGTAACGGTTGTTTACCAGATGGAAGGCGGTCTGAATCGTATTACACTTACACATCCGGTAATGTGTGCCGCACGTCAGCTGCTTGTTATGATATCCGGCGAGGAAAAGGCTGAAATTGTTCGCGATGTGCTGGTTGACAGGCCTGACGAGGTAAAATATCCTGTACACACGCTGTGGCCGATTCTTCACAAGGTTATATGGCTGATTGACCGGCAGGCTGCAAAGTACCTGTAAAATTGAAGATTTAAAAATCACTTCTCTTCAATCTTTATTAAGGAATGAGAAGTCGCATACCTGCTCTTATCATATCGGGGCCTTGGGGAAGCCGTTCTTTGTTTGCTTCGTAAATTTTTTCCCAGCCGTAGGAGGTGTTGTAGTAAATTTTTGATATATCGATGAGAGTCTGGCCCTGCGTTACAGTATGAATTATAGGAGTTTCGGCATTATCTGATTTTTGGATCTGTGGCTGAATCTGTTCGTAAGCGGGGGCAGTAACCGTCGGGTTGCTGTTTTCAGACTCGGTGAATTCTTTGTTTGTCGGCACGGTTAGGCTTTGCGATTCAAATTTTGTCAGGGGCCCGGTTACAATCGGCTGTTTTGCGCAAAACCAGACTACCGCGACAAGGCACAGGACCGTGCCTGCCAGCATTCCTGTTTTTACGTCCCTCCGCATATTTTTATATGTTATTTGCCTTGTTCTATTATTTTTGATTTTTTGCCTAAAAGCAGTATCGGAGCGGCAATAGCAATAGATGAATACGTGCCTACAATAATACCTATAGTCATTACATAGTTGAATCCCCTGAAACCCGGACCGCCCCAGATATACATTATCAATACGGCAAGCCATGTAGTAAACGACGTTAGGATAGTACGCGACAAGGTCTGATTAATGCTGTCGGTAATCATTGCCGGTGTAACAGTTCCCCGTCTGCCTCTGTTTTCGCGGATACGGTCATATACAACAATAGTGTCGTTTACGCTATAGCCGACAAGGGTCAGGAAGGCTGCTATCATCGCCAGGTCAATTTTAAAGTCGCCTACAAGCAATGTCTGTCCGATATGCGTGTTTGCAATATATGCCGAGACCACTACCGCCCCCAGCGCTATGCAGACGTCATGCGTAAGAGATATGATTGCACCCATACCGTATCGCAGGCTGCCGAACCGTACCCACAGATAAATCGCCATAGCAATCAAGCTCAGCACAGTTGCTATCACGGCCCTTGTCTTGGCTTCCTCGCCGAGTGAGGGAGCGAACTGGGTTACTCTCGAAAGCGAGGTCTGTAGCTGAGCGGCGGCCGTAATCTTGGCAGTTTCATTATTAACAAAGCTCGTCCATTCTTCTTCGGAAAGCTGACGATACCCGGCCTCAGGTTCTGTGCTTACATAAATAAAGTCGTTCAGCTCCTGCATGTTTTGTGTATTTAGTTTGTTGTCAAAAAGTTTGTAATTGTGCCATACGATATTCTGCATGTCCGGCTTGAATCGCAGGTCCCTGAGACGTTTGTTCATTTCTGTAAGCAAAGCTGGCTTTTCGACGGTGAATTCGATTTTGACTCCGCCCAGAAAGTCGCTCAGTTCCGGCGTTTTATCCAGAAAGGCGTCGTTTATCTGTACTGTGGAGATTATGCGAGGATTGAGATTTTCCATAATCTGCAGTTTGCCTTTGAAGGCTTCGAGCACAGTCGAGGTTACAATTTCGTTAACGACCGGCTCGCCAATCTCGGCTTTGTTGCTGAAGGCCGTATTCAGTATGCCGCTTATTACCGATTTATTGAGTTGCGATGTTGTTATTGTAAATTTTGCCGGATTGTCCGGACTTTGTGTTACGACCATATTGGTGATTTTACCGCGTGCCTTTTCCTGAGCGTCTTCGATAGCCTGCGTCACTGTTTTGACTGTTTCCTCTGAACTGGTCTTGAAGGTTACTACAGCGGTGGCCTTGTTGGTTTCGGTCGTTGTGACTTCATACTGCAGTTTTGACTGGCGGTCGCCGACGCTATAAACCTTTGCAGCGGCGATAGCAGGGTTGCCGAGCCGAGTTCCTTCATCACGAATCATATTTTCCACTTCGGCTCTTTCGAGCCGGTTGTCGCTCCTTAGGTCGATTTGAACGCTCGTGCCGCCGGTAAATTCGATGTCGTATTTATTGTTTTTGGTATCGTCCCGTGTATAGAACGCGAAAAGTCCGCCGAAAACAAGAAGACCTGAAATTGTGAACATTACAGGGCGAAGGCCCATCCAGTTGATGTTGATTTTTTGTCTGAAGATTTGAAACATTGCTAGGCGGTCTCGTATGTATCCTTTGCTCAAGAGCAGGTGGAAGATTATACGGGTTACGAACAGGCCGGTGAACATACTCGATGCAAGACCAAGGATAAGGGTAATTGCAAAGCCCTTAATTTCTTCAGAGCCGACCATATAGAGAATGATTGCCGTTATAATCGTAGTTGTATTGGAGTCGAAAATCGTCCAGAAAGCCCGCCGGTAGCCATTGTCGATGGCGTTTCGCAGAGAGGCTCCGCCGAGAAGCTCTTCTCTGATACGCTCGTAGATAAGCACATTCGCATCGTCGCTCATACCGACTGTCAGGATAAGGCCGGCAATTCCCGGCAGAGTAAAGGTAGCGCGACAAAGCGCCATTATTGCAAGAACGAAGAAAATATTCAAAACGATGGCTATGTCGGCTATAAAGCCCGCAAGCAGGTAATAGGCCAGCAGAAATCCGCAGACAGCCGCCAGTGCGATAATGCCGGCCTTTATTCCCTGGTCGCGGTTGTCGGCTCCTATGCTTGCTCCGATGGTTTTTTCTGAAATCGGCGGTTCAATCAACCTTGCTGGCAGCGAACCCGCGTTTAGTTTATTAATCATATCCATTTGTTCCGTCTGCGTGAAATCGCCTTCGATTACGCCACTGGCGCGGATTGCGCTTCGGATGTTTGGCGCCGATATCGCAAGGCTGTCAAGAGTGATGCAAAGTGGTCTTTGAAGATTGTTTGAAGTTACATCGTAAAATAGCGACGCCCCAACTTCGTCGAATGTAAAACTAATAGCTCTTTTACCCATTTGGTCGACGGTTGAGCCTGCCTTTTCCAGCTTCCAGGGTTTTTTGCCTGTATGTCTGAGCAGGCATTCATCTTTCTGGTTGCTTGTAAGAACGTAGTATTTATCCGTGAACATTCCAAGGATAAGCTGGTTTCTTTCGGTTATACGCCAGGTGTTGTTTTCAATGTCTTCTATTTGTACCCATATATATTTGTTGTCCGATGCAAGTTTCGGCCCTTTTGTTTTGAGAGCGTCAATATAAGCAAGCATTTCGTCTCTGTTGGTTCTGCCGTCGTCGAGCTTCGGCAAAATCCGAAATTCGAGTACGCCTGCACCTTTGAGCATTCTTTTAACGTCTTCAGGCCCGTCAATTCTTCCTTTGACAGGCTGATATTCCTCGAAGACCTTTACAAGGTTATCGATTTTTTCCGCCTTTGAAGGAAAGTTGTCTTTGAACTGTTGAATTAGTTCGGCACGTCTGATGGATTTTACCGGCATTTCAAGGACTTCGACAAGGGCTTCGGTACTGAGGTTAAGGTCTTTGAGTTTTATTTCAGCCCGGCGGTACACCGCATTAAGGCCTGTTTCGGGTTTTGTAAGTTCATCAACTACTTGACCCCATTGTCGATAAACTTCAAAGTATTGCTCAATCTGACTTCGTTTTTGATTTGCCTCTTCGGTATTCGCTTTTTTAACATCCTTGTCATTGACGTCCGCCAGCAGTCGCTCAATGGTAGTTTTCTGCTCATTGGAGTCCATTGTGTGCCAGCCAGGCGCGATTGAAATCAGCATTTCTTTGTTTATGCCGGCCTTTTCGAGTTTTTCGTCTATTGTATCAAGTTCAGCCTTAAAGGCGTCTCTTTTGTCCTGTGCCGCCTTTCTGGCATCGTAGGTTGAAGCGAGCTGGTCGAGAATTTCTTTTCTCTCGTTGCTGTCGGTGGTAAATTCCGCAAAAATCAGGGCTCTTTCATTTGGTTCTTTGGTCAGTGTTCTTTTTATTATTGCAAGGTTGATATTATCGCTGGAGATTGCCTCCATTGCCTGGTCGTAAGCTTGTCTTTTTCTATATGTGTCAGCACTTGCCAGTGGAACCTGGATTTCAAGCCGTGTATCTCCCTGCGGACGCATGATGATGTTCTGAATGTTGCCGGGGTCAATACGCTTTAGGAGGATTGGCGAAAGACGCTGGGCAAGATTATCTATCTCGGCATCTTGGAGGCCGGTTGTATCGATTTCGTAGATAAGGCTCGTTCCGCCCGCAAGGTCAATGCCGGGTTTCAATGTCTCATTAGGCGGATAAAGCTCAAAAGCTGCAAAAATTACCAGAACAATTATCGCTGCAAGCGCAAAACGCACAAGATTTTTGTCCATATCAATTTCCTGAAAAAATTATGTTTGTATGCCTATCCGGTTGTAGCCGCTAAGACACGAGGTTTTCGTAATTCGTTTATCGGTCGCCCCGTTAGAAAAAACAATAAAATAATATGAAGCTTTCTAACGAGCTGGAGTTTTCTAACAGGGCTCGTTTCGTATGACGTCATACGGTTGCGTCTTAAAAACGCTTTACGATAAACGCAACCGATACGAGCCGCGCAATCGTCAAGATGGCTTACGCCACCGCAACCGTTTAACGTAACCTATCTTTAATCTTCAATTGTTCAATTTTCAATATTAAATTCCATTAGTGTCTTTGTCCTTAGGACTCCTAACGGAGTGCCTTCGTGGCTATTTTTTATTTTTGTTCTATGACCCTGTTGATAGCGGAAGGCAGAACCTTTATTTTTGTGTTGTTTGATTCATCCACCTTGAGGGTTATTTCATTATCGCTGACTTCGAGGACGGTGCCTAATATGCCGCCGACGGTCTGGACTCTGTCGTTTTTCTTTAAAGACTTTATCATCTGCTGCTGTTGTTGTTGTTTCTTTTTGGGTCCTCTGAACATAACAAAGTACAGAACTACGAAAATCAGGACAATGAAAACAAGCTGTGTCCATTGGCTCTGAATCGGTCTTTTGCCGGTTGTGGGAGCGACATTTGGTTCAGCCTGTTGAGTTGTCCTCTGCGTGGTCTGCTGGCTTTGAGAAGAAATATCTTCTGCCTTGATAACTTCAGGTGCTTTTGGAGTATTACTGTCTGCCTGTGCTAAAATCCAGAATCTTTCCATGATTAATCCTTTCTGTATTCAGTATTTTCCGTATCGTTATTTTCTTGGTTATTTCGGGCATAAGCAGGGCAGTTGAGAGCCTGCCTCGCCCATATTTCGAATGCGCCATTCTCTATGTTCTCTCGTATTTTGTCCATTAAATTATGATAAAAAACAATATTATGCAGTGACAGCAGTATTGGCCCTAACATCTCGCTGACATTGAAAAAGTGCCTTATGGCTGACCGGCTGAAGGTTGTGCAGCACGGGCATCGGCACCCTGCGTCAATCGGCCTAAAATCGTCGGTATAAGCGGAGTTGCGCAATCTGATAGGGCCGTCTTTTGTAAAGGCCAGGGCATTTCTGCCGTTTCTGGTCGGCATTACGCAGTCAAACATATCGATGCCGGCCTCGACAGCCTGGATAATATCAGCGGGTGTGCCTACTCCCATCAGGTAACGCGGTTTGTCTTCCGGCAGCAGTGGGACAGTAAAACGGACGGTTTGAAGCATCTGCTCCGTGCTTTCTCCAACGCTTAATCCGCCGATAGCATAACCGGGAAGGTCCATTTTAACAAGCTCCTGTGCACAGCTTTGTCGTAGTTGTCGGTCGGTCTGTCCTTGTACGATTCCGAATAGTAACTGCCCCCGCGCTTTCCTGCGAAAGCAAGAGCGGGGGTTGGAATGTGCTTCTTTGCAAATCTTCGCCCATTTTATTGTGCGCTCGACTGCCTTTTGCAGTTCTTTTTGTTTGGCGCCGAAAGGTGGGCACTGGTCGAAGCACATTATTATATCGGCTCCGAGTTTATTTTGGATTTCTGTGGCCCCTGAGGGGTCAAGTTTGATTTTTGTCCCGTCGTAGGGACTGGCAAATTCGGTTCCGCTATCATCGGTAGAATTGATTGTGCTTAATGAAAATATCTGATAGCCCCCGCTGTCGGTCAGAATAGGCCCATCCCAGGCCATAAAATTATGTAGCCCGCCGCACCTTTCTATTATTTCGACTCCGGGTTTCAGCGTCAGATGAAACGTATTGGCCAGAACTATTTGGCTGCCGGCCGCTCGAAGCTGCTGTGGCATTATACCCTTAACTGCCGCTCTTGTGCCGACAGGTATAAAGACAGGGGTTTTAACGAGACCGTGCGCGGTCCGCAGTATGCCCGTTCGTGCTGGCGTTGAGATGTCTTTTTTAATAATCTCAAAAACTTTCATACGGTTTGTTAATACAGAATTTTGATTCTGCTATTGGGGTAATAGAAGTTCAGGATTTCCTGTGCGGTTTTGCCCTCTCTTGCCATTTGTCTGGCTCCATACTGACAAAGACCTACGCCGTGGCCGAAGCCTTTGCCGGCCACGAATATAAATTCATCCTTCAAGCTTACTATCGTGCAGCTCGCGCTTTGAATTTTTGCTCCTGTCGGGTCGATTGCAAGGCGGAGGTCTTCTGCACGAAGATATGCTGTTTTGGGGAGAGCCTGCGGCAAGTTCGGTTCGTTAATCTCACGGCCCGAAACTTTTGGGGTTTGCTTGGCCGAACCGGTCAATTTTACACTGACGATTCTTTTGAAATTGTTGTCATAGACATTTTCTTTTGCAGGTTCTATTTTTTCTATTCGACCTAATTCCTTTAAGTTTGGGTATCTGTCTATTAGTTTTTCAGTCGCGTATTGTTTATCGAAGGTTGCCATCGGCCAGTAGAAAATGTCCGGTCTTGTGATTTGCCGACAATACGGGCAATCCACGCCTTTGAGTGCAGCGGCGCTTTCGCCGAAGACGTCTTGAGCGTTTTCTGTATGGCCGCCGCAGACGGAACTGTAGTATGCGCCAAATGGCTCGCAGGCGCCGGCTTCCTGCTCGCAGCATAGAACCAGGCCGGCTGTGCTGTTGACGGCGTTGGTTGTTCGTATTGTTTCAGCGGCTACCCCTTTGTAAACCTGGTTAGCCTGTGTTGTTCTGACGTCCCAGAGCCGGCTTTCGCCGAATCTTGATTTTATGTAGAGACAGTAGGTTCTCGCTGCGATGGCCTGGGCCTTTAAGGCTTCAGTCTCCCAGTAGCTGGGCATCTCGGCTGCCATAACTCCTGCAAGGTATGTTTCAAGCGGAACATTATTTATGGCCATCATACTGTTACTGTCATTATTTGTTATAAACTCAAGGCTGCCCCGGTAGGACTGGTTGTTGATTGTAAACGGCAAATGGCTTTGCGGTTCTATTATAAGCCGTCTTGTTTTAAATAATTGCTGGCCTATTTTTATGCCGTCTGTTTGAAGTTCTATGTCGATTGTGCCGTTTGTCTTCTGTGCAGGAAAAATTTCGGCGGTATCAACGCTGATAAATCTATAAGGAGAATCGACTTTTAGAGATGCTGTCCAGACTTTGTCATCGAGCAGGACTCTGACGGCGTATTGGCCCGGGCTTTGTCTTACGATGATATCCTGGGACTGTTCGCTTGTAATACAGCCTGCTAGGAAGATAAAGGAAAGCCCTGCGACAAACTGAAAATTTCGGAGGGTTTTAGTCTGTACTGGCATGGCAAGGTTAATCGAGTTTTCGCAGACTCAGTCCGAGTTTTTCGAGAATCTGTTTTATTTCCGTCAGGCTTGTGACGCCGAAGTTTTTAACGCCCAACAGTTCGGCTTCTGTTTTTAAAATCAGTTCGCCGATAGTTTTGATATTTAGAAAGTCAAGGCATTTTCTTGCCCTGACGGACATTCCAAAATCAGCCACAGGCTTGTTAAGCAGTTCGGGCTCGACATCGGTTTCGGTTTTCTGTGTCTCCTGTATGACCGGCAGAGGTGTTTTGCCTTCGATTGCCATGCCGAGCCGCAGACCCTTTGATTCGAGCATTACTTTGATTTCGATAAGCGATGTTTCACCGAAATTCTTATAAGCAAGCAGCTCGCTCTCCGTAATCCTCAGCAGGTCGCCGATGGTGTAGAGGTTCATTTTTCTAAGACAGTTTCTGCTTCTCACCGAAAGTTCGAAATCGGAAATTGGCGTCTCGAGAATCCTGTTCCGCTGGTCTTTTGTTTTTTCGACTTCTTCGTCGTATAGCATAGTCTCGGAGCTTTCGATGTCCTTTTTGAAGAGGATTGCCCTTTGGTTGTTTGGATGAAATTTAATGACCTGCTCAATGCATTTTAAGGCCTTGTCATATTCGCCGTTGTCCTCATATAGAACGGCCAGATTGAGCAGTGCGCCGACGTAAGATGTGCTGTTGTTGATAAGCTGTTTATAGTAGTCGATAGCGGCCTGTTCATCACCTCTGATATCGAGTAGAAATGCAAGGTGAAACAGTGCCTTTGAATAAACCGGGTCAATCTCAACCGCCGTCTGGTAATTTTCGATTGCCGCGTCGTACTGGCCCTGTCTCTGGAGGCATCGACCAAGGGTATAGTGGTATAAAGCGCTTACCTTCTGGTAGTTTTCACAGGCCGCCAGGGCTTTTGCGGCCTGCTCGAAGTCGCCTTTGACGCGATATACGCTGGCCTTTGCGCAGTTGACCGCCAGTACATCGGCTCCCGTCTTTGCGGCTTTGTCGAGCGACTCGATTGCTTTGTCATATTCGCCTGTTTTTCGCAGACAGAAAGCAAGTTCAAGGAATTTTTCCTTGTTGTCGTCAGCTTTTTCGAGAGTTTCTGCTGCCTGCTGGTATCTGCCGAGCGCCGCAAGGGTGGCGCCCAGAGCAAGGTAGTTTTTTCTGCCGGGTTTTGACAGTTCCTGTTCGGTTTTCCCGGCAAATGCAATTTTATTTCGTTCGCTCGAATTTACGAACTCTGCTGTCGATAAAATGTCGTCGAATGTAATAGTTTCAGCACTGAACAGGTCGATTTGCGGTTGCTTTATTGCTACCATTGTTTTTTGCTCCTATTTCATTTGTTTTTGACATTTGAATTTTGGTCATTTGATATTGTTTCGAATTTAACTGTTGTAAACAAGGTATTATAGCGCAAAATAAAGGATTTGCAATAGCAATTTTATCCGCCTATGGCGGAACGGCGGTAAATCTGCTATTCTGTTATGCAAGTAAGCCGCAAAGGCATTGATAGACAATGGGTTGCGTATTTCGTTTATCGGTTGCGCCGCTTGTTTCGTCTTTCGTTAGACGTTTTACGATGAACACAACCGTGACGAGTCGCGCAACCGTCGAGATGGCTTACGCCACCGCAACCATTTAACGTAGGTCAGAAATGGACAGATTAAAGCAGCTTTGTCTTTTAACAGGCATAGTATTGCTGATGTTTTTGGCGGTACTTTGTATCATCGGTGCTGTGATGGGTGCCGGCTGGTCGAAATGGTTTTTTAATACTTTGCCTGGCGGTGGACTGTGGGTTTGCATCGGCCTGTTAATTATTGCTGGTTTGTGTCAATTTAAGGAGATTTATAAAAGAAAATGGCTTTTCGCTGTTTACTTGGGTGCTTTTTTAGTTCTTGTGGCTGGAATCAGTGATTTCGGTGAAAGAATCGAATTGTGTTCCGCCCTGAACTTGTCAGAGGCTATTGTCTTTACCGGTTTTGCCTTGTGCTGCATAGGCCTTTTCGGCCTTTTATGGATTAAACCTGATGTAGTTGATATTATAACAGCGATTGTGTTACTTTTTGCGATAGTGTTTATTTTTAGTTTTCTATCTCTGCGGCCGCAGTTAAGGAGTGTTTTCTTTGTGCCGCATGTTTTCACCTGCCTGCTTTCCTATATTTTTATGGCAAGGGCTGCCTTTTTTGCGGTTAAACAATTGTTCAACAAAATGCCCCAAACTGAAGAGGCGGCGTACAGGCTTGTTCGTATTGGTTTTGTATTTTTGACTGCCGGAATTGTCATCGGCAGCGTCTGGGCGGCCTTTGCCTGGGGCGACTGGTGGAGCTGGGACCCGAAGGAGGCTTTTTCGCTCGCAGTCTGGCTTGTCTTTGCAGCCTTTCTGCATTTCAGGTATTTATATGGGCAGAAATTTTTGCGATTAAATGGTATTTGGATTATTTCAGGTTTCGTATTGATAGTTCTTAGTCTTTTATTGGTGAATTTTTCGAAAATCTTTGCAGGCCTTCATAGCCATAGCGGTTAGAATCGTGGATTACACGGATTACGCTGAAATAATTCAAAATAATAATCAGTGAAATCCGCGAAATCCGTGGTTAAGAGATGAAACATTATGAATTTGTTCTGTCAGAGCGTTAATTTTAAGGATTGTTCTGCCGCTGCAAGAGAAAAACTTGTATTTGATGCACAGCAGCAGAGACTTTTTCTTCAATCCTGTCTCGACTGCTTTGACATAAGCGACGCACTTATATTAAATACCTGCAACAGGCTTGAATTTTATTTTTATGCGAAGAAACAATTCGATATTTCAGCATTTATTGATAATTTTATTTCTCATAATTGCTCGCCGCGGTGCGACTGTGTCGCAACGGGCTGGAACAAATACAAACGGGCCTTCTATGGTCTTGATGCTGTCAGGCACGTTTTCAGTGTTGCTGCCGGAATTGAGTCGCAGATTGTCGGCGAAAATGAAATATTTTCTCAATTGAAATCTGCATACAGTTTTGCATTGCGGTGCGATACCGTAAAATTTATGTTTCATCATCTTCTGCATAGCGCTTTTCGTGTGGCAAAGGCTGTAAAGACTCGTACGAATATAAGTGCCGGAGCGTTATCCGTTGCTCAGGCCGCTGTCGAGCTTGCAGCGGATAATTTCGCCATCGGCAGGGCGAAGGTTTTTGTAATTGGTTCGGGTACAAATGCCGAGCTTATTACAAAACATCTAATCAGGAAAAACGTTCAGGATATTACTATTGTCGCAAGGAACCCGGATGCCGCAGAGCAATTGATTGAAAAAGTGGCGACAGGACATTTTTTACCGTTGAGTAAATTGGAAGCTCGTCTTTCTGATGCGGATATTGTTTTTACTGCCACTGCTTCACAGAAGCCTTTGATAACAGCAGCCGAGCTTCAAAAACGCATTAAACCTTTGATTTTGATTGACCTTTCTGTGCCGCCGAATGTTGAGCCGATGGCCGTCAGGCTTGATAAGGTGGGACTTTTTAATATCGACAGTTTAAATGAAATTATCAGTGGGAATAATCGTAAACGTCAAACCGAGATTCCCAAAGCACAGGCAATTATAGACGAATACCTGCGGGCATTTTCAAAGTGGTTTGCCCGTTGCGACGCGGTCGCACCGCGGCGAAAAAGTTTAAGCTTTATGCCGATGGTTTTGGAAAAGGCGAACAGATGAACAAGCTTCGCATAGCAACACGCGCCAGTACCCTTGCAGTTGTCCAGACGCAGATTGTTGTCGCTGCCCTCAAAAGGCATAAGCCCGACATCAGTTTTGAGATTGTCGAGATAAAAAGCAAAGGCGATATCAACAGGAAAAAACCTTTGTGGAAATTATCCGAAACAGGTTTTTTCACCGCTGCCGTTGAAGATGTCGTTCGTGAAAATAAGGCCGATTTTGCCGTGCACAGCTATAAGGATTTGCCGGTTACAGATTCAAATGACCTTGTTATCGCTGCGGTCCTCGACAGAAGATTCTGTCAGGATTGTATGGTTTGCAGACAAAAGATAAATTCTCTCGAAAGTTTGCTCAAAGGCGCCAGAATAGGAACATCGAGTCTTCGCAGAAAAGCTCAGCTTTTGCACGCCAGACCTGATTTGGTTTGTGATTCCATAAGAGGCAATGTTCCGACGAGAATCAATCAGATTGAAAAAGGTGCTTATGATGGCGTTATCCTTGCTTATGCAGGAATTGAGAGACTGGGTCTGACTGAAAAGGTTTCGCTAAGTTTTGACCCGACGGAATTTATTCCTGCACCGGCTCAGGGCGCAATAGCCGTTCAGGCAGGGGCGGATGATAAAATTTTAAAGTTGCTTGCTGAAATTGATGACAAAGTCTCACGTGTTACCTCTGATACAGAAAGGCTTGTTCTGCATAAGCTGGGGGCAGGCTGTCACGCACCGGCAGGCGTATTTGCACAAATTTCCGGCAGTGATATTATAATTTATGCCTTTGTTTCAGACGAAGATGGACGCAAATTTATCAATCGCCGTTCGCAGGGCCCGCTTGAATCTGCTCGAAAGATTGCGCAGAATCTGGCAGAAGAACTTTTAAAGGCGGGAGCTGCCCAGTTGCTGAAAAATGAGTAAAAAAGCAAGATTTTACATAGTTGGTGCCGGTCCCGGCAGTGCACAGCTTATCAGCGTAAGAGGCTTGCAGATTCTCCAGCAGGCCGACTGCGTTCTTTATGACAGACTAATCGGAAAAGAACTTTTGAATTTTGTCCCCAAAAGTGCAGAGCTTGTTTATGTGGGAAAAGAACATACAGAACATCCTCCGAAGCAGGATGATATAAATCGGCTGATTATTGAAAAGGCTCGTACCTATAAAACAATCGTAAGACTCAAGGGCGGCGACCCGATGATTTTTGGCCGGGCAACCGAAGAACTGAAGTGCCTTGCCTGTAACAAAATAGATTTTGAAATTATTCCCGGCATAACAGCAGCTTCGGCAGCGGCAGCTTGCAGCGGCGTTGTCCTTACAGACAGAAACACCGCCTCATCTGTAACATTCGTTACGGGACAAACCGCCGCCTGTGGTGAGCCCCGTCGAGCCGAAGGCAGGGAAATGGATATTGATTTCAAAAGCCTTGTCAGACTGAATGGCACGATTGTTTTTTATATGACCGTAAAAAATATGAGCAAAATCTGTCGGAGATTGATTTCGGCAGGCCTTGCAGCCGATACCGCTGCTGTCGTTGTAGCGGATGCTGCACTGGCGGGCCAGAAAATAATCAAAGGCACTGTTTCAGATATTGTCGAAAAATGCGCTCAAAAAAATATTGAACCGCCGGCTGTAATGATAGTTGGTAAAAATTGTTTCAGTTGGCTTGAAAGCCGGTCTTTGTTCGGCAAAAAGATTTTGATAACCCGTGATTCGCTTGGCAATGCTGATTTTGCCTGTAAACTTGCCGCTCGCGGCTCAGAGGCGATTAGTTATCCAGCCTTCCAGATACAGGATTTAACAGATACAAAAGAAGTTAAGGAAATCTTCAAAAAGATTGATGAATTTGATTGGATATTTTTTACAGGCGCTGCGGGCGTGAGATTGTTTTTTGAGGCAGCAGGAAGATTGAATAAAGATGCCCGAATTTTTGCAAATGCAAAAATTGCCTGCATCGGCTCGGAAACCGCAAATGCTCTCAATGATTTTGGCATAAAGGCCGATTTTGTGCCGAAGGTTTTCACGTCGCAGGAACTTGCTGAAGATTTCATAAAAAAATACAAGCCTATCGGCAAAAAAATCCTGCTTCTGCGTTCTGCCCTTGCTGATTCAGTGTTGGCTGAAAAGCTCGAGTTTATGGGTGCAAAGGTAAAAGCCGTTGCAGTTTATACAGCCAAAAAACTCAAAAATAATTCTATCGAAATCTCCGGACAGTTAAAAACCGGTGAGATAGACTGGCTCACCTTTGCCAGTAGTTTCGCTGTCGATTGTTTCTTTAAAGATTTCAGACCAAAAGATGTAAATGAAAAGATAAAAATAGCCTCAATCGGTCCGACAACTACCGATACCCTCAAAAAATTTGGCATAAGGCCGGCGGTCGAAGCAAAAGAACATACTATTGATGGCCTGATGGAAGCAATGGAAAAAGTAAAATGATTAACATTTCGCGATTATATTGCGGAATTGAAAATCCATCGGATGAATTTCGTTATCGTTCTGATGATAAATCAGGACCAGTTATTGCCTATAACTGCACGAACAGATGTAACCAGAATTGTCTGCACTGCTACAGCAAGACCGGTTTTGTTAGCGATAGGGAGCTTGATACAGCACAGGCAAAGGAGCTTTTAAAACAGCTCTCTGTTATTAAATGCCCTGTTGTCCTTTTCAGCGGCGGCGAACCTCTTGAAAGAGACGATATATTTGAACTTTTGGATTTCTCATATAAACTCGGCCTGCGCACAGTTCTTTCAACAAATGGATGTTTAATAGATTCTGAGATTGCAAAAAACCTCATCCGTACAGGCGTAAGCTATGTCGGCATTTCAATTGACGGCAATCAAAAGACACACGATGATTTCAGACGCACAAAGAATGGGTTCAAAAGAGCGATGAATGCCGTAAAATTTTGTAAAGATACAGCTCTCAAAGTCGGTCTGCGTTTTACAATAACAAATCGCAATTTCAACCAGATTCGCGATATTTTTTCTCTTGCTGTGAAATTGAACGTTGCAAGAATCTGTTTTTATCATCTTATCTCGGCTGGAAATGCAGCAAGGAATAATCTTAAATGCAGTGCAGAGCAAGTTCGGCAAGCTTTAAATGATATTCTCGATTGTGCGCAAGCTTATGCTGCAAAAGGAGTTACTGAGGTTCTTACCGTCGGCAATCACGCAGATGGACCATTTATTTTAAATCGCTTAAAGCAGGGAAATTCGCCTCTTTATGAAAAAAGTTTAGGTTTGCTCCAAAAATTCGGCGGCAACAAAATCGGCGTTAAAATCTTTGCAATCGACCCGCAAGGCTCAGTTCACCTTGACCAGTTCTGGCAAAATTTCTCATTAGGTAGCGTTACAAAACAGAGTCTTGAAGATATTTTGGAAAAATCTTTAAATATATTTGAAGATAAATCTCTTTTTGCACCGGCAAGATGTAAAAAATGTAAATGGCTCAATCTCTGTGGTACTAACGCAAGATTCCTCGGCAAAGATTATAAATCAAGTTGGATTTGTGAACCGATGTGTTATTTAAGTGTTCAGGAAATATCCATAACAGGAGTATCAAATGCAAAATTTGCCTGTCAGGATGCGAAGGCTTAGAAAAAGTGATTCGATGCGCCGACTCGTTAGAGGCGTTAATCTCTCTGTTGATAATCTTATCTATCCATTATTTGTCTGTCCGGGCAAAGGGATTAAAAAACCAATTGAATCAATGACAGATTGTTTTCATTTTTCGCCTGATATGGTTGTCGAGGAAGCAAAAGAAGTTTTCAATCTGGGAATACCCGCTATTTTGCTTTTCGGTCTGCCGGAAAAGAAAGATTCAAAAGGCTTTGAAGCCTATAACGATAATGGCACAGTTCAGCAGACAGTAAGAAATATAAAAAAGGCTGTACCGCAAATTTTAGTAATAACAGATGTATGTCTGTGTGCCTATACCGACCACGGCCATTGCGGCATAGTAAAGGATGGAAAGATTGATAATGACACCACCTGCGAGGTTTTAGCTAAAATAGCAGTTTCGCACGCAAAGGCCGGTGCCGATATAGTAGCTCCTTCTGATATGATGGATGGCAGAGTAGCCGTTTTACGAAAAGCCCTCGATAAAGATGGCTTTATTGATATTGCGATAATGGCTTACTCGGCTAAATACGCCTCAGCATTTTACGGCCCCTTCAGGGACGCTGTCGATTCTGCCCCAGCCTTTGGCGACAGAAAAACCTATCAGATGGATATTGCAGCTTCAGCCAAACAGGCGATGCGCGAAATCGAATTAGATATCGCCCAAGGCGCCGATATTGTGATGGTTAAGCCCGCTCTCTGTTATCTTGATATTATCTATCAGGCTAAACAGCAATTCGATGTTCCCGTAGCAGCTTATAATGTCAGCGGTGAATATATGATGATAAATTCTGCCGCCCGGCAGGGAGTCTTTGGCAGGCAATCTGCGATTATGGAAACTTTATATGCAATCAAAAGGGCAGGAGCGGACATAATTATTACATATTTTGCGAAAGAAGCTGCTAAATGGACTCGGCAGTAAAAAAACCTCGAGTAGTAGCTTTCGAAGTTACGCGCAGATGCAAAATGAATTGCATTCACTGTCGAGCCTCAGCCGATGCAGGTTTCCAGGATGACCTTACAACAGACCAATGCAAAAAAATCATAAAATCTGTTGCTGATTATAATAGATGTGTCCTGATTTTCACCGGCGGCGAACCCTTTGAAAGAGCCGACTTATTTGAATTGATTGATTTTGCAAATTCTTGTGGATTAGCTGTTTCGCTCGCCACCTGCGGCTATAATTTTGACCAAATGAAGGCAGAGAAGCTCAAGGGAACAGGGCTTTTGACACTTTCTTTTTCACTCGATTCAGACAATGCGAAGGAACATGATAATTTCCGGCAAACTGCCGGTGCGTTTGAAAAAACGCTTGAGGCGGTCAATATCGCAAGGGAAACTGGTCTGAAATTTCAGATTAACACAACCGTTACAAAACTCAATGTCGCTCAATTGCCGGCCCTTGCCAAACTTGCTGAAAATCTTGGTGCGTATTGTTTCAATCCATTTATGCTTGTTCCCGCAGGCAGGGGAAGTAGACTTTCTGATATTGCTCTGACTTCAGAAGAATATGAAAAGACTTTGGAGACCGTGGCGGAATTAAAAGCTAAAAGCGAAATTGAAATACGTTTTACCTGTGCTCCACGTTTTGCACCGGTTTTCAAAAACCTTTTTCCAGAATCGAAGAAAAAAGCGTTCGGTTGTCTCGCAGCGAATGATTTTGCATTTATCAGTCACACAGGCGATGTCCAGGCCTGCGGCTTTTTGAAAATCTCCGCAGGAAACCTGCTGCAAACCGGCGATTTCGGGAAAATCTGGGAAAAGTCAGATTTTTTAAATTCAATTCGACAGAAAAAATTTAATGGAAAGTGCGGCAGTTGCAATTACGTAAACATTTGCGGCGGATGCCGGGCGAGAGTTTATGTACAAACCGGCGATTATCTTGCCTCTGACCCGCTATGTTCTTATACAGGTTCGGTCGGTTTACCTGCCATAGCCTTGGCGAAGGCGGGTACGCTTGTCACTGCTCATATAGAGGAAGACAAACTTTCTGCTGTTGCAGAGTTTGTAAATTCCCTCTCCGCTGTTTCTCATAATTACTTGAGAAATCATTATTACAATTTGTGGTTTACCTTAAGAGCGTCGGACTTGGTCGAAATAGACAGAACCATTGAAAAGCTTTCGAAAAAATTCAAAACTGATTTTTTTTCTTTCCCTGCAACCAAACGCCATAAATTGGATACATCTGCCATTAAGCGCCATAAACCGCCGGACGTGTTTAACGCCTTATTCTGCTGCAAGGCTGATGGAGTGGTTTTGCAATCCGCGGCAGGGTTTTTATGTGATTTGTTGCAGACAAGCCATTGCTTTGAGCGAAAGACTCTTCCGCATTGGCCTTACAATCTTTATGCAATGTTTCACGAGCAGAGTTCCAAACGCCTTGAAAAAATTGTCGATTGTTTCGTCAAAGGATTTGGTATCGAGCAATTTCAGGTTTTGCCCACTGTAAAATCTTTGAAGAATTCCTGATGCTTATTTTTTCCTGTACACCTTTTCCGGGTCGTAAACCTTTTCTGCGATAAATTCAAGCTCGCCTGATTTATCTTTTTTGACTGCCCTGTAAAAACAGGACTGATAACCGTTATGGCACTGCCCGGCATCAACCTCAACCTTTAAAATCAGGCAGTCCTGGTCACAATCCACAAGTATTTGCTTGACCTTCTGGATATGGCCGCTTTCTTCGCCTTTTTTCCACAGTTTCTTTCGACTTCTGCTGTAAAAAACCGCCTCGCCCGTTTTTATTGTCTGCTCCAGAGCTTCTTTATTCATAACGGCCGTCATAAGTATCTGACCGGTTTTTGCATCCTGTGAAATTGCAGTTATCAGGCCGTTTGAGTCGAATTTCGGCTCAAATTTTGTCCCAAGCTCTACTTGTTTATCCGCTGTCAATTTTCATCTCCGATTTTATCCGCCATAGCTTCAGCGAAGGCGGATTATGTTCTTGCCGATAAATATTTTACACGTTATTATGTCCAAACTCAAGTGTTTTGTAAGGAAAAACTTTTGGCACAAGCTAACAAAAAGAGCAAACATCTTTCGCATCTTATCCGCTTTGTCATAGCAGCGATAGCGTTATATTTTGCTTTTAAGGGCGAAAGCATAAAGCAGATATTACAGGTTTTCGGCAGTTTGAATATCCTTGTCTTTCTTCTCGCAGTTGCGCTTTATGCCGCAGGCAATTTGGTTTTTGTCCTCCGCTGGCTCATCCTGCTGCGGACGCAGTCAATTCACGTTAATTACTGGCCTGCTCTTAAACTGCATTTGCTCGGCCTTTTCTACAATAATTGTCTGCCCGGCTCGGTCGGCGGCGATGTCCTGCGGGCCTGGTACGTTACAATGCACACCGAAAAGAAAATCGAAGCCGCCCTGAGCGTCTTTGTTGACCGTGCCATCGGTCTTGTCTGCACCGTGGCGATGGTTTTTCTGACCTATTGGCTGATGCCTAAAGGCGGCAGAGAAACGCAATTTACGCTGGGGGCAGATTTCAATCTTGTTTCTCTTTCACTCAAACTTCTGCTCGGCATCCTGCTTATGGTTATACTTGCTGCCATTGTTGTTGCCGTAATGTATTTCAGCAAAAAACTTCGGCCGGCACTTTTAAAATATATTTTTATTTTTTCCATCCGCTGGAAATTATGGTTCGGCCGCGTTCTCAAGGCCATCAAACTTTACTGCTGCAAGCCCTTTATTTTGCTTTTGGCGGTTGTGCTCACCTTTATATGTCAGGCAATGCCGATTTTCGGCCTGTATTTGGTAGGAAAGAACCTCGGTATCGAGGCGCATCCGAGATACTATTTTATGTTCTTCCCGCTTTCTTGGATAATAGGCGTTATCCCAATCAGCGTCGGCGGCACAGGCGTTATGGAGCTTGGCCTTAAAGGCTTGTTCGGCAAGGTCGCACAGGTTACCGCCACTCAGGGCTTGATACTCGCCCTTGCTCAGCGTCTTACCTGGCTTATAATTTCAATCCCCGGCGTTATAATCCACCTTACCGGCAAACATCTTCCTGATAAGGAAGAAATCGAAAAGGAAATCGTCTCCTAACCGCGGATTACACAGATTACACAGATTTAATTTTATAATAAAAAATCCGTGAAATCCGCGAAATCTGTGGTTTCAATAATTATTCGAAATTCAGTGAGGCGAATTGGCCGTGATATTTTTTTGCAGCCTTGTCATAAGCCTTTGCGGCCTCTGTTTCATTATCGAAATAACCGAGATGTTTTTGTTTTGAGTCGTCGGTATTGATATACGCACGCCATTTTTTGTTTTTTTTAATCCTGGAGACACCTTTATATTTTGAGCTGGCGGTTTTAATTCTTTTTGTGCGGTGTCTGTTATTTTCTGTAATTGTCGCGAAACGCAGGTTGTCCTTTGTATTATTCAGGCCGTTGCCGTATTTATGGTCAACACAAACGCCGGCAGGAGCGTTCATAATCTGCCTGTGCATATACACGATTTTCCTGCCATCGAATCGGACCGCATAACAGTGCTCACTACTGTTTTCAATACATTGCCAATCGTATTCGGCCAATTTGGGATAATCCTCAACGTCAACAATCGCATACCGGCCTTGAGTAAGTTTGATGCGCCGAAATGCAAAACCGTAGTGTTTTTTCCTGTGACGCAGCAAGAACCATACGCAGAGGCGTTCGATAAATGCGGGAATAAAAACCGGAGTTGGAATAATGAATTTAACCATTGTAAAAATCCTCAAATCTTCAATCTACAATCCCTGCCTTCGCAGGGACAAGCCTTAAATTTTCAATCTTAAATTTCTTTGTGTCTTCGTGTCTTGGTGGCTATATATGCGCCTCCGTATTACATAAAAACTTGCGCGTTTTTGACGAAATTTCGTCAAAAATTCAGAAGGTCAATTTTGTAAGTGCCTGTTGGTTTTAGAGATAAAATTTTTAATTTTTTCAAAGCGCGCAAGAAAAAACTTGCGCGAATTGTGCGAAGTGGACAGATGCTGTCGTAAAATTGAAAAATTTAGGAGTTGTAGAATCCGCTTGTCATAGTCGGCAATTAGCCTTATAATCACGGCATATCAGGGAGATAAAATGGTAGATTTCAGAGACATTCAGGCGTTAGCCGACCGCATCGCGGAGCAGTTTAATCCTGAGCGGATAATTTTATTCGGCTCTTATGCCGCCGGCACAGCCAGTCCCGATTCCGATGTGGATTTGCTTGTTGTTTTGCCGTTTGAAGGCAAAAATTTCCGCAAATCGCTGGAAATAACCAACGCGGTCAATCCGATGTTTAGTGCGGACATCCTCGCAAGAAGGCCAGATGATACTCAATGGCGTTATCGAAATGGCGACCCGTTGATAAAAGAGGCTATCGACCACGGAAGGACTTTGTATGAGCGAACTAATTGACGAATGGATTCGCAAAGCCGACGGCGACTATGCGACCGCCTGCCGTGAACTCTCGGCAGATGAAGATGTTAATTTCGATGCCGTATGCTTTCATTCTCAGCAGTGTATCGAAAAGCTTATGAAAGCACTGCTGATTAAGAATGGCGTAACACCGCCGAAAATTCATGATTTATTTCAGTTAAGTCTCCTGCTTTCGCCGGTCTGCAAAAAGTGGTCTTGTCGTGCCGAGGATTTGCGATACCTGACGCGGGCATCGGTGGATTTCCGTTATCCCGGCGAATCCGCGGACAGAGACGAGGCTGCCGAGGCTGTTGAAATTTGTTCGAAACTCCGAACAGCACTGCATCGGTTATTGGCTGAAAAATAAGAGGCAGCAGAAAAATTAAAAATAGAAGAACGTCATAACCCCAGTGAGATAGTTGCGACCCCGATGAGATAACCTAAGAGGCATCTAACGGGGCAGGCACAAAAATGGGGTCATTTTTAGGGGTAAATTTCTTGACTTCAAAACGCTATCGGATAAACTTTTGGTTGGTATTTAGTATATAGTATTTTGTATTTAGCAATAATTCTTAACTATTTGCCAGAAAAGGATTTATGGCTGAAAAAGAAGAACCAAAAAAGACCGAACGAATAGAAGAAATGCGAATTCTCGACGAGATGAAGAATTCGTATATGAATTACGCGATGAGCGTAATAGTTTCGCGCGCTTTGCCGGACGTCCGCGACGGCCTGAAACCATCTCAGAGGAGAATACTCGTTGCGATGAACGACCTTAATTTAGGCCCGCGAAGTAAGCACAGAAAGTGCGCGAAAATCGTCGGCGATACCGGTGGCAATTATCATCCTCACGGCGACCAGGCCACTTATGGCACGCTTGTCCGGCTCGGCCAGGACTGGAATATGAGATATTGTCTTGTTGACCCGCAGGGCAATTTCGGAAGCATTGACAACGACCCGCCTGCGGCGATGCGATACACAGAAGCAAGGATGTCTGCTGAAGCGATGGAGATGCTCGAAGATTTGAACCGTGACACTGTTGATTTTGTGCCGAATTATGACGAGACGAGAACTGAGCCGACAGTTCTGCCTTCGAGGTTTCCTAATTTAATAGTTAATGGCTCCACAGGTATTGCTGTCGGTATGGCGACGAATTTGCCGCCTCACAATCTTGGCGAGGTCTGCCAGGCGTTGTTATTAGTGATAAAGGACCCGAATTGCGGTTTTAAGGACATTATGAAAGTTCTGCCGGGGCCTGATTTTCCGACGGGTGGGATAATCTGCGGCGTAAGAGGTATCCGTCAGGCCTATTCAACCGGCAAAGGTCATCTGTCTGTCAGGGGCAAGGTTGACATTGAGGAGAGCAAAAAAGGCCGCAAGGTTATCATCATTACCGAAATTCCTTATATGGTTATCAAGACGGCGATTGTTTCAAAGGTTGCGGAGCTTGTTGAGGCCGGCACTTTGCCGGAGGTTGCGGACGTGCGAGATGAATCGGACCGCAAAGGTATGCGGATTGTAGTAGAGATGAAAAAAGATGCTGAAGAGCAGATAGTTCTTAATAAACTTTACCAGTACACGCCTTTGCAATCGACATTTGCGATTTCGAATCTTGCGCTTGTGAATAACAGGCCTGAAACACTCAATATAAAGCAGATGCTTCAATTGTTTCTCGAGCATCGCAAAGAGGTAATCCGGCGGCGGAGCAGGTTTCTGCTGATTAGATGCCGGAACAGGGCTCATATTCTTGAGGGTCTAATCCTTGCGGTGAGCGATATTGATGAAATTATAAATTTGATAAAGAAGTCACAGGATGCGCCGACTGCAAAATTAAATCTTATGAAAAAGCCGCTGCGGCTGGCGGAATCAGCAACGCTACGAAAACTGCTGCCGGAAGAGTTTGTAAAACGAGCCAGCGGCGAGGACCAGTTTTTGACGGGCCCACAGGCAGACGCGATTTTGAATATGCAACTTGCGAGACTGACCGGCCTTGAGATTGAAAAGCTTGGACAGGAGTACGCTGCTCTTATTGAGGAGATTGAAGGCTATGAGGCGATTTTGGCCGATGAAAAACTTGTGCTTGATATAATTAACGAGGACCTTTACGAGTTGAATGAAAAATACGCGGACAAGCGCAGAACGGTCATTACCGAAGAGGCAGAGGAACTGGACATCGAGGATTTGATTGCAGAGGAAGAGGTTCTTGTAACCGTCAGTCATGGCGGGTATGTCAAGCGGATACCGATTGACACTTACAGAAGACAGAGCAGAGGCGGCAAAGGCGTCATCGGCTCGGATACGAGGGAGGGAGACTTTATCGAGTCGCTCTTTGCGGCATCGACACACGATTATCTGCTTGTATTCACCAACAGGGGCAAATGCTATTGGCTGAAGGTTTATAACGTTCCGCAACTTTCGCGGCAGAGCAAGGGCAGAAGCATTGCGAATCTGCTTAATTTAGGCGACCAGAAGATTGCCTCAATTATAAACGTTGACAAATTCGATGACAGAAACCTCGTGATGACTACTCGCAACGGTCTTATCAAGAAAACGCCTCTCGGCCTTTATGCAAACCCGCGAGCCAGCGGCATCATCGCAATAAAACTTGAGCCAAGCGACGATTTAATCGGCGTGGCACTAACAGGCGGCAAGAACCATATCATCCTCGGCACAAAAGACGGTATGACTATCCGTTTTGACGAATCACAGGCCAGACCTATGGGCAGAGCGGCTCGGGGCGTAAGAGGAATAAAACTGCGTAAAGGCGATGCTGTTGTAGATATGGTGATTGCCGAGGAGCAGGCCCCTGAGGGGCAGGCAACGCTGCTTACCGTCTGCGAAAGGGGGTTTGGCAAAAGGACCACGCTCGAAGACTACAGGACACAGGGCAGAGGCGGAATCGGACTTATCAATATCAAGACCTCCGAACGCAACGGCAGCGTCGTTGCACTTAAAGCCGTAAAAGACGAAGACGACATTATGATTATGACAGCAAACGGAATCATTATCCGTACGGGCCTTGAAGGAATACGCGAAATCGGCAGAAATACACAGGGCGTAAGACTTATAAAACTCGAAGAAAACGATAAGGTTGTCGCGGTCGAACGAGTCGTTAAAGAAGAAGAATCCGGCGAACCTGAAGAACAGCAGCAGGAGCAGCAGGATGAGACTGTCGAAGAACCCCCGGTTCAGAATGAGCAGCAGTAATAAAGTTAAATCCGAAATTCGAATCTCTAAATCCGAAACAAATCCAAAACACAAATTGCCAAATGTCCAAAACGAACAGGCGGAAAGAAGTTCCGCCTACGGCGGATAAATTTGACAAAGAGATAAGAATGGTAGAAAATAGGTTGTAGCCACTAAGGCACAAAGGCACGAAGAAAAAAGAATTTTTGGCATTAATTTAGATGGCGACAAAGAAAGCACAGCCAGGTTTAGCTTTCAAGCCGATATATGTCATTGCCGGCAAGGATGAGTTTCTTGCGGCCGGGCAGATAACCGGCCTTGTTGGACAGCTTCTGAAACCAGAGGAGCTTGCGATGTGTTTGTGGCGTGCGGAGGCAGATAAAGTTTCGGCAGCAGAGGTTTTTGATGAGCTGCGAACACTGCCTTTCCTCGCTGAAAGGCGGGTCGTTGTTCTGACGGATGCTGATGATTTTGTCAGCGATAACCGCGAACTTCTGGAAAGGTATTTTGAAAATCCTTCTGTGAGCGGCGTTCTTGTTCTTGCAGTAAAGACGTGGCAGTCAAATACCCGCCTTGCTAAATGGCTGCCGAAGGTCGGCCAATTGATTGAGATTGGCGAACTGAAATCAAGCTCTCTTGTCTCTTATATACGCAATTATACGAGAGAGCGGCACGGCAAAAATCTTTCTTTTAATGCAGCTCAAATGCTAATCGAATTTGCCGGCGATGAGCCGGGCGTTCTGTGCAGCGAAATAGATAAACTTGCCGTATATGCTAATTCTACAAAAGCCATAACCGAAAAGGATATAGCGGCACTTGTGGGGCATAATCGAATTTTCGGTGCATTTGAGGTAATTGATTCTATGACGGCAGGCGATATAGGCAAAGCTCTTGAAAAATTGCGAGTAATGTTCCAGTCCGACAGGGATGCCGAATATACTGTTGTTGGAGCGTTTGCGTGGCATTTTCGCAGAATGTTTAACGCATCTGCAATGCTGGCCAAAGGTCTTTCGCCGGAGGCGGTATCAAAAAAACTTCGTATCTGGAACGGGAGCGAATTTTTTGGTGCGCTGGAAAAAATGCCTCTTGTTAAAATCGGTGATTGTCTGGCGCGGCTTGCCGAGATTGATTATCAAATTAAAACCGGCCGGGCTACCGCACAGACCGCAATCGAGGCGATGGTAGTTCAGCTTGCCGAGAAGTAACCCGCCCCTTCAACATTGTTCAGGACAAGCGTGAAACGGTAAAAAGAAAACCCCACCATCCGCCGTCGCCAAGGCTTTGGCGGACAAGTAGTGATGGTGAGACTAAACAAAAACATTAAAATAAACATCCCGCACCTATTTTCTAAAATTGGCGCGGATAACTTTTCAACAGGTTAAAGGAAAATAGGTGCGGGATTCCACTTTGATTACGGTACGAGAAATACATCTGTTTCGCAGGTTGGCGTTTCTGTGCCGCGGTAGGTATCGAGGTCTTTTACGGTGAAGATGTCGTCGTTCTGGTCGAAGAGCCTTCCAGTTAGGAATTTTGCCATTCCATCGCTGAACATCACGTTCTGGCCGGCTCGGCTATGGTTAATGCTGTTTATTGTCAGCAGTTTTTCGCTTAATTTGATGGGTTCAAACTGTATAGAGGCCTGATAGTTCGGATTTTTCAGGCGTGTTTCGAAGATGGGGTTGGCATCTGCCAGGATAGGTACTCTTGAATTTGGACTGATGGCCTTGTTCGGTTCGCAGATGAGCTTGAAGCTGTAAGTGATGTATCGCCTGTCGGGGAAATCAGACAGATTAGCGATTTGTGAACGGTCCAGTTTAATTATTTTGCCTTTACAGTATCCCGGGCATATAAAAACGTTCGGCTGGAGGTAATCCAGTTTTACCAGCACCCAGAGATGTCTGGTATTTGACTGGTTTTCCTGAGTGTTTGAGCCGACCTTCCACCAGGGATTGCCGGCCTTTGTAGCGACAGCAGGCAGGTAACCGTTGTGTTCGTTGGCGTATTGTGTGATTCCCAGTGCTATTTTTGAAAGATTTGCCTGGCAGGCGGTTTTCCATGCCTGTGCCCTCATTTGCCTTGTTACGGGGATGAAGAGGCTGGTGATTATGAATATTCCTGCTGCTATTGCTGCTGCCTGGGCGAAATTTCTCCAGTGGCTCAGCCGTTTTGTAACGACTGGTTTCGACAGGCTCACCGCAGGCTTTTCGCTTTCAGTTCGCAGGAGTTTTTCAAGCCAGCTGTTTTCAACAGTTTCGATATGGTGTAAATAAAGTCTTTCGAGTGTTTTTTCAACTAAATGGTCAGGACAGCTTGCGTGAGTTTCGTGGTCGAGATGTTCAAGCGCTGAAAGTGAATGATGAAGCTTATCATAAAACTCCACAGCGCCTTTGTGTGTTTCCAGAAGCTCTTTTGCTATGTCAGTTTCCTGCAGGTCGGCACATTCGAAATAATAGTCAAGCAGTATATCTCGTTGTTCTTTTGTAAGGGTGTCCATCAAAAATTTTCGCTACTAATACTCGATTTCCATTTTTTGGTAAAAAATACTATAGCTGTATGTAACCGGCTTTTCACCGTTCCTATTGGTATACTCAAGATGTCAGCCATTTGTTTGTAAGAAAATTGTTCAAAATAGGCCAAAATGAGGATTTCGCGAAGATTTGCCGGCATTTCAGAGATAATTTTTCGGATTTTTTCAGCACGTTCGGCCTTTTCGGCTTCGTCATAAGGCGTTATTTCATAGGACTTTAAGGAGTTTACGACATCGTCGATATTTGATTCGGCAGGTTCGGCCATAGTCCCAATAGAGACGGTTTCCTGCCTTTGTTGTTTTCTCAGGACGTCCCTTGCCTTATTTGCTGCGATTGTGAACAGCCAAGGCCGGAGAGGTCTGTCTTTTTCGAAGGTTTTTCTGCTTTTATAAAGTTGCAGGAACGTTTCCTGAAAGGCTTCTTCCACGAGCTGCTGCTGATTCAGAAATCTTCTTAGAAACGCATAAAGCGGGTCTTTATATCGTTCTACAATCTCTCTAAAGGCCTCCTTATCACCGGCCACGTAGAGGTGTAAGAGCTGCTGTTCGTTGATTTTGTGATTTTTTGTATTTTCAGTTGGTTCCATTCTGCCGGCACAGCAAAGATAAATTCACTTTTGTTCGACAAGCTCATGACAGGTCAACGGATAAAATTGTGCCGGTATTATAAACAATTTGCCATAATTGCAATATGTAAATTCGTAAAAAACGGCATTGAAAGTCGGATTTGTTGTTAATTATCAGGTGCCTGATTCGGCATAACTGGTCGGGTCATAGTCGAGTTGTTCGACAGATGAAAAACCTGCAGGGCTGGTCTGGGTGCCGGACCGTTTAAAAAACAGGCTGCTCTGGCCACTGAGGATTACCGGCTGGGTGTCAGAATAATTTATTATCGAGCCGTTGATAGTTCCGCCGGCCTGGCCTGTGAATTTTATTCCACTTGCGGCGATAGCACCATTGTCTATGCTGGTTTGTCCGGAGAATTCGGCACTGAATCCCGGTGCGAGGATAAAAGTTCCGGTTTGCTCTTTTATGTCGTCAAATTCAGCCCCCGTAAGTCCATTGACATCGAGACAGTGGACCTGTCCGCTGAAGACAAGCTTGTTTTGCGGTGTGCTTGGTCCGACTGCGCCGTCGCCGACGATGATTCCCCTGACGGTGGCTTGTCCTGAGAAGGTTACAACATTAGGCTGTTCAATGTAGAGCACACCGTTGATTGTAACATGACCGCCAAACGTGGGGTTTGTATTTGGCTCGATTTTAGCGTTGTTGAGGACCATAGAGCTGCCGATTGTGGTTCCTGGTGTTATCACCTGTCCTGTGGCGAAGGATTCGAAGAAAGATGGATTTGGCGTCGGGAATTGGGCCGGTTCAGTTCCGAGAATGACATGGTCGTGTGCAGCAGCCCCGCTTTGACCTCCGACCTTGGCCTGACCTCCGATAGAGTAGCTTGCGTAAGGGTCGGCAATATAGACGTTTCCTGCCACGGAAGCCTGGTTGCTTATGGAAAAAGAATTTCCCGAAGACGGATCGATATAATCGATATATACGCTGGAGTTAACATCAAGGTCGACTCCTGATATTTCAGCCTGTCCCGACATTTGCAGGGCCCCTTTACTTGCGACGCCATAATTGAATACAGAGTTTCCTCGTGATACTACATTGAAATTGATAGCTGCCGTTTTATTAAAATTGCCGCAAAAACCTGTAACGGATAGTCTGACAGTATTATTATCAAGCTGATCAAGTATTGCGCTAAAGCTCTGATTTTGTGTAGAGTCGATGGTTACGGGTGCAAAATTTATCTGTGTGCCTGTCGAGGTGAAGGTGATATTGCTGATTGCCTCGGCGGCAAATAGGTTGTTAACTTCAGCGGCAATAGAGGAGATATATTGTGAACCTGTTGAGACATTTATATCGTCAAGAAAGTGTCGCAGAATTTCGATGCCGCTGTGGGTAGAGGCGAGCGCTTTTGAGGCATTCTGGCGGTTTTCGGTTATTTGCAGATTTGTTGCCGAGATAGCAGCCAGCGACAGGACGAGGGCGCTGATAACGGCGAGTACAATCATCATAATAATAAGCGCGATGCCGTTTTGTTTAACAGTTTGAGTCATTTAAAAACCCCCAAATCCGCCTTCGCCGAGGCTTCGTCGGACAAGCAGGCCTATATAAAGTATAACAAATGAATAACCGTTAGTGGGGGGAGCATTGTCCGATAAAATCAGTGTTTGGTATTAAAGGAAGTAAGGAAGCAAGGAAGCAAGGAAGTAAGGATTTATGAGTGCTATTAGTCCTTTTCGGCATTATAACTGCTGCGGGTAAATGGCGAGGACATTATCCAGCTAAAGCCAAGCTGTTTTGCCCGAGCTGCCCAGTAATCGAATTTTTCAGGATGCACATATTCGACGACGTCAAGCGAATCTTCCGAGGGTTTGAGGTACTGGCCGATGGCTATTCTGTCGCAGCTGATATTTCGCAGGTCTGCCAGGACCTGCTCGATTTCATCGTCCGTTTCGCCAAGGCCGAGCATAATAGCTGATTTTGTCAGAGTGTTTGGCAGGAGTTTTTTTGCATCTTGAAGGAGTTTAAGCGAGGCTTGATAATCCGCTCCGCTCCTTGCGGTTTTGTAGAATCGAGGGACAGTTTCGAGATTGTGGCCGAATACGAATGGCAGGGCGTCTGAGAGAATTTCGAGGGCTTCTTTTTGGCAGTTTTTAAAGTCCGGCACAAGGAGCTCAAATTTGATATTGCTGACTTTTTGCCTTACGGCATTTAGGCAATCTGCGAATTGCGAGGCTCCGCCGTCAGGCAAATCGTCTCTCGTTACGCTGGTGATAACGAGATATTTAAGATTTAACTGCTTTGCAAGTTCAGCGATTCTTTGCGGCTCAGTTTTGTCCGGCGGCAGAGGCGTTCCTTTGGCTACCGAGCAGAATTTGCAGTTTCGTGTGCAGATATTTCCGAGGATAAGTACCGTTGCAGTGCCTTTGCTCCAGCATTGTCCTTTGTTCGGACAGTTGGCATTGGTGCAGATTGTTTCGATACCGAGCCGGTCGAGGATTGCAGCGGTATTATTATAGTTTTCACCAGCCGGTAGGGGACGTTTTAGCCAGTCAGGCAATCGTTTTTTGGTGTTTGTGTTCATTTTCTTTTGTAAAATAATTTAGCAGGATTTTTTTGAGGATATTTTTTGCGTCGTCGATATTGTTTTTTTTGCCGAGTTCATTCTCTACGGAGGTCATTTTAACGTTTTCAAGGCCGCACGGCACAATTAAATCAAAAATGCTCAGGTCGTTGTTGATATTTATTGCCATACCATGACAGGTAATCCATTTTTTTATCTGCACGCCGATAGAAGCGATTTTTCTTTCCTGTATCCACAGGCCCGGATAGCCTTTTATTGTAGAGCAGTTCAGCCCCAGTTCACCAAGCAGTTCAATGCCGATTTTTTCGAGCATACGGACGAAATCGCTTACTCCGAGGAGGTGTTTTTTGAGATTGATGATTGGATAGACGACAAGCTGGCCGGGATTGTGAGCTGTGATTCCGCCGCCTCGCCGGATTTGAAAGATTTCGATTCCCGCTTGTTTGATTGTGTCAGAATCCTTTGCGAGCTTGTTTGCGCTGTCTCTTGCGCCGAGCGTAATAACCGGCGGATGTTCGACAATAAATACAGTATCTTTTCCCGTGCCGCCAAGCAGGTTTTGAAGCGTATTTTCCTGCAGAGCCAGTACGGATTGATAATCTTTTGTGCCGCAATCAATAATTATGGCATTATTTGACATCCGTCAGTCATTATAGCATAGGAAGTATCTTGTCAAAAGTCTGGTGGGGGGTATCTAACATAGACCTTGGGCAATCGGATTGCGTGCGGTTTATGCAGGAGGTCTTCGGGAATAGCCGGTCCTCAAGCCGACAATTAGAGCATCGGATTGTCAATCCGACGGTTGAGGGTTCCGCCGTAAGGCGTCCTGCGGAGAAGCCCCTTCGGCCTCGTTGTTTTAACCTTAGGGCTGATAAGCAGTTATGTTTGTCAGTTTTTTTTACTCCGTAAGGAACGGCTCTTTTAGATAATCTGCAGCCTTTCAAGTTGGCAATGAAAAAAAGGTTATAATCAGTCGAAAAATTATATTTGACATATTTTTTAGACCTGTATAGTCTGATATATAATAGGGGACTAAATCACAGCCGAAAATGGGTGCATTGCTAATTCAGCACTTGCTTATATGCCAAAAAAGAGTTGGCTATTATGCAACGATTAGGAACACCGAGAGAATAGAGTTTGTTCAATTTCTATTAGCCGACCTTTTATGCATTTCTTTTATATACGGATATATAAGGTGATAGTCTCATTAGCAAATAGGGATCGGTACTGATTAGCGGAAATCTTTGCAAGGATGCTAAAGATGCTAAATAAGACAGAACAGCCAACCCGAAAAACAGGAATCGATATATTGGGCGATGCGCCCTGGGGTGCGCATTTTTGTCTTTTTTATAAAACCAAAGAAGATTTGTTCGATATTCTGGTACCCTACTTCAAGGCAGGATTAGAGAATAATGAATTCTGCATGTGGGTCACTTCAAAACCTCTAAGTATAAAAGAAGCTGGAGAAGCGTTAAGAAAGTCTGTACCCGATTTTGACCGGTATCTAAGAAAAGAGCAAATCCGAATCGTTCCAGATTCGGAGTGGTACCTCAAAAATAATGTTTTTAACCTGCAAAGGGTTCTTAACGCGTGGGCTGACCAACTCAATCAAGCCCTATCCTCTGGTTTCGCTGGTATGAGGGTAACAGGTGATGGGTGTGGGCTTGGAAGAGAGGTTTGGGGGAAATTTGCTGATTATGAAAAGGAAGTGAATAATATGATCGGCAAATATCGAATGCTTGCCATATGCAGCTATTGTATCGATGAATGTGGAACATCTGATATTATAGATGTTGTTAGCTGTCACCAATCTGCCATTATCAGACGAAAAGGCAAGTGGGAGGTCATCGAGAGCGGTGAGCGCAAAAAGGCTACGGAAGCATTACGAGCTTCTGAGAGTAAATACAGAACACTTCTTGAGGATCTCCCAGAAAAGATATTTCTCAAGGACACCAACTCAGTTTATGTATCCTGTAATGAGAATTATGCCAGGGATTTCAAGATTAAGGCCGAGGAGATTGTCGGAAAAACGGATTACGACTTCTACCCCAGCCAATTGGCTGAAAAATACAGAGCTGACGACAGAAGAATTATGAAATCCGGCAAAACAGAAGATATTAATGAGAAGTATATTCAGAATGGTCGGGAACTAATTGTCCATACTGTCAAAACACCTGTCAGAGACAAGGAAGGTAATGTTACAGGAATATTAGGCATTTTCTGGGATATTACCTTGCAGAGGCGGGCTCAGAAGAAGCTATTGGACTATCAGAAACGGCTCCGAGACCTTACCGCAGAGATATCGTTAGCGGAAGAGCATGAACGTCGACGACTTGCCATAGAAGTGCATGACCAGATTACGCAAAATCTGATTCTGTTCAAAATTAATTTAGGTAAATTGCGGGGGGAAGATTTGCCGGCAGAATTGAGTAAGCCGCTGGATGAAATCTATAAACATCTCGACCGGACAATTGACGATATGCGGTCTTTGACGTTCGATTTGGCCTCTCCCACCTTATATGAGCTGGGCCTTGAAGCTGCGGTGCGAGAATGTCTTAGCGAGGAAGTTCAGCAAAAGCACGGAATTAAAACTGAGTTTGTAGATGACGCTCAACCTAAGCCCTTAGATGACGATGTTCGTGTTGTTTTATACCGGGCAGTGCGGGAGTTGTTGATTAATATTATTAAGCATGCTAACGCTCAACATGTGAAAGTTTCTATTTACTACAAAGAGAAAAACAAGATACGCATTAACGTAATAGATGATGGAATCGGATTTATATATCCCATAGAGAATTTTGCTTCAAACAAAGCGGGGGGTTTTGGACTTTTTAGTATCCGCGAGAGGTTAAACTACCTCGGCGGCAGCCTTGAGATTGATTCAAAGCCAGGTCACGGGACGCGAGTTGCGTTGGTAATGCCGACAAAATGTGAGAAAACTCATTGACCAAGGAGTAAATATGATAACAAAAATTTTGATAGCAGACGACCATGGAATCCTGCGACAGGGAATCAGCTCTTTGATTGAAAAACATGCTGATATGCAGGTGGTTGGCGAGGCTGATAATGGTCTAATGGTAGTTGAAATGACTCGACAACTACGTCCGGATATTGTCATCATGGATGTGTCTATGCCTGTCTTGAATGGTATAGAAGCAACGCGTCAAATTAAAAGCGAACTGCCGGATGTTAAGGTCCTGGCACTGTCTGTGCATACAGAAAAAGAGTTTGTGCTGGATACAATCAAGGCGGGCGTATCGGGGTATATACTCAAAGAGTGTGTGTTTGATGATTTAGTCCATGCTATTAAAGTTATTGTTGCCGGCCAATCATATTTGAGTCCTCAAGTTGCGAGTGTAGTTCTGAACGGTATTGTGAAAGATGATGTTTTAAAAGTTGCTGACGGCGATAGTGTAATCTTTACACCAAGAGAAAACCAAGTCATTCAACTTTTAACAAGGGGCGAATCTGCAAAGCAAATCGCTTTAGAACTGGGCCTGAGTACTAAGACCGTTGAGGCAATCCGCAGGCACATTATGGAAAAGACCGATGTTGATAGCCTTGTAGGACTGACCAAGTATGCTATTCGTCAGGGGTTAACCACAGTTTAATTAAAAATTTTTTAAGTTTACGCGATATCCATTGCCTTCCTTCTATAAGAGTGTCGTTATAACCAAAGGCTATGATGGGAAGCTCCTTTGGATGGTTTGCTTTTTTGTCTTCGCTTTCTTTGTGAAAGATGGATATCAGTATTAAAAACCCTACAATCCCTCATTAGCAAGCTCAGTTTTCTGGGAAAGGCTTGTTTTTAAACCACTTAAACTCTGCAGGTCGCTTTCAACTATTCTGCTTGCTCTTCGGGCCTTGTTATCCTAAGGCTACTGCAAAATTAGCGAAAAGCTTTCTAATGTTGTGTGTAATAATGCCGAAGTCTATCGCAAGAAAAGAAACGAGAAGCACAACTTGACTTAGTTTACAAAGGGCTTTGACTTTTGCTTCCGGTAGACGAAACCGCAGAAAGGTATTTAAATGGAGACTTAAAATGACGCTGCAAAGATTAACGACTGAGAGACAACCGGCAGCCATTAATACTTCCTATGACGTTAATAATAAAGCTAAACCTGAACGCACGTGTGTAGCGTGCGTTTTTTATTTTTATTCTAGTTTGATTTCCCCTTAGGGGAAGAAAAGGAGCTTTAACATGGCAGTCGAAAAAACAATTGGTTCCAGCAGTCTCGTCGAGGTTATTGACCGAATCCTGGACAAGGGCGTTGTTGTTGATGCCTGGGTGAGAGTCTCTTTGGTGGGTATCGAAATACTTGCCATTGAAGCCAGAGTTGTAGCGGCTTCAGTCGAGACCTATCTGAAATATGCCGAGGCCATTGGCCTGACCGCAACAGCGGCGTAAGGTGCAGATGGGTAAGTAACCAAGAGGAATTCTTGCCGAGTTATCCTTATGCACCACAAGGGGGGAGCGGAAAGCATGACTCGCCAAGAAAAGCCTCTCTTTACCATGAGAGAAATCTATGGAAGGGAAAACCGAAACAATGCTCTTAGCTACCGAAGAAAATATTCTTGAGAATATAATTTCTTCCTACGAAGTCAGGATACAAATGGTGGAAGCATTTTTCGAAGCCACTCATCAAGTTTTTCAGGATTTTCAGGACTCTCTTCTCAATACGAGACAGGAACGGGAAAAAATCAATAACCAGCTCAGGGAAAATCTTGCCAGAAACGAGTCTCTGCGAAAGAAAGATTTCGACAGGATGATGAATATTATCTCTTTATACCTGGAGCAAAGTGAGCAGGAAATAAGGAAGCTATCTAAAGAATATCTTAGCGAGCAAACAAAGCTGGCACAGCAATTAAGAGAAAGCTTGAGAAACTTTAAAGATGCACTTACCCAAGGCCAAGCTCAAGAGGTCGAGGAATTGCAAACACTAATTAGACAAATCCTTACCAGGCAGGATGAGAACAAAAACGAAGTTACTTCAAAGTTGAAAGAGTTCCAGCAAGGACAGCAGCAAACTTCGGAAATGCTCAGGGACCTTTTGGCCAAGGGAGAAGAGCTGAGAATAAGGGATTTTAAGGCAATGCTTACTGAGTTCAAGAAGCAGCGAAAGGAACGCATAGCCTGCCAGGAGAGAAGATGCCAGGAAGTTAAAGATATGCTTGGTGGATTCAAGGCTAAACGCACAGAGGCGGAGCGAGAGCGTCTTGCTGAGCTGCAGGAGGCGTAAAATGCAGATGACCAGTAATTATGAAGGGTATCATAAATAACATTATAAATTCTTGTGATATACAGGCGAAAGCCTTGGGTATTTTAGTGGCTAATACTCATAAAGCTTTGGAGCAGTCAGAAAAAGAAAGAAAAGCTAATGAACAGGCACAAAGAGTGGAAAGTTTTGTAAAGGATTTGACAATGAATTTAAATAATATGCTCGCCAAGTTTTATTTTCTCAGGGATCGCAAAAACAGAAAGCAGGAGCAGATGACTGACAGGCAGGTGAAAGCTATAACTGAGTTTGTAATTTTCGTTAGGACTCTAACCGAGAATGTGCGTTCATTGCTCAGGCGTTTTCAGGAGGGACATACCTTTGAAGAAAAGATTGATGAGGAAATAAGGGGGCTCGAAACCTGTGTTGGGCAGAAACTAAAGGAGTTTGACAAAGCTTTAGATGAAACCAACGGCACTTTAACCATTCATCCGATTAAATTCGCCCGGAATGTTGCCGGCAGTTTTGCCGATCAATTGGGAAATCTATTTGGCCCCCACGCTTTCTTGCGAAAGCAAGAGTGGGGGTCAAGAGTGATGAAAAAAGGTCAAAATTTATGATGCATTTAAAGGCATAAAAAGATGCAAGAGTCGAAAATCCAATATGTTCTGGAACGGTTAAAAAAGGAGCTGCACAGATTTATTGACGCCCTCGGTGAAATACCTTATGTTGCCCTGCCCTCAGAAAAACCGGACATTATATGTTTCTGTGCGAAAATCAAAGAACTGTGCGGGTACGATGCCGACGATATCCTGGCTGATAGACAACTTTGGGAGAAAGTGATTTACCCCGAAGATCGCGAGCGAGCTTTTGCAGCTTTTGCCAGATGCAAAAATGAAGGCATACCCTTTAACATAGGATACCGAATTGTCCACAAAGATTATTCAGTGCGATATGTCAATGATAAGGGCGAACCTGTTTTTGACGACAGAGGCGAAATAACCCAAATTGAGGGCACAATAACTCCCCTTAGAGAAATTACAAAACCAGAAAGTATTCCGTTGCTGGAATTTGAAAAGGCGACAATGTCTAATAATGTAAACCCCCAACACCAATGTATTGGTGTGGGGGTAAACTCAAATTGTTTCCAAAAGGTTTAGAAATTTAAAAAGGAGAATCAAAATGGTAACGACAATTGCAGAAGATATGAAAAAACTGACGGAGAACATCATTATTTCCAATGATGTTCGGCTAAAAGCTGTGGGTGAGCTGGTAGCTGACACTCATAAAACCCTGAATGGATTTTCTATGGATAGAAAGAAGATGGCTGCACAACAGGCCAGGGACCTGGCTGATTTTATGAGTGGGTTATCAAAGGACGTACAAAGTCTGCTTAAAGGCGCTCAAAACATGGTCCAGCAGTTCCACAAGGACAATATGCAGATGGGCAAGGAACAAGCCAAGAACTTAGCAGGTTTTGTCAATGGTTTAGTTGCCGGCGTTGGTTCAATGCTGAATAACTTCCAAAAAGACCACAAACAAATGTCCAAGGAACTTAGGAGTAAGCTTACCAGAGAAATAAAGGACATCCAGGCAGAGGTTGAAAAAATTCTGGGCGATGCCGACAAGCTTATGGGCGAATATAGCGCTGATATGGCTCAGGCCAAGAAGGCTTGGCAAAGCATGTCTGCGGTTCTGGCCAAGGCAAGAAAGGCCGGCTTCATTATGTCGGAAATTGATGCTGGAAAAAAGGCAACCACAGTCAGTCAGGCAACACGCAAGGCACAAGGTAAAAAGAAGGCCTCAACAAAGAGCAAAAGCAGCAGGCAAAAAGTTGAAGCCGGCGTCTAAAAAGCAGTGAGAATTGACCCCGCCCGACCGCGGTGCGGGGTTGATGCGTGATGTAGGACTATTGTTGTGAGAAGTAAAAAGACAAACATTAAATATTAACAATTTTACATGGAGGTACAGAAAATGTTGGCTGTAATTGAA
>CAZBLD010000014.1:0-79446 GCA_964492875.1 uncultured Planctomycetaceae bacterium
AAGCAGAGATATTAGTTTTTTTATTAGGAGTAAAACAAGTGAGCACAGGTACAGTAAAATGGTTTAGTTCAGACAAAGGTTATGGTTTTATCACACCCGATGACGGCAGCGCTGATTTATTCGTCCATCATTCGGAGGTAAAAACAGTCGGTTACGCATCACTCAATGACGGCCAGAAGGTCAATTTTGAGGCTGGCCAAGGCAAGAAAGGTCCATGTGCGACTAATGTAACGCCCATCTGACCGGCAACACAGATTTAAACCTGAAAGGCCCGCCTGAGGCGGGCTTTTTTTTGCAGGCATCCACCTTCGCAAGTTTATGCTCCGGCGGGGGAAATTGGTTGAGTTTGAAAAGAAAGCACGAAGACACGAAAAGTAACCACGGATTTCGCGGATGACACTGATTTACTGAAAATTAAAAATGACTGAAAAATCCGCTGAGTTTGAAAAGAAGAAGAGATAGAATTTTATTTTAAAAGAATACAGAATATAGAACACCCCAGTGAGATAGTTTTCTGAAAAAACACCCCGATGAGATAACAGAAGCTATATCTCACGGGGCAGGCAGGAGACAGAAGAAAAAAACGCCGCCCCGAGTGGCGGCGGCTAAATGAGATTGCCGCGGCCTATGGCCTCACAATGACGTCGTCGCCGTGTCGGCGACGGCTAAACGAAAACCCCGCACCTATTTACGGCAGTGACCTAATAGGTGCGGGACTAAATATTTTGTTAAAACTGAAGCGCCGATAAACGCTTAATGCCTTCCTGAATGTTGGCGCGGACGGCACCTTCGTTTGCTTTCTGCAGGCGCTCGGCTGCAAAAAAGGCCTTGCATAGTGTCGCCTTGTATGATGTTACTATCGTACCCGCCCAAACCGGACTGGCCTGGCCTGATTTAAACAACTCCCAATTAGTTTCTATATTGATATTAAAGTCAACGCCGAGCCAAGGCTGGTCATAGCTCAAAACGGCAACATTCAGCAGAAAGTTGGCTCCTTCGCCTCTAACCACGCCCTTAAATACGCCGGATTTGAGGATAGATTCCGTCAGGGCTTGTGTAAGTGCCGAGCTTGAAATTAGTGAAGATTCCTTAGGATAAATCTCTTTGCCGACACGGCCCTGGACCTTGACCGTATAAGGGTGCTTGTTTGTTACGTCAAAGCGAGCTGGAATCATTTTTTGTGCGCGTGCTGCACAGCCGACTGCAAACAAAGTCAAACCAAAGACTGTCAACAAAAGACTTTTACACAAGAAATTTCTGCATTGCTCCCATTTCATAAGAGTCCCCTTTCATAAAATTTGCCTTTTCCCTTTATTTATCACGATTATAAGCTCCGCCAGAGGCGGATAAAATTATTTTTTCAGTATCAGACAATACAAAAGGCCGAGGAATTTAGTCTGACAATCCCCAAATGGCGTCGAGCGAGCCAAGGCCTGGAAATTCTGCTGACTGTAAAACGGCTCTTCGAAACTGTGCAGCCAGAACAACGTGAACTTTAATTTGCCGAATTTGCGCCTGCAGTCGTCCAAGACAGGCTGAGGCGTATCACTGACAAGGTCATAAATCAAAGCAAAACTTTCTTTTTTGAGCACTCGATAAACTTCGTTAAGGGCAACGGTCGGCTGTTTCCAGTGATGAATCGATGCGGTACTGACAACTATATCGAAACAATCATCAGGAAACGGAATATTGTCGGCGTTGCCTTGTTTAATTTCGATTGACTCGACACCGGCAACATTCTCTTTGGCTTTGACAACCATTGCAGACGAAGAATCTATGCCAACAAGTTTCATCTGAGGAGCCTTTTGATGAAGCTTTAACAATAACCAGCCGGGACCTGTGCCGATGTCCAAAAGAGACCCTTCTTTACAATAGTTCAATACGTCGTCTGCTACAAGCTCATAATGGCGTTGAAATATGGCGGTCGAACTTATCAGATTATAGAGCACCGAGCCCGGCCAGGGAATCGACTCAGGGTGAAGACGTTTCATCAATCTGTGCATCAGTGGAAGGTCAGCCATTGAAAAATAACCTTCAGACTTCGGCGAACTCTCCGTCAGGAGTCCCAAGGACAGTCGAGCCGAATAAAAACGAAGCTGAATTATTCGGTAATTTTGTAAACGGAATCGCCTTTGCGGACGCGGTCGGGAACTTTTATGCCGATGGAATCGCCTGCCGTGGCCGCCGAGACGTCTGCATTTTTAATCTGCATTGAGCTGATCGTCAGTTCGAGGTCGGTGGTATGACCTTTGATTCTGATTTTGTCGCCGACCTTCAAGGGAGCAGTCAACTCAATACCTGCAACGACCGGACGCGCAAAGAAATCCGAGACCTTTCCAATAATCTCCTCAGCCATCTTTGACTCCTTTCAAATTAAAGGACCCTAATAAAAAGAAATTTAGCCACAGACCCCGATGAGATAGTTCAAGGAACATCTCACGGGGCAAGGCTCGCAGAGAACACAGAGATAGAATAGTCAATAGCCAATATAATCCTAACACGGCTGATTCTTTATGCAACAGGAAATTTCAGGGCTGCTTTAATCTTTTTTTATCATAAAAACTTGACAATACCGCCGCGGCTTAATATGATAGGCTGCAATTTCCGCCCGAGGCGGGTAAAGTGGAGTTGTTTTTGTTGCAATTCCGCCGGAGGCGGACAAGGAGGCTATAGATGCGACTTACCGTAAAACGAGGGGAGGAGCTGATAAACGAACCGCGATTTTCGCGAGGCCCGATTTACATCGGCAGACAGGTCGGCAGCCAGATTTTCCTGCCGGACAGGTCTGTTTCACGCCAGCACAGCGTTCTTTATACCACCACAGACGGCAAATGGATGGTCGAAGACCTTGATTCAGCCAACAAAACTTATCTTAACAACGAGGCGGTCCACAAGGCTGAAATAAAGAACGGTGACGTACTAAAAATCGCCGAGTTCCATCTTGAGATTCATATGGAAGAATCCGACAAGCAGGGCGCAGCCGTCAGCAGCCTCGAAGATACACTTCAGACAACGCTGCACGAGCCACAGGTTGTACTTCGCCATCTGGACGGCACTGATGCTCCGCTTATAAGGATGCAGGCAAAGCGGAGCAAGGATTTTTCATATGCAGCCTCGGCAATATGCAAAAGCAGCGATACGAACGGTCTTGTTAATACGTTACTGGACCTGCTGCTTCGACAGTTTGGGTCCTTTCAAGCCTGGGTGGCTGTGCGAGCGAAGCCCGAAGGCGCGATGGGAGCGTCAAAGGGCAGAAAAATCACAGGAGAAGGCGTCAAGCTCGAAGAATTGCAGCTTGGCTCGAAAATCAACGAGGCGATAAAGAATCATCATTATATTCTTATCCCCCGGCTGCCGACGCGGGATGAGGGTGACAAAATCGGTTCGGCCTTGATTTGCCCTGTGATGTGCGAAGAAAAATGTTTCGGCGTTCTTTATGTCGACAGTTCACTCGACCATGAACACTACGGCCTCAATGACCTTGATTATCTGATTCTGATTTCACTGATGGCGGGAGCGTTTATCAGGAACCTTTAATTAACCACGAATAAACACAAAACAATTGAAGATTTAAGATTGAAGATTAGTAAAAGTTTACAGTTAACAGTTTACGGAAAAAATGAAGGAGTCGGCGGAATAATGCCGTGAATTGTAAACCAAAAGGGATCTTTATTTTTCAATTAACCGGCAAGAAGCGGCACTACAAAATATAACAGCGACAGCACAGTTATCAGCCACATTGTCGGTTTGACGTCCCTGACTCTGCCAGCCATTGTCTTGAGCAGCGTAAACGAAATAAAACCAAATGCAAGACCTATACTGATGCTGTAGCTTAAGGCAATCATAATTATTATGATGAACGCCGGAAAGGCGTTTTCCATCTTCGTAAAATCTATGTTTTTGATTTGGCTTATCATAAAAAGTCCGACCATTATCAGAGCCGGCGCTGTTGCGTAGTTCGGCACAATCCCGACAACGGGCACAAAAAGAGCGGCGGCCAAAAACAGTATTCCCGTCACAACGGAGGCCAGCCCTGTTCTGCCGCCTTCCTCAATGCCTGCCGCCGATTCGATGTAAGAGGTGGTGGTTGAGGTGCCCAAGAGGGCTCCGAGCATTGTAGCACCGGCGTCAATGGCAAGGAGTCTGTCGAGCTGTTTGATTTTTCCGTTCTCGTCGGCCATTTTCGCTTCACTACAACAGGCTACGAGCGTTCCGATACTGTCAAACATATCCATAAACATCAGCGTAAAGATGCTGCCGAAAAGACTCCACTTCAAAGCACTGAGAATGTCGAGCCTGAGCGCAACTGCAGCGATACTTATATCCGTCGATATAAGCGCGTGGGGTTTATTTATTTTTCCAAAAACTGCTGCAAGGACGGTTGCGAAGATTATGCCAAGCAGGAGCGAGCCTTTGACCTTTTTCATCTCGAGAAAAATCATCACAATCAGCCCTGCAAGGCCGAACACCATAGTCGCAGTCAAGTTTCCTGCCTGAACCAGTGTTACCGGATGGCCTTTTACGATGCCGAGATTCTGAAGACCTATGAATGTTATGAAAAGGCCTATGCCGACGGATATAGCTGAAATCAGGGAGATAGGAATTGCCTCGACAAGTTTTTTGCGCAGACCTACGAGAGTCAGGACAAGAAAGAAAAGACCAGATAGAAACACGACACCCAGCGCCGTCTGCCAGTTTATTTTCCGGGTGATTACAAGCGTGTAAGCAAAAAACGCATTAAGTCCCATTCCGGGAGCCATCGCGATAGGAGCGTCGGCAAACAAGCCTGTTACAATTGTTGAAATTGCGGTTACAAGGCAGGTAACCGCGATGAGAGCGGATTTGTCCATACCGGCCTGGGAGAGAATGTCAGGGTTGACAAAGATAATATATGCCATTGTAAGAAAGGTTGTAGTTCCTGCGATTACTTCAGTTTTGACGGATGTATTTCTTGCCTGAAGGTCGAAGAGTCTGTTAAACATTTTCTTACTCCCTTAAGAAAGACGTTCTTTATAAGTTCCCTGGGAAGAGTTATACAGGACCGGATGGTTCTATTTCTTCGTGATGGTGCTTTATTGTTTCACCTGCAACCATATAGATAATATCTTCAGCGATGTTTGTAGCATGGTCGCAAATTCGCTCCAGATGGCGGGCTATAAGCAGCAACGGCACTGCCCGGGTTGCGGTGCCGGCGTCGCGCGACATATAATCGTCAATCAGCTCCGCACAGATTTTGTTGCGAAGCTCGTCTGCCTGCGTGTCGGATGCTACGACCTGATTTGCCAGAACAACGTCTTTCCTGACAAAGGAGTCTATTGAGTCGCGTACCATTTTCTGAGCCGTGTCGGACAGCTTTGGAATATCAATGAGAGGCTTGAGCAAGGGTTTGTCGGCCAGTTCCAGCACTCGCTGAGCTATATCAACAGCCAAGTCCGCGATGCGTTCAAGCTCGGCATTGATTTTCATTCCAGTAGTAATGAAGCGAAGGTCTGCCGCCATCGGCTGATAGCAGGCGATTAAATCTATGCATTCCTCGTCGATGACAAGCTCCAGTTCGTCGATTTTGCTATCGGCGTCAATGACATTCTGAGCCTGGGCTTTATCGCGATTTTTCAGCGCCTTAACAGAATTGACAATTGCCTGTCGGGCAAGCTCGCCCATTTTTAAAATATCTTTATGCAGCTTTTTTAGTTCTATGTCTAAATGTCTTTCCATACATAACTCCTAACCGTATTTGCCGGTAATATAATCTTCGGTACGTTTATCTATTGGTTTTGTAAAAATATCCTTTGTTTTTCCGAACTCTACCAGTTCTCCCAGCAACATAAAGCCGGTCTCATCGGAGACACGTGCCGCCTGCTGCATATTATGAGTTACAATTATTATAGTATAACTGTGTTTGAGTTTGTGCATTAATTCTTCAATTCCCGCCGTTGCCTGCGGGTCCAGAGCAGAACAGGGCTCGTCCATAAGGAGCACTTTGGGTTTTATGGCGGCCAATCTGGCGATACAGAGTCTTTGTCTTTGTTCCAGCGAAAGGCTAAAGGCCGATTTGCCGAGCTTGTTCTTCAGCTCGTCCCACAGGTCGACTTGCTCGAGGCTTCGCTGTACTATTGCATCCAGCACACGTTTGCTTGCAGCTCTGTGGATTTTAAGGCCGAAGGCGATGTTTTCGTAAATAGACAGCGGGAACGGATTGGGTCTCTGGAAAACCATTCCCACCTTTTTCCGCAAAGCTGTCAGGTCTGTTTTGCGGTCGAAGACATCTGCGTTATCAACCAGGATTCGGCCCGATGTTCGTACGCCTTCAATCAAATCATTCATCCGGTTAAAAGTGCGCAGCAGGGTGGACTTTCCGCAGCCGGACGGGCCTATTATGGCGGTGATTTGCTTTTCCCTGAATGCGGCATTGATGTTTTTCAGGGCCTGAAAATCACTGTACCACAGATCCAGATTATTAACCTGTATGCTGTACATTATCCGAATTTCCCACTGATATAGTCATCGGTCCGCTGGTCTGACGGCGTGGTAAACATTTTGTCGGTTTTATCGACCTCGATAAGCTCTCCGCTCAGGAAGAAGGCCGTTCTGTCTCCTACGCGTGCAGCCTGCTTGACGTTGTTGGTAACAAGGACCAACGTATAATCGCATTTGAGCTTAAACATTGCCTCCTCCACCTTTGCGGTGGATATAGGGTCAAGGCCTGAACAGGGCTCATCAAATAAGATAACCTCCGGCTCAACAGCCAGCGTTCTTGCGATGCAAAGCCGCTGCTGCTGACCGCCCGATAGTTTAAATGCGGAGGTACGCAGTCTGTCTTTTACTTCATCCCAGAGATATGCCTTCTGGAGCGACTGTTCGACAATTTCCTGTAACTTTTTTTTATTTTTTATTCCATGCATTCTTGCGCCGTAGGCAATATTATCAAAGACAGACAACGGCAGCGGCAAAGGCAGGGCAAAGACCATACCTATTTTTTTGCGCAACAGTTCGACGTTCATAGCGGTAATGTCTTCTTTGTCAAGCTCTACGGAACCTGTCATTTTGAAATTTGTTTCGAGCTCGTTAAGACGGTTGAGCATTCTTAAGAAAGTTGTTTTTCCGCTGTTTGCAGGGCCAATGACACTTAAAATCTCATTGGCGTAAATTTTAAGGCTTAAATTTCTTAGTGCATATATGGAGCCGAACCATATATTCAAATCTTTTATGCTAATTTTTGTCTCTACCCTCACACCAATGGTCATATCTCGGCACTTTCCTTGATTCGTTTTCTTAATTGCGCAAAAGCCTTGGGTCGCAACTTCAACTTTTTTTCTCTTTTTCTTGCATCGCCCTCGGCACTATATGCTTCATAATAGACTAATTCTAAAGGTTTTCTTGATTTTGTAGAAAAAACTAATCCTGAATCGTGTTCGCACAATCTGCGTTTTAGATTATTAGTGGACCCTATGTAAAAATTATGGTCTTTTTTACTTTTTAAAATATAGACATAATACATATCAATCTACCATTGGTGTGAGGGTCTACCATTTTTTCTCTTTTCTAAAGCGATAACGGATTATAATGGCTACAAGATTCATACTTAAAACCAGGAATAACAAAACAAGGGCTGTGCCGTATCTTATTTTTTCATCGACGTTGGGCACCTGTGTGGAAATAACGTAAAGATGATAGGGCAGAGCCATAACCTGGTCGAAAATGGAATTTGGCAGCCGCGGCAGATAAAAAGCCGCCACAGTAAACAGAATCGGAGCCGTTTCTCCAGCGGCTCTTGACACACCGAGAATTGTGCCTGTTAATACGCCGGGAACGGCATTGGGCAAGACTATATGCCATATTGTCTGCCATTTGCTCGCACCCAGCGACAGACTTACCTCGCGAAATGAGTGAGGAACGCTTTCGAGAGCCTCCCGCGATGCGGTAATAATAACCGGCAAAATCATTATTCCCAAGGTGAGTGAGCCGGAAAGAATAGAAGTGCCAAATTTAAAAAAGACCACGAAAATAGCCAGACCGAACAGACCGTAAACGACAGAAGGTACACCTGCCAAGTTTACGATTGCCAGTTTTATTATCCGTGTCAGGTAGTTGTCTTTGGCGTATTCACTCAGATAAATAGCCGCCAGCAGGCCCACCGGCAGAGCAAAGACGATTGCACCCAAGACAAGATAAATAGTTCCGACAATGGCCGGCAATATGCCTCCTGCCCGCATTCCCTGCCGAGGAACGTCGGTGAGGAACTGCCAAGTTATTGCTCCGATGCCTTTCCGGATGATAATTGCGATAATCAGGCCGACCGGAACAACAATGAGCAGTGTTGCCAGAAGCAAAAGAGAAAATGCTATTTTTTCTGTTCTCTTGTTATTTTTCATTTTTTTCTATGCAGGAATATATCTGCGGTTACGTTGACTGCAAAACTTATAATGAACAGGACAATGCCTATGGCAAACAAAGCAAAATAATGCTCGCTTCCCACGACAGTCTCTCCCATTTCCGCTGCAATGGTTGCGGTCAGCGTTCTGGCCGGCTGAAGGATGCTGTGTGGTATTACCGCAGCGTTTCCTGTAATCATCATAACGGCCATTGTCTCACCGATGACCCTGCCGATACCGAGCATTACGGCCGCGAGGATGCCTGACGAGGCGGCAGGAAGCATTACCCGCCAGATTGTCTGCCAGTGCGTTGCACCCAGCGCCAAGGCCCCTTCCTTGTATGATTTAGGCACGGAATAAAGAGCATCTTCTGCGATGGAAACAATCGTAGGCATAGCCATAAATGCGAGCATTATCGAGCCTGACAAGGCGGTAAGCCCTGTAGGCAGGTTAAAGACACTTTTGACCCAAGGCACTAATGTTACCACGCCGATAAAGCCTAATACCACGCTGGGGATGGCTGCCAAGAGCTCGATTCCGGCTTTAAGAATTTCTTTCAGCTTTAATGGGGCGACTTCTGCGATGTAAATAGCACAGGCGACGCCGATTGGTACGGAGATTACTGCTGCGCCAAGCGTAACCAGCAGTGAGCCGAGAATCAAAGGCAGAATGCCGAGCTGCGGCGGTTCGGAAATAGGATACCATTTGCTGCCAAAGAGAAATTTTAATGGCGGGACGGTTTTAAATACCGCCAGACCTTCTTTGAGAAGGAACAAGAAAATCAAAACGACAAAAAATATACAAGCCAATCCGCAAATGAGGATTAGCTTCTCAATCAGAAATTCCCTGAATTTACGCATAGTCCTTTATTTACCCCCACACCAAAATTGTACGTGTTTAACCCATAATCTTTTTGGAGTGGGAATACTTCCGATAACAACATTAGAATCCGATGAGGTTGTTGTATTTTGGTGTGGGGGTGTAGGTACAAAATCTGTTTTTATGACAATATCCTGGCCTTCCTTTGAAAGTGCGAAATCTATAAATTTCTTAATCAGGGCCTGCGGCTGACCATTTGTATAGAGCAGCAGCGGACGTGATATGGGATATTTTCCGCTTACTACATTGTCAACTGTCGGAGCGATGAATTCTGAGTTTGGGTCTTTTGCTATCAGGACAGCCTTTTGCTTATTGCAGATATAGCCCATACCGTAGTAGCCGATTGCGGCTGAGTTGTTTGCCACTTCATCAGCGATTGCCTGTGAAGAAGGCAGCATAAGAGCCGAGGGTGCGAACTCTTCAGTGGAATTAGGGTCGTTTTTTCTTAAGACGTGCTCTTTGAAATAGACGTGTGTGCCGGAATTTACCTCTCTGGAAAGGATAACGATTTTACTATCCTGGCCCCCTAACTGTTTCCAATTTGTGATTTTACCTGTAAAAATCTGAGCGAGCTGTTCGAGTGTGAGGCGGTTGACAGGATTTTCAGGATTTACTACCACAGCCAGACCATCGAGGGCAGCCTTTGTTTCGAACGGATTTATTCCTTTCTGATGAGCCTGGTCAATCTCTTTGGGTTTGATGTTTCTCGAACTCATTGCGATGTCACAGGTTCCGCTTATAAGCGCGGCCAGGCCGGTGCCTGAGCCGCCGCCGGTTACCGAAACGAAATCCTGCGGGTTCTGCTCCATATATTTCTCGGCCCAGGCCTGGCCAAGGTTCACCATAGTGTCTGAGCCTTTAATCTGGATAAAATTTTTGCCGGGCGCTGCGAATACAGATACTGCAAATAAGAGGGAAATCAGGATTAGATACAACTTCTTCATCGTTTTTGACTCCTTTCATTTTAAGGATGCCATTTTTTGTGTCCCCGCTGATAACCTTATTTTAGGTATTTTTTCATAACAGTCAACAAAAAATATGGTTTTGATTAAGATAAAAATAAAAGGCAGGTGCACTCTATTAAGAATGCACCTGCACACCTTTTTCTTCCTTCTTCTTACTGCTGGAGGCTTATTGATTACTTACCAGTTTTGCGCCATTGTTGCAAAATCTACAAAGTCAACGCTCCCGCTATGATTATAGTCCATTCCTTCACACCATAACGGCGCCGAACACGTTTGGAGCCAATAGTCTGCGAATGTCGCCAGGAGAGTTGTTCTGTACATATTCAGGTCATCTGCTGTAACGAAGCCATCGCCGTTAATATCACCATCAGCCCAGCCTTTGCCATAACCTGTACCCATATTGGCGATTATGATGTTTCGGTCATTGGCGTCGAGCTTGCCATCAAGATTAACGTCGCCGTAATAGGTTCCGAGAATGTCCACCACGACTATATCAACATCCTCGCCGTCAACAATCAAATCGCCGTTCATATCACAGCTGGCGTCCATCCAGGCGGCGTCATCGAGATTATTCCAGTTGAGGGTAATTGAACGTACATTAGGATTGACAGCAGGTGTCTGGCCAAGAGCAGCAGCCTTTATACCGCCTCGCAGGACCTTATACATCCAATCGATATCCTTTGCGTTGACAACTCCGTCAGCAGCCCAGGGATTTGCGCCGGGAGTTACATTAACATCATTTGTATCAATAGTATTAATATCAGCACCGGCAAGGTCTGCTTTTGACCAGCCTGAATTCGGTTCATAAGCTCTGCCTGTTGCAAGGGTGGTGCCGAAGTAATTTCCACTGCCTCCGGTGGCTGCGTCAGCCTGGTCAACTTTAGCAAAACCTGTGCTGCGATTGAGCATTCCAGTGCAAGGGTCGATTGCCAGACCATCGGCAAAATACCTTACGTCTCTGGCAATGAAGTTTCCATCGCCGTCAAAATCACCGATGATTTCGGGAACGACAAAATCACCGACCTGTCCGCCATAGTAACCGCCGTGATTGATATTTGGTTCAAAGGCCCGCGGATTCTTGACTGCTTCTACCAGTTCGGCTATGTCGTTCATATTACGTTTGTGCTTCTCGGCGCCTGCATAGTTAAAATCGCCCATAATTTTGTTTCTCTCTGACAGTGTGATACCGCTATTGACAGTGTTTCCATTGCTGTCGATATATGCACCTGTTGTGCTGCCATCACTGTATTTGGCATTCGGCTCAGCAGTGAGAGCCGTTCTGACTGGCGCCATGCCAGACGGCTTAACAGAACCGAATGCCGGAATCGGCGAAGTTTTAAGTTCATGGGGGCTGGACCTGATGAATTCCCGCAGATTCTGGTTAAGATTGTTATTGTCTACGAAAGAAGTCGGGTCAAGTTTATCCGGCAGAGCGTCAATAGCCGACGTGAGGAAATACGAAAAGGCCATATACTCACCGGGCATATTGTAGTTCAGGTCCTGTCCCGGAGAATTTACGAAATCTCTGATGCTGGCAGTTATATTGTTTATGTAAGCGCCGGCATAAGGATTTGATATTGTATAGGTTGCGTTGGGGTCGGGACTTCCGACAGTCACAAAGGTTTCATTGCCGCCGATTCGCCAGCCGGTGTTGGGGTCGTTGTTGTCGAGAATGTTGTTAAGAGTTGCGCGAACGTATTTCGTTCCGCCGATGTTTTTTACGCTGCAAATTTCATATTTGCCGCCATGGGCATCTTCATTTGAACGGCTTGCACCGCAAAGACCTGTATAGCCAACACCCAGACGTCTGTATTGGACAGCATTTTCCATTATGCCTGAACCGCCGCAATTATTGATTCGATGGTTTTTGCCGAGCTTTGTTGTTGCAACGGTATCGGATTCAGCATCAAATTTGGCACCAACATTGTCGCCTCTTGCCCAGCTTGGGTCAACTCCTATTGTATTCATTGACGCGTTACGAGTGCCCGAACCTGAGTCACGAGTTGCCGCTGCGAGGTTTTCGCCGTTAGGCATACGGCCGGTTACGAATAAATATTTCAAATCTTCTGCTGCGATATTTCCATCAGGAACTCCGACTCCCTGATTGGCAATAATCGAAATAGGCACCCATGCTATTTCTGCGTCAAATGCGGTATTGACATCCGGCGAAGAGACATTGGTATTAAGATTGCCGAGACTCTTTAATTGATTTGACTGTGCACCTGTCCAGGACTTCTGGGGATTTCGGCCGTAGCCGGCTTGTTGCGGCTTTTTGTTCCATTGAGCATTTGCATCTGAACCGCTATAAACAAACCAGTTTGTCGGAACGTCCATCACGGCAATATCGATATTGCAGGGGTCAACAGGACAACCGCCCGGCAGGCAGATATCGGCAGGTGGAATATTAAGAACGCCTGTAACCGCCCAATCAATGCGGTTAACTACGCCGCGCTCCGATGGAATCGTCAAATCGGTAAACAGGCACGGGTCCGCACTGTGCCAGGTTACAAGATCAGACAGGCCGTTTCCTGAACCGACGCCTCGATATAACACCGCCCAATAAGTTGACCATCCGGAAGTCGTATAAGTTGATGCCAGCTGGTCCACATAAGGCGGATAGTCGTGGTAGCCGTAGAAACCATCGCCATCGACATCAATATAATCGTTCGTTGAAGCCGGAGCTCGGAAGAAATCCACAAACAATGTTGCACCGCTAATGTTTACCTGATGTACAGGGGGTTGAGGGAAAGCGAAAAGAGAGCTTGCCATAACCCCGACTATCATCAAAAACATCACAAGATTAAATTTGATTGCACATTTTTTCATCTTCATTTACCTCCTATAGTTAATATTGACTGCTTTTCGTGATATTTATTATTTCACTTCATTTTTGCCGGTTATGCTGTAAAACTTGTCGCCCCATTCGCGTTTTTGTATTGTTTCAAATACGGTTTTTCTTGCAACGTGTCCATCGCAATAGATGAAATTGGCGCAGCCGCCATATTCTATAGTCTGTCCGGGACCCGGGTGATGCCGTCCTACAGCGTTAATAGGATGACCTGCACCGCCATCGAGAAGGTCTGAGGAGCTTTCGACTTCTTTGAGCGGTTTTAAACCGTAGAGTCCGCTTCTGTCCGAGGAATCGCCGTAAACGAAACCGGGCGTATTCAACGGCGCCTGGTAAACGGCATTGCCTATATATCCAGTGCCGATATGTGAAAATGGCAGGATTGGACGATGGCTTTTGCTTAAGAAGACCCCACCTTGCTGAACGCCAATGGCCTTCCAGTTATTATTAAATTCTGTCGCAAGGATAATTGAGCTTGGATTTTTGAGTTCAGCAGCCTTTACAAAGCGATTTACTCTCTGGCCGCCAGATATGAGGGTAGTGAACTTGTTACGGGGAATAATCGCGGCGTTTGCGGTAAACGATATCCGCGGCGCCTGTTTGTCGGTCAGGTTATTCGGTTGACTCTGGCCGTTCTGGTCTACCTGTTCAGCTTCCCAATCTTCGCTCTTATTGCCAGGATTAGTGCGGGGTGCACCGCCTCTCTTCATAGACGGACAGGTGAAGGCTTCGTTGTTGCACTTGCCGGAGTAAAACAGAAACCAGCTCCAGTTAAGATAACCATAGGGATGACTCACATCCTGATTGTAAATGTCATAATTGCCGCTTGCATCCGAAGGATACAGATAAGAAGCCGGGAAATACTCGTTTGCTGTTACGTAGGAAAGCATCGCCAGGCCGACGCTTCGCGAATGGGCTGCACATTTGACTGCCCGGGCTATTCCTTTGGCCTTGTTCATAGCCGGTATTAATACAGCCAGCAGCATTGCGATGATGGCAATAACCACAAGCAACTCAACAAGAGTAAACGCTTTACAATCCATTTTTCTTTGTTCTCTTTTTAACTGAACGTCCATTTGTTTACACCTCCAGCAATTATGTTTTACTAATCTTTGTGGGAAATGGTAAACAGACATGTTTAGAAACGTATTAGAGTTATGTTAAAATTAGAATAAATTCAGGATGGGGTCAGGTTGCCGGCAGGTGAATTGTAAAGGAGCTGCCTTTTCCGGGCGAGCTTTCGACGGTTACGTAGCCGCCGTGGACGCCTGATATGTGCTTGACTATGGACAGGCCCAGTCCTGTGCCGCCCAGTTTTCTGCTGCGGGCCTTGTCAACAACGTAAAACCTTTCAAATATGCGAGGCAGATGCTCTTTCTCTATTCCGCAGCCCCGGTCGCCGACAGCGATAAGAATCTCACTGCCGGATTTCTGAGCGGAAATTTGCACCTTGCTGTTTTCCTGGCTGTATTTAATGGCATTATCGACAAGATTCAATACCGCCTGTTCTATCAGAGCGGAATTTATCTTTGCGGTTATTTTTTCATCGCAATCAAGCCCAATGATAATTTGCTTTTCTTCTGCCTTGATTTTTGAAAGCTCGACAGCAGAGACAAGGACCGGCTTTAAATGCCGCTCTTCGAAGGACAATTTTCTTTTTTCATCGTCTTCTTCGAGCCGTGAGAGGGTCAAAAGGTCATTGATTATGGCATTGAGCCTGTCGGAATGTTTGGCGATTATTTCGAGAAATCGTCTTGTCTGAACCGGGTCGTCAATTGCGCCGTCGAGAAGAGTTTCGACAAAACCTTTAATGGATGTTATCGGCGTCTTGAGCTCATGAGAAACATTGGCGACGAAATCGCGCCTTACCTGTTCCATTTCGTTGAGAACTTTTGCCAGTTGGGCCAGTTCGAGCGTGTCCGGTATGGGCAGTCTCTGACTGCGGCCTGAAGCGAAACCCTGTGCGGCTTTTGTCATTTGCTCTATCGGGCGGCTGATTTTTTTGGATACTGCAAAACTGACTGCCGCAGCACAAACCGCTATTATTATGCTTGTCCAGAAGATTTTTTTATAAAGCCGTATAAGCTCCTGCTCTATAACGGTAAGCGGCATTGATGTTCTGACGACGGCAAGGATATTGCCGTCCTGTTTTACCGGAATCGCCAGGTACATCATATTTTTGCCGAGGGTATTGCTGAATCTGACAGATTTGCCTGTGCCCCGGTTGATTGCGGCTTTAAATTCAGGCCTGTCGCTGTGGTTTTTCATCACCGCCGGGTTTTCATCAGAATCGCCTATGACCTGACCATCCGGCAGGATAATGGTAATCCGGGATGCGCCTGCTGCACCGAGAGATTTACAAACCTTATCAATTTCGGAAAAGCTGCCGGATTTTATCATCGGCTCAATTTGATACTCGACAATTTGCGCTCGTACGTAAAGGTCATCTGCAATCTGCTTGTAGTATAATGTGCGGAAAAAATGCGATGTATATAATACGACAGCCAAAAGTACGGCAACGATAATAATCAAAAAGACAGGATAAAGATGCCAGATTAATTTTTTTCTTTTCATTGCTTAATCGCTAAAGCGGTATCCAACGCCTCTGACAGTTTCTATATATTTGCCGCAGGGACCCAGTTTTTTTCTCAGCGAAACCATTTGAACGTCTATAGCTCTGTCGGTAACGAGATAATCTTCGCCGCGGATGGCATCGACGATTTGATACCTGGTAAAAACCAGTCCCGGCCTTTTGGCTAATGTATAAAGAATATTAAATTCCGTAAAAGTAAGCTCAACCGGCTTGTTCTTAATCAGGACCTGGCGGCGGGACGGGTCAATAACTAATTCATGGACTTTCACCGGAGTTTTTTCCAAATCGCGAGCGACCGCCCTTTGCAGAATACGGCGTACTCTGGCAATAAGTACTTTTGGACTGAATGGCTTGGTGATATAGTCTTCCGCTCCCAGTTCTAAACCGGTTATAATGTCAGACTCCTCGCCTTTGGCTGTGAGCATTATTACAGGGATGTTCTCTGTTTTTGTATCGCCTTTGAGCTTTTTGCAGACTTCAAGACCGTCGATGCCGGGCAGCATCAGGTCCAGGATAATCAAATCAGGTAATTTTGCCCGTGCCTTCGTAATGGCTTCTTCGCCGGAGACCGCGGCCTCGATTCTGTAGCCGTTTTTTTCAAGATTGTACCGTAGCAACTCAAGGACATCTTCTTCGTCATCTACGATTAGAATATTTTCTTTTGCCATAAGCGATTTCTGTTTTTAGAATATTACCAGTTTAAACAATATTTTATCTTTGTTAGGATAATATTAACATTATATTAGCATTTTGTTAATCTTGTAATGATAAATACCCGTTTTTAAGGAGGTTTTTATGGGCAAAAAAGCGCTTATAGCCGTTGCGGACGGAATAGAGGAACTTGAGGCAATAACGATAATAGATTGTCTGCGGCGAGCAGGAGCTGATTTGACAATTGCTTCAATACAGAAACAAGGAATAGTAACCAGCCGAAAAGTTAAAATTACAGCCGATTGTTTGATAACTGATTGTACAGGGGAGACTTACGACCTTATAGTCCTGCCGGGCGGTTTGCCGGGCGCAGAATACCTTCGCGACAGCAGGGAACTTACAGAAATGCTTAAAAAGCAAAAAAATTCGCCCCGATTCTATGCTGCGATTTGTGCATCGCCTGCGGTCGTGTTTGAACATCACGGCTTATTGGCAGACAAGAAGGCGACCTGCTATCCTGCGATGGCCGACAAGTTGAAAAATAAACAGGCGATAAATCAGCGGGTCGTTGTCGACGGCAACTGCATAACTTCACAGGGGCCGGGAACGGCATTAGAGTTTTCGCTCAAGCTCGTCGAGCTTCTGTTCGGCGGGCAAAAAAGCCAGGAATTAGCCAAGACTATGCTGGCAGCAGGAAAATAAAAATTTAAAACTGTAAGGCTTTCGAGTGCACCTGCCGTTGCGGTAGATAATTTTAAGTTTTAAGCTTTGGTTTTTACTTTTAAACTTTGAGTTTTAAGTTGTTTTTGTCGCCCAGCATAAATTATTAAGTGAATCTGAAATTGATTATGTTGTTGACGTGATAATCGGATGGATTAAGGGGCAAATAAACAACTCTCAACCATATAGCATAGACTAAATTACACAGTTTTGCATTGACATTCATAGAAAACAATGTAGAATAACTCGTTTTCATAACTGGGATTAAAGCAAGTCCTGATTATTGATTAACCTTTCCGCCGTAGGCGGATAAATTTTGAGCTTTTCATGTATTCAGATTATATTCGTAACGTAGCGATAATCGCTCATGTTGACCACGGCAAGACAACGCTGGTTGACAGGCTTTTGTACCAGTCCGGAATGTTTCGGACCGAGGAGCTTGACAAGCTGGCCGGCAGCGAGCACGACTTGATTATGGATTCAAATCCTATAGAGCGGGAGCGCGGTATAACAATTCTCAGTAAAAACTGTGCGATTTACTATACGGACAGCAAGGGCGATGAATATAAGATTAATATAATCGATACGCCTGGTCACGCTGATTTTGGCGGCGAGGTTGAACGCGTTTTGAAAATGGCCGACGGCGTTCTGCTTCTGGTTGATGCTTTTGAAGGGCCTATGCCGCAGACAAGATTTGTTTTAGCCAAGGCTCTTGAGAATAAATTAAGGCCTATAGTTGTAGTCAACAAGATAGACCGCGAAAACAGCCGGCCGCATGAGGTTGTCAACGAAGTATTCGATTTGCTTGTTCAGCTTGGCGCCGACGATAAGGCTCTCGATTTTCCTGTTGTTTACGCATCTGCAAAAGAGGGCTGGGCGACGACAGACCCTGCCAAAAAGACCAACAATATGCAACTGGTATTCAAAACCATTATAAAAAAGGTTCCCCCGCCGCAGGTTATTCCTGATGCTCCGCTGCAGATGCTGGTGACGAGTCTGGAATATTCGGATTATGTGGGACGAATAGCGATAGGCAGGATTTTTGCAGGGCAGATAACTGAAGGCCAGCCGGTTACCGTGATTGACAAAGAAGGTCTGCATACTCAGCAGAAGGTTATGCAGATTCATCAGTTTGACGGTCTCGGCCGAAAGCAGGTTTCAGCCGCTCAGGCGGGTGATATATGTGCAATATCGGGGCTTGACCCTGTTGATATCGGCAACACTATTGCCTGTGCGGACAATCCTTCAAAGCTTGCCGTTATTGCTGTCGATGAGCCGACAATGTCAATGACGTTCAGGGTTAACGATGGGCCTTTTGCAGGCAGAGACGGCAAATATGTTACCAGCAGGCAAATCGGCGAAAGGCTCGAAAAGGAACTTGAGCATAATGTTGCGTTAAGAGTCGAGCCGGGCCAGACACCCGAGGAATTCAATGTTTCCGGCAGGGGGCTTATGCATCTTGGGATACTGCTGGAGAACATGCGGCGTGAGGGATATGAGATTTGCGTCGGCAAACCAGAAGTAATTTTGAAAATAGTTGATGGCATACACCATGAGCCGATAGAATTGCTTGCGGTGGATTGTCCCCTAGATTGCCAGAATTCCATAATGAGTCTTCTGGGCGAGCGGCGGAGTGAAGTAGTCAAAGTAGATGCCAAGAGCGGGGCGAGCGGTTTTATTCATATGGAATTTTTTATACCATCACGGGGTTTGTTCGGCCTTCACGCACGAATGATGAATGCGACGCAGGGCAGAGCTATTATGCATCATTCGTTTGAAAGATATGAGCCGATGCGAGGCACGATACCTCAGCGTAAGGCGGGTGTTATGATTGCGACCACTACCGGACAGGTAACGGCTTATGCCCTTGATGCTTTATACGACCGGGGCGTTTTTTTTGTTGAGCCCGGCGAAAAAGTACATGAAGGACAGGTAGTCGGCGAGCACTGCAAGGACAATGATATACCTGTAAATGCGGTAAAAGCCAAGCAGCTTACCAATATACGCGCGGCAGGCAAAGACGATGCAGCCAGGGTCAAAGCTGCCAGAAAGATGAGTCTTGAACTGGCGATGGAATACATCCAGGCCGATGAGCTTGTTGAGGTTTGTCCTAATTCGATTCGAATCCGCAAACGATTCCTGAAGGAAGAGGACAGACGCCGCGCGGCCCGCAAAACCTCGCGGTAATAACATATCCGGGTGATTTTTTTCTTGATAAAGATTAAAGGCCTGTGTATATTGGCCGGGCAGAGGACGGTGAACCGGGATAAAGCTCTCTTAAAAAATTTAATTTAATTTGGAGGTTGAAAAATGGCTGTTACATTAGAAAAACTGATTGAGCTTTTGAATAAGGATTTGGAACTGGAATACTCCGCTGCGATTCAGTATATCAATCACGCTGCGGTGATGACCGGAGCGGCCTACGGCGACATCATTAAGGAGCTGAAGATTCATGCCAATGAAGAGGTAGGCCATGCGATGATTCTGGCCGACCAGATTGATTATTTAGGCGGTTTGCCGAGCGTTGCAGTCGGTCCGATTCAGACATCAAAGGACAACGACCAGATGCTCGAACAGGACCTTGCCGGCGAAGAAGATGCGATAAGAAGATACAAGGTAAGGGTTGAGCAGGCAGAACAGCTCAAGGAATTTGCCCTTGCCCAGCAGTTGAGAACTATACTGGCTGTTGAGCAGGAACACGCGATGGATATTCAGCAGGCCTTGGGCAGATAGTTTAGAGTCGATGGTATTTAATCGCTGGTATTTAGTGTCGCCCGCCGGAGGCGGCATTTAATAAACTAAATACCGAATACCGATTGCGAGCGAGAGGAGTCGAACCTCCACATCCTTTCGGACACAAGGTTCTAAGCCTTGCGCGTATGCCAGTTCCGCCACGCTCGCATAATGATAGCCACAAAGACACGAAGGCACAAAGTTTTTAAAATAATTCAATTTTTCTTGGTGTCTTGGTGCCTTGGTGGCTACTTTTCCTTTTCCTTTGATATTTCTTCGATTTTCTTTTCAGCCTTTTGCAGAATTGCTCGGCAGTGTTTTATAAGCGCCATTCCCTGTTCGTATTGAGTCAGACTCTGTTCGAGCGAAATCTGGCCATCTTCAATTTTGCTTACAATATCAGTTAGTTTCTTTATCGCCTGCTCGAACGACAGTTTACTTATATCGTTATTTTCCTTCTTTTCAACCATAAATAAACTCCTATTTAACGAATCATTTCTTGACAGACTCGTTAATTTTCACGTTTTCCAAGACCATATTCTTAACGTTACTAATCACGTCAGCGCTTGCAATGTTATCGAACGTGCAGTTTTTCAGACGGACATCGGTTATCGGGGAACGCTCATAACCTTTAATGAAGAATGCATATTTACTTTTTCTGCAGGTAACGTTCTCCATATTGATATTTCGAACAATCGGCACGAAACCGCCTTTGTCGCCTTCTCCGTAGAAGAAATAAATATGCAGCACGGCTTCTTTCACCTGGCCGATGGTGATATTTCTTACGTAGACATTTTCTATAAAACCGCCGCGGAGAGAGTTGGTTTTGATTCGCAGGCCCCTATCCAAATTCGGGTCATCCATTATGCAGTTTTCAGCAAAAATATTTCTGACGCCTCCCGACATTTCACTGCCGATGACTACTCCGCCGTGTCCTGCTTTCATCTGACAGCTACGGACAATGATGTTTTCGCTTGGTACGTTTACTCGTCTGCCGTCGTTATTTCTGCCCGACTTTATAGCGATACAATCATCTCCTGTGTTGAAATAGCAGCCTTCGATAAGAACATCTTTGCACGATTCAGGGTTGCAGCCGTCATTGTTGGGTCCCATACCTTCGACCTTCACGTTTTTAATGGTAATATTCTGTGAAAGTACGGGATGAATATGCCAGAAGGGGCCGTTTTTGATTGTGATTCCTTCTACGAGGATGTTTTGGCATCTATAGGGTTCAATCATATTTGGTCTTAACGTTTTACCGCCGTATTGTCTCTCTTTCACCGGCACACCATCTTGTCCCTGCTTAGACAGTGCCTGGGGGGCATCACGGAATTTTTTCCATTGCCACCAGTTTTCATAACTTCCCTGTCCGTCGAGTACCCCTTTGCCCGTTATGGCAATATTCTTTTGTTTGTAGGCGTAGATTAGCGGCGAATAGTTCATACACTCAATGCCTTCCCAACGGGTGTACACGGCCGGCAGATACGCATTAGGGTCGGTTGAAAACTTTATAACAGCACCTTCCGAAACATACAGGTTAACATTACTTTTCAAATGAATTGCACCGGTCAGAAATGAACCTGCCAGGACAACTACCCTTCCACCACCGGCCTGGCTGGCGGCTAATATCGCTTTTCTGAAAGCTTCGCTGCAGTCTGTGTTTCCATCTCCGACTGCACCGTAACCAGTGACATTGAAATCCCTATCCGGGAACTGAGGAGCTTTAATCCTGCTCAAAATTTTGGGGACCTGTCCCCAGCCGGCGATTGCCTGACTGAGGGGACCGGCCAACAGAATAAGACAGACCGGCAGCAGTAAAATACTGTTCAGGATGCTTACGAGACTTGTTAAGCTTTTTTTTGTCATTTAGCGGTTCCTTAAAAGTTGGTTTCAAATGCGACTATTTTACTTTTTCGTAACCTTGCTTTCAATCAGATTTTCATCTTTGAGTTCTGTTATTATCAAATCGCCGATATTCACATCTGCCGGGTTTGTTACGACCTTTCCCGTAATTGTGTTTTTCGCGATACTGTAGCCGCGATTGAGGATGCTTTTTGGGCTGCAGGCCGACAATCTTCCCGCCTGTGTTTCAATCTGGAGTTTAACAGAAGCTAAAAGCGTGCTTGTCTTTTGGGCCAGTCGGTTTTGCAGATTGTTTAACGAAATTTTCTTATCAGCCATAAGGCGATGAGGTTCTATTTTTAAAATTTTCTCAAAATATGATTGCAGCAGGCTGCGGATATTAGAAACAAAGGATTTGGCCGATTCGGCCAGATTACTTTCAAACTCATCGAGCATTTGTCCTCTGTTTTGAATTATAACAAGCGGACTGCGAAATACTGCCGCTGCGAGAATTGTTTTTAGTTTTTGCGCAGACAATTTAAGTATAGACTCAGTATTGAGTCGAATTCTTTTTCCGGCAGAATCCATTTGCTGCAATACTTCTCTGATGTCCGGTGCAGCTATTACGCCTGCCTTTGTCGGCGTTGAGGCACGTGCATCAGCAACAAAGTCAGCAATGGTAAAATCTACTTCGTGTCCTACTGCGCTTATGACTGGAATTTTTGAAGCAAAAATTGCCCTTGCAACAACCTCTTCGTTAAATGCCCACAAATCTTCCATTGAACCGCCGCCGCGGCCGACAACTATGACGTCCAATTTTAACGACACGTTTCTTCTATTGACATCTTTTATTGCTGCTGCGATTTTTTCAGCGGCACCTTCGCCCTGCACCGGCACATCGTAAAAGAAAAGTTTTGCAACCGGCCAGCGGTTTCGGATACTGTCAACAATATCGTGCAGAGCGGCGCCGGACTGGCTTGTCAGTATGCCGATTCTGAAAGGGTATTTCGGCAAAGGTTTTTTGTGCTTGTCGTCAAAGAGACCTTCGGCAGCGAGTCTTTTTCTCATTTGCTCAAATGCGAGCTGAAATGCCCCCATACCTGCCGGTATCATCGACTCAGCATAGAACTGGTATTTCCCCTGCGGCGGATAAACATCTATATGGCCTTTTGCCAAAACTGCCAAACCGTTTTCAGGTTTGAATTTTAGTTTGGTAAAATCACTGCTCCACATAACAGCCGACAGGATTGCGTTTTCGTCCTTGAGGTCGAAATAGCAGTGTCCGCTTGAATGTCTCTTAAAGCCGCTGATTTCGCCTGTGATAGTAAGCTGGCCGGGCAGTGAATTTTCCAGGCTTGTTTTTATAAGCGATGTAATCTGACTTACGGTGAAGATTTTGACCTTTGGCTGTTCTTCAAATAGACTGTTTTGTTTCATAAAAAAGATTATAAATCTGTGTTGCAGTTCAATCCATAAAAAAAGCAGCGAGCAGGTTTAACCTGCTCACTGCTTGAAAAACAACGTATTTTTGACAAGGTTAGTTCGTCCAGAAATACCACTTATCGCCAGGGATATTACAATCAAGGGTGCAATTCTGGTCCTTATCGCAGCATGGAACTTGAGCTTCAGGCCTGTTATAGTAAAGCTTCAGGATGTTCAGGTCAGGAGCTGATACTCTGGCGACACCTGTTTTTTTATGGTCAAAGTCTGCACAGATACAATTTGTCATGTTCTTGAGAACAGTGTCAGTCTTATTAAAACAACGCTTTAACAAATTCAGGTCAGGAGACGCAACCCAAGCTATACCTGTTTTTTTGCAGTCGGCATCGCCGCGACAATGTCTCCTGCAGCACCAGCAATTCGGCTCGCCCCAAGCTACCCAAGTATTGTACTCGTAGTGGTCAACCAGGTTGTAGTCCTTAAAGCATTTCTGCGCGGTGGTGAAGCTCCAAAGATCGCCGGTTGTAGTACCACATGGATTCTTTTCATCTATATGCCAATAATAGGTTGTACCTTTGACTAATGTCCCCGGGTCATAGGTTGTCGTTAACTGTGGCAGATTGACTTTGAATGGCAGCGGAAACGCTGTGCCGAAATAGACATCGTGGGATGTAGCAGCGGCACCAGCAGTCCAACTCAGAATTTTGGTCAGGGAGACATTTATAGCCCCATTCGCAGGATTAGGATTAGTTGCCTTGCCGGGCAGTACACTGCACGGTATATTACCACCGATGATAAAAGCAAGGTCAATCGATTGATCCAGTAGTGGGTGTCCCGGCGGATATCTTAACTCGTTCCACGGTCCAGTGTATGGTTCGCTACCCCTTCCCCAGACGGCGTCGTCATTCCAGTGTCTATTTGAGGATTTCCAGCCAAACTTTGCGTTGGGGTCGTTCGGGTCTGCCTGGACATCAAGCCAGTAAGTCATCTTGCTCGGCCCACCCTGCTGGCAGAAGGCGTTAGCCTCCGGGATATGGAATACATATTTCCAGCAGATATGGTCGCTGACAGGAATATATTCATTGGAATTGGGGTCCCACCAGCCTTCATTTATGGCTGGTGCTTCGATAGAAACTTCACTCGGCGCAAGGACATTGTACCACAGAACACCGCCAGGCCTACTGTACGTATTCGGCCCAGCTGGAATATCCGAATGGAAGCTCAGTGTAAACTTTACATCATTTGGTCCACCCCGTGGGAGGATATCGTTTTTCCACGAGCCCCAGATTGTGATATCGGTAATGAAAGTTGACACATTACATTCAAAGTCGTCTGCGAGTATCAAAGGCTTTGTTGCCATAACGTCTACGCCATTAGGACTCAAATCAGGGTTCTGCCGCCACTTAACAGTCTCGCACGGTATATTGCCGTCGATAGCAAAAGCGAGGTCGATTGAGTTATAATCCAGCGGATGGTAAGGCGGATATCTTAACTCGCCGTACCACACAGGGTATGGTTCAATACCCATTCCCCAGACGGCATCGTCATTCCAGTGTTTACTTGAGGATTTCCAGCCAAACTTCGCCCACTTGTTAGGGTCAATCGGGTCTGCCTGGACATCGAGCCAGTAAACAACCGGACTGCACGGCTCACCCTGCTGGCAGAAGGCGTTAGCCTCCGGGATATGAAATACATATTTCCAGCACTTATGGTCTCCGACAGAGATATATTCATAGAGATTGGGGTCCCACCAGCCTTCGTTTATATCTTGTGCTTCGATATAAACCTCACTTGGCATAAGGTCCATAGACCACAGAGTTTGGCCGGGCCTGCTGTAATAGCCCGTGTTTGGGTCAGCGGGAATATCCGAATGAATACTCAGTGTAAACTTCACATTATTTGGTCCGCCCGGTGGGAGAATGTCATTTTTCCACGAACCCCAGACCGTAATATCTGTAATCAGGGTTGATTGGTTACAATTAAAATCATCTGCGAGTATCAAAGGCTTTGTTGCCTTAACGTCCAGACCATTGTTGCTCAAATCGGGTCCTTGATACCATTTTACGTTAGGCTCCGGAGTTATTGGCGGACCGGTAATCACAAATGCCAGACTGGGTGGGTTAATAACCGATAGCGGCTGCCACCCCCCGCCACTGGAGTTCCACCACTTGGCAGGAGCACCGAAGGAGTTAATAGAACTCTTCCAGCCCACCCCTGCTCCGGGAGGCTGGCTCGGCGAGCGTGCCTGGATGATTAACCAGTAAATCTGACCTTGCTGCTGTACGTAGGGATTAGTAATCCCCGTGAGGTTGACCTGCCAGATCATATTATGATCATAAGGCTGAATAATCCCCATAGTCGGACAGTACCAGCCCTGCGGGCATTGGCCGTAGGGAATTATATTTAGGTTGCCTGATAAACCATCCCACCCCCAGAGATAGGTTCCCGGCACACCATTTGCATCTGTGGCGATGTAGATATCCCAATAGTCTATCGGGATTGGCTGGTCCCATCGGTAGGAAATCCAAAAGTGAATATCTTTGATTGGACCGCTCTGGGTACACAGAAAGTCATCGGCAAGAGCCTGGTCCATCAGACAGACATCCCAGCCGCAGGGGTCCGGCAACTGCGGGAAGTGCATCTTGTAGGGGTCGCCCGGCTGCCAGTCGGCATAAACTGACAAAGTAGCAGCACAAAGAATTAAAACAATTCCAAAAACAATTTTTTTACATTCTGTTCTCATTTTCCGTTCTCCTTGAAACAATTTTTTATTTTTTAAAAGAAAGATATATTTTTAACTGTCTGCTGCTGACTGCATTTGCGCAGTAACAGAGGAGCAGACAGGGAAATTAATTATCTGATTGAAACAAAAGTAAGAAACCGCTCCCCCCCCCGGTTCTTGAGATAGCCTTCGCCTATCCTCATCTTCAGTTCCTCATTCCTTGCTTAACTTTATAGACTCCGAAATAAGTTATTGGATATATTACAGCAACTAATAGGGAAAATCAAGACTTAATTTCAAATTTGCAGGAATTTTGCGGTTATTATAAGACCTTTATCAAAAGGTGGTTATGGTAATCTCTTCGCCGTTCTTTAGATTTATTTTATTCAAAACCGTTGTTGTAATCTGGTTTGCCGTCGTCGCTGTCATAACTGACTGATTCAGCCTTTTCGTCTTTGAGCTCAAATCGACGTATTTTTTCAGCCTTTTTTGTAGCACTGTCAACCATTACAACGATGCCGTTGAGTCGCAGGTCTTCAGTAGCGATTTCAAACGGACAGGGCATTAGCGTTCTGAAATTTTTCAGCACTGATTCGACTTTTCTGCCGAGCACCGAGTGATGAGCACCTGTCATTCCGATATCTGTTATATATGCAGTTCCTTTCGGCAGGATTTTTTCATCCGCCGTAACGACGTGCGTATGTGTGCCGAAGACGCAGCTTACCCTTCCGTCAAGATAATAGCCCATAGAGACTTTTTCACTTGTCGCCTCGGCGTGCATATCGACGAAGATAATGTCCGCCTGGTTTTCGAGCTTCGGCAAAAGTGCGTCGATACAGTCATAAGGGCTGTCGGCAGGTTTCATAAAGATTCTGCCGATAAGCGGCACAACGGCAACGACAGGTCCTTTTTCGGTTTTGTATAATGCAAAGCTCTTGCCGGCAGCGTGCGGCGAGAGGTTTGCCGGCCTTGCGATATTACCGTTGTTTTCGAGGACTGTAATTATATCTTTCTTTTTAAAGGCGTGGTCGCCAAGCGTGATGAGGTCGACACCGTATCTTAAAAGCTTTTCGTAAATCTGCGATGTAAGCCCTGAGCCGCCCGCGGCATTCTCAGCGTTTACAATAACGCAGTCTATCTGCTGCTCTTTTGTAATCGCGTTCAGGTGGTCTGCCAGAATTCTTTTCCCCGGCCTTCCGACGATATCGCCGATGCAGAGAATATTTAGTTTCATTTTTTTACCTTGCGTATTCGATGCAGCGGAGCTCCCGCAGCAGTGTAACCTTTATTTCGCCCGGATAGGTCAATTCTTCTTCGATTTTGCTGGCGATATCGCGGGCCATCTTTGTAGCGATGCCGTCATCGATGTTCTGGGCATCAACGATAACCCTGATTTCTCTGCCCGCCTGGATTGCGTAACAGTTTTCGACGCCTTTGAACTGTTTTGCGATTTCTTCAAGTTTTTCAAGTCTCTTGATATATCTTTCAAGCGTTTCTCTTCTTGCTCCCGGTCTTGATGCGCTTATAGCGTCAGCAGCGGCGATAAGCGGCGTATAAGGGTTATCAGCAGGAACGTCACCGTGATGAGCTGCGACGGCATTAAGCACTACGGGTGATTCGTTAAATCTCTTGAGGTAATTTGCGCCGATGGCCGGGTGTCCACCTTCCACTTCGTGGTCCATAGCTTTGCCGATATCGTGCAGAAAACCTGCTCTTCTTGCAAGCGAGCCATCAAGGCCGAGCTCGTCCGCCATTACCTGAGCGAGAAATGCCACCTCAATGCTGTGCCTCAAGACGTTCTGTCCGTAGCTGGTTCTGAAGCTCAGCGTTCCTATCTCCATAAGAATTTTGTTGTTAAGGCCTCGCACATCTGCTTCGACCGCCGCCTCTTTTCCGAGCTGCAGGACTTTCTGGATGACGTCTTTCTTGGTCTGTGCAACGAGCTCTTCAATTCTGCTTGGATGTATTCTGCCGTCCTGTATGAGCTTTTCCATCGATTGTCTTGCGACTTCTCTTCTTATTGGGTTAAAGCTGCTGACGACGATAACGCCCGGCGTGTCATCAACGATAATATCGACACCCGTTGCCTTTTCGAAAGAGCGGATGTTTCTGCCTTCTCTTCCGATGATTCTACCCTTCATATCGTCGCTCGGGATATCGATAGTCGAGACGGTTACTTCGCAGGTCTGCTCGGCGGCGAATCTCTGAATGGCGGAGCTTATGATTTCCCTGCTTTTTTCTTCGGAGATTTCCTGGGCTTCCTCCATCTTCCGCTGAATAACTGCGTTCATCTCGTGTTCGCATTCACCTTCGAGCTTTTTCAGCAGGAGCTGTTTTGCTTCTTCGGCGCTCATTGCGGTGATTTTAAGGAGCTGATTTTTCTGCTGAGCGATTATATGGCCGATTTCCTTTTCCCGCTCATCAAGCTGATAGGAACGCTGTTTGAGGTTGAGTTCGGTCTGCTGAAGTGATTTTTCGCGCTGGCTGAGCAGCTCATTCTGCTTGTCGATTGCGTCTTCGTGCTTGCTTAATCTGCGCTCCGCTTCGCGAAGTTCCGCCTTTGCCTGGTTGATTTCAGCAGTGAATTCCTCTTTTTTCTTTAAAGTCTCTGCCGTTGCCTCGATGCGAGCGGCCTTGATTATCTCTTCTGCATCTCTTTTGGCCTGCTCCATCTGCAGGGCGAGTCTTTTATTAAGACTACTTTGTTTTAGTGAACTGAAGACCTTACCAGCCAAAAATGACAGTACCAGACCGGCCGCGACCCCTATAATTGCCGTTATCACCGCGATTGTGTGGCCGGAAAGTTGCGCTAATGTAAACATTTTTTGTGCCTTTCCTGTACGTTGTCCTGTTCAGAATCTATTTTGGAAAAAACGGATAACGCAGGCAGGACGACAGATGCTACAAAAGAAATGACAAGAGTTGAAATCCGTTTCAGAAAGTTTGGGCTTTGAGTTGCCTATTAATCAGGTTTCTTGCGAACCCTCAAAGGCAATCGTTTTTTTTCGCCCCCGCGAAGGCGGGGGTCGCCGAAGTCTGAAAGCTGCTGAAAGTTAATTTTCACTGTCGTACGAACCATAGTTTCTGAAAGTAGATTTCTTTTTCTCTTATTCACTGGTCTGCTGAGCCGTCTCGACTTGAGAATTTTTCCGCCTTCGCCAAGGCTTCGGCGGATAGGTCTCTATCGCCGAACCGGTCTGCTCTCAGTGCTTTTGTAACTTTTAAAACACATCAATAGGGCTTTTTTGCCCCTGCCATTGCGACTATCCGCTGCAAACTACACAGTCTGCAAATCGCTTGACACCTTATTATACGTTACTTAGCCGGCCAAATCAAGCCAAAATACCATACCTATCTAATTTTTTAATTTTTGTGCTATTGATATTTTTTAAGTTCTTATGACCCAAATACTTATATTCCTGACGAGTTTTGTTTAACCCCTGTTGTACCGATGGCAACATTTCCGCTCAGCCACTGCTCCAAACTGGCCAAAGTGCCAAATTCCACCCCTTTTGTGCTAATCTGCACAAACTTTAACGGCTTTAACGGCCATTAACCTGTTTTAATCGCATTTTTGTCCTATATCATCCCTAAAATGAAGCAAAAAATGTCTTTTTGCGGGAATAAAATCATAAACAGGCAGAGCTTTGATAATCACCCCGGTTTTACTAAAAGCGAAATCAAAATCATCGCAGGCTTCGATATCGACTCCACAAAGCACTTTCAATTTTTAATTACTTCTCCTACCATCGCTGCATTACAGAATATTCGACGGCTGCTGTTGAATCGGCAGCAAGCTCGACCGTAAAACGAGCAGTTGTCGCGTCCTTCTTCACATAAGGATGACTTGATTCATCAATATTCCAGTTGACCCACGGAGAAAACTTCTCATCGACGAAGACCGTTACAGGAGCATCCTTGCGATTCTTCAGCTCTATCGAATGCTTCTCCCATCTGGCCCTTCTTTCGACCCTGCTGTCAAGAAGCTTGTACTCAACAGCTATATCAAAGGCATCGCCGATATAAAGCGATACCTTCTCATCCTTCGGTGTATGGTCTATTAAATCTTCGCCGACAAATTCGAGCATCCCATCGGCATCTCTCTTAAAGACACGAACCTTGCCTTTAGGCAGTGCAATGCCAAGACCGTTTTCTTTTTTATTCTCAAACTCAAACTTCACCTGAACCTTTTTGTCATTTTTGTACCGTTCATAAAGATATATCTTTTTCGCAGGAATGTTTTGAGTGGGAGTTATAAACTCAATCTGTTTGGTTTGGTTATTGTTAATGGTACTTGCACGCTGAAGTGTATAAATATGATACTCCATAAAAGGCTTTTCCTCAAAGGCCGGTAAAGCGGCAGCCATCTTAATAGCTTCAAATCTCTGTCTCGGAATTTGTGGTTCTCCAATTCGTCTCACATCGCCCGCAATCAGTTTTATCGTCGCATCTTTGTAGGTTGCGCCGCTTTCGTTGTCGATTGTAACCCAGCCGCTGATGTCGAAGGCGTTTTCAGCAGCGTTAAGAATCGCTGAATAGTCCGCATTCCAGCCGATATCTGTTGTAGTGTATGTAACCTGACATAGTTCTTTGCCGGATGAATCAGACTGGGCAAGCCAGATGAGCGTCGGCTTTGTAACCAAACCCTCAGGGAGCTGGGCAAGCAAGATATTTTCAACGCTGTCGTTCCAGATTATTTCCATCTGGCCGGTGGCACTTTTGAGCACGAGGTTGTCTCTCGCTGCCATAAGGACACCGGTAACACCTTTGCCCTGGTCCGCTCCGCTGCCCTTAACTGAGACGGTAACCGTTTTGTCCAGATAGCGATTGAGCAGGCTCAAAGTGCTGACAAGGTCATATTCGTAATTCTGCTCCAAGATAGTTACACTACCGGGGGCGCTGAGACACTGAAAACTTACGCTTGGCGGCTCTATCGAAGAAGCAACGTCGGTAAATCTTATAGTGTTAAGGCCCTTGTTAAAGGGTATCGGACGACGCTCCTTAATGACGGCAAAATTATTGTTATAAACAGTTACCCCCACTGCTTCTTGCAAAGCAAGAGTGGGGGAATTTGTCTCGACTGCAGGCTCCTGTGCTGCAAAAAGACAACTGTAAACAAAAAGAACTGCCAGAATTGAGTTGAAAAATTTCGTTTTCATTTTTGTACCTCCAAAAATTACTACTTTTAGTTTACCGTTTACTGTTTACTGTACACTGTAAACTGTTCACTGTAAACCTTTACAGAGATTTTTCAACTCTTGGGCTGCCGGATGATGGCCGAAGTGTTCGAGTGCCAAAAGGGCTTTTTGGCGGTACTGCTGGGCACAGGATTTGGCAAAGTCAATGCTTTTTGAAGCATTCAGCATTGATATGATGTGATTTATGTCCACCGGATTGCTGTCAAACGCATCGAGAAGCTCGTTTCTGGCCTCTGAATCGAGGATGCTGACGGCATGAATAAGGGGCAATGTAAGCGTTCCGGTTAAAAAGTCTCTGCCGGCGGTTTTGCCGGTCCGATTTTCTTCGCCGAGGATGTCAAGAAGGTCGTCAATAATCTGGAAAGACAAGCCAAAATTGAGGCCGAATTGGTATAATCGATTGGCGGATTGCTCGTCGGCTTCGGATGCCATTGCGCCAAGCTGGCAGCAGTCGGCAAAAAAAACCGCGGTCTTTTTTTCAATTACGCCAAGATACTCCTCAATGCTGATGTTAAAATCGCCGCGGCAGACGTTCTGAAGCATCTCGCCGCGACAGATTTTCACGGACGTTTCGGCAAGAAGCCGATTGATATCGTCTCTGTGCAGAGATGCAACAGCCACAAAAACCCTGCTCAAAAGATAATCGCCCAGCAGAACGGCAAAATTGGCACCCCACAGATTATTTACCGTCGCAGAAAATCTGCGCTGGGCGGCACTATCTATCACGTCGTCGTGCAGAAGTGTGGCGGCGTGTATCATCTCAACTATGCCGGCAATTTTGATATGGAGCGAAGTCGTCGGGCCGAATAATCTGCCGGCCAGCAGCACAAAAGAGGCGCGAAGCATCTTGCCCTGCCGGCCCTTGAGGTAATCTATAAACGGTTTGAGTCGCTCGTTTGCACAATCAAGCTGAGTATCAAAAAAATCACTTGCACCGGCAAGCTCATCCGCTATAAGAGCACAACCGAAAACAGAGGGAGCGTGTATGGCCATTTTATTTTGACCGGCCATGGGCATAATCGAAAAATTTTCCGCGCAAAAGCCCGGTGATTTTGCCCGGTTTGCCGTCGGAAACCTGTCTGCCATCGATTTCAATAACTCCAATGACCTCAGCTGCTGTGCCGGTGAGGAACAATTCATCCGCAACGTAAAGGTCAAATCGAGTCAGATTCTTTTCGACAACTTCGATTCCTTCACGTTTTGCAAGACGGATGACAATCGCTCTTGTGATGCCCCCAAGAGAACCTGCCTGTATGGGCGGGGCGCAAATAATACCATTTTTGACAACAAAGACATTATCGCCCGTAGCCTCGGCAACGAAACCTTCATGATTGAACATAATCGCTTCAGGTACGCCGGCATCGAGTGCCTCAATCTTTGCCAGGATGTTGTTGAGATAATTAAGGCTCTTGACCTGCGGCGGTATCGCAAGCGGATGATTGCGAATCGTGCAGGCGCTGATAACCCTGATACCTGCTTCGCAAAGTTCCTCAGGATATAACTGAATGCTGTCAGCAATGATAATTATCTGAGGCTTCTCACAGCTAAACGGATTAATACCCAGTGAGCCGATGCCGCGAGTAACAATAAGACGAATATAACCGTCAACAACATTGTTCGCCTTGACAGTCTGTATGGTTACCTCGGCAAGCTCCTGCGGCGTCATATCGATATTAAGCCTTAGAACTTTTGCAGATTCATAAAGCCTTTTCAAATGTGCATCAAGTTCGAACACCTTTGAGCTGTAAACGCGAATACCTTCAAAGACGCCGTCACCATAAAGCAGACCGTGGTCGAAAACGCTTATCTTAGCATTCGATTCGTCAACAAGAGAGCCGTTGAGCCATATTTTCAAGGCCATAAAAAGCTCCATAAAATTTTCTCAAGCCGCCGAAACTCTGCCGTCGGCAAGTCTGATTACCCGCCCGGCCCTGGCAGCGATTTTCTCGTCGTGCGAAACCATTACAATCGTTTGTCCCGCACTATGCAGTTTTTCAAAGACCTTTAAGATACCATTTCCTGTCTGAGAGTCAAGGTTTCCTGTCGGCTCATCAGCAAGTATTATATCCGGCTGATTCATCAGCGCCCTGGCTATCGCGACTCTCTGCCGTTCGCCGCCGGAAAGCTCAAAAGGCCGATGAGAGACCCTTTCAGAAAGGCCCAGCTCGCCAAGGAGCTGACAGGCACGATTTTTGGCCGAATCAGAACAAGCCAGCCAGCCCACAGCAGAGCCGCCAGCCATTTTCGCAAGCAGAACATTTTCCAGCACTGTTAATTCGTCAAGTAAATGATAGAACTGAAATACAAAACCAATCTTTTTGTTCCTGAATTCGTTGATTTTTCTGCCGGAAAAATCGGCGAGGTTCTTTCCTTCAAAAAAAACACCGCCTTTATCGGGCGCATCCAGTGCGCCAAGGATATGCAAAAGCGTGCTTTTGCCGCTGCCGGAAGCACCCCTTACGGCAATAAATTCGCCACGCCAAACAGAAAGATTCACGCCTTTTAAAACTTCAAGATGAATCGCTCCCATCTGATAAGATTTATAAATATCCTTGCAGCTTAATATATAATTGTCCTTGTCGGTCATAACTGGTTCACCTTCAGAACATCAACGCATTTGCGGCCTGCTGCACCGAGCGTAGGCAAGAGCGCACCGAGCAGACAGGCTGCCACGGCACAGGCGGCAACAGTCGCCAAAAGAAGCGGCCTGGTCTGATGCGGTATCTCGCCTATCGCATAAATTTCCCTGTTCCACATTTGAAAGCCAAACTTATCAAATAACCAGCCTTCAAGCCTGTTTATATTCGCGAGAAAAACCAGGGCAGATAAAATCCCGACAGCAGCGCCGCAAATACCCAACAGAAAGGCCAGACGCAGAAAGACTCTTACAATGCCCGACTTCGACACGCCGAGGCTTTTGAGAATCCCGATGTCCCTGCTCTTTCGGCTTATAATCATATAAAAAATCACAAAAATAATAAAGACTGTAATCAGGCCTACAAGTGCAAAAAGCAGAATCATCATCGTCTGCTCCTTCTCCATCGGAGCAATAGTTCCTCTTCGATAAGCCTTCCAGTCCTGAACTCTGACGGTGCCAAACAGGTTGGCAAGGGCAAAATCGCCCTTTCCCTTCATAAAATCCTGCCAGAGCCGGGATACCTTGTCGGTACAGAGGTCAATGTCGAAACCATTTTTAAATTTTACAAAAACCGCACTGGCTCTTTTGTCGCCGATGTCCATACCGCAAAGAGACTGCAAAGAATCAAACGGAAGATAGACAACGGTGCTGTCGATTTTTGCAAGACCCGAATTGCTGTTGTCGCTGTAATAAAATGTCGCAGAATTGGCGGAAAGCTGTGTGCCGGTCTTTGCAAGAGAACCTTTCGGCGTCAGAGGAAAACACGTAACAAGATAAGACCATGTCGGCAGGAAACTTAACTGTCTATACTGTCCCGATTTTTGTCTTTCTACAAGCAAATCGACGCCAATGATACAACCCGGCAGATTAGCATCATATTCGGGCCTAAAGGCAAGTATCGGCATATTTTTGCGATAATAAAGGGTATCCGCGAAATCGGTTGTCTTTATGTGCCGGGCAATATCTATACCCATAAGGTCAAGCGCAGCGCTCTTGCCCGACGATTCGGATTCTACAAGACCAAAAGTGTTTATCAGGGGCGCAGCAGAAGCGACAAAGTCAGTTTTTTCAAGAAGCGATATAAATTCCTCATAAAGACTAAAACCTACAAGCGAGTCGGTGGAAACAATACAATCAGAAAAGAAGGTGTGGTTTTTGTCCGTAAAATCTGCGACAAGGCCGTTCATAACCGTCATTACCACTACCACGGTAAAGACGCACAGCGCAACGGCAAGGACGGCAAGGATTGTTATCCGGCGTCTTAGGAAAAATCTTATCGGCAATAAAATGTCGTACATCCTATTCGTACCTTAGAATTTTTGCAGGAATTGTTCTGGCTGCGGCTATCGCCGGGGCCATCGCTCCGAGCACAGAGGCTCCAACCGCTGCACCGAAAAACCGCCAGGCCCAGTACCAGTTGAAATGATTCGGTATCCTGCTGAACATATAAACACTGCTGCTCCACAGCTTAAGGCCGAAGAGAAGCCCAATCCACCGCTCTATCGTGTTTACGTTATGAGTAATTATAAATCCAGCCGTTAGGCCGACAGAAGCACCAATTAAACCTATAAACAAACCGAAAAACAAAAAAACCGAGGCACAAGTATACGATGAGCCGCCGATGGATTTGACTATCGCAAGGTCTTTCTGCTTGCTTGTTACTATCATATAGAAAATGCAGAAGACCAGCGCCACAACACCTGCGCTTATAACGCCAAAAATAACAAGCAAAACTCCCATCTGTTTGCGAAGCTCGGCTGTGTACTGGCTCTGCTTGGCGACCGAGGTAATAATTTCAGCATCGGCAATGTAATAATTCGGCCAGTTAAGCCTGCCGGAGGCAAAATCCGTCCATATCTGTCGAACTACCCCGACCGTCTGCTGAGGACTGAAACCAGCGGCACATTTTATATGAATCACATCGGCAGGCTTGGAGGCCTGTTTGTTCAAAAGCTCGGCCAATCTGTCAATAGGCACAAAGATAAACCTCTTATCAATATCATAGACTGATGTAAAAACCACATCACAAATTCTTACTCTTGCCGAACGGCTCTGTAAATTAACAAACGAATCACCGGACTTCGCGTCCTTTTGAACACTGCCGACAGTTATAACTGCATTATCGCCGATAAAAGCTTTCACGAGCGACAAATCATATTCATCGGTTTTGGCATCCGGCTCAGCGAGAAGGCCGATACCGACAAAGGCAGGTATTATATCGCTGTCATTGCCGTCATTCCCAAACTCCGGAACTGAAGGAAGATTTTTCCGCCTCAGAAGATTGCTTTTCATATTTGTAACTTCACAGCGGCTCGATAAATCGATGCCCCAGATACTTACCGCCTTTACATTGCCGGGGCCGAAATGGATAAGACCATTTGTGGAAAGTACGACGCTTGCAGCGGCTATTTCTTTGGCGCTGCAAAGTTTTGCGACAAGCTCACCGCTGTAAGAGAACTCTTGCGGCGGCTGGAGAACTATATCGCCAAGATAATCAGATGAGCTCGATTCAATCGCCCCGATAAAGGCTGTAAAAAGACTTGCAACGGTAACGAGCAGCGCGGTTGAAAGGGCAACTGCAGCGATACTGAGAAGAACGATTTTTTTCTTCCTTAGATACCGCAGAGCCAAAAAAAACTTCAGCATTTATTCCCGTCCCGCAGATTATTTTTCCGGTTTTAGTAACGGAAACAGTATAACGTCCCTTATACTCGTTGCGCCGGTAAGGAGCATTATGAGTCTGTCGATACCGATGCCCAGCCCTCCTGCCGGCGGCATACCATATTTGAGTGCGGTTATAAAATCCTCATCAAGGCTTCGGAAGGTTTTTTCGTCTTCGCCTGCGCCTTTAAGCTGAGAAATAAAGTTTTCATACTGGACCTGTGGGTCGTTCAGCTCGGTATAGGCGTTTGCAATCTCCATCGTGCCTATATAAAGTTCAAACCTTTCGGCCAGCTCCGGATTCGTTTTGTTCTGCTTTGCCAAAGGGCAGAGCCGGGCAGGATAGTCAATTACAAAAGTCGGATTGACCAGATTTTTCTCCACCTCTGCAGCGAAAAGCCCGTTTATAACAATCTCATCAGCCTTTTGGGCCTCTTCAATGCCGAGCAATTTGGCCTTTTTGCGAATCGAAGAAATATCGTGAATATCGCAGCCAGTATAAACCTTGAGCAAATCGCTGTATGAGACCTTTTTCCACGGACGAGAATAATCTATTTGGCAATCGCCAAATTTTATTCTCGCACCTTCACAGTGTCTTTCGACAAGCACCGATATAAGCTCTTCGGTAAGTTCCATCATTATATTATAGTCGCCGTAAGCCTGGTAAATTTCCATCATTGTAAATTCAGGGTTATGACGCGGGCTCAGGCCCTCATTGCGAAAATTGCGGTTTATCTCAAAGACCTTTTCAAAACCAGCCACAAGAAGCCTTTTCAAAAACAATTCCGGCGCAATCCGCAGATACAAATCGATGTCGAGGGCATTGTGATGCGTGATAAACGGTTTTGCCGCCGCACCGCCCGGTATCGACTGCATCATCGGAGTCTCAACTTCCAAGTAGCCTCTTTCCTGTAAAAAGCTGCGAATGGTCGATATTATTGCAATTCGTTTTTTGAATCTGTCCATACAATCGGGGTTTGCCCACATATCAACATACCGCCGGCGATAACGAAGGTCGATGTCGGCAAGGCCGTGAAACTTCTCGGGCGGCTGCAGCAGCGACTTTGCAAGAATCGTAAGCTTTTCGACCCATATTGTAAGTTCGCCGGTCTTTGTAAGGCCGAGCTGCCCTTCCGCGCCAATAATGTCGCCCAGGTCGAGAAGCTTTACCAGCTCCCATTGTTCTTCAACCCCGCACCTGTTTACATCTTCAAAATGTCCTGTATTTTCTCGTGATTGTGCAAATAGGTGCGGGGTCAGGCCGAGCTGAATTGTTCCGCTGCTGTCGCGAAGCGTTATAAAAATGAGTTTGCCGATATCGCGAAGAAGGACTATTCTGCCTGCGCAGACAGCTTTCTGCTGAGGCTTTTTTTCATCGAACTTTGCCCTGACCGATGCCGTTGATTCAACATTGTCAAAACGCCCGCCGTAAGGACCGATTCCGAGCTGCCTTATTCGCGCCAGTTTCTCTCTTCTCTGCTGCTCCAATTTACCCGCATCTTGTGGTTCTCTCATTGCTGAAGTCCTGATTCAATTAACTTTGCTTTGGCAACAAGAACTGCAACGGCAAGCTGACGGTCGGCCTGGAGGGTTTCATCCAGATTATGTCTCTTCAGCTTTAATTTGTTCTCGTCATGTTCTGCCGAAGCCAGCACATCGTTGTCGCGCTGAATATCCATCATTTTTTTGACTTCGTCGCTGCGCACTTCAATTTTCACGTTCGGCATTATGCCCCAGTCCTTTCTGCCGAGCTTTTCCATAACGAAGCGGTCCCTGACCTTTTCGCCGCTCGGCAGATGATAATAAGCCATTGTGTACTTTAACTGTGCTCCGCCGCCGGGATAGTTGGTAATCGTCTGAACGCTGCCTTTGCCGTAACTTTGCTGACCGACCAGAGTCGCCCTTGAGTAGGTTTTGTCTGCAAGAGCACCGGCAACTATTTCAGATGCGCTGGCAGAGGCTGAATTAATAAGTATTACAAGAGGATAATATGGATGAGTGCCCTTTTTGTGCGCAGCCTCCCAAGTCGGAAGACCAACCCTCGGCAGCGTGCTTACCATAATACCCTTGTCCACAAACATATCTGTAACCTCTGCTGCGCTCTGGAGAAAACCGCCGAAGTTGTACCTTAAATCCAGAATCAGAGCCTGCATGCTCTGGCTTTCGAGCATCGCCAGAATTCCATCGAGGTCCGAAGCAGTAGCCGCTGAAAAATTCGTGACGCGAACATAACCGATACGGTATTTCTGGTCCACAAAGTATAACCATCCGCCCAAATTATCCCTCAACCAGCCGCGAGCCGTTGGAACTACAATCCTGGCTCTTGTAATTTCAATATCGCGGGATTTGTCCTCATTATCGCGACGTATTGAAAGCACAACCTTTGTGCCGGCCGGCCCTGTAATCTTGCTGACGGCACAATTAATCGGCATATCCCTTGTCTGTTCGCCGTCAACAGCTTCTATTATGTCGCCGGCATCCATTCCTGAATTATATGCCGGCGTGCCGGGCAGTAAACTTACCGCCCGCAGCAGGCCGTCAGCCTTCGAGATTTCAACGCCGATACCGGTAAATTCGTTGGTCATATTTTTCTCAAAATCTTCTTTCTCCTTCGGCCAGATAATCATCGTGTGCGGGTCAAGTGTGGACAACGACGCTTCGGCAAAATGCCGGATTACCATCTGCTCAGGCAGTTCCATCGTCGTTGAATTCAGAACCAGAATTTCTCCAAACAATTTGATGAACTGGTCCTTGCTCAAGCCGGGAAGTTCCGAGCTGTATTTCTTCCTTAGCGAATCGAGTCCTGCGGCAAACTCAGGCAGCTTGTCTTTTGAAAAGGCTATCGTAATCTTGCTGCCCGTAACAGGTTCGAGCAGCTTCTCTGGCGAAGAGTCAACCGTAACAAAACCATTGCTGTCGGAACTGTCGGAGAGGCGCAATACATCGGTAAGGTTGCGAAAACGACCAAATACCTTATCAGCCATATCGCTGTAGTAAAAAGGCTCCACATAACCGTATTCAAGAACATCGAGACAGCGGACGAACATCTCAGGTTTTATCTTCTGGTAGCGGTCGGCACAAGTTTCGCAGGGATTATCCATCAGAGAAGCCGCGATGAGCATCTTTTCCTCGAGCTCTTTCTTTTTATCGGAAATTGCCTTGTCGTCCTCGTAAAGCACACTAAGCCAGCTGAAACAGTAAAGAAGCGAATCGAGCCATTTGCCTTTCGACTCAAATTCTACAGCCATCCGGCGAGACTTTGCTATCGTCTTTTGAACAAACTGGTCAGACAGAACCTGCTTTTTCTGCCCTTCGTCGGCAAACTCATACGCTCTGGCAATAACCGGAAAAATTTCCAGCAGATTAGGCTCATTCATCTCCGGCTGTGTCTTGAGTTTCTCAAACTGTGCAAGCTGCTCATCAAAGGACTTTTTCTGCAACTGCTGTCTTGCAAGCTCGATTTGTTTGTACTGTGAAACTATATCAGAAAGAGCCCCCTTGCTTTCTGCGAAAGCAGAAGAGGGGGGATTGTTTGCATCGGCCTGCTTGTCCGACGACTTGTCCACCATAGCCTTGGCGAAGGTGGAAGGTTTACCGAAGGCGGAACTTAGAATCTGTTCGGCAGTGCCGAAATTACCATCGCAGATTTGCTGCACGACAGACTTTACCAGCGCTGCTGTATTGCCGTCCGCCGACTGCGCAACAGGAGCATTAGGCGATGTCTGCAAAACCTTCGCAGGTTTTGACATCGCCAAAACAGCAGAAGTCGAGACTGCGATAGACAACGATATAAAAATGATTATTGCATTTTTTTTCATCTGCGTCTTTCCAGTTCAAATAAGGAACATAGCCACAAAGGCACAAAGACACAAAGTTTTTTAATATATATCATTTTTTCTTTGTGCCTTAGTGTCTTGGTGGCTACGTCATCTGCATTCCGCCGCCCTGCCGGAACAGCCGAGCACGTCGAGTTTGTGCAGAACCATCGCCTTTATCGCATCTCTTGCAGGGCCGAGATAATTTCTCGGGTCAAACTCGCCGGGCTTTTCGGCGAATACCTGCCGAATCTTGGCTGTCATAGCCATACGAAGGTCGGTATCAATGTTCACCTTGCAGACCGCCATCTTCGAAGCCCTCGATATGGCCTCCTCCGGCACACCCATCGCATCCGGCATCTTTCCGCCATACTTATTGATAAGGTCCTTGAACTCTTTCAAAACACTACTTGAGCCGTGCATCACCAGAGGAAAGCCGGGCAGTTTATCGGCAACCTTTTGTATTACGTCAAAGGCTATTTTGGGTTCGGCTTTGAACTTGTAAGCGCCGTGGCTTGTGCCGCAGGCGACGGCGAGAGAATCACAGCCGGTTTTCCCAACAAATTCAACCGCCTGGTCGGGGTCCGTAAGATGACTTGAGATATCGTCGCGGCTGACGCCTTTCACATCTTCCTCAATACCGCCGAGCTGGCCAAGCTCAGCCTCGACAACAACGCCGTGAGAATGAGCATATTCGACAACCTGTTTTGTAATCTTGATATTTTCCTCAAAAGAATGATGCGATGCGTCAACCATCACCGAGGTAAAACCGTCATCGACACACTGCTTGCAGATGTCAAATGTATCGCCGTGGTCGAGATGCATACAGATGGGAATATCAGGATTTTCCGCCACAGCAACATCAATCATCGCCCGCAGGTAACTCATAGACGCGTATTTTCTTGCGCCGCGCGAAATCTGCAGGATAAGCGGGGACTTCTTCTCGGCGACCGCAGCAATAATGCCCTGCGTGATTTCCATATTGTTGACATTAAAAGCCCCGATTGCATAACCGTTTTTGTAGGCCATCCTGAACATCTTTTTGGTATCAACTAATGCCATAATCCTATTTCCTATTTTAAAAAATCAACAAACTAACCGATAGATTATTTAATTAAAGAGTCGTAAATGCTGTCTGCAAGTCGATTTCGGGCTAATCATTACGGTCATAAGGAGGATTCAAACCCATAAATCTCCTTGAGCCGATAGACAGTTCGCGGACTCCTTCCGGCCATATACTAAGGATTATCGCGGTGTTGTCAAGAGTTCGGTCGGCCCTGTAAGTAAGAGCGTAAAAGAGCCTGTGATAGCGTCTGATAAGAGAAAATTGATTGAAGATGAGGCTGCCGAAATCGAAATCGTACTGCCAGGAATAAGTAACCGTATAGCGGGGGTTAATTTTGTACGTTGCGGCAAAGGTAACAGCATTTGAGCCTTTTTCATTGTCGATTTCTAAGCTTCTTAAGTACCTGCTGCCGATATAATAGCTCAGATTCGGCCAGCAAAGATGCGAAAAACCTATGTTGAACTGCTCAAGCCTGTTGCTTTTCGTGTCATAATTGAGGTCGCTCAGAATCGCCGTTGTGTCGCTTATCCGCCAGATATAATCCGCATTGAAACTGTCCCGCTGGGGACCGAAAAGCTCGAAAGTTCTGTAAGTGCCCAAATCACCGTTGAAGATGTCCGGCGCCAAAGTGGCTGAAAGCGGCACAAAAGGATTATTCCAGAGGGTCTTATCAGGTCTCTTTATCTCGGAACTATCGTCACTGACCATTGTATATTCCAAGTTCAAACGCATCCAGTCGAGAATCCTGTTCTTTTCGCCGCTGCCGCGCTTGGTCTGCCACCGCTGTAAAAGACCAAGACTAAAAATGTCCTTCTGCTTGACTACATCAGCACTTTCAGCAAAGACAGCAGCATTCACATACGGCTTTAAGATGTGGCGAATGCCGTTGATGTCCCAGAACTTCGAGCGGATATTATTGTAGGTCCGCCAATATTGAGTCGAAGCTCTCGCTCCAAACTGGCCGATGAAAACTTCTTTCTCCCCAAACTGTGTTCCCTCACCGATAGCCGTATTTCGGTCAAAGCCGCTTCTGTCATCATAACCGAACGTTCCGGCTATATAAGGCACAACATTACCCCAGGCAAACTTAAGCGGAAAATCCAATTCATTTCTGGTTGAACCAAATGTGAAATGTTCGTTTGAAATGGCCAAGGTATGATGTTCGCCGATTCGCTGGCGGAATCTGCCGACGATGCTGTCACTGTATAAGGTAAATCTATCATTAAAAAGCGACTGTCCTGTCCGGTGATATTGCACCGAAGGAAGCTCTTCAAGCTCGTCGGCAAAATCGTTTATCCGCCATTTGCCCAGTATCGCAAAGCCCTGATTGTCCTTGAGCCACTTCAGATGCATAAGGGTTTCCTGCCCCATGCCGCTAAAATACTGCTCGCGGTGAAAAGATTCGAGATAATACTCGTCCGACATATAGCTGGTCTCCAGAGTGAGCTGCCAGTGGTAAGGCAGAAAATGTCTGTGCAGGAAATTGAGCATACCTCTCAAATTTCTGTCTGGTTCAAGGTTCTGCCTGCCTCTGCCGAGGTCGTCTTTGCCGCGGTCGTCAATTATATAACCGTTAATATTGCCGAAATAAGTGTCTCTTTCATACGTTATATCAGCACCTATTCCCGTGCCCCGCTTCGAATAGGAATCAATCATAAGACTCGAATCTACGCCTGCCGGCTCGCGAAGACCAAGAACCCTCGCAAGATACCATTCAGTCTCAATCGCCGTGCCAAAAGTCTTGTCTCGACTAAACTGTGCTCTCCTGAGCGGAATATCGGGCCTCTCAAGATTACTTCGAAGCTTCGGCCACCAAAAAACCGTCCGGTTATCAAGCTTAAGTTTCACATTCTTCATCAGAGCGTCGTAACGGTGTCTGCCGATTTTCCCGGTCTGCTGGTCGATAGCAGTTGTGTCCGTAATGAAAACTTCTGAAGCTGTTGCGGAAATCTTCGGGATGTAAAATTCACTGCTGGTAAGCGTAGCATTTTTAGCATAAAACTTGTCTTCTGCAACCTGCCTGAGCCTGACCGCCTTCAAATATATTGGTATGCCTCTGTCAGGCTCGTAGTTTCGCATCACGGCGTTTACGGCAAGGCCCTGCTTGGTCTGGAAATCGTAATAAGCCTCATCAGCACGTATGGTCCGCTGACCTTCGGTCATAATTATATTACCGCGAAGATAAATTGCCTTGACGGTATTGCCCGCGAGCAGACTGTCAACGCTGTTCGGCTCACCAGCAGATTCGCGAGAATAAAAAATCACCGCACAGTCCGCCTGAAATTCCAAAAGGCCCCCCTGCTCGTCCCGCTTTTGCCAGAGATAAAATCTGTTAAGTACCGTTGCGATGTTCGTCCCGTCAGGCAGTCTTTCGTTGGTTATCCTGACCGGTTCTGTGCCGAGCCCGCTGATGTTGACAGGATACTGAAACTTCGGCGGCGGTACTTCGGGCACAGGTTGCGGTGCCCCGACGGGTCGGGGCTGTGCCTGCTGTTTAGCGCCTTTGCCGAAAATTCCTTCGAACATGCTCGGCCGATGCGTTTTCTGAACAACCGTCTTTTGAGCAGCAGTTTTCTGCGCGACTGTCTTCTTGGCAGCGGCTGACTTTTTCACTTTCTGAGTAACGGCCGGCTCTTTTGCTTCCTGTGCAATCGCCGGCTTTTCTGCCTTCTGAGCAACAGCCGGTTTTTCCTCAGTCGCCGGCTTAACCTGACCTGTTGCAACAAGAGCGTTACGGTAAAGCTCTGTTTCTCGCACGTCCTGCACGATTCTATTTTCTGCTGTGGCAAAGACCTCGCCGCTAACCTCAAATTCAGCCACCATTGACTCAACGCCCCCTGCAACCGTTTTGGTAAGCTCAAGGCCGCTGGTTTTGGAACCAAGGCCTTTCTCGATTGAAACATTGCCTTCAAGATATACCTTCACCCTGTAGTCAACATTGACAACACCTTGATATTCTGTTGTCTGACTGTTGAGCCAGACGATGGCCTGACTGCTTTTGAGGAGATTATCGCCGATTGAAAGTTCAAAACCTTCTGTGAAGGCAAGGATATGTTCGCTGCTTGAGCTTTGATAGCTGGTCATTACTTTGCCCCTGAGATGCAAATCATCCGCCCCGAAAACTTGCGCCTCCTGCGACTCTACCGCCGAAAATCCATTGGCAGTCAAAAAAGCTATCAAAAGAAATTTTAAATAATTACGCATACCTGCTAATCTAAAACAACATCCTGTCTTGGCAGAATTATAGCTGTAAGGTCGGCTAAATCCAGAAAAAACCTTTATAATAATACTGAAAATGGGCATAATTAAATTATGGTCCGATAATGTCTCGCATTAAACAGTTGACAGTTGTTAGTCGATAGGTGAGGTTTAGCCCCCACCCCGGAGTTTACCCTCGCGAATGCGGGGGGCAGGGGGGTATTAAACCGGTATGCAGGTTTATAAGTTATTATCAAATAAGGAGATACAAAAGGGGAATCTGATGAGTAAAAAATTCAGTAATTACCAGAAAAAGGTCATAAAGGATTATTACAAGAACCTCGATAAAATTGCCCTCGCAAGACTGCAGGAGCTTGTAAGTAAGCTTTATCTGGCGGATAGCCAGTCAAAAAAAGAGATGCTTTGGAAACAGGTTGAAGCCGACTTGAAGAAACTGAAAATCCCCGAAGCAATATCGCAGCATATTCTTCAGAAGCGCAACCCTGAAATCCTGGCAAAAAATCTCAACGACTGGATTCACCCCGTGAGATAATTGCTGTGATATACCGATTGATAGCCTATGAGATATAATTGTAGGCTGGTATTTACAACCGGAGAAAAATCTATCTCACGGGGTAAAATAATTGTTGATTGTCAGCTCAACGTACGATTGAGAACACTGAGCCAGTGGTCGTAAGCAGCCTTGTATTGCGGGACGAGTTTTCTGTCAGGCTCAATCTTTCTTGTACTCTTTAAACCTTCAAAGGCCCGCGAAAAATCCTTATAAAAGCCAACGCCAATCCCTGCTCCCCTCGCCGCTCCTGCAGAGCCGTCAGTATTGTAAAGCTCAACCACGGTCTCAGTTACACAGGAAAAAGCCTGGCAGAACAGCGGGCTTAAAAACATATTCGCATCGCCGGCTCGAACCTTCCTGGCTTTGACGCCGACTTTCCGCATTATCTCAAGGCCGTAATTGAGCGCAAAGACAATACCCTCCTGCGCAGCCCTTAATAGATGCGCCCTGTTGTGAACGTTGAAGTTCAGGCCGTGAACTGAAGCGCCTATATTTCGATTTTCAAGTGTGCGTTCTGCTCCATTGCCGTAAGGAAGAATGACAAGGCCTTCTGAACCGGTTGGCGCTTTTCGCGCCAGTGCATCCATCTGGGGGTAATCTGTTGTGCCGGTGTTATGCTTGAGCCAGCTGTTGAGGATACCCGTTCCGTTAAGGCACAACAGCACTCCATATCTCGGCTTTTTCGGCGAATGATTGACGTGGACAAAAGTATTGACCCTCGATTTAGGGTCAAACTTCGTTTCAGCCGTAATGCCGTACACGACCCCACTGGTTCCAGCGGTCGCTGCAATTTCGCCGGGGTTAAGGACATTCAAGGAAAGTGCATTATTCGGCTGGTCGCCTGCGCGATACGTAACCTTTGTGCCTGCTTTTAAGCCAAGCTCTTTTGCAGCTTCAGTTGTCAGTTCGCCCTGAACCGAAAATGTCGGTACAACGTCAGCGACAAATTCCTGCGGTATCCGGTAATGCCTCAGAACCAGCTCAGCCAGGCCCTGCTTCTGGAAATCCCACATTATCCCTTCCGAAAGCCCTGATGGCGTGGTCCTGATTTCGCCGGTCATCTTCATCGCAATGTAATCGCCGGGCAGCATCATCTTGTATATTTTGGAGAAAATTTTCGGCTCGTTGTCTTTAACCCATTTGAGTTTGGACGCCGTAAAGTTCCCCGGCGAATTCAAGAGGCGTGCAAGGCACTTTCGCTCGCCGATGCCTTTCATTGCTTTTCGCCCTATTTCCACCGCCCTGCTGTCGCACCAGATAATTGCGTCTCTGAGGACTTGTTTGTTTTTGTCAACTATGACAAGGCCGTGCATCTGATACGAAATTCCAATCGCCTTTATCTGTCCCGCATTGACACGCCGGGCCGCCAGAACTTCTGCCGTTGCTTTTTTGACATTCTCCCACCAGACCAACGGCTTTTGCTCCGCCCAGCCGCTTCTTTTCGCAATGATTTCAAGTTCCTTCTTTGGACTCGTTGCGGAAGCCAAAACTTTGCCGGTCTGTGCTTCGAGAAGTGATGCCTTAACAGATGAACTGCCTACGTCAAAACCTAAAAAATACATTTTTCGTTCCTTTAAATAGCGCCTAAGGTTAGTTAATAGAAGGCGAATAGAATAATCACTTTTTACAGCCTTTGCAATCACAAAAATTATCCTCGCAAAACACAATTTAAGCTCTTTAAGACCACCAACCCCCGATTTCTCGAGGGTAAACTCCAAGTCGGGGTTTTCGGAAGGCGGGAAATTCAGGACAGCAAATTCGCCGTGATATTTTTTTGCGGCGTTGTCGTACGCCCTTGCGGCGTCCTCTTCATTATCGAAATAACCTATAAGCAGCGATTTACAATCATATCCTATTGCTGCCTGCCATTTATTTATCTTTTTATTTCGGCTAACGCCTCTGTATCTGGAACTTCCGTTTTTTATTCGTTTTGCATTAATGTTATTTTGAGAGCTCGTTGCAAAACGCAGATTGCGCTTAGTGTTATCAAGGCCTTCGCCGTTTCTATGGTCAACAATTTTGCCTTTAGGAGCGCTCATAATCATTCTGTGCATATACACAATTTTTCTATTGTCGAGGCAGGCTGCGTAACATTTCCCACTTTCACCTTCCAAAAGTTGCCAATTATACTGAGATAATTTCTGATAATCGTCAGGGTCAACGATGGCGAACCTGCCATTCGTGAGTTTGATACGCCGAAATGCGAAGCCGTAATGTTTTATTCGATAGCGCAGCAAAAACCATACGCAGATATGTTCAATAATCGCAGGAACTTTAACGCGAAGGTTAATATACATTGTTATCTCCCGTAGAAGAAACTGAAAATTTAAAGTTTAAAGCTAAAAACCACAGCTCAAAATTCAAAATTGCCAATCGAAGGGCTGGTGTTTTATAATGCCCGTCAGTTTTAAGTTTTGGGCATAGAAGTTAAAAATAATTTTGAATTCTTAATTTTTAATGTTGAATTATGGATTCGCCTTTCGGCGAGATTTTTTACTTTTTCCTATTCCCTAAACCCTATACCCTATCTTTGTGCCAGAGCTTGTCCGCCGTAGCCTTGGCGAAGGCGGATGTCTTGGTGGCTACGCGCAATTTGTTAAATACCATAATCTTCTTTGTGTCTTGGCGCCTTAGTGGCTCTCCGTATATAAGGAAAAACTTGCGCGTTTTTGACGAAATTTCGACAAATTTTTGGTAGGCCAATTTCGTAAGTGCCTGCAGAATATGGGGAAAAGATTTTTATTTTTTTCAAAGCGCGCAAGAAAAAACTTGCGCATTTTTGATTATGTGGATAATAGTTAGCCACAAAGGCACCCGCCTTCGCCAAGGCTTCATCGGGCAGGCTAAGACACGAAGAAATTAATCGCAGATTTCGCTGATTTTATTGATTATTTTTAGACACGGATTAACCCCGATGAGATAGCCGAAGCGTCATCTCACGGGGCAAGGATTGAAGATTTGAGGAGTCCCTAACGGGGTTGATTTTTAATTGCTTTTTGGCCAGATTAACCACGGATTACACAGATCCCCGCCTTCACTGGTGGTTTTTGTCTGTCATCAAGATAGCAGGGTTAGTTAGCTTATAGAGCACGTCCCGCCTGACGCAGTTTTGTATAGCTTTTTATTATATGGCAGTTTCATCAGCAGCATTCCCATAAGACAGTTATCCGTCAGCCCCGCGTAAATCAGCCCGCAGCTTACAAACACAGAGATGAATATAAATCCCCAGTGCAGCAGCCACGACATTATTATGCCTGCAAGGACTATGCTCCCTGCAATCAGCCGCACCTGCCGTTCCAGCGACACGCCGCCCTGGCCTTTAATGACCGCGAGTTTCTCTTTCTGCCACCGGGCAATCCCGCCTTCCATTACTTTTACTCCGTTAATTCCTCCCTGTATCAGCATATCCGCTGCCATAGGAGAACGGTTCCCTGCAAGGCAAAACACTATATAGTTTTGCCCCGACCGGCTCAATTCCCCAATCCTGCTCGAAAGCGTATCTATCGGTATATTAATTGATGGTTCTATATGCACTTGATTAAATTCCAGAGCGGAACGCACATCGAGAAGTTTGGTCTGCGGGTCTTTTTTTACAAGCGCAAAGGCATCACGCGGCGAAATCATCTCCAACGCCGTTGCCTGTCCCTTCTGGTTTACGCGTATGATATTGTCTATATTAAATGGCTTGGGTATAACCTTTGCACGCATCTGGCTCACAAATGTCTCTTTATTCGTTTCCTTCAGGAAAGGATTGTTCTGTTTTTCTTTAGCTATGGTCGATGTCCGTTTTCCGTGATAGTCATGCCCGGGACACAATATAGTCTCATCAGGCAAAGTTTTTAATCTCTGGAGGGTATCAAACATCGATTCAGGCGAGCCGTTCTGGAAATCCGTGCGCCCGACGCTGCCGATTAAAAGCACATCTGCGGAAAACAGTCTCCCTTCTCCGTATAAGCTTATCGCGTCATCCGTATGCCCCGGCGTGTATATGACCTTAAGATTGCTGCCGCCTATATTTATCTGGTCGTTATCTTTAAGCCGTTTGTCTGCGACGCTGGATATGGCCTTTTCATACATCAGAACCAGTGCGCCGAACTCTTTCTTTAGCACTGCTGCCGATGAGAAATGGTCTGCGTGGGTATGTGTATCGACTATAGACTTCAGCACAAGTTTATTTTTCGCCAGGTATTTTTTATATTCTTCTATTAAGCTTATATGTGGGTCGATAATCAATGCCTCGTTTTCTGAGCTTACGATATACGAATAACAGCTCCCTGCGATGAATTGTTTTACCATAAAGCACCCCTTCACTGGCTAAAATAATATCATATTATTATTCTGTGTTTTTCCCCTTTAATCAACAAAAAACTTAAAAGGATTTACCCACTCCGAAAGCCCCCAACTTTATATTGGGGATTTTTCCTTTGCAGTTCCACGGGGGGTTTTTATTCTCAAATCTTCAATCCCCGCCTTCGCGGGGACAAGTTTCGCTGATTTTTTTCTTTTCCTTACGTCCTTACGTCTTCGCCTCTTTTGCATCCGCCGCACGCCCACACCTGATAATATGTATCCCCTGTGTCGTAATCGGTCAGCCTATCTCCCATGGTGTAGGGCATTTAAAATGAGAAATTTCATTATCGAATTATCCACCGTAGGTATGATTTGTCAGACGAATCCTCAGGGTCGTTGATCAATCGATTGTGTCCAACGCATCTATATTCATTGAATTCCGAAAGGATACATCGGCCCAAAACATCAGATCAGTCCATCGCTTAACGCTATGTTTTTCGCAACCTTCTTGAAACTTTTGGCGAAGTTCATTACCAGATTTGATCCCTGTGACTGTTTGTATATGAGAAAAGTACTTATGTTGCGCTGCGCGAACAAAAAAAGGAAATCGCATGCCCCCCCGTCCAGAATAAACCAGAGTATGGGGATACCAGTGATACGCGTCAGAAAGTAGTACCACCAGCAGGACAATCGATTCTGCTTGCATTATGTCGCGGAATGGAATATCGCTCCGAGTCGTTCTTTCTTTAACTATGTCCGCAATCATGCTTATACGGTTCAATTTCAATCTTTTGTTGCGATATTCAAGAGCCTCTGAGAAAGTATAAAATTCGTCAAATGTTACAAAGTCGCGACCACTGTTAGCTTCTGAATCGGGAAGAATATAGTGGCTAGTAAGAACCTCACGAATGTTGACGTACTTATTCGCCCTGACAAGCACAGCAATAAGATAAAGAAACATCTCATAAGCAAAAATTCTATGTGCATCAAACCATGCTCCATTCCAACTTGTAACTTCCGGGGGCTTGTATTTTAGAGCAAGAATCTTTTCTAGGAATTCTGTTAAAATTTCTTCAAGTCGTGACTGTTCTTGAAGTGAAACTTCAAGAAGGAGCCAATCAACTAATTGGTCACGAAGTGGTAAGAGTGCGTGAAGGTCTTTAAGAGTTTGCTCGTCTATGTGTTCGACAGTCGGCCGTCGTCGAACTCTTAAATCATCAGCAAATTTAATGGCTGCTTCAATAAAATCATTTCTGCAAAGGTTAATTGTAGATTTCCCGTTGAGAACCGCATCACGAAACGTATTAAATTTTCCGATTGTTGGCAAAGAGGGCCTTTCAGAGTCCTCGATGAGAAAAGAAGGTGGCTTGCCGATGGCCGGTTTTTCATGAATCGGTCTCCCATACAAGGCGCGTAACATCCTCTCCCAGTTTTCACTTACTGCTTCAGGGTTGCTGAAATCAATCCAGATTCGCGACTTAAGGAAAACGGGTAAACAGGGCTCTCCATTCTCTTGTCGTTCGCAAACAATCGGGATGAATTTATTCTGGTCGACCTTGTCATAAATTTCTTTCGAAATAATTTGAGATTCCGTCCCGACACCAGCTTTTCTTTGGTCTGCCTTTCCGGCGTATTGACTATCAGAAAATATCAAGACATGTGTAACAGACGGATCAGTAATCATCTTTTCCATAAAGGCATATTTATCTTGTCCTTCTGACAGGCTCCATTGGTCGAGAATAATATCAACACCATCGTTTACCAATCGTTCGGCATACGATCGGATACGGTCGCAGTGACCCGGTGAAGACCAACTGTATGATATAAATGCTTTCGGATTCATCATTTCCTGTCTATAAACCCATAACAGTAAATTATTTTTGCCTTTTAACTTTTTATTTTCTGCTGTCGCTTCCTCGCTGCTTCGCAAAAATTATATCCCCGCTTTTTCCAAACTCAACGGAATTTCACGCCGTTTTCTTTATTCTCCAAAGATGGCCGAAAGTTTCTCATCGGCCAATTCTTTTACTTCTTTCTTTATTTTATTTTGCCATCTTTGCGGCATTGAGCAGAAGACATTTTTTATAAACTCCGCTTTTATCAAGCCGCCGTATTACCTCAATACACAATTCATACTGGCTTTTTTCCACGCAAAGTACCTTTAAGAAATTTTATTTGTTTATTCAGTTCGGAGATTAGTTTTCGGTATTTCGCCCTGTATTCTTTGGCCTGTTTATATCTTTCAGTCTCCTGTGCGTTGAGTTTGCCTTTGTAAATAAATTTGACCTTCCCCTTTTCTCTCAGAACTATATAATAATATTCATTACCTCTGATTTTTTTCTTTATAAGACTGCCCCTCGGTAGTTTCGCCAGTTCTCTTTGGTAATTTCTTCTCATCGACAGAGAATTGTTGAGTTCTTCTTTTAATACACCCTTTATCACTTTCATGTTTTGCCTTTATATGTTATGGCAATCGTTACCATACACCTCATCGGTTATTATATATTATATGGTAGCACAAACTATGAAATTTACCATACAAAAATTCAAATTTCAACTGTTGTATGGTAATTACTCTCTTGATACAGCCGCACATTTCAAATCCAAATTGTTCGATTCCTCAAATTTTCAATCCTTGCCCCGTGAGATGACGCTTCGGCTATCTCATCGGGGTTCAATCTTCAATTAACTTCGTGTCTTAATGCCCCCCGCCTTCGCGGGGGCAGGCTTCGTGGCGCGAAAAAAATCCGCCTTTCGGCGGATTCCCCCGCAATTGGTGAAAAACGCAAAAAAGAAAGCTTTTGTTTAGTCATCCCGGCTGTTTTGAGCTGATGCAGCAAGCTGCTTTCGTTTTCGCTGGTTGATTGTCCTTACAGGCTGATATTTTGCCTGATTTCCATCTGAGGCGATTTGTACCGCTTCTACGGCATTTTCCGCGAAAAGGTCAGCGCCGATTTCCTCCCATAAACCATCAGCACGGCCGAACACGCCGCCTGCGAGCATTATCTTCATCGCAGGGGCGGCGTTTATTTCCCTTATACGGTCAATTATGCCGCGAATCTGCGGCGTCTCGCCCGGCTCTGTGCCGTATATTACCAGTATATCCGGACAGAACTGATGAACGAATGAAAGTATGTCGTCGCTGGTGAGTCCTCCGCCAAGAAATCTTACATCCCAGCCTGCACTTTCAAACATATCCGCTATTATCTGGCCGCCAAGCTCGCTAATCTGGTGCAGAGAACTACAGACGACAACTTTCTTTCCCGTCTGCGGCTGGCGAGGCAGCTTGTTCTGAAGCTGGTCGACGATTGTACGATTGATGCGGGTCGCAAGATGCTCCTGTGCGGAAGTAATTCTTTCGGCACGGTAAAGTGAATCAATCTCCATCATTATCGGCCAAATCACATCACTATAAACACCTGCTATGGAGGCATTGTTGTGGTGAAGAATATCCTCAATTATGGTTCTGCACTGCCTTCTATCACCCGTCAAAAGAGCATCAAGATACTGCTGCAAAAAAACCTTGTCTATCATCTGTCAATCTCCAAATCGCAGATTCAAACTCGTAATGAAACAATGCCCGCATCCATTTTGCCCTTCCTGACTTTTTCCTTACTATATATGTTAAGATGGGTAATCTATAATCTGTATCGGGAAGAAGATTTAGAAATCTTTAGTTAAAATAGGTAAAATTGGGAGGTTTGGCAAAAACGACCTTGCCTCCGACCTGTTTTTTAAATATAAGACGTGATTCTACAGAGTGTTATATAAAAAGTAAAAAGAAACGAGTGCGATTGATATATCTCCTGTCGACGGTCGGCTATTCGGCAACTTCTGCCTTATTTGGCTCAGAACTAACCCAGCTCTTTGTACCCACCGCTGGTACAGGACGCCCCCAATGAGTCAAAATCTTTTCCATCTGGTTGCCAATCGCTTTCGGGTCTGGCTGAAGAGAAATTTTGTGAACAAAGTTACAGGAGCCAAGCACAACACCGTTGACCCCGCCAGGGGTTTGTCTGCCTTGTGCAAGGAACTTGACGGCTGAAAAATCAGACAATGGAGTTATCGTTATAAGAAAAAGTAAAAACCCTGCGATTACCAGACCGGTCAGAAAACCGAGAACAGCGGAACCCGCATTGTTCAAAATCTTCGGAAAAGACACAATATAAACGGCTGTGAAAAATCTGAAGGCCAGAAGCTGCATCACAACGAAAACAATAACGGCTGCTGTAAGAACAAAAACTGCATAAGAAAAATTGCCGAGATATTCCCTGATGAATGAAACCTTATCAACAATCTGCGGCGTTACCATTATACTTGTGTAAACAGAAATAAGCATGTTGAACAAAAGAGCCCAGCTCGGATACCAGGTTTTTTTGTAACCGATAAAGGCAAAAACAAGACCAACCGCTAATATTATCAGCTTCGGCATTTTTTAACTATCCAAGATTCGAGGTTACTCGTTTTACTTCTTCAAGACTGGTAATGCCTTCAAGGGCAAGTTTGAGCGCCTGTTTCCTGAGGTTTGTTCTATACTGCTCATCGCCGACGTTTTTGAATTTGCTCACTGAAAAATTAGGCGAAAGAATCTGAGCCTTGACATCGTCGTCAATAAACATAATGTCAAAGATTGCCGTTCTGCCCTTGTATCCCGTATCACCGCAATGACTGCAGCCTGTCGGCCGCATTATTTTGCTGGTATCGACGTTCTTATCCCTGAATTTTTCAAGCTGAGCCTCATTAACATTGGCGGCAACCCTGCACTCGTGGCACAATTTGCGAACAAGCCGCTGCGAGATTATCAAATCAATCGCGGACGAAATCAGAAGCGGCTTTACACCCAAATCCATCAGACGGACGATTGCCGCTGCGTTACTGCTGCTGTGCAGTGTTGCAAAAACAAGATGGCCTGTCTGGGAGGCGCCGAGGGCCGTCGAGGCGGTTTCCTCATCCCTGATTTCACCGACGAATATTATATCCGGATTCTGACGAAGCACGCTTCGCAGGGCACCGGCAAAAGTTATACCGGCCTTGGGATTGATTTCTATCTGGCTGGCCTGCGGCAAGACATATTCTATGGGGTCCTCAATGGTTATTACATTGCGACTATAAAAATCTATCTCCCGAAGCATCGCCTGCATTGTAGTGCTTTTGCCGCTGCCGGTCGGGCCGCAGACGAGAATCATTCCCGACTGATGAGTAATCGCATTCTTTACGAGCTGCTGATATTTTTCATCCATACCGAGGTCGGCAAGAGTAAGCTGCATACCGGCCTGACTGAGAACTCTTATCGAAAGTTTTTCGCCGTGCAGAACGCCGGCACTCGCCACGCGAAAGGAAATATCGCCGTCAGCGGCTTTGGCAACAAAGGCACCGTCCTGAGGACGACGTTTTTCCGAAATATCCATTCCAGAAATGGCCTTGATGCTGTTGACTACCGCAGTACATTGCTTAAACCCGACTTCCTCAGCAGCTCTCAGCATGCCGTCGATTCGATACCGTACTACATAATTATCACTGCTGACAGGGTCTATCAGAATATCACTGGCAAGCTGTTCTACGGCGGTCGATATTATTCGATGTGTGTGCTCAAGTATGTTTCTGTCATCCTTGCTGTTTCCGACGCTGCCATACACCTCAAAGAGATTTCTGCCTAACGCATCAAGCAGAATGATGGAACTCTTGCCGCGGGCACCGGCAAAATGACTCAAGTCCACAACCTGGACAGCTTTGCCAAGGGCCCTCTTAACAGCTTCAAAAAAGGATATGCTGTGCTCCTGAACTCTCTGGACCGCTTCAGCTATAATAAAAATCAAAAGAACAAACGGACCAAAAATCAGCATCAGTGCATTCATCGGGGCCTTCAGCTTTTTGGGTATTATGGGGCTGAACTCAAAACGCTGAACCAGATACATACACAGATAAAACCAGAAAATTAGAAAGGCAATTCTTAAAGGACTGAAAAACAATTTTACAGGCAATTCCGGCATCTTCAAAAGCCTCTAATCCTTAAAGACAAAAGCAGTTAAAGAATATATAAATATCAAGTATATCAGCAGCCGGAAACTCTGGCAAATAAAAAAACCCCCGATATACGGGGGCTTTGAAGGATTCAAGCTAAGGCTGTCATCCTATAAATTCGTTGCCGACCTTTCTTGCCCGCCGGGGTTTATCGAGATTTATGCCCAGAGCTACGCCTGTCTCAACAAGTATGTTCCAGCCGGCAGCCAAGTAGACATAACTGCCAAACTCGCCGATATCGGGAACTCTTATCGTGGGGAAAATGGTATCCTCATCGCAGACAGCAAAAACCTTCATGCCGACACCATCGGCAAGCGTCTGTTTTATCTTTTCAAGCTCGCTCCTGAACGGGGCAATCAAAATTACCACATCGTCGGGATTCATCGCTTCCTCAACACCGTGAACAGCATAAGTGCCTTCAAGATAATCGCTCTTTTTGCGCGTTATTTCGTTGGTCTTGAGGGTAAGCTCTTCGGCGACGCCGTCGTTGCGGCCGGCAAAGTAGATTGTGCCCGCTGACGCTATTGCGTTTATGATTTTTTTGTCCACCGGCATTGTAAGAGCCTGATTAAACGCATCGGCAAGCTGAGCAAGCTTTTTGCTGAGGTCTGTATTCTGCGTTGCAGCCAGAAGCGATTGATAAAAAAGAGCCTGCTCGGCAACGCTCTTTGTCGCGGCTACAGCATCTTCCTTGCCGTAGCTTAATACGAATGTTTGTCTGGCAAAAGACTCAAGCTTTGTGTTCTGATTTGCGGTAAGTACATAAAGATGCTGATGTCCTACATTTTTCAATCTGTCAAAAAGACGAATAACTTCCTTTGTCTGGCCGCTGTTGGAAGCGCCAAAGACGACAAAGTCGGACAAATCATAGCAGCAGGCCTGAAGTCCGCCTTCAGTCGCAAGATTTAATTTGTATCCTGCTCTTCTTGCACAGTACATTGCGTTCTTGGCTGGAAAAATCCTGCTTGAGCCTTCGCCGGTAAAAAACAGTTTTCCCTGCTGCCTGATAGAAGCAATAACTTTGTCGGCATTTTTCAGGGCAAAGCGGCGCAGGATGTCGGGGGTCTGCATCATTTCACGAATCAGAGCAAATTGAGAATACTTTTTGTCGCTGTTCATTTCTTTCCTCCGTTACCTTGGGTTAAAATTTCAGTTCTATTTAAATCTTATTCTGACGCTGTTCGCATGAGCATCGAGGCCTTCAGCCTGTGCAAGGCGGACAATATCCTCGGCACTTTTTTTCAGTTTTTGTTTGTTATAGTCAATTATACTTATTGACTTAATGAAGTCATTACTTGTCAGTGCGCTTGAAAATCTCGCACAACCGCCTGTCGGCAAGGTATGACTGGGCCCGGCCCAATAGTCACCAACGGCAACAGGTGAGTATTCACCTATAAATATTGCCCCTGCATTTTGAATTTCTTCAGCGATTTGTCTGCTTTTTTTGCCGCATTGAATCTGCAAGTGTTCCGGAGCAAATTCGTTTGCCCATTTAAGCAGTTCTTTGGTATTCTTGAAAATAACGATACGGCTATATTCTGTTATACAGTTTAGATTTTCTTTTAACCTGTCAAGTCCGACCAACTGAAGTTCAAGTTGTTTTAATATTTCATCGGCCAGACTTTTTGAGGTCGTAAACACAATCCCGCACCCAATATTGTGTTCTGCCTGACTTAACATGTCTGCTGCAACATAAGCCGGATTTGCACCGTCATCGGCAATTATCAGAACTTCACTTGGACCTGTAATAGCTTCGATGGCAACATAATCCGGTGAAACCATTTTTTTGACTGTCTGAACCCAACGATTGCCCGGCCCGACGATTTTATCTACCAGAGGTATTGTTCCGTGCTTTGAGGCAAGGGCGGCAATTACCGGTACGCCACCGACACGATAGACCTCTGTTATGCCAAGCTCGAAACAGACTGCCTTGATGGCAGGATGAACATCTTTGTTGTATTTCGGCGGCGATACGACGACAATTTTTTTGACGCCTGCGACCTGAGCTGGAACCGCAGTCATTATCACTGTTGATGGAAGAGGAGCAGTTCCGGCAGGTACGTATATTCCCACGCTTCTAAGAGGCATGTATTTAATAGCTGTCCCATCCTGAAAAATTTTGTCCTTTTTGGGGACGAATATAGCTTTCTGGTATTTCCTTACATTGGCAATGGATTGTTTTATTGATTTTAAAAGTTCTTTATCAAGCTGTTTGTGGGCAATGCGCAATTCTTTAGATGAAACTTTAAACCTGTCCGGCGTTAGCCTAACCTTGTCGTATTTGTATGTACGTTCTACAACAGCCTTATCTGCCATTTTATCCGTGGGGGCATCGACATCCCTAATAATTTCTACCACTTCTCGAAGTGATTTTTCATCTTCTTTTTTCCAGCCAAATCTTGCCAGGCTTTTTAATTCGTTGCGGTAATCTTCGAGTTTTTTTTCGAAGTTCTTTGATATGTATGAAATAATTATTTTTTGTAATTTTCTTTTCATAGATTATCTTGTGAAATTGCCATGACTGTATGCCCTTGTTGCGCGCTGAAGCAGCATATAATTTTTGCCTTTATAGGCGGTAACAATGGCAGAAATCTTAAACCGCATAGGAATCGTCGAAAGAGACTGCCGGCCTTGCATATTTTCAAGCACTTCACAGCAAAGCAGCGGCAGAGAAAGCAAGTCGATGTTCCTGCCGAGAGCATCAAAATCGAAATAAAAACCATTTCCATCCTGCCGCAGAAAGCCGGTTCGGTCGGCCAATATTGCGTCAGATTCAGTCGAGAGCGGCTTTTTAAGCTCGGCGAGGTTTATCGTCCGCTTGGGCCTCAGCAAGGCAAGAACGTCGTCGGGAATGATTTTTTCCTCATTTGCGTCAGCAGGAGCAGGTTCTACCGCCGGCTGATCGACCTGGGCTATAGGCAGAAAATACGAAAGATAAATAAAATTCCTGTTCTGGTATTTTGTGAATTTGCCCCAGATTCGAAAGTTTTTGTTTTCCGCCTTCGCTAAAGCTTCGTCGGACAAGTCGGCACTGACGGCACCGGCGAGCTTTTCGAGCATACTCGAAGGAAGAATCCGGACGCCGGTTCCGGTTGGCAGAACGCCCCAGCCATCGGTCAACGGTTCAAAAACCTCGAAATACCAGCTATCACCTGCCGTAAGGCATCCCCCAGCGGACTGTGATGAGATTTTCCCATCAAGGCCGTCAATCACGAAACCGTCCCGAAGGGTAATCTGCCTTTGCGGCGGACCCTGACCTATAGCGGCAATACCCATTGACAAAATCAAAAATAGAATTACTGCTGTATCGCATTTCATAATCTAATACTTTCCTTTAAAATTTCCACAACCTGTCGCGGCGATTGAACGATAGTTATAAATTCAATACTGTTTTTGTCATCAGCTGCGATAATATCAATCAAAGGCCTGAAAAGGTCGGTCAATAGTATAATCGGTTTAGGCGGATTTACAAAGCCTTTGTTTGTAAGCTCCCAGACATCGGCAAGCTCCAGCAGCGTACCTGTTCCGCCGGGCAAAACCACGAAAGCATCGCCCAGCTCGATAAGTTTTGTCACTCTTTCCATAAGGTTTTCGGCAATTATATTTTCCGTTATGAATTCATTCGGTCCTTTTCTGCCGAAGGCCGAGCAGGTTACGCCGATGGTTTTTCCGCCGGCCTGTCTTGCTCCTTTTGCCGCTGCGAGCATCGTTCCGCCATAACCGCCGTTGGCGATTGTGAAGCCTGCCTCGGCACACAACCTGCCAAGCTCATACGCAAGATTAAAAACCTTACCGCCGTCTTTGGCGTTGCTCGTGCCGAAGATTGTTATGATTTTTTCTTTCATTTACCCTTTGTATAATTCAACAGGCCGCCGGCAAAAAGAATGTGTCTATCCCTTTGGGAAAGATTGAGTCTGCATTTGAAATCAAAGCCGCCGGTCTTATCTTTTACGCTGAAAACATCCGCTGATTTTACTGCATCATTAAGATTTTTCACTTCAAGCTCATCATCGACGTTAATTTTTTCATAATCAGACGGGGTTTCAAACTCAACAGGCAAAACGGCGAAATTTATCAGATTGGCCTTGTGAATACGCTCAATGCTCTTTGCAATTATCATACGAACGCCGAGATACATCGGACAAAGTGCGGCATGTTCACGGGAAGAACCCTGACCGTAACTTTCTCCAGACACAACAACGCCCACGATGCCTTCCTTCTTTAGTTCAAGAGCCCTTTGAGCAAAGGTCTCTTTACGCGGCTCATTAAAACCATTGAAAACATACTTTGAATATTCAGGCACATTTGAGCGGTACTTTAAAAGTGCCCCTGCAGGTATGATATGGTCGGTAGTAGTTTTATCGCCGCATTTAAGAAGCACTTTTCCTTTTAGCTCGTTTGGCAGCTTCGTTGCTGCTTGGGGAACAACAATTGTTGAGCCTCGCAGGACTTTTACTGCCTTTGCCTGCCCCAGAGTCAGGGGAGGTTTTTGAATCATATTGTCGTCGATAAGGAACTTTTCCGGCAACTCGATTCTCGGGTATTCTATCCCGCTTTTGCGGGGGTCGATGACCTCACCTTTCAGGGCTGCTACTGCCGCAACTTCAGGACTTGTCAGAAAGACATTATCATTTTTTGTGCCGGTTCTGCCCGGAAAGTTTCTGTTAAAAGTCCGTACGGTAACCGTACCATCAGCGGGCGAAAGACCCAAGCCTATGCAGGGGCCGCAGGCTGTTTCGAGAATTCTTGCCCCCGCAGCGATGATGTCGGCCAAAGCGCCATTGGCCGCAAGCATATTCAGGACCTGCCTGCTGCCCGGAGCGACGGCAAATTCGACCATCGGATGGATGATTCTGCCTGCCAGAATCTTTGCGACCATCATCAGGTCGGTATAGCTTGAATTTGTGCAGCTTCCAACGATGACCTGATTAACTTTTGTTCCTTCCAGAGATTCTACAGTCTTGACATTGTCCGGCGAAGGCGAACAGGAAACAAGCGGCTCGAGACTCGAAAGGTCAATCTCTATTATCCGCTCGTACAGACAACCGTCATCAGCAGTGAGGGACTGATAGTCTTTTTCTCTGTTTTGAGCAGCGAGAAATTTTTTCGTCTGCTCGTCTGACGGAAAAATACTTGTTGTTACGCCAAGCTCCGCACCCATATTCGTAACAGTCGCCCTCTGCGGCACAGTCAGCGTTGCAACGCCGGGGCCAAAATACTCAATCACACAATCAACATTACCCTTTGTTGAGAGGATACTCAGGAGTCTAAGGATTATGTCCTTGCCTGCAACCCAATCCGGCAGTTTGCCGGTAAGCTTTACGCCGATGACCTTCGGGCAGGCAAGATAAAATGCTCCGCCGCCCATTGCGACCGCGACGTCGAGGCCGCCTGCACCGATGGCGAGCATTCCGATACCGCCGCAGGTCGGAGTATGCGAGTCGCTGCCTAAAAGCGTTGCGCCGGGTCTGCTGAAACGTTCGAGATGGACCTGATGGCAGATGCCATTTCCCGGCCGAGAGAAATATGCACCGGTTTTTGCGGCAATGCTCTGAAGATAAAGATGGTCATTGCAGTTTTCCGGCCCGAACTGACTCATATTGTGGTCAATGTAGCTTACTGAAAGCTCGGTCTCTACCCGGTTTGCACCCATAGACTCAAACAGCAAAAATGCGGTCGTGCCGGTGGCATCCTGCGTGAGGGTCTGGTCGATTTTTATACCGATGGGCTGACCCATTTGGAGCCTGCCGTCAACAAGGTGCTTTTCGAGGATTTTGTAAGTAAGCGTCTTTGCCAATGTTAACTCCTGCCATTTCAAAGATTCTAAAAAGGATATGTAATTCTAATGGCAAATGACTCGTTTTGCAAAGGATTTAAGAGAGAAGAAAAGCAACAAAAAAACCAGCCTTTTGCCAGTAAGGCAAAAGGCTGGTAACGACTGCAGCCTGATTACAGTCTGTTTTTTTTATTTAGTTGTAATCGCTGACAAGGTAATTATCTTCCACAGCCAGAGGGCAGTTTGCAACAGTAGTACCGTTGCTTTGGCTAGGCATATTTGTTGTCGGATAAGTCCCATAGCCAACCTGTTTCGTCTTTCCTCTTCCAGTAGTCGCGCACTGGTCAAGAGCGTTAGCAATGGTGGCGTTCACCCCCCAGGTTGTGTAAATATTATCCATTTCTACACCACAGCTCGCACTTTTTTCAAATTTGACATGCTGGTCAACAAAAAGAACATTCTGGCCGTCCCTCTGGTGATACGCATTGTTTCCATTAGGAATAGATTCGGGTTTCACCCTACAGTTGGTGACGGTATCCCAGTTATATAACGCCGCAGCACCGCTGTCTACAGTAACTTTATCCCAGTATGGACTTCTGTCGGCAAGAACTGCCATTGCAGGGTTTGAAGTACTCGTCACAGGATAAACAGAAGTGGCCGCTGTAGAATTTAAGGGGACAAGCGGCAATTGATAACTGTAGCTGTTGTGGCCTCTGCCGCGTGATTTGCCTGTCGCTATGTCTGCGGGCTTACCGCTGCCAAAATCCCAAACCTCTGTAAAGTTTTGTCCGTCGGTGGTTCTAATGTCATATATCCTCAGTTCAAATTTCTTTTCATCGCTGCCGGGACAGACAAACTGGTCGGGAGATACGTCAGCAAACTTGACAAGAAGATAAAGATTTGCACTGAGCGTAGAGTAATAAGGGCCGGTTAGCTGATTGCCGGCAGTACCTGGAGCGTCTTTTATGCGCCAGTCCCATGTACATTTGCCCTCGGTTCCAGCCGACGCCGTAAAATCCCACTTTGTACCACTGGTGGGTCCTGCGATTGGATACGATTCGTACTTGTCATCCGTAGCATAGGTCAGCATCGCCTTGCCAATACCGCCTATGTTTGTGCCGCACATAATACGCTGAGCAAGCTGCCTGACCTTACCCAGAGCCGGCATCAAAATCGCCAACAACATAGCAATAATCGCTATAACCACCAACAACTCGACAAGTGTAAAACCTTTCTTTTTCATTTTTTTTCTTTTCATAATCTTTCCCTTTCAAATTTGTCCGCCTAAGGCGGAACTACCGAGAGACTCGCAAAAGTGCTGTCCTCGGCAACAGGTTTAATTTATGAGAACAACTAACTGCACAATTCGGTCTTCGGTCGGCCCTGCGAAAATCTCTCCGTTAACAACTATTTCAGCCGAAAGGCAGCACTTTCTACACATTTTTACCCCGTTAGAGAAAACCACCAAGTTTTGAAATAGATGGTCATTACCGCCCAAAGCTGACGGCGGCTTAAAGCCGTTAAAGAACGAATCTCTAACGGGGTCTACTTAAATTGCCACAGAAATCACTAAACCATCACAGATGCGTATCTAAACTAACATCGAAAAAAGACGTTCTAAACTTTAAACTTGTGTTAAAAGAAGACTCAAAAAGATGGGCTAAAAAGAGATATGATAAAAGGTTAAAAATATAATGACATTGTTAAATTATAATTTTCTGCCCAGCCTTTTAAGGCTATTAGTCTATACATTACTACGATAACACAGCTTAATAGTTCTGTCAAGAAGAAAATCAGAAAAAAAATAGTTACACAAGGCACGAAGAAAACGGAAGCCAGATTGCAGACAGCAAATATCTGCAATCTATTTCAGAATATGGACGGTTTTGCCGGTTTGGCTCAATTTTAAAAACCTGTTACCGGACTTAATTGGCCCAGATAAAAAAAATAATCACAAAATGTTTGACTTTCGCATCCGAAATTTTTAGTATTTGGCGGTTTTTGTACATCCCAAAGGAAGATTGTCGGCAAAAACCACAAAATAATCATTTTTGGAAGGGCCGGAGGCACTATGGCTGTGCAAAACGTCAAACAGTTCCTGCAGGAAAAATTAGACAAAGACAACTTTAACAAGCTGATGGCTATTAACAATGAGAATCTACACAAGTTCGTCGCAGATGCCATTGAGCTGACAAAGCCTGCGAGCATTTTTGTCTCTACGGACAGGCCCGAAGACATCACATACACCCGCAGACAGGCGGTCCAAACCGGCGAAGAAAAACCTCTCAAGATACAGGGACATACAATCCATTTTGACGGTATGGAAGACCAGGGCCGTGACAGAGAAGTTACAAAATACCTTATTCCGAAAACAGACACGCTCAGCAAGGCGCTTAACCAGATTGAACGGGAAGAAGGCCTGGCTGAAGTTCGCGGCCTGCTGGCAGGAGCGATGAAAGGCAGGACTATGATTGTCCGCTTTATGACGTTGGGACCTAATAACTCAGACTTCAGCATTCCCTGCGTCGAATGTACTGACTCATTCTACGTCTCACATAGTATGAACCTGCTGTACCGCTTAGGCTATGAGGAGTTCAAACAATTAGGGCCAAAAACAAAATTCTTTGCTACGCTGCACTCCTGCGGAAAAGTTGACGAGCGTATGGTCAGTGTCGAATCCGACAAAAAACGAATCTACATTGACTATACCACTGATACCGTTTACAGCGTCAATACACAATACGGCGGAAATACAATAGGACTGAAAAAACTTGCGCTGCGCCTGACTATCCGAAAGGCCGACGAGGAAGGCTGGCTGGCCGAGCATATGTTCCTGATGGGCGTAAAAGGTAAAGGTGGACGAAAAACCTATTTTGCCGGTGCTTTTCCGAGCGCCTGCGGCAAAACCTCAACAGCTATGCTGCCCGGCGAAACCATACTCGGCGATGACATCGCATATTTCCGCCAGACAGGCGGCAGATGTATGGCTGCCAACGCTGAGGCAGGTATCTTCGGAATTATCCAGAACGTTACCGCTAAAGACGACCCTGCAATATGGGAAGCGCTGGCAAAGCCAGGCGAAGTGATATTCTCCAACGTGCTGGTAAAAGATGGAACGCCCTACTGGCTCGGAATGGGTATTGATACGCCTGACGATGGTGAAAATTTTTCAGGCGACTGGTTTAAAGGCAAAAAAGATGTAAAAGGCAACGAAATCCCATTAGCCCACAAGAACGCACGATATGCCGTGGCGCTGCACGCACTTAAAAATTGCGACCCTGAATTAGACAATCCAAAAGGAGTAGAACTTGCCGGCATTATGTATGGCGGACGCGACGCAAAATCTTATGTGCCCTGCCAGCAGGGCTTTGACTGGGAACACGGAATTGTTGCTTACGGCGCATCACTGGAAACCGAAACCACGTTCGCAACTGTCGGCAAGGAAGGTGTGCCGGAAATAAATCTGATGAGTATTCAGGATTTTGTGGCTATCTCGCTGGGCAAATATATCAAAAACAATCTCGATTTCGGCAAGAAACTTAAAAAACCGCCGCTGGTGTTCGGCGTAAATTACTTCCTGCGAGACAGTGCCGGCAAATTCGTCAACGGCGTCCGCGACAAGCACGTCTGGATAAAATGGATGGAGCTGCGGATTCACGGCGAAGCAGGCTGTATGGTTGCTCCAACAGGTTCAATCCCCTGCTATGAAGACCTTAAAAGGTTGTTTAAAGAGGTCCTCAAAAAAGACTATACCGAGCAGGATTATGTCAACCAGTTTACAATTCGTATAAAAGAGAACCTTGCAAAGATAGACCGTGTTGAGAAATTTCACCGCGAAAATGTTGCCCAGGCACCTGCCGAAGTATTTAAGGTCCTGTCTGAACAGCGCAAACGGCTCAAAGCGGCAGGTAAAAAGTTCGGCGATTATGTTTCGCCGCTCGACCTTAAGGAAAAATGACCTTGATTTACAACGTTCAAAACTCCGGCGCTCAGCCAAGATTGTCGGACTTTTTAGCTGATAAGGCGATTTCTCTCAGCTTGACGATGTCAAGCTTGCCGGAACCAAGCGTCGGCATTGATTCTATCATGATGTAATTGGCGCGCCGCGGCTTGGACAGATTAGGCAGATTGCTTTTTGTGATAATATCGTGCAATTTTTCGGCAGTACCTGCCTGCGGAAGATACAGAACGATAAGCTCTTCGCCTTTTTTATCGTCCGGCACGGCTGTTACGGCAACGAGCTGCTCACTTGTGCCGAGAGCATTTAGCAGAACTTGCTCAACGCCGATATGCGGAACCATCTCGCCGCTGATTTTACTGAAGCGCGCGAACCTGTCTGTAATTGTTATAAAACCATCCGCGTCAATTCTTGCGATATCACCGGTATTATACCAGCCGTCTTCCAAAACCTCGCCGGTTTCATCTTTCATGTTCATCCCGTTAGAGACAGGCTGCCTTCGGTGGCCGTCCCCCTTAGGGGTGTCTCTAACGGGATTCAGATAGCCAAGCATAATGTTTGGTCCTTTTATAAGCAGCAAACCTTCTTTTCCAACGGCTAAAGACTCTTTGGTCTCAAGACTTGCGATTTTTGCCGCCACACCCGGAATCGGATGGCCGACAGAACCTTCCCTGGTACCCACCTGATACACACCGTCGGCCTGGACGTCCGGAATATTTAAAGCTACTACCGGCGAAAGCTCTGTGGTTCCATAACCTTCCAGCGGCCGAATCCCGAATTTTTCTTCAAACATATCAGCCAGTTGTTTTTTAAGTTTCTCTGCGCCCCCCACTACCAGTCGAAGACTGGAAAAATCCTCTCGATTTACGCGTCTGATATAATTCAAGAGAAACGTCGGCGGCGTAAATAAAATAGTCGAGCGATTTTCACGCACGCTCTGCCCAACCGCCGGCCCGTCGAGCGGATTGGCTACAAAGCTGACCGAAACGCCGCTGATAAGAGGCAGCCACAAGCCGCAGTTAAATCCGAAAGAATGGAAAAACGGCAGCACGCCGCAGAGATTATCGTCTGACCTTAACCGAACAACCATCCGCACAGCTTCAACATTGGAAATGATATTATGGTGGCTCAGCATAACTCCCTTCGGCCTGCCGCTGCTGCCGGAAGAAAAAATAACCGTTGCCAAATCATCGCCACAATATTGCAGGCTTTTAGTTAAAAACGCTATCGGCAAAAAGCGTGCTTTCAAATATGCCTTAATTTTCGCCAGCGAATCTATCCCAACTGCAATATCCTCAAGAAAAACAACGCCATCTAATGCACCGGAAATCCCCGCTTTTTCCATAAATCTGCGAGATGAAATAACACATCTGATACCGCACTGTTCGATAGCAAAACTTCTTGCATCCTGACTTGCGGTATAGTTCAAATTCACCGACACTCTGCCTGATATAGTTACTGCTAAATTGACAAGTGCCCCCCCTGCTGACGGCGGCAGAAGTATCCCTACCTTGTCATCAGGTTTTGTGAGTTTGTTTATTATCTCGGCAAGTGCTACGGCACTTACAAGTGTTTGGCCGTAATTAAGGCGTCTGCCAGTCGAGCTCGTGCTACGTAGCGAATCGCTACTTCGCAGAGTAGCATCGGAAATACACCGCCTGGACCAGTTTTTCCGGGCCGTTTTAACAAAGAGATATGCCAATGACCGCTTTGGCGATTTCAAGGTATCAAAATACTCACAGGAAAGCTCGGCTACCTTTTGTCTTATCTGGTTTGCCGATGAATCAGCGGGCAAGGGAGCGCCAAAATGAATTGAGACCGGATACGGAAATTTCTTAGGCAGCATTGATAATTTCCTGCCGCTGTAATAGCTGAAAATACTGCCCCACAACCCGCCGAGATATACGGGGACAATATCATAGTTGCTGCCCCTTACTATCCGTTCAAAACCGCCTTTAAATTCGGCCATCATTCCGCTGCGGGTTAACATACCTTCAGCAAATACACATACAATAAATCCATCATCCATCGCCGCTCGGGCCTGTCTGAGCGAGGTAACAATCTTTTTAGGCGAATCTGTGGCGGATATAGGAATCGCCTTCATCAGTTTGCAAATCGGCCGCAGCCACCACTTGTTGTAAGGACGCTTATCCATAATAAAGCGAATTCGCCTCTGCTGGGTAGCTGCCAAAAGCAGTGCATCTACCTGTGAAACGTGGTTGCAAACCAATAGAGCACTTTTATCAATATCAATGGGGACATTCTCAATACCAGTTACTTTAATCCGATAGCACAGGCGCGTAAGCAGCACACATAAAAAACGAACCAGAAAATCCGGCAGCAGCATTATCGTTACAACAGTCGGCACTAACGTCATTATGCCAAGAACCATAAACATCTGCCCTGCCGACAACTTCCAAATGCCGGCGAAACAATAAATCAGGCCCGAAGCCAAAAGCACGCCGACCCAGCCTAAAAAGCCCGATGCTGCAAGGATTTGGCCTCGCTGTTGCGCGGGGCTGCGAAGCTGAATAAATGTATTAATGGGAACGATAAATAGTCCGGCACTTACTCCCATTATAAAAACCAGCACAAAGGTAGGATATAAAGCCGGTATAAAGCCAAGCCCTGCCGACGAAAACGTCAGTCCGATTGCCCCTAACGGCACAACGCCAAATTCCACATTTCGACCGGAAAGTCTGCCTGCCCAGAAAGCACCAACTCCAATACCTACTGCCGCAACAACAAACAAATATCCGCTTTGTGTTTCACTCAGTCCCAAATGTTTTATCCCGTAAGGAATGAGGTTCGAGTAAGTGAAACCGCCCATCAGTAAAAAATACGCCGACGCAATAACCGCCAGCAGCAGGTCTCTGTCGCGGCGAATGTCACACAGTGTCCGCCAGATGTCCCGCAGGAAAAATAACGACATTGGGCTGGCAGCACCGATAACGGGCGTACGAGGTATAAACAAACTGGCTGTTAATCCCAAAATTGCGATTGTAACACAGACTACTCCCGTTAACGCAAAACGTCCGCCTGTTGTCTGCGAAAGTAAGGGCCCTAATGCCGTTCCTATAACAATAGCTAAATACGTCAATGCCTCCAGCAGGCCGTTTGCTCGCGATAGTTGTTCGCTTTTGACCAGTTCCGGAATAATTCCATACTTGGCCGGCGAAAAAAGAGCGCTGTGGGATGCCATCAGGAACAACACACAATACAGGCCAAACACGTTTTGCGACAGGAACGCTGCGCATCCGATGGTCATTACCACAACTTCCATTACTTTGGCCAAAACGATAATATTGCGTTTGCTGAAACGGTCGGCCAGTTTGCCGGCAGTCGCCATAAAAAACAAAAACGGCAGCACAAAAACCGCTCCGGCCAATGCTGTTACACTACTTGCAGAATCTGTCCCTTGTATTCTGATTACGAACAGGATTAAAAGCAGCTTGAAAATGTTGTCGTTAAGCGCACCGAGAAACTGCGTAGCATTGAACCATCCAAAAGAGGCTCCAAGTTTTATTTTTACTGCGGAACTCATCTTGTAAACCACCAGATTACATTGCCGTAATGTTAACAACTAATCATCAATTTTCAAGACAGCTGCCTACCTGCGAAAACACCTCTTTACATATATCAGCTGATTCATTAAACAATTCGTGTCGGCCTTCTTCAACAAGTTTTATCTGGGCTTTACTGAATTTTGATTGAATAAATTTTAAATTATATCTCCACGCCACTGCAGCATCATTAGCGCCTTGGATGACCATTATCGGTCTGGCAACGCTCTCGGCATTTGCAATTTTATCGTTCCATTCAAAAAACGCACAAATCCAATTTAGAGAAACCTTCTTTGCCTGCAGCGGGTCGCTATATCTGACAAATCGCAAAAAATCCTTATCCGAAGAATTTTTGCGAAAGAGTCTGAATATATTTTTCGCAAAATGACGATAGATTCTGAAAGCAATTTTTGCTTCAAACCACCATACACAACACACTAAAGGGGCAATTAAAACGACCTTGTCGAAATAGTCGCCCCGCTCGGAAAAAAGATAATCCATAATCACCGCAGCGCCGGTGCTTTGACCTATCAAGTGATACGGGCCGTCAAGTATCGGCCTGACAGTGTTCATAAAATCGCTTAGCGAATCGCTGTACTGCGAAAAATCATCAATGGCCGTCGGCTGGCCGCTTGATAAGCCGTGGCCGGGCAAGTCATAAACGGCAACAGCAAAACCAGCGTCAAGCAAATATCTGATTAACTTGCTCAGCAAACCACAATGGTTTAAATAGCTGTGCAGAACAACAACTGTTGCTTTATACTCTTTGGGCCTGAATCCCGTTAGAGACAAGGCGTCATTGACGCCCGACGGCCGCCAGTGGCGGCCTGTCTCTAACGGGATGAATATATGGCCTGCCAAAGTAAAACTATTGCTTTGAAATGTGCCAAACAAATGCTTTGTCTTGTCATTAGCCAAATCAAGGCCGTAATATTTGAAATATTCAACAGTTGAAGGCGGATATGTGTCTTTCGCACCTAACGGCTGCAATTGGTTTTTAGTTTCCGCAATAATTTCCCTGATTTTCTCAAGCATTTTTTTTAAAGCCCGTTTTAAGCCTTGCAATACAACAAATATAATCATGGATGACATCGTGGCCGCCAGGAGGTTTTCCACGGGCGATAGTTTCGATGAACTCTGTCTTTAACTGCTCGCGTCTTTTCGGGTCGATGGCATCATAGAAAGCCGTTCCAGCGCCGGACTTAAGGAGGTGCTCCAACACCTCCTCGGGCGTATCATAGCGAAATACAATCTTGCCATCCCAAAGATGTAGAATTTCAAATCCAGCGGACAGCAATTGGTGCACGTGATTCATATCACGCGGAAAGTCAAATGCCACCCGCTTCTGTAGAATGGATGGATCCTGGGCCACAAGCCGGCCGAATATCTCAAGCGGTTCTCGGGGGGAATTTTCCTTGTGAACAACAAACGCAATAATACCAGATGCTCGAAGAGCACGACCGGCAGCGGCAAGAAAGGGCTCCAGAGGTATGTATCCCAGCACCCAGCTTGAGAAAATCATATCAAACGGCCCCCCGCTATTCAGAATCTCAAGGGCATCGCCCGCAACAAACCGCACATTGTGAAATCCTGCAGACTCGCTTCGTTTGCGGGCCTGAGCCAACATTGCCTCAGAAAGGTCCACAGCTATTATGTGTCCAGACTTTTTAAGCTTATCCGCAATTAAGACTGTAGCAAAGCCGGTACCGCAGCCCGCCTCAAAGACATTTTCAAGCTCTGTGAATGGAACTCTCGCAACAAGGTCAACTATCGGCTTTGCAGCCTCTTTGAGCCAGAACTTGTCGTAATCCTGATGAATCCGGTCATACGCAGACCGAAGCTCCTTGCTGCCGACTTCTTCGCCGGCCTGTGAGCGAATCTGAAAGTACCGCGGTATCGGATGAACGCTTGGCAGGTGCTGCCTGCATATTTCGGCGGACACATCCGGGCCGAGGGGCAGTCGCTCGCTTTGTATATACTCGGACAGCTCCTTTCCCACGCAGCTTGGTCTTGGCTTGCAGAAGAAACAGCCCATTCTGTCGAGAATGCGAACCAGCGGCTCGGTAGTGATATTTCCGAAGGAAAGAGGAACGAAATTACAGGGGCAAACCTCTCCACTCCCGTCAATGTACAAATGAGTAAGTCCTGCCCCACATCCAAAAGCCTGCGGCGACTCAAGATAAAGAAAACACGATAGAATCGGCAAGCTGTCATCCTGGGCAACATCCTTTTGATACTTGAGCAGGAGCTGTCTGTCAGCTTCATTGAGAACTACATCCTCGTGGCCGGCCAGTCTTCCTGTGGGGCTTGGCTCGAGCAAGTGCACCTCCAATGCCCCGGACCTGGATGCGAATCTGATAAACTGCCAGAACCGGTCGGGCTGGAGGAAGTCGTGGGTTGCCACGGCTATGACATAAGGGTACAAGCCGCTGGCGGCAACAGACTGGAGGGCGTCGAGAGCGGTCCGAAAGGCTCCTTTTCTGCCGCGCATTCGGTCATGCTCATCCGCATCGGTGGAGTCAATGCTGACGCCGACGCTGAAAATCCCGGCATCACGAAGGGCGCGGGCGCGCTGGGCGGTTAGTCGGTCGCCGGTCGTATTCAGAGTCAGACAGGTGCTTTCATCAAAGGCCGCTGCGATATCTTCAAGGTCTCCTCGCAGGAGCGGCTCGCCGCCTGTCAAAGTAACATTAACGACTCCAAGCCCCTGAAGCTGGCCGGCAATGTCCTTCAATACAGACAGCGGCATATCACGCTGACTTCTGCCGGCGTTATAGCAATGCCAGCAGTGGTAATTGCATCTGTTGGTGACTGCTAACGTCACCGAAAACAGCCGTCTTTTTGCCGCATCACCCATTTCACTGATGTGCTCCGCAAAATTGTCAAACGCGCCGCTGGGATAAGGCGGAAAGTGAGTGTTCATAACAGAATACTCGTTGAACTTCATAACCTTCTCGTTTGACAGGTAGTTTTTAAAGAAGGCCGCCACTTTTGGATGCATCTTTGAAAAAGGCGGTCTGCTCAAAACCTGCGTAAGAAATACGTCGCCTCTCATAACTTTAAATCCTTTCTGCTGAACCTCGCCTTAATCTCTGCCGTGAATCAGAATAACAACTATTTTTAAACATTTTTGGCTTTGTTTTTCATTTCAAATACACGGACGATGACATAAGCCACGAGTGCAAAAACAAAGAAAACCAAAAGCATCCATGCAACACCCTGAAGCGTCCCGATTGTCGCTCGATAAGCCTCAAATACCCAGCGTTCTGTAGTCAACTGGGTTATTTCACTTCCCTGGTATTGCGGTTTGGTAATATATTTTTCGAGGTCCCATATCCTCACGCCGCTGGAGATGCCGGTTACATATATCGCAAACTTAAGATATTTCGACCATGCCCCGCTTATCTGGTCTGAGATGATTCGGTCAAGAATTTTATCCAGCGGCCGGCTGAAAAACAAAACCACAATTGTTGAAACGACAAATGAAATAACAAAAGTCGCGGCTAAAAGTGTGGTAAACATTTTTTTCTCCTTTCACTAATAAATATATTGTTAATATCTTAACTATTCCGCAAAAAAATAAATTTGCTTTTTTATGCAGGCTTGTTGATACTGGCGCGTACCCTTTCAAGAATCATCATCAGTTTTTTCTGTTCCGCCCCGGCAACGCCAGACATTACCTGCTGCACCTGCTTTGCATATAAAGGCTCGGCCTTTGCAAAAAGCCTTTTGCCCTTAGCAGTCAGTTTGATTATGTTTGTCCGTCTGTCGTCGGATGCGGAAGTCCGCATAACAAGCGAGGCTTTCTCCATTCTGTCTATCAGTGTTGTTATATTTGCGCGGTTGACGAGCATCATATCGCTTAACTGCACCTGGCTCAGGCCGCCTTGGCTACCGCCGTGATAATGCAGAAGCATCATAACGTTGAACTGAACGTCTGTTAAACCAAAGGCCTTAAAGAACACATCAGCACGTTTTTTAAGCAGACTTGCCGTATAATAGATATTCAGCAAAGCTTCGTGTTCGACTATATCGAATCCCTTTTTTAACTTTAATTCTTCTTTGAGCGACATCGTTTTCGCCCTTCGTGTTTGTTTGAATATTACTGATAACTGAGTTTCTGATAACCGATAACTCTGTCATCCCTACTTCTTTGCTTCCTTATTTCCTTACATCCTTAACATTGTTAATATATAAACTATATACATACTAACAAATTGTCAAGGGAAATTTTAAAAAAAATTAAATTATTTGTACCTGTTGTTTCCCTTGTTTTAAATTTCCCTTTTTTGGTCATTCGAATTTGCCTGCCCTGTGAGATGCTTCAGCTATCTCATCGGGGTTTCGAATTCTTGTCCGTCCGTAGCTTTAGCGAAGGCGGATCGAATTTCGGATTTTGATTGCGGCCTTTTGGCCGCACTATGCAGATGCATAAATACTTGTCAAAAAAGAGTTAATATTATAATAAAAATATTATAAAAAAAGTTAGATATTTACTTTACTTTTAATAAAATTGTGATATAATACTCAAAAACCAGGGTCTGTACCAGCGGAAGTATAAATCGGAAAAACGGATACAAAAATGGCAAAAATGAGCGGAATTAATTACCGGATATTGAAAGTAAAGGGTCAATTAATCAAACTTGACCCTGATATTTACGCAAAAATAGTAAATACAAATCTTGAATTCCCCCGCAAAAAATTTAATATGCCTGTCAATATCGACAGATTGGGATACGTTTACATTTTCATCCGCAGTAAACCCTTAAAATGTCAATTGCTTTCTCATTTTGTATTAAATGCCAAACCGCGTCAGGTTATCGACCATATCAATGGCTGCAAATTAGACAATCGAAGAAGTAATCTGAGGCTGACCGACTATCGTCAAAATAGTTTAAATACTAAATGCAGAAATAGTACCGGTTTTTATGGAGTTTATGACAAACGGGTTAAAGATTATAAATATTATAGTGCGGAGTTTAAAACAAAAGATGGCAAACGGCTTGGTTTCAGAGCGCCGCATACGGATGAAGGTTTGCTCCTTGCCGCTCTGGCACGGGACAAGTTTGTTTTGCAGAACGATGAAGAAAACTACGCAAGGCTGAATTTTGAAAGTTTTAAATTCAAAACGTTTAAATATCTATTGTTAAATGCCGACCTCGAAAAAATCAATCAGCAGCTCTATAATGACGATAAATCCTCACAGTCCAATATCGTTTTGAAAAATAATATCAGCCGCCCTGTCCATCTGGCTAATCTCCCTGTTTAGCCCCCACTTTCAGTGGGGGTTATCCATTTTCTGAAATTTCAAATTTTAAACTTGCCCCCGCGTAGGCGGGGGATCTCGCCCCTCTCCCTCACGTTGATTGATAGCTATCAACTATGAATTTTTAGTTTAATTTTTGCTTTTTGATGCTTGATTTTTTATTTTCATTATTGGATGTTCAATGTTCAGCGTTCAATGTTGGATGTTAAACTTTCAATCTTATATTTGACAGTGCCCGCTTGTCCCCTTCTTTGGAATTTTACTTGTGCAGCAATATTTTGTAGATGAATGCCTTAATAAATGGAATAATAACACTGATAATTTTGTTAAAGATTCCTTTCTTCTTTTGTCCAGTTCCCACATTCTGTTGGAAAGATGCACCCTGTATAATCTGTAGGTTTTTGGTTTGGACATTTCTAAACACGTTTATGTTTATTACAAATTTCTTTTTCATATCCCATAAATTAAACGATATGGGCGAAAATGTATGCAGCGCATACAGGGATTATATGCAGATTATCAGCGGTCTGCTATTTTTCGACGTAATAACCTATACGTGGTTGGTTTTTAACCCCGTAGTCTTTTTTCAAAATAGGGATAATATTTTTTGTTAAAGTGCTTTGGTCGATGAAGATATTTTTCTTGGACAGTTCCTCTATTATTTTGCGGCCAGTTAATCCCCTGTGTTCTGGCATCATTTTAAGAAGCTCATACACCGCCGCTGTTTTGTCCGATATTGGTTTTTTCAGTTTCTTTGCTATGGTTTTTGTTTTCCCCGCCTTGCCACCGCTATCTGTTTTGGGTATATGCTTTTGCAGTTTTGATATTTTGTATAAGGATTCGTCAAGCCAACTCTGCAATCGCTCAAAACTCCAAACTGTGCCATCCGCAGCAGGAACGTTCGGCAATTTTATTCCTGCGCCCGCGGCCTCGTTAAAAATCGAGCGGGCTTCGTTACGAACCGCCGTCCAACTCCTTACAAACCCTCTATTAATCTCTGCCTCGGTGAGTACCTTGCGTTTGACAAGGGTTTTACGATGGATATTAACCGCTTGGGACACTGCCTTTTTGGGGCGGATTTTTTGAGATAGGCCGTCTAATCTCTTTTTAATTTTTGTTATTAAATCGTCAGACTCGTTCTGTGTTTCCCCCGTCTTGCCGCTGGTCGTTTTCGTTCTCAGCGCTTGTGCCTCAAGGATCATCTGCAGGGTCTCTGCTTCTGCCCTGTCGATTACACTGTCTATCTCTGCATCATTTTTAGATTTATACCAATTCAAAGCCAAGTGAAGCACGTTATCAGGTCTGGTCGGCAATTGTAATCTGACAGCCTCCCGATAAATAACTAGTCCGCTCTGCGCAAAGACATCAAGAAGATGGCTGCGTTTCTCGAAATCATTCTTAAGACTCTGTTGTTCAAATGGTGTTCCTTCCTGCTTTCCAATCTGAGAACGAATTCGCATTGATAGTTCCTGAAAGTCTGATGTTAGTCGATAGAGTTTCTTCAGTACGGAAATAAACTCTTTATAGGACAAATTGTCTGTTGATTTTTTCGATCTGCTCATTTTTTACCTGTTCTTTTCGGGTCGGCCTGAACACCCCTGCTCAAACCGTTTAACCGGTTTCAGGGCCGGTCTTCCCAATTTTAACCATATAGTTCTATATTAGCGGACAATGGTCTAAAAGGCAATATCCTGCTTAATCTTGGCTGCCGAAAGACCGAAATATAAATACGGCCATTCTCTCTTGATTCACAGCAAAGAAAAAGAGGGTATTTCTCAAAATCAGTTTCGGGCTAATTTTGAAAGCATAAAATTATGGATGGCAAAGGCAATGCCAGTGATAATACTGACCGCACTCTCACAGGAGTAAGCGCGCTGACAAAATTTATTGGTATAAAATGTCCACCAGTAGGCGCTATCGGATTTATTATTGACAATATCAAAACCCGCCGCACCGAGAAACGATTAGGGAGACTGGAAGAGCTTGTTCAATCCTTAAGCCGTAGATTCACTCGGTTTGAAGACAATGTCCCAGAAATGCCAGATATTGACCTATTCGATGAGATAGTTGCAAAGGCAGTAAGTGATGAGGATGAAGATAAAACAGAATTGTATGCAGCCCTTGTTCAATACTGGCTGGAACACAAACCTGTTCCTTACGAAGTGCGTCTTTTAAGCAACGCCATAAGAGAACTCACAGTCGATGAGATAAAATCTTTTCACGAGTTTGCTACCAGCTATCAATTTAACTTGAGAGACAAAATGCCCGAACAACTACAGGAAATCTTTTCGAGTAGAGTTACATATCTTGGTTTGTACATATACCCCCCCGATAGAGTAACTCTGATTGGCAAGAAGCTTGTCGAAGTTTATCAGCTTTCAATTACAACCAAATAATTGTTGCCGAAAAATAAGTGCGATTTTTCAAAGTCAAGTTTTTCGGGCAGGTAATTTTTAAGGGTTACAGAAAAATGAAAATCAGAGGAAAATTGATAATAATGTTGCTGGTATTTTTTGCGGGCATTGTCATTGGAAGGTTAATTCATACAAGTCCTGACGCATCAAAGTATAAACTTGTTGATTTAGGCCCAGCAACGATAAAACCGACAAAAGTAAAATCTTTTGACGAAATAGTTTCCGCACCAGATACAACACAACCGATTCGCAGCACCACTGCAAAACAATCAGAACCTAATTTTTATCGTGATGGAGCATACCAATATTTGCGGAGAGTAATTGGAAATGCCGAAATACAATCTTGGGAAGTTTCTCCTACTACACATACCATATACTTTACAGCTTATGATGGTTTTGGGAAATTAAGAAAATACTACATAACAGATGATGGAAGAACTTGCCCAGTTGGATATTACTATCCAGAGAAGACAGAAACGGACGGGCTAAGAGACGAGGTAGAACAAACGAACGATGAAATAGCGAAACTAAAAGACCAAATGGATGAGTTTGAAAAAGAGGCTCAATGGAACGATTTAAAACATCGAATAAATGAACTCCACCGAGATACAGGTTTAATAAACGGCAAGCCGATGGAGCAGGCCACTGACCTTGATTATATTTATGAGAAGGTTAAACATTTTCCATACGAATAAATGAAATTTGCCTTTATTATGTATTATGCGGCCTTACGGCCTACCGACACCCGCAGCTACCTATAAATCAAACTGATTTTTTGTGCTTTTTAAGTAGCGGCGTAAAACCAGATAAAAGGCCGTAATTAACGCAAAATTTGATTTACCCGTAAATTGAATATATTCCGCTAAAAACCGATAAAATCATTCATAAAAAAGAGGTTTTACATATATAATAAAGCTCGGCATAATACTAATATAGAAAGATTTCAGGCTTCTAAATGTCTGCAATGCCGTTTTGAGGCTTTTATACGAATGTCAAAATACAAATTCCCAAAATCTGCAAGGCTGACCTCAAGGTCCGATTTCAAGGCAATTCTGGAGTATAAGTTATTTGTAAAAAACGACTTAATGACATTGTATATGGCTCCTAACAGCGATGCAAAGGCAAGGTTTGCCGTTTCTATAAGTTCAAAAACCGCCCCTGCCGTTGTCAGAAACAGGCTCAAAAGGCTTGCCAGAGAGGCCTTTAGGCTAAGCAGGCATACAATCCCTGATAATTTCGATTATCTTATAATTTTTTCCAGGATGTTGTCTAAAAGTAAGTCTTGTGATATAAAAAAATTAAGTCTTGAGCAGGTCAGAGACTCATTTTTGGAACTTGTAAGGCAGGGACAGAAGTGCTTTGAAAAAAGATAGGACAAAAACTGAATTTCCTGCTTTTGCTACTCTGCGAAGTGCCTGCTCCGCCGAAGCGGCTTCGGCTGCGAAGGCTGGAAGCGCTTCGCTACGTAGCACGAGTCTGGTTACCGAGAGCCTTGTTCTGGTCATAAGACTTTATCAGGCTGCCTTGAGTCCTTTTCTGGGCACACAATGCAGATTTATTCCGAGCTGTAGCAATTACGCAATTGAAGCCATCAGGTTGTTTGGACCGGCTAAGGGCATTTTTCTTGCGGTAAAGCGGGTCTTGCGATGTCATCCCTTCGGTTCCCAGGGCTATGACCCGCCTTCGGTAAACCTTCGGCGGGCAGGCCCACTGCCGGACCAGCCGAAAAATGATTGACCCCGCACCTATTTGTATTGTAAGAATACAAAAGAAAAAATGGCAGCGATACCGCCAGTCGCCAGGTAACTTACTTTAGGATGACACGGCACAAATAGGTGCGGGGTTGACTATGAATCCCGCACCTTCTAAATATTCGATATATCAGGGCTGTCTTCTAAATAGCCGAAAGAACAATGGAGTTATAAAAGGTTTAACGAAGATTAAACAAAAAGAAGGTGCGGGATGAAGGTAAAAGCAAAGTTAATGTCTATAGGTCAGGCCGCCCGCCAGGCAAGCGTTTCGACACAGTCGCTGCAATATTATATAATGGTAGGCCTCATAAAGCCGACATCCATCAGCAAGACAAACAGAAGGCTCTTCGATGTTCGGGCCGTCGACAGGATAAAACTTATAAAAAAACTCAATAAGTCGGGCTATCCGCTTCGTGCGATACGCGAACTTTTTCTCGAAGGCAGGCAGGATATTTAAGGAGCCATCTATGAGTGATTATGATTACATACAAAATAAACGGAACATGGTTGTCGGCGCTTTTGTAATTGTCGGCGTTCTTGTCTTTGCCTATATGGTTTTTCTTTTCGGCGAACTGCCTGTAACGGTAACTAAGTTCACATCCTATAGCATAAAGGCAAGATTTCCATTTGCGCCGGGAGTGCAGAAAAATACGCCTGTAAGATATTGCGGCTATCAGATAGGCAGAGTAACAAACGTTGAACCGCCGATGCCGTTTCAGGATAAAGACGGCAGATTCATTCATCAGGTAATTGTGGAAATGGCAATAGACCGAAAATATTCAAGCATTCCCTCCAACGTGAAAATCAAGCTCGGCAAACGCGGAATGGGCAGCAGCTATATTGAGCTCAGTACACCACCAGTAACAGCAAAGGAACTCGATGCTCTCGAACCGAAATTTTTGCAGGATGGAATGATTCTGCAGGGCCAGGAAGGTGCGGGAAGCGAACTGCTGTCTGAAGAACTGCAGGAAAAAGTGGATTCGTTTTTCGCAAAGGTTACAACACTGGCCGACAACCTCAATGCCGTAGTCGGAGACGTCAACAACCAGCAGAACCTTAAAAAATCGCTGGCAAATCTTTCAAAAGCTACGGAAGAATCCGTCGCAACGCTTCAACAAATAAGGGAGTTTTCTCAAACAGGCAAAGAAAAATTGGCCTCCGTAACAGAATCGGTTATGCAGACCAGCGAAGAGCTGGGCGAAACACTTATCGAGCTGCGCAGGACGCTTAACAAAATCAACAGCGGCGAAGGCACCGTAGGAAAACTGATTAACGACGACAAACTCTACAATAATCTGGTTGACAGCAGCGAAGAGTTGAAGGCGTCGCTTGATAAATTGAAAAAGACCCTCCAAAAAACAAGCGAAAAAGGCATTAAGGTCAGCGTTTTCTAAAATTTAAATATGTTGCCACAGAGAATATAAAAAGTATATTTTAAGCCACAGAGCGGCTGTGTTAGATTTCAAGGATTTTTTAGAGATATTTTTGCAGT
>CAZBLD010000015.1:0-57972 GCA_964492875.1 uncultured Planctomycetaceae bacterium
TAAGTTTGGAAATCGCGGCATGAAGAAAAATTTATGTCACTTTTTCAACAGCCCCGACATCGCCTATTATTTCTTATTCTTCAGTTAAGGTTAATCTATGCACGATAAGATAAATAACATTCAATATAAAGCACTCACACGTCAGGCTTCCAGCAGGACTTATCGCCTGATTGATATGACTAATCCGTCTTGTGGTGGGACTGTAATTGCCATTAATATTGATGACCATTATTTCCTCGCAACTGCTGCACACGTAATATCAAAAGATCATAAATATAAGATTGTGCTCAGAAACAAAACAGATCCGTCACCACTCGAATCTTTTCTATCTCGTAAAATAGATATACAAGCCGATGTCGGCTTGTTGGAGATTCCAAAGGAGAAAAAACACCTTATCGATTCCTGGGTCACTGTTTCAGATATCTGCACAGATTTTGATCAGTACAAGAAGAATAATGTTATCATTGTAGGGTATCCTGGGCAATACATTATACAAACTCCCAAGATACAAATAGCAGGAAAAGATTATCTTGAATTTCAAATCTGTAATTCGTTATGCTACCATTCCTTTACTCTTCCTATCGGTAAATGGCCATCTGAAGGCATACAAAGCCAAGCCATTGAGGGGCGGGATATCTTTATCGATTTTGATCCAAGTGGGAACATGTTTATATCTCCTCCTGATTCAGTTGATATAACTTCAGAAAAATCATTAAAATGCCCGAAACTCTCTGGGATGAGTGGGGGTGGGATATGGTTATTGAGATCAAAAGAAGGTAAGATTTGGCAACCTGATGTGAAGCTTATCGGAATTCAGTATAGTGTACATGAAAAAGGCAATTGGATACGAGGTTCGCTTATTAAGAGTTGGCTACAATTTGTCGCAAGGGAATATCTGGATTTGAAAGCACACATAGGTCCATTCGTACAATAAGAGAACGGATGGATTAAATATACCTGACGCTGTTAATTATTTTCGTCGTTGAAACGCAAGAGATTGAACGAGTATTGAAGAAGCAACAGCGGCGAATAAAAAATCAATGTACAAAAATATAAATTACAAAAAATGATTAATTTACTTGCGTATTGTTTAAAAAAAATTGATTTAAGCTCGTATGGGCGAGGCAACAGGAACAAAGGAACAGAACTGCTTACTTCATCTATAGAAAGCTTTGCTCTTAACGAGGGTTTTGAGTGCGAGAAAGAAGTATTTCTGGGCTTAAAAAGAAAAACAGATGGACATAAAGGGCTTATAGATATTGTAATCAGAAGGCCGAATGGAATCAGGTACGCAATAGAAATTGACAGCGGCAATAAAAAATGGTCGATAGAAAAACTTCTTTATGCCCATAAAATAGGTTATGTACCAATCTGGGTTCGCTGGTGTGCAAAAATAGATATTCAAATACCAGCCATTATAAACCTGATAGATTTAACAGATAAGCAGGGATAAAAATGAGTGGAAAAAACAATACAGGCCGAGATGAAAAACAAACAAGAAGATTTGACCAGAAACAATATAACATACTCAAACGCTGCTCGGATAAAAAGGATACGACGGAGTGGAATGAGTGGCGGAAAAAGAATCCAAATGAGCCAATTCTTCTGGAAGGAGGGAATTTCCATGGATTTTACCTTTGTGGGGCTTTTTTGAATACTGGCGCGGTTGTGATAAATCCCGGCACCTTTCTGCATGAGCAATGGGTTTTTCGCGGACAGGTCTACTTGAGAGGGTCAGCATTTTTGCAGGCTAAATTATGTGGTACTGACTTCAGGGGCGCTCACATAGAGGAAGTTGTGTTCAACTTTGCCGACTTAGAAGGAGGATGTCTTGAATTAGCCTATTTGCAAAAAGCCTGCTTTCTAGGAGCCAATTTACAAGGTGCCAATCTTACAGGAGCCAAGCTTCAAGGCACAGATTTCTCACGTGCAATTGTTGATGGTGGTACATTGATTTGGCAATGTGAAGCTGACCGCAAGACAAAATTTGAAGGTGTTGGTCTTGATACTGTACGAATATATTCAGAACTTAAGCAGCTTTTGGAATACAATATCCGGCGGATGAACTGGGAGGATTGGTATAAAGGGCATAAGATATTACAGTGGCCGGTCAGGTGGTTTTGGTGTGTTAGCGATTATGGACTAAGCACTTGGCGGATTATATGGTGGTTTTTGGGATTAGCACTATTTTTTGCTGCTATTTATGCAAACTTTGCCTTTTGGTACCCTCCGGGAATTATTAGTCACTTGACAGTATGGCCGCATTTGCCGGTATGGCACTATTTCTTATTGCTCTTGTTTCGGCCTATATATTTTTCTGTGATTACAATGACGACCGGATTTGGAGATATGTATGCGAATTCGCAAAGTATCTGTGGACATATATTGCTTATATTTCAAGCGACTTTAGGATATGTGCTGTTAGGTGCGTTGATTACAAGACTGGCGGTATTGTTTACAGGAGAAGGGCCAGCAGGAAAGTTTTCGAACGAGAAGAAAGAAGATACTAATAATAGTAGAAAAAGGATATCTTGAAAAATTGAAGGAATAAATAATTCCCCCCATCTGCAGGGAAGATGATTCAATGAGGATTGCCCCCCAGAAGGGGGCTGTAACGGAAAATTATAGACAAGAAGAAAGAAAATACTGAAAATGCCGGATAGAGACGTAAAGACCCTCGGCTTGAGAATCTATGGAAGCACACTTCGAGGATAGGCAATTCGGGATTTAATTTATTATTGGTATGCGAAGATAATCGCATAGCCACAAAGACACGAAGACGCAAAGATTTATAATTATTCAAATATAGCCACGAAGTAATAAGTTTATGGATTCCCGCCTGCGCGGGAATGACAACTTCCATTAAGGTCTCACGGGGCAGGTGAACCCCGCACCAATTCATTATACCGTAGTGATAATAGAAACAATTGAACCCCGCCGCAACGTGCTGCGGGACAAGTAGCAAACCCCAGTTAGATAGTTTTCTGAAAAAACATCTAACGGGGCAAGTTAGGTGCGGGACAGGCGAACCCCCGAGCAGGCTGGGGGGTTAAATAACGATGGTGGACAAGATGTTGCAAACGATGGTAAAAGGGATTATTATAAATGGAAATGAATAACAGACCCCGCCATAGTGATGGCGGGGCTAACCAACCCCCAACATCCGCCTCCGCCAAGGCTATGGCGGACAGGTAAAGTTGGGGGCTTTCGGAGTTTAAAATGTCGAAATCGCAAACTGCATATCAGCAATGTATCAATCCTGACTGTAACGCACAGTTCAGTTACGATGAGCCGATTTTCAAATGCCCTGACTGCGGCGATTTGCTCGACGTCCAGTACAACTGGGATAAGATAAAAACGCCAAAGAAACTTTCCGACTTTGCAAAACGATGGGCAACGAGGGAAAACAAACTCGATTTCTCCGGCGTGTGGCGGTTCAGGGAACTGCTTGATTTCTGCCCTGATAACTTCAAGGTAACAATCGGTGAAGGCCAGACCCTGCTTCAACAAAATGATAATCTCGCAGAGTTTCTCGGAATGAAGGAAGGCTGCCTTTACCTCCAATACGAAGGGCTTAATCCTTCCGGCTCATTCAAAGATAATGGGATGGCGGCGGCCTTCAGCCATGCGAAAATGGTCGGTGCAAAATCCTGTGCCTGCGCTTCCACCGGCAATACCAGCGCAGCAGTAGCTCTTTATGCACATCACTGCGGAATGAAATGTACCGTCTTTATCGGTTCGGGCAGAGTTGCATTCGGCAAATTGAGCCAGGCGATGGAATACGGTGCAAAGACCATTCAAATACTCGGAGACTTTGATGACTGTATGAAACAGGTTCAAGCGGTTTGTATGGAACTCGGCCTGTATCTTCTCAACTCTCTTAATCCATTTCGGCTCGAAGGACAGAAGGCCATAATGTACCGAATTCTCGAAGGCCTGAACTGGTCTGTGCCGGACTGGATAATTGTGCCCGGCGGAAACTTAGGCAACTCCAGTGCGTTCGGCAAGGCGTTTTACGAATTGAAACAACTTGGTCTGATTGGCCGTGTGCCGCGAATGGCAATTATCAACGCAACCGGCGCTGATACTTTGACCGAACTTGTAAACAACAGAAAACTGCGATGGAACAACGGCAGGGTCGATAATAAGAAAATCGGCGATTTTTATGCTGAGCTTACCGCTAAAAACTTTTCTCCTCATACCTGCGCTTCGGCGATAGAGATTTCCCGGCCGGTAAATCTGAAAAAGTGTCTGCGTGCGATTGATGTATGTAACGGCGTTGTACGAGCCGTGCCGGATGAGGCGATACTCGATGCAAAGGCGCTGGTAGGGAAATTCGGGCTTGGTTGTGAGCCTGCCTCAGCGGCAACCATAGCAGGTTTGCAGGTTTTGCTTTCTGAAAAAATAATAAAGCCGGAAGAGAGAGTTGCCTGTGTGCTTACGGGGCATTGTCTTAAGGACCCGGATGTAACTGTCAAGTATCATAAGGAAAGAAGCGGCAAATACAGCAACCCACCTGTCGAATGTCCTAATGACCTGCAACAAATAATCGGACTTATGAATAAGGAATAAGAAGGTAAAAGGTAAAAAGTAAAGAGTAAAAAATCTGTAGTCTGAATTCTGTAAAAGAGATGGACAACAAAAGGTCAAAAGGAATTGTTTTTCCTATTGTTATCGCAGTTTCGATTTTGACGGCTTTTTGGGCGATTACCGACAGACCGCTGGGCAGTCACGAGGCGTACGTTGCAGTTGTAGCAAGACAAATGGTATCGAGCGGTAACTGGCTTGTGCCATATTTTAACGGCGAGCTGCGACTTCAAAAAACGCCCCTGAACTACTGGTTTGTAACGGCAGCGGCAAAAGCGGCCGGCGGAGTGAATGATTTTATAGTTCGTCTGCCCAGCGCGGTGCTGGCGGTTCTTTCAGCAATAGCGATTCTTTATTTTGTAACCGATTGGCTGGGTGTGCGGATTGCCGTTCTTTCATCGCTTATCTGGTTAACTTCACTTTGCTATGTCAGATACAGCCATACAGGCAGACCTGAGATGGCGCTTACTGCTTTTGTTGCGATTGCGATGTTGAGCTTTTATTCAGCGGCAAAAACCAATGAACGCGGGAAACAAATTTGCTGTATGCTTATTTTCTGGCTCAGTTTCGCTCTCGCGATGCTCGCGAAGGGCCCTGCGCCGCTTCCGCTTGTAATTGGGGCGTTGTTTTTTTATTTTGCGGTTTTCCGCCAATGGAAACTTATACCGAAATTACTGCCGATAGCAGGTATACTTTTGTTTTTGTTGATAGTCCTTCCGTGGCCGATAGCTGTACTGCTCAAGGAACCGGCGGCACTTGAAGTCTGGAAAAATGAATTTTTAGGCAGGGCGGCCGGTGAGTATGACGCCGGCTCGAAATCTTTTTACTATTATTTCAAGGTGATGTTTGTTCATTTTTTGCCGTTTTCCGCTTTTATACCGCTTGCACTGGCGGCGCCGTTTTACCGGATATGGGAGAAAAGGCGTGAAATAATGTTTTATCTGTGGTTCTGGTTTGTAGTGGGGATTGTCGTTATGAGTTTCTGCGGCGGTAAGCGTCAGCATTACATTTTGCCGCTGATGCCTGCGATGGCGATTCTGGCGGGGGTAATTATTGACGATATGATATTTACGAACAAGGCGTACAGCCGGCGGTTCGCAGCGGTTTTTTTACTGGGACATATTTTTACTGTTGCTGCCTGTATGGCGGGTGCGATTATCTGGCTGACCAGAGTGCAATACTACCTGCGAAATTTTATAATATATGTCAGCCTGATTACTACGGTATTGATGGTTTACATCGGTATTCTTTTCTGGCTGAACAAAAAAGTGATTGCGACAGCAGGTCTTTTTGCCGTGCTATATGTGTTTATTCTCATCTGGCCGGTGCTGGAAGACAAAGAAACTGATGAGAATTATATAATTCGTGATTTTGTTGATAGAGTTGCTGCTGCTGCGGCTGACAAGCCGATAATTGCTTATTGCAAAGTCAATGCGTCGTTTATATACTATTTCGGGCACGATGTTCCCGTTGTATATGATGTTGACAAGGTGTATGAAAGGTGCTCTGCCGGCTGCGGGATTATTGCGGCAGGAGGTAATTTTGAGCGGCTCAAGAAAGACGAGCGGTTCAGGCTTTTGGCCATAGGCCTTGATAAGTGCTGCGGGCTTTTTGTGAAGGACGAAAAAAATCATGAAATTAAATAGTTTAATCAGAAAGGTATCTCTTTTGGGTTTAGTTTTTTGTTTGCCGGCCTGTGTTGAAATAAATGGCTGCCGAAAGAGCAGTCCGAGAAAAGCTCCTGCCAGCGAGCAGTCTTCACCTGCGGCGGCGAGTAAATCAGCCGCCAAGGTTTCGACGAAAAATCTTTCCGTCTCAAAGGCGCTTGAAGAAATTATTTCTCGCAGAAGAGGCTGGAACCCTATATTAACGAATTTTTATGGTAAAGAGATGCCGGATTTTAAGGTCAAGGACATAACCGGTAAAACACACAATCTGAAGGACTATCGCGGTAAAAATGTCTTGGTGGTTCTGTGGGCCACGTGGTGTCTGCCGTGCTTAGAGGAAATTCCTCACCTAATCGCGCTTCGCGAAATAATGCCGGCGGATAAACTTGCTATTCTTGCTATTTCGAGCGAACCTGTTAAAGTGATAAAGGCAGCGGCCGAGAACGAAAATATAAACTATACGGCCATTTCACATCAGGGCATTTTGCCCGAGCCTTTCAGCAGCATAAGAGGCTATCCTACCAGCTTTTTCATAAAGCCTGACGGCACATTGAAGCTTGTTGCCGAAGGGACGACGCGTCTGGGCGAAACAAAATCCATAATTCTTGCCGAGTAGGCCCTTGGACCAATGACAGGCGGAGAACGTATACCGCTGACGAGGATTCAAAAACTTATCGGTCAGCGTATGCTCGAATCAAAGCAGAACCAGCCGTGCTTTTATATGACGGCCAAGGCTGATGTTGGAGCAGTTGTTGAAATCCGTCGCCAGATAAGCAAACAACTCGGCACAAAGGTTTCAATAAATGACTTCTTCATTCGTGCTATGGCCGTCGCAGTTGAAAAATATCCGTTGATGGCCGGCAGTTTCAAGGGCGACCATATTGAGATAGCCGAAAGCGTCAATGTCGGTCTTGCCGTTGCCGCTCCGAAAGGTCTTGTTGTGCCGGTGATAAAAAATGCAAACGGCAAAAACCTTGCAGAGATTGCAAAAGAGACTGCCGGGCTTATTGAAAAGGCAAGAAATAATAAGTTAAGTCTCGATGACCTGTCGGGAGCGTGTATAACGTTGACCGCACTTGGAATGTTTGGCATTGATTCCTTTCTTGCGATACCCGTACCCGGCCAGTGCGGCATTATTTCTGCAGGTAAAATTGTTGAAGAACCTGTACTCTCTGATGGGAAGATAGCTGTGAAAAAGGCTGTTGAGTTTGGTCTTGCCGCTGACGGCCGGATAGTAACTTATGATTATGCCGCGAAGTTTCTGGTCGAAATAACGGAGCTTGTTGCAAATCCGCAAAAACTGCTTGATTAACTTACGGCAGATTAAAGAATCTTTTTGTGGTTTTTGTTACCTCGTCAGCGAATTTTTCAAGCGACATCTGTTTGAGCTCTGCGATTTTAGCGGCAGTATGAATAAGCAAGGCCGGCTCATTTGTTTTTTGTTTTCTGTACGGCTCAGGCGACATATAAGGACAGTCGGTTTCAATCATCATTCTTTCAAGCGGGACGATTTTCGCGGCATCTCTTGCTTGTTTAGCATTTTTGAATGTTACGACGCCTGTAAACGAAATGTAAAAACCCTTGTTGAGGACAATTTGAGCCTGCTCAACAGCGCCGCCCCAGCAGTGAAAGACGACATTTTTCAAGCTGTCTTTGAACTTATCGACAATCTCATTTGTTTCATCAAAAGCATCTCGGCAGTGAATGATTACAGGCAAATTGTTTTCGGCGGCAATTTCGAGCAGATTTTTAAAAAGTTCTTTTTGAGCGTCTTGTTTTGAAAGATTGTAATGGAAATCAAGGCCTGTTTCGCCGATAGCAACGATTTTTTTATGCTTTGCAAGCTCTTTGATTTGGTTGATGTCGGCAGGTGAGATTTGAGAGGCATAATGCGGATGAATTCCGACAGCGCCATAAAGATTTTCGTATTTATCTATCACTGAAATAACTTTTTTGTTCTGCTCGGCATCCGTGCCAACGGTTATCCAGCCGGTTATGCCTGCCTGGACGCTTCTTTGCAGGACATTATCGAGGTTTTTTTGCAGTTCGTCGAAAGTAAGATGGGCGTGTGAGTCAATAAGTTTCATTTTTTGTTTCAGGATATTTTTTGGGGATTAACAATCAGCAGCCACTTTTCGTGCTCAAGCTCGATTGTTCGTGTCTCGACGTTGTGTTTCAGCAAGACGCCAAGGACAGCATCAAGTTCGTGTTTGTCATCTATTATAAGTAAATATATACGGTTATTTTTGAGCATTTCGGCAAATTCATACTCAAATGTTTCGGGCATTGAGAAAGTTGGATAAGGATTATTTTTGCGTGTTACATTTTCGACCTCCTGCGCGCCGTAAAAGAGCAGACCATCGGCCCGACGGTCAAAAGTTACGATTTCGTATTTTCCGTTTGGGATATAAGGGCTGATTTCGGCCCATAGGGCGCGGGCATCTTTTTCTGAGTTATGTAAATGTACTAAAGCGAGCCTGGAAAATAACAGAAGCAATATCCATAGCGAAATCAAGACGGCTGGCTTTGCAAAAACTTTTATTTTTGCCTCCTGCAACAAGGACCGCATTTTGTCTGCCCATAGTGGCGAAACAGCTACGGCAAGGATTGGAAACAGAGGCAACGAATAGAGAACAAGCCTTGAACTTGCCAGAGAAAGGGTTAACAGCGGCACAAAGAAGACCGTCAATAAGAATAATTTTCTCGGATGCTGCGGCAGATTTTTCCACCAGTTTGGGCTCAGTATTGTTGTTTTAAACTGTTTTGTTTTTTCAAGCCAGATTGCGCTCCACGGCAGTGAACCAAACAATAAGACAGGAATATATATAAAGGCTTTCGACGATTCGGGATTGCGATTGTATTTTTCCGTAATCAATCTTCCCCAGATTTGATTGTCAAAGAAATATACTGCTGCACCAGGCACCTTTGCGGACACATAAAAGTACCAGCCCAAGCCTATTATTATAAACAGCAAAATGCCGGGCAGCGTCCAGGGGGCGAAAAAGAACTTTTTCGTCTGCCCCATTAACAGCAGATATACAAGCATTCCGGTACAGGGTATGAGAACGGCAGGACCTTTTGTTAAAAAACCAAGACCAAGCGATATGTACAGAAGCATTTTGAAAAGATTGCGGTGCCGGGAGTTTGTGTCAAGGCTTTTGAAGAAACACAAAATCGAAGCGGTTGTCCATAAGACAAGCGGCGTATCCGGCGTGATGAAATTTGCAGCGGTGAACGGGACTGCCATAGTTGCATAAATAAAGACACAGATGAAGGCATTTAGTTTTTTGCCGAAGAATGAGTAAGCCAGTAAGCCTGTCAGGGCGGCGGTTAAAATGAAACAGACGGCATTGAATAATCTGCAGGACAGCTCGGTTTGTCCGAAGGTTTTAATTGCCGCTATTATTGCCCAGTACAACACAGGAGGTTTTTCCAGAAAAATTTCCTCGCCCAGTTTGGGAATAAGAAAACTGTGGTTTTTTATCATAGTTACGGCAGTGCCGACATAATATCCTTCGTCCGGCTGCCAGATACCTCGCCTGCCCTGAAAGGCAAAAGCCAAGACAAGCACAGCAGCAGCAATCAGGATGCTTATTATTATTTGACGGTCAAAAGGCGTTTTCATAATGTCTTATCTGCGGTTTGTTCTTTTCATTGGCTACTATTATCACCACATCAAAACGCAAGGGCAGATTTTCGAGCTTGTATTTTTTTGTGAAAAAATTTGCAGTTTTTGCCATTCTAAACTGCTTTGCCTTAGTTACGGCCGCTTCAGCATCGACAAAATCTTCATTTGTTTTGGTTTTAACCTCAATAAAAACGAGCGAACCTTGCGGTTCAGCCATAATGAGGTCAATTTCCCCTGTTTTGCAGGAGAAATTTTCTTTGAGCGTTTTATAACCCTTTTTTTTCAGGAATTTTTTAGCCTGTTTTTGTCCCCACCTTCCGAGCAGGCGTTTATCGGATAGCAATCTTTTTGTTTTGTTGCCGAAAAGCACGGCTCCACCTGTGGCGGACAAGTTTTATGAGGCGGCGTCAGCACGCTCAGTTCGCTTTTCCGAGAGCTTGACGCTTTTTCCACTGCGTTGTCTGAGGTAATAAAGCTTGGCTCTTCTTGTTTTTCCGCTACGGACGGGTTTGACATCGACAACATTCGGCGAATGCAGAGGGAAGATTCTTTCAACGCCTTCGTCGCCCACGATTCTTCGGACGGTGAAGGCCTCGTTGATACCCCGCCCTCTTCTGGCTATTACAGTGCCGGAAAAGACCTGAACACGAGTTTTGTCTCCTTCCGTGATTTTACAGTGTACATCGACCGTATCGCCTATCTCGAAGTTCGGGACTTCGGATTTTAGACTTTTCTTTTCTACCGAATCAAGTATCTCAGTTTTCACTGCTTAATCTCCTTTTTAAAAAATTTAACCACGGTGGAGTCCGCCTGCGGCGGGATTATTTTTAATAATGCGATTTTTAATTATTCAATCTTCATTCTTCAATTTTTTCGCGTTTTTCCAGCAGGTCGGGTCTGTTAAGTTTTGTTTTTTCGAGGGCCTGCTGTTTTCGCCACTTGTCGATTTGGTTATGGTTGCCGCTGAGCAGAGTTTGCGGCACTTTCATACCTCTGAAATTTTCCGGCCTTGTATACTGCGGATATTCGAGAAGACCACTGTGGTTCGACAGGCTCACCATAAAGCTGAAGGAATCATTAACCGCCGAGTCCTCATCGCCCAGTGCGCCCGGCAGAAGCCGAACCGTCGCATCAATTATTACCATCGCAGGCAGTTCTCCGCCGCTGAGGACATAATCGCCAATGGAGATTTCTTCTGCGCCTGTGCCGGATATAATCCTTTCATCAAAGCCCTCATAATGACCCGATATTAGTATGATTCTCTGCTCTGCAGCAAGCTCTTTCGCAAGCTGCTGGTCGAACTTTTTTCCCTGCGGCGTAAGCAGAATAATTCGGCCGGGCCTTGAGTCCTGTTTTTGAACGTGTTCGAGACAGTCAAGCACAGGCTGGCACATCATAACCATTCCCGGTCCTCCGCCATAAGGCTTGTCATCGACCTTTCTATAGCTGTCTTTTGCGAAATCTCTGATATTTGAAAGAACAATCTCGACTATGCCGCTTTGCCGAGCACGCTTAATAATCGAAAAATTCAGCGGCGAATCGAACATTTCCGGAAAGAGCGTAAGAACATCAATTCTCATCACTTTTTACACTTTATTATTCAGAAGCCTTTTGTTTGTCAGCGGGCTTGTCTTTGGTCGTGGCTTCAGTTTCGGTTTTGGCTTCGGTTTCAGGCTTGGCTTCAGTTTCAGTTTTGGCTTTAACTTCTGCTTCAGCCTTGGCCTTTCCCTCGGCTTCGGCTTTTTCAGAGGCCTTCTTTGCCAGCAATCTTTGAGTATTATCAAACAGCAGGCCTTTTTTGCGGGCTGCAAGTCTTGCTCTTTTTCTTCGAGCCTGCTGCTCTCGATAGTGTTTGCTGACGATTCCTATTTTTGCAATCAGCTGTGCAGCGGTTTCGGTCGGCACTGCGCCGACGCCCAGCCAGTATTCGATTCTTTCCTTGTTGAAGACGATTTGTTTTTCAGCGTTTTTTTCGATGGGGTCGTAATGGCCGAGCTTTTCGATGATTTTTCCGCCTCGCGGCGTGCGGATATCGACCGCGTTGAGGCGGAAGAACGGCTTGTGCCTTCGCCCCATTCTCATAAGTCTTAATTTTACTGCCATAATCTTTCCTTTTCCGCCTTCGCCAAAGGCTATGGCGGATAAACCGTTTATAATAAATATTCTCTTTGACACGCTGTCATCGAGAAACACGTTTGCCCCGTTAGAAAAACCATTTTTAACCGGTGGTTCTTACGGTTTCAACCCCCCGTTAGCAAAATTTTAATTTTCTAACGGGGTTTGCGATGTAATGCGTAACCGTTAATAAAAATTGCCAATAGAGCCGGGTCTATCCTGGCATCCTGAGCGATTTTTTTTACCTGCTCGTCCGTGAGCGAATCGGCATTATTTATTTCGTCTTCAGTCATTATCGCTACAGCCTTTCGCAACTGGCTGATTTCATTAGCACTCGGACTTGCCAGCATAGCCAGTTCGGCAGAGCCTTTGTTGTCCGCGAAAAGACCCCTGAACTGTTTTCCGAAAGAATCATCCGTTTTTTGTGCGATTTTTTCGAGAAACTGCTTCAGCGATAACTTTTGCTTTACCTGCGTATTATTTTGCCCTTTCTTCTGATTTTCTGTTTTCTTCTCGAACGCTGTTTTATTTTCCTTCCCTGGCTCATCATTGAGCCGATAGTATCCATTCCGCCTGCAGAAAAGAGGGTTTTAAAACCGCCTAAGGCACCGCCCGAGAGGGCTTTGAGCATATTTCTGCTTCTTTCAAATGTCTTTATCATCGATGAGACATCGTGCTGGTCTGTTCCCGAGCCTGAGGCGATGCGCCTCCTGCGCGAGGGGTTGATTATATCTGGATTTTTTCTTTCCTCAAGGGTCATTGAGTGAATAATTGCCTCAATTTTTCCCATTTCCGCCTCGTCAATGTCGAAACCAGCCATTTTTCCACTCATTCCGGGCAGCATTTTGAGCATATCGGCCAAACCGCCCATTTTCCGGACGGTTTGCATCTGTTTTAAGAAATCATCGAAGCCGAAGGTGCCTTTGGCCATTTTTTTCTGCATTTTGGCGGCTTCTTCAGCGTCGAATTGCTCCTGTGCCTTCTCAACCAGTGTAACGACATCGCCCATACCGAGTATTCGACTTGCCATACGGTCAGGATGAAACTCTTCGAGCTTATCGAACTTTTCGCCTACCGTGATGAACTTAATGGGCTTTCCTGTAACGGCTTTGACGCTCAAGGCAGCGCCGCCTCTGGCGTCGCCATCAAGTTTGGTCAGGATAACGCCATCCAGTTCGAGTCTTTCATTAAATTCCTTTGCGCTGTTGACGGCATCCTGACCGGTCATAGCATCGCAGACTAAATAAATCTGATGAGGGCTTGTTACTTTTGCAACGTTTGCGACTTCGGTCATCATTTCTTCGTCGATGTGCAGCCTGCCGGCAGTATCCAGAATAACGGCGTCGTAACCGTTGTCTTCGGCGTGTTTTAAGGCGTTTTTTGCTACCTTGACGGAGTTCTTTGAATCCGGTTCGCTGTAAACATCGATATTAAGCTGCTGGCCGAGTATTACGAGCTGTTCGATGGCTGCCGGTCTCTGAAGGTCGTCGGCAACGAGAAGGGTTTTTTTATTTTTTGAAACTATGTATTTTCCGAGTTTTGCGGCGGTGGAGGTTTTGCCACTGCCCTGCAGACCTGCAAGGAGGATTACAGTCGGGCCGGGCGAGACGAAATAAATTTTTGAATCTGCCGGGCCCATCAGCTTAGTCAGCTCATCGTTGACGATTTTTATCATAACCTGACCCGGCCGCAAAGCCTTTATGACCTCTGCGCCCATAGCGGCGTCTCTTACGTCTTTGCAAAACTGTTTTACGACGTGGTAGTTGACGTCAGCTTCGAGCAGGGCCTTGCGGACATCGTTCATAGCGTCAGAGATGTTCGCCTCGGTGATTCTGCCGCGATTGGTCAGCGTGCGAAAGACGTTATTAAATTTTTCCGTCAGTGCATCAAACATCTATTAAAATTCCAAGTACCAATTTCCAAATTCCAAACTAACAAGCTTATAAGAAGGGCTGATTTTATAGAAAAGGGCCTTTTTTTGCAAGCCCCCACACCTATTTACATTGTGCTAACAAGGCTTAAAAAACAGTCAAAATTGCTCCGGCCGGTTTTCAAAGTGCTCAATCATAGTGTAAATAGGTATGGGGGCAAGCTATTTTACTTAACTCGCTGCTTAGAATGGACTTATCTGCTGGAGGCGGACGAGTGTTAATTTTTGGGATAATTTAGATTTTTTCTTGACGGAGCTATATGGTATTTGTACAATTCTGTATGGAAGAAGATGATAGTTTTGTATTATCGGTGAAGCAAAAAAGGGTTGGAAGAAGAACAAGCCCTTTTTTGTTGCGCTTATTGTTTTCTACAAAGCACCGAGCGAATCTCTTATCTTTTCATAAAACTCTGCGTATTTGTCCTTGTCTTTTGTTTTTCGTATGGAGATAGCCGACTCCGGATGCCTGTTCAGTATGCCGGTTACTATAAATGGAATCAAGTATCCCCACTCAAGCTCCTGCCGCATTGGAATCATATAATCCTCTATGACTTTCAGGATTGGCGTAAGGCTGAATTTCGGGTTTTTCAGGAAGCCCATAATGAGTTCGAGAGGGCAGTTGCCCGCGCCTCTTCCGATGCCGTAGAGCGAGGCATCGACGAAATTAGCGTTGTGAATAATTCCTTCGATTGTATTAGCGAATGCGAGCTGCTGATTGTTATGGCAATGTATGCCGATTTCCTTTTCCGGCGGCAGGTGCTGTCTGTAGAGTTTGACCAGATACTCAATTTGTTCGCAGTAAAAATAACCATAACTGTCAACGAGGTACACGACATTAACAGGCGTGCGGGCAACCTGGTCGAGCGCCTCAACAAGGTCTTTTTCAACCTCGGTAGATGCAGCCATTATATTTACGGTAGTTTTATATCCGAGGTCGTGAGCGATGTTAAGCATAGCGATAGCTTTGTCGATGTCTTTTACATAAGTGGCGACTCGTATCATATTAACGGGACTCTGGTCAGCGGGCTTGAATTGCTGGTCTTTGACGCGATGTGCATCGACCATAACGGAGATTTTCATATTTGACTCGATGCCGTCGATAATTCGGCTGATTTTCTCGTCGTCGCAGTATTTCCACGGGCCGTAGTCGGTTTCCGGCGCAAGCACTCTGCTGGAACGATAACCCATCTCCATATAATCTATTCCTGCTTCTGAAAGCGCTTTATATGCAGCCCGGACAAATTCGTCCGTGAAATAGTGATTATTAATCAAACCTCCATCTCTGATTGTACAGTCGAGAACTTTGATTTTTTCTCTAAACATTTTTTACCTCAAAATTTCTGCTTTAGTAAAATGTCTATAGTTTCTTCGACGATTTTACGGCTTACAGGGTGCGCATAATCGCCATTTTTACACAATACTTTTCCTGTTTTTTCGAGTAATACAAATCGTGGCCATTTTTGTACAGCCTTTTTATCTCTGCTGATTATATCAAAAAGCCGGCGCTTATGAATTGTCGATGGTATTCGCAAATTGATATTAAGTTTTTTGAATAGTTTTTTCAATTCGGCAAGTCTTTCTTTGCCGCCGAGACCGAGTTTTTGTTCGATGATATTCGCTGCGATAATTCCGATTGCGACGGCCTGGCCGTGCAGGAGCTTATAATTGCTTGCGGATTCTACAGCGTGACCGATTGTATGGCCGTAGTTGAGTATCCGTCTTTTGTTTTTTTCGCGGGGGTCCTGTTCGACAACTGCGGCTTTTATCCGGCAGTTTTTGACAGCGATATATTCAAGCGGCTCATATTTTCTGGCAAGAATATCATCGAGATTTTTCTGCAAGTAAGCAAAATAATCCTTATCAGCTATGAGAGCGTGTTTGATTGATTCGACGAGCCCTGCATTAAATTGTTTGTCGTCGAGAGTTTTCAGTGCACTTACATCAATGTACACTGCCGTAGGATGCCAGAATGCGCCGAATGCGTTTTTGCTGATTGAAGAATCAACGCCTGTTTTTCCTCCGATGGCCGAATCAGCCTGCGCAACTGTGGTAGTGGGTATTTGAATGACCGGCACACCTCTTTTGTAAATGGCAGCGGCAAAGCCTGCGATATCCCCGACGGTTCCGCCGCCGAGGGCGATTACGGCACAATCCCTGCCGAGCGCCTTTTTCTCCATTGCCTCGATGATTTTCGTAACGGTATTGATATTTTTTGATTTTTCGCCGGCAGGAGAGATTACATAGCAGGGCAGATTCTGCCCTCCTGTAAAACTTTTAAGATGTTTTGTTTTGGCGATATTTGCATCTGTAATTAAAAACAGCTCTTTTTTCGGCAAAAGTTTTTTAATTTTCGAGAGTACCGACGGCAGAAATTCGGCGCCGATAGTTACCGTGTAACTGCCTCTGGAACAAGCCGGGATTTTAACTTCAATTTTTTGCATGATAAGATTTATAGAAAGAAAAAACTAAAATGTGATTTCAACAGAGATGTCGTAATTTTTTATTTTTTCACGACCGTTCAGGTCTTTCAGTTCGACAAGAAAGGCAATTCCTTCTACTTTACCGCCGATTTTTTCGATGAGCCTGCAGGCGGCAGCCATAGTTCCTCCGGTTGCGAGCAGGTCGTCAACCATTAAAACTCCTGAGCCTTTTTTAACCGCATCAATGTGCACCTGAAGCGTATCAGTTCCATATTCAAGGTCATAAGTAACTGATTCTGTTTTGTATGGCAGCTTGCCCTTTTTTCGAATAGGCACAAAACCTGCGCCAAGCCTTGCAGCGACAGCGGCGCCAAAGATAAAACCTCGGGCTTCAACAGCTGCAACGTAATCGATATTTTTATTCTCACACCTGCCAGCCAAAACTTGGACAGCAGCAGAAAAGGCATTTCTATCTGCCAGAAGCGGCGTAATATCCCGGAACAAAATGCCCTTTTTGGGCCAGTCGGGTATGCTTCGAATGTATTTGGTTAGATTTACCTTGTTTTTTTCCACTTTGATAGCCGAAAACTTCTACCCCTCACACCAATACATCGGTGTGGGGGTCTATTCGTAGCTCATAAGTTCATTAAGCTGTTTTAAGGCACTTTGCTGAAGCTGTCTTACCCTCTCACGGGTCAGCCCGAGTTTAGCACCTATCTGCTTCAATGTCAACGGTTCTGTGCCGTTGATTCCAAAACGCAGCTTGAGCACTTCGGCTTGTCTTTTTTCGAGCTTGTCGAGCATTTTGACGAGTTTGTAAAGTTCTTCGGTTCCGGTCAGTTCATCTTCCGGAAGCAGTCCGGATGCGGCTGGCATCGATTCTTCGAGACTTTGATTTGATTGTGGAGATTCAGTCTGCAAAGGAGCGTTTATGGAGTCGACGATTTCCTTTATGGCCGTTATTTTTTTCACAGGCAGTTTCATTTCCTGGGCTATTTGTGCAAGTGTGGGATTATCGGCAAGCTTTGTCTGAAGCTCGGCACAGACCTGTTTGTACTGATTGATAAGTTCAACCATATATGTCGGCACTGATATCGGGCCGCTATCGAGGAGAAGCGCACGTTTAATGCTCTGTTTTATCCACCATGCGGCGTAAGTGCTGAACCGAACTCCGACGGAGGGGTCAAAGGAGTCAATCGCGCGGATAAGTCCCAGATTGCCTTCTTCTATAAGGTCGCCCAGCGACAATCGGCCTGCAGTAAATCTTTTTGCGATGCTAACAACCAGCCTGAGGTTGCTTCTGACGAGCTGGTCTCTGGCCTGCGGGTCGTCATGGTCTATAATTTGTTCTGCAAGCTCACATTCCTGCTGCCAGGTCAGAAGCGGCGCCTCATCGATTTCGGTCAGGTATTCTTTTATTGTTTCATCGAATACTATCATTTTTTAGCTCCTTTTATGAGACGCCGGTTTAACGGGGTTTCTTTCTGCTGTTAATATCGGCCAAATTTGCGTAACTGTTAAGAAACAAAAAAGGCCGTTTTCGGTGGAGGAAAACGGCCCTTTAGGGTTTAGGGAACAAATTTATTCTGTTTTATCAGAGTCGCCTTTAGAGTTCTCCGGTGAAGCGGGCTCTTGTGTTTTCTGCGGTACATCCATCTGTGGAATTTGAGGTTTGTCAGGGCCGTTTTTTTTTGTCTGCGGGTCGGGCTGTGATTGTGGTTTTTCAGCAGAGTGTTTCTGGTCTTCTTCGGCCCATTTGACTCTTCGCATAGACAGGCCGATTTTTCTCGAATCACTGTCGACTCTCAGGATTTTTACCTCGACTTCCTGACCGGACTTTACAACATCCTGAGGATTGTCGATTTTATGGTCTGCTATTTCAGAGATATGAAGCAGCCCTTCGAGGTCGGGCTCAAGCTCGACGAAGACACCGAAGTTGGTTATTTTTGTAACATTACCTTTCACAATCTGTCCCGGCAGATATTTTTCCGGTATCGCGTGCAGCCAAGGGTCTTCAGTAAGCTGTTTTATGCTCAGTGATATTCGCTGTTTTTCTTCATCGACTTCGAGAACAACACATTTTACCTGTTGTTCCTTCTGCAGGGCTTCTGAGGGATGGTTGTATTTTTTTGTCCAGCTTATGTCCGAGATGTGAATTAGTCCATCGACACCAGGCTCAATTTCGACAAATGCGCCATAATTTGTAAGGCCTGTAACTTTTACATTTACGATAGTTCCTGCAGGATATTTCTGGGAAGCGATTGTCCAGGGATTAGTTTCGAGCTGCTTGATTCCGAGCGATATTTCCTGCTTCTCCTTATTGACATCGAGTATGACGATTTCTATTTTGTCTCCAGCTTTGTAAAGGTCTCCGGGGTAATTGATTTTTTTCGTCCAGCTCATTTCGCTGATATGCACGAGACCTTCGACGCCTTCTTCGAGTCTTACAAAGATGCCGTAGTTCATAACGTTTACCACAGCGCCTTTTACCTTTGCACCAATTGGATACCTTGCTTCGATGTTTTCCCATGGGCTTGGGTTTTTCTGTTTTAGTCCGAGCGAAACCTTTTCATTTTCCTTATCGACGCTGATGACTACGCATTCGATTTCCTGGTCGAGCTGGACGACTTCTGACGGATGTGAGACTCTTCCCCAGCTTAAATCCGATATATGCAGCAGGCCGTCAAGTCCGCCGAGGTCGACAAAGACGCCGAAATCCGCGATGTTTTTAACGATACCCTTTCTTCGTTGTCCTGCCTCTATTTCCGCCAGCAGCTTTTCCTTGCTGGCAGCGCGTGCCTGTTCGATGATTTTTCTTCTTGAAACAACGATGTTTTTGTTGTCAGTGTCAATTTTCAGTATAACGCAGTCAACCTGCTGACCGATAAGTCTGCTTATATCGCCGGGCTTCCTGATGTCTACCTGCGAGGCCGGCAGAAAAACAGGTACGCTGATATCGACGAGCAGTCCGCCTTTAATTCTTCGGATAACAGTGCCTTTTACGACGTCTCCTTCCTTTTTTGTCGAGACGATGCGTTCCCAGCCCCTGATTCTGTCAGCCTTTCTTTTGCTCAGCAGGATAAGTCCGCCGGAATCGACTTCTTCGATGAGCACCTCTATTTCATTGCCCGGCTGAATTTCCTGTGGCGAATCAAATTCCGAGATGTCGACAATGCCTTCGCTTTTCAAGCCGATTTCGAGGATTACATCATTTCCAATTCGCTGAAGAATTCTGCCCCTGAGAATGTTTCCCGGCGCCAGGGCATCGACTTTCTTTTCAATCGCTTCCGATAAGAGCTTATCTTCTGCCTGGCCAAAAAGCTTATTTACCTTTGAGTCAAGTTCCTCATTAGTTAGTCCTAATTTTTTAACGATATTTTTGTCAACCATAATACCTTTCTTTTTTATAGCCACAAAGGCACCAAGACACGAAGAAAATTGAAGATTTAATGAAGCTGTCTTAAAAAATTTTTCAATCTTTCTATTTTTTGATCTTCAATTTTTTACTGTCGAACCTACGCAGTTTATCGACGAACTCGTTGATAATCCACTGCGGCGTAGAGGCGCCTGCCGTTACGCCGGCAACATTGTTGCCGAAAAGGATACTTTTATCAAGTTCTTTCCAATTTTGCAAATGAAAGGTTTTAGGATTATATTTCTTGCACAATTCAGCAAGTTTCTTAGTGTTTGCGCTGTGCAGGCCCCCAAGTATGAACATAATATCAACTTTTTTGCATAACTGGACAGCGCAGGTCTGTCTTTTTATGGCTTCTTTGCAGAGGGTATTTATGACTTTCAGTTCAGAAAAACGCTCCTTTGCAATTTGAGCTATCATTTTTGCAAAATGTTCAGGACTTTGAGTAGTCTGGCAGATAACACCTAATTTTTTGGTTTTTTTGAGGTTATTAATATCGGTTTTGTTTCCTATGACGGCGATATCAGGTGCTGAGCCAAGTACGGCCTGCACTTCAGGATGTCCTTTGTCGCCGATAATGACGACCTTGTATCCCTGTCTGTGAAGCATCTTTGCGATTTTTTGCACTCTTTTCACAAGTATGCAGGTCGCATCGACTATTTTAAGGCCTTTTTTTCGGATTTGTTTTAACTGTTCTTCGCCAGCACCGTGTGAACGGATGATAATAGTTCCGTTAGCGAGCTGTTCGACATTTTTAGCGATTTTGAGTCCTGCCTTTTCCAGTTGTCCGACAACGTCTTTATTGTGAATGATTTCGCCAAGACTATAGACGGCCAGACCTTTTTTTCTTTTTGCGAGGGTTTGCTGAGCAATTTTGATGGCGTTTCTTACGCCCGGACAGAATCCACAGCCTTGTGCAACAATAACCTTCATTTTTCATCATCCTCATAATCAAAAGGTCTTCTTCCGACCCTCAATCTGAGCTGGGTTTGCATATCTCTGAGAAGTTTGGTCAGGTATTTGGCGAACTGCCTATCGCCAAGCTCGATGATTTTTTCCGGTGGTATAGGTTTTCCGTAAACCACAAAGACCTTTTTCGGCCTGTAGAATTTTCTGTGTCTCGGCCAGCACTCGAAAGCGCCGTCAATAACCGCCGGAATAACAGGCACATTTGCCCTGCGGGCCAGAAGACCAAATCCCGGTTTTATTTCCGCAATTTTCCCGTCGCTGGTTCGCGTTCCTTCAGGGTATAGGACAAGGCCGAAACCATCTTTGAGCTTTTCGATGAAGATTTTCATAGCGGTCAAGTCAGCGTGCCCTCTTTTCAGCGGTATGGCGTTGAATGAATGAACAAATCTGCCAAAAAAGAAAATTTTAAAAAGCGTATCTCTGGCGGCAAAACAGCATTGCCGTGGTATAGGTGTAGCGTCAAACATCGGGTCAATAAAACTCTGGTGATTTGACAGCAGCAGAAAACCGCCTTTTTTTGGAATATAGTTTGGATTGATAGTTCTGGGCTGAAAAAAGAGTATGCAAAAAAATCTGCAGCCCCAGCACCAGAAAGAATACCAGGTATAGCTCAGAATTTCCTTAATCGTTTTTATAAATGATTTTAAGAATTTCATTTACGGTCTGCTGGAGTGTAAGATTTGTGTTGTCAATGGTTATAGCATCTTTTGCCGGCACGAGAGGGCCGGTATCTCTGTTTTTGTCGGCAGCATCTCTGTTTTCAATTTCTTTGCGGAGTTTTACCATATCAACCTTGAGACCTTTTTCAGTTAGTTCTTTAGCGCGCCTTTTTGCGCGCTGGGCGGCGTCAGCCGTGAGGAAGAATTTATAATCGGCATCCGGGAAGACAACGGTCCCCTGGTCTCTGCCTTCAGTTACGATTCTTTGATATTTTTCGGCGAAATTTTGCTGCATTTGTACAAGTCTGCTGCGCAAAGACGGCCGCGATGCTATAAAGAATACGTTTTCCGTAACTTTCGGGTCTCTGATTTGTTCAGTGATATCTTTGTTGTTTATTTTCACAGTCATCTGAGTATTGTTGATTTCAAATTTGAAATTCGTATTGTCAATTAATTTTTCAAGTGCCTTGACATTGTTAAGGTCGGCCTGGTTCTGCATTGCAGCGACAGTGGCGGCTCTGTACATAGCGCCGGTGTCAAGGAATGCGGCGCCGATTTTTTCAGCGAGCAGTTTCGCCGTTGTGCTTTTTCCGCTTCCTGCAGGGCCGTCGATAGTTATTATCAGTTCAGCCATTTTTGCCTGCAACCCTGATTACAACAATGCTTGTGTCGTCTGTCTGACGTACAAGACCGACAAAGCGTCTTCTGTAAGCAAGGATATTGTTTACGATTTCGCCAGCAGTGCCTGTAGCGCATAGTCTGAATGTTTTGTATAAGTTTTGTATGCCCCATATTTTTCCGTCGAAATTAACTGCGTCGATAAGGCCGTCGGTGTAGAACAGCAGGCGGTCATCAGCTTTAAGCTCGATGGTTTCTGTTTCATAAACGGTATTTTTCATAACGCCGAAGACCAATCCTCCCTTTTTGAGTTCTCTGATTTTTCCCTCTCTGGCCAGCAGCGCCGGTTCATGGCCGCAGTTGCAGTATGTGATGGTTTTTGTTTTTGTGTTAATGATTGCATAGAACAAGGTAATAAATTCTCCGTCCCTGCATTCATAGCAGGCGGTAGTGTTAAGTTTTTGAATGATTTCAGTCATAGTATGTCTTTTGTGCCCGCCGTCAGCGTAGGCACGTATCATACCTCTGAATGAGCTCATCATAAGAGCGGCTGGAATCCCTTTGCCGATGACATCAGCAATAGCGATGGCGAGATTTTGTTCGTCGAGCTTGATAAAGTCGTAGAGGTCTCCGCCGACGCTGAAGCACGGCTTATATGCGGCAGCAATGTCGAGAGACGGCATTTTCGGAGCGGCCTGCGGTATCATTCTTCTCTGAATAATACCGGCCAGTTTCACCTGCTGTGCAACCTGTTCGCCCTGAATTGCCCTTGCATAGTATTTTGCGTTTGTAATTGCCACAGCGCACTGCGAGGCTACCGACCTTGCAAGTGCAATATCGTCCTCGGTAAATCCGCCCCGCGTTGGTCTGTAAAGCCGCAGTACACCAACCGGTTTGTTTTTGAACTGCATTTTGACGGTAAGCTGACTGACAATGCCTTCCTTTTTTGAAGCTTCTTTATATTTGACCCTGGAGTCGGTTCGCATATCGTCTATAATGACAGCTTCGCCAGCGAAGGCAGCCTTAATAACACGGTCGTCTTTCGTTACCGGGAATTTGTTCCTGTATTCTTCGCTCAGTCCAAAAGTGCTTCTCATTTTTAGCTCGCCGGTTTCATCGTCGAGCAGTCTTATAGAGCAGGCGGAGACCCCTGTAATTTCCACGGCGGCTCGTGCAAGTTTGTCAAGCACCTCTCCGAGCGCAAAGCCGCCAGCCACCAGCGTTGTAAGCTGATAAATCTGTTCTTCCCTTTTTGTCGGCTTCTTTATAATTTTCATTTTAATCTCTCTGCCTTATACATTGCAGCAATGTCGCAAGTTTTACCATTATAACGATTTTAAGATATTTTTGAATTATGAATATCTTATTGTTTTTGATAGTTTTTCCCCAATGGACTGACGATAATTTGTTGTGCGTCCGCCCCGCCCACGGCGGGTAAAGTTCGCCAAGGCTTCCGTCTTCGCCCCTAAGGGGCTACGACGGACAAGTCGGCGGATAAAGTTGCCAAAAGAGGCAGATGGTATTATACTTGCAGGCAGGAATAATTCAATGACTGATATTGCGAAACATATATTTTTTGCCGGCCGGGTTCAGGGCGTGGGTTTTCGTTTTACCGCGCAGAGGGTCGCGATGCGCTATAAGCTAACAGGTTTTGTTCGCAATACATCTGACGGCGGAGTTGAGATGCTCCTCCAGGGCAGAACGGAGGATGTTGACGATTGTATCGAGGATTTACAGCAGACCTTTGCGATTAGAAATACTCAGATTGAACAGGCCGAGCCTGATTCTTCTTATGATGATTTCGATATAACTTTCTGAAGATATTTTTATTTATTGCAGCGAGATTATCTTTTTTCTTTGCTGTTTAAGGAGGCTTTTTAATTTTTTGGAGTCGAGTCTTTTTTCAACCGCCGTAGCGGCAGGTTTTGTCGCTTTTCTTGGTTTTGGTTTTTTCAGTGCATCTTGAATAATTTCGCAGAGTTTCTGGACGGCAGAGTCGCGATTGGCTTTTTGAGTTCTGAATTTCTGGCTTGAGATAATGAGTTTTTTATCTTTTGTTAGTCTGCCGGCGAGTTTTTTGAGGACGGTTTCTTTTTGTTCGGCACTTAGACAATTGTTTTTTTCGATATCGAAGATAACGGCAACTTTGGTGTTGAGTTTGTTTATATTCTGACCACCGGGCCCTGAGCTTCGGCTGGTTTTGAAGACAAGTTCGTTTTCAGGTATTTGGATTTTTTTGTTGGTTGTCATTGGTCGGCGGTTGTTTTAATAACAGGCATACGAATCTTCTTGAGTCAAGTATTTAAAAATCAAAAATTTGAGCAGTCGAGCAGTGGGCCGCCCCGATTCATCGGGACTCAAAACGCGCCCGGCAGGACTCGAACCTGCAACCTTCGGATTCGAAGTCCGCGACTCTATCCAATTGAGCTACGGGCGCAGAGCTTAAATTTCCGATTGATAATACGTTACAGCAGATATGCCAATATTTCAAGCGATTTGTTATTTTTTGCAGGCCTGACTTTTATTCGAGGTGAACGACGCTTCGTTTTGCATCGGCATCAAGACTTGTTTTTTTGATTGTGTCGTAAAGCTGCTTCGGTCTGCAGACTTTTTCAAACTTGAATTCGGGGTCGGTCTTGTCAGTTGTAATCAGCACCACCGTTCCTATGCCGACCAGACAATCTGAAAAACTTCGATATAAACGCAGGTCAACTATACGAAACATATCAATGTTGTCTATACGCCTTTCAAGAATTCCCCTCGACCATTCAATCCGGTCGGTGGTTACGCGATAATGAGTGTTTTTAAGTTTGATAATTTTATACAAGAAGACAAGAACTACCACAGCCATTAGGGCCAGACCCACAATGACCCTGGACTTTTCTATGACTGCAATTGCCTGTGCGGAAAGCTTAAGGTCGGTAAGCAACTGTTTGACCGGCCAGAACGCAAGAACATACAAAACCGCGAGCAGGAAAATTGTTTTCAAAAAATTTGGGAAAAGCGTCCACAATGAAGGCGATGCTTCAAAGAGCAATCCTGTCTGTTCTGTAGCGGATTGCTGAGCGGAGTCCGGTGATTTCTGCTGACCAGATTCGGCTGCTGTTTTAAGAGGTCTGTTTAAGAATTCGCCGCAATAACGACACTTTATCGCTGCGGCCAGAATCGTCTCGGCACAATAAGGACATTGTTTTGTATTCTGTAGTAAATCCTGCGGCAACAGATAGCCCTCAAAAAATCATATTTAAGAATTTATAATGCTCTGCTGCTCTTCGGTACGATTTTTGCCATAGTCGATTTCCTTAACGGTATGCTGCAGCTTGTCTGAATCGGCTGATTGTTCGGCGTCCTGTAAATCAGAGAAGCCTGCTTTTCTGTCTGCTTCCATCTGCCGGCGCAGGCGCTCATATTCTTCAAGCGTCATCAGGACCTCACGAGCCTGGCTGCCCTTGTATTCGCCGAGTATTCCGACCGCCGCCATCGCCTCGATTATCCTGCTGGCACGGGCATAGCCGATACTCAATCTTCTCTGCAATAGCGAAACGCTGCCGCGCTGTGATTCGAGAATAATTCTTACAGCATCGTCAAACAGTTCATCGGTGCACGCCTGGCCGGTGTCAATCCGGTTTAACTGCATAAGTTCCGGATGGAACTGTGGTTCAGCCTGCTCGGTCAAGTGCTGCACGATTCTGCGGACTTCGGTCTCATCGACAAAAGCGCCCTGTGCTCTGATAAGGTCGCTGGTGCCGGGCTTGAGGAACAGCATATCGCCTTGGCCGAGCAGCGCCTCGGCGCCGTTCTGGTCGAGAACTATCCTGCTATCCAGCCGGGTTGCAACGCGAAAACTTATCCTGCTGGGCAGATTTGCCTTGATAAGACCTGTTACAACTGTTGCTTGCGGCCGCTGAGTCGCAAGAACTACGTGAATACCTACCGCCCGGCTCTTCTGAGCGATGCGGACTATGTAACCTTCAATCTCCTTCGAAGAGGTCATCATCAAATCGGCGAGCTCGTCGACTACAATCATAAAAAAGGGGAGCCTTTTCGGAATTCTCGCCTCCTCTTCGGGACTTTGAGGGTTGAGTCTGCGTATAATTTCCTCTGCACCGAGAGCGTTGTAACCGGCGATGTTCTTTACGCCAGTCTCCGCAAACAGGGCGTATCTTTCGTCCATCTTCACCGTGGCCCATTCGAATATCTGCTCTGCCCGGCTGATTTCAGTAACTATCGGTGCCATCAGGTGCGGTATCTTTGTAAAAGCCGTCATCTCGACCATCTTGGGGTCAACCAGAACGAGCTTTACCTCATCGGGACGTTTTGTCAGCATAATACTTACGATAATACTATTGATGAAGACGCTTTTGCCGGAGCCTGTCGTGCCGGCAATGAGCAGATGCGGCATCTCGGTCAGGTCGGAAACAATTGCCTGGCCGGAAGAATCCTTGCCCAAAAACAAAGGTATCTCCATCCTCTTGTATGAATCGCCTGCCCGGATGATGAGGTCTTTTATCCTTACAGTTTCTTTCTGACTGTTCGGCACCTCTATGCCGATAGTGTGTTTGCCGGGCAGAGGCGCAACAACGCGAACGGCAGGCGCTCCCAGTGCACGCGCAATATCGTTTGACAGGTTTGATATCTGACTTACTTTTACGCCGGGAGCGAGGGCCATCTCAAACATCGTTATCGTCGGGCCCGGCTCCGAATCGGTAACATGAGCTTCTATGCCGAACTCGTTCAATACCTGCTCAAGGGCTGCCGATTTGGCCCTGATGATTTTTTCCTGCACAGAACCAAAACTGTGTTCCGGTTCCGTCAAAAGCTCAAGGCCGGGAAGCTGGAAGCCATCGAAGTTCTCAGACTCATAAATCGGCTCTGACGACTTGTCTGACTTGCCGGCCGCAACGGGTATCTTTTCAAGATGGCCTTTAATTGCCTGGTCAACTTTTACAATCTGACCAGATTGTTGCTGCTCTATACGTTCCGCTTCCTCGGCCAGTAGTTGCGCAACCGTAACGGCGGGTTTCCTCGCACTGAGCTTCTGCCATATTTTATTGAGCCTGTGAGAATGTTGTCTTGCTGCATACCAGGCAGGAGCAAATATCCCGAATACGCGAGTCAGCACAATGCCGCACAGACCCAGCAGGTGTATCACTAATGTATCAGCAAGCAGAACTGCCCCCACTATAAGTCCGCTTGCGACGATTATTACTGAGCCGAGGAGAGAAAAATTTTTTCTGAGAAACAAAGTTATCGCACTTCCGAGTATGCCGCCGCTGCCGGTCGGAAAAGAGTCTGCAGGAAAGGGGCGAAACATATAAATTATTGATGAAACCGCGATGGTAACCAGAATCAGGCCGATGAGACGAAGAACCATCTGATTTATCTCTTTATTGCTCAACCGCCAGACAATCGCGATAGCAGCGGCGCCAAGCAGCACAAAAACACCAGGGCCGACATAATATATCAGATAATACGCAAAAAATGCTCCCACAGAACCGCACCAGTTGGCGGGTGGATGATTGTTCGGCCAGACATATTTGCTTGGGAAATCGCCTGTATTAAAACTTACACAACTAAAAAATAACACCACTACCACCACAAGGGCGAAACCCAGCAGGGCGGTTCTCCTTAACCCGCCGGAGGCGGATAAATTTGTTCTTTTAGCTTTCAACCTCTCACCTCATAAAAGTTTTGTAGAAAGTCCTATAAAAGGTTAAATCCGGCATTATAAACCCCGTTAGAGAACTTCAGAACTTCGTTCCCTAACGATTTGCAATGACGATGATTTTAAATCACCATCAACTTTACGCTCATTAGAAATTTTAAGTTTCTAACGGGGTAAACACAAAATGTGAGTATCTGTACATAAGGATATTATCGGCCAACGGAAGTGTAATTCTGTAGTTTTAAACCGGCATTGTCGCTTAGGACTCCTTACGGAGATTTGCCCAAAGAAATGCAAATTACGGCAGAAATTGCAAACAACACTATGGTTGAAGGTTCAGGATTGAGCTCAGGGTTGAGTTCAGGATAGAGTTTAGGATTGAGTTCGGGATTAATATGAAAATCCAGCCTTACGCCCTTAAAGGTGCCTGTATCGCCGTATACCGCATCTTTAATACCGACCCGCCAGGTGCCAAAACTTTGCTGGTTATAAAAGACAGTCAGACTGTCTGGACCATTGGGGCGATACAGGCCGGTAAAGGGGGGTTCGCCGCTGTCGATGGCAAATGGACTTTCAGCGTCAAAAATCGTCCAGTAGAAATTTGCCTTGTGAGGGACAAGAGTATACTTGTCGTAGCTGTTGATACGGGCAACTGTGCCGGCAGGATTTTTGAGAGAAATCTGCAGGTCGCAAATACTTGTATGCTCGATATCCAGTGCCAAATCTATATCAATAACTTTGCCTGCTATCGGCACAAAGATATCCTCAGTCAGCACGGTCTTTTCATTCGGGTCGCCGAATGATTTGTTGACGGTCCTGCCGAATGAGTAATAACCTTCCGCCGGAGCCGAATATTGAAAAACGCAGATAACCACCCCTGCCGCCACCAAAAGATAAAGCATCCTGCCGTGATTGTCCATTATGGGAATTATTATAGGACGTTTTTGTTAAAGTACAATTTAAAAAAGAAAAAATAACCGGTAGGTAGAAGGTGGAAAAAAATTTCTCTGAAGTTAAGATTTATTCGCCGATGATTTTTACAAGGACACGCTTTTTGCGTCTGCCGTCAAATTCGCCGTAGAAAATCTGCTCCCAGGGGCCAAAATCAAGCCTGCCATTCGTTACGGCAACGACAACCTCTCTGCCCATAATCGTTCTTTTCAAATGAGCATCGGCGTTATTCTCAGCGACATTATGATGGTACTGTGAATACGGCTTTTCAGGGGCAAGCTTTTCCAGCCAGGTTTCAAAATCCTGATGCAGGCCTGATTCATCATCATTGATAAAAACACTTGCGGTAATGTGCATTGCATTGACAAGGCATAAGCCTTCTTTTATGCCGCTTTCGGCCAGACAATCTTCCACCTGCGGCGTGATATTGATAAACTGCCGCCTTGTTGGCGTGTTGAAATAGAGTTCCTTTTTATAACTTTTCATAGTAATCTCTGGTAAACCTGCTCGATTTTATCGACCATAATGTCCGGTGCGAATTTTTCGCGGACAAATTCCCTGCCGGATTGGCCGAGCCGAGTTCGCAGATTTTCATTTGCGATAAGTTCTGCGCAAACCTCTGTTAATTGTTTGACATTTACAGGCTCAACAAGCCTGCCGGTGTCCGGGTTTACAACTTCACTTGCGCCGTCGATATCGAAGGAAACAACAGCTTTGCCGCAAAGCATAGCCTGCGGCAGAACACGAGCCAGGCCTTCCCGCAGCGAACAATGCACCAAAATATCCGATGACTGTATTACAAGCGGCATTTGTTCAACAGGCAAAAGGCCGGCAAACCGGAACTGCTCGATGAGGCCGTAAGCTGCGATGTGCCTTTGAAGCCGGTCTTTTAAAATTCCATCGCCGACAAAGAGCCAGATACAATTGTCAAATCGCTTTGCAAGCTGGCTGGCAGATTCGATTATAAATTCGTGGCCTTTGAGATGAAAAAGTCTTGCAATGGTTACAAGTACAATTGCGTCTTCAGGTATATTATATTTTTTGCGGAAATTTTTTCTTTCCTGCTCTGCAACGGGATTTAAAAACTGCTCTTCCTCAATAGCCGAATAAACAGTAGTAAATTGTTCAGATTTACCTATTCCTGCGGCGAGGGACTTTTGCGTCATCGCGTCTGCGACGGAAATGAAGGCATCTGTTCTTTTTGCAGCGATTTTTTCGACCGCAATATAGAAGCTGTTCAGCAGTGGATTGAGATAAGGATAGAAACTCAAGCCGTGGATTGTATGAACAACAAACGGAGTTTTGAGTTTTAAGTTTTGAGTTTTGAGCTTATAAGCAGCAAATCTGCCGAGGGTGCCTGCCTTTGCGGAGTGTGTGTGAACAATATCAGGCTGGATTTCTGCCAGCAGTTTTTTTATCTGATTATAAGCGGGAATATCGAAAACAGGATTAATCTGCCGGCGCAATGAGTTAATGACGATTGTTTTATACTTTTGATTTTTTGTTTGCTCGAAAAGCTCGCCTTCCGGGCCGAGGGCGGGACCGGTGATTAAGGTTACATCGTGGCCGCGGGCGGCAAGACCTTTGCAGGTAATAAGCGTGTTTTCCTGAGCACCGCCGAGAATTAAACGGGTTATAATATGCACTATAATCATAGAATACAGAACACAGAACTCAAAACGCAGAATATAAAATTTGGCATAAGAGATAATCCTTAAACATCGGACCTTATTGCTTTCGAATATCCCATTAGCATTTTACTGACCTCTTCAAGCTGCATTAAATATTCTGCGGTATTACTATATCCGAGGTCGTTTACAAGAATCAAATAATAACGACATTCTTCCAGTGAACCCTGAGCTACGCCTAAAAAATATGCCTTTTCCGGTTTACTCCTTTTTCTAAAACCTTCGGCTATATTGGCGGGGATTGAAACCGCAGCTCTCCTTAACTGTGAGGTCAGTCCGTATATTTCGCTTTTTGGGAAATTCTCGCTCAAATGATAAACGGACAGAACAAATTTATGTGCTTTTTGCCAAACGATTAAATCTGTGAAGTTCTTTGCCTTTTCCATAAATTTCCAAGTCTTTTCAGATTTTTATATTAACATTAATCCGTTAATTGATGTCAATATAAACCTTTGGTGGTCTTTGAATAATTTCTAAAACCTTTCACATTCTGACAGACTAAAATTGTTCTGTATTCTGTATTCTGTGTTCTGTTTTCTGAGTTCTATGTTCTAATACCTTATCCGCATAAGGCACAGGCCTTGTGCCGGGGCGATTGGCCCGGCGGCTGTGCGTTTTCTGGCTTCGATAATTTTTTCAATAACCTCCGGCTGCCATCTGCCGCGGCCGATTTCGACAAGAGTGCCGACAATGTTCCTTACCATATTATACAAAAAGCCATCAGCTTCAACTTCTATATATATCCATTGACCATCCTGAATACAATCACAGCGAAGGATTGTCCGCACTGAACTTGAACGCTTATCGCAGGCAGTTGCGAAGGATTTGAAATCCTTTGTGCCGATGAGTTTCTGTGCTGCAATTTGCATTGATTCAACATCAAGGTTGCCCGGCCTGTGCCAGCAATGACCGATTTGCATTACAGGACGAGTTTTGCCAATGAAAATCGAATAACGATAGAGTTTGCTCTTTGCATCCTTAATCGCATCGAAATCATCAGGGACATCGACAGCTTCAGTAACAACAATTTCAGGCGGGAGATACTGACTTATTGCTTTTGCAAGACGCTCTGTTGGGATTGGCGTATCGAGCCGGATATTTGCAACCTGACCGAGAGCACTTACGCCGGCGTCAGTTCGGCTTGCGCCGTTGATTTCTACGTTCTCGCAGCAAGTAAGATTTTCGATAGCTGATGTTATTTCGCTCTCAACGGTCTGCCGCCTCGGCTGCTTCTGCCAGCCGTGATAGTTTGAACCATCATATTGGATAACTAACTTTACGTTGCGCTTTGCCATAAAAAAATACGGAATACAGTAGAGCATATTAGTTTAAAACTTAAAGTTAAAAACTCAAAACCAAAACTCAAAATTTAAAATTAACCGGCCAAAGACCGTTCCGCAGTTTTGAGCTTTCAGTTTTAACTTTTAAGTTCTCTACCGAATTCTGTATTCATTTTACAGCAATTTCTCAGCTATTTGTATTGCATTTAATGCTGCGCCTTTGCGGAGCTGGTCGCCGGCCACCCACAGATTGATGCCGCGTCTGTCAGGTATTGATTCGTCCTGACGGATTCGGCCTACATAGACATCGTCCCTGTCAGTCGCATCGAGCGGCATCGGGAAACGATTATTTTTCTGGTCATCAATAATCGAGACACCGGGGGCGACTTCGAGAAGTTTGCGGACCTCATCAGGAGTGATAGAATCCTTGAACTCAAGGTTGATGCTCTCACAATGACAACGCAGAACCGGTAACCGAATGCAGGTACAGGTGATTGCAATATCGGGACAATCGAAAATTTTCCTTGTTTCATTGACCATCTTCACCTCTTCGAGGTTGTAGCCGTTAGGCTGAATCTCAGAATCGTGGCTGAAGATATTGAACGCAATTTGATATTTGAACTTGTTGCAGGTCGGTTTTTTGCCGGCCAGCACCTCTTTTGTCTGCTCGATAAGTTCGAGCATCGCAGTCTGGCCGGCGCCGCTGGCCGCCTGATAGGTGCTGATAACCATACGCTTTACAGGATTAGCCTTGTGCAGCGGCCAGACTGGGACGTTGGCTATTATGGTTGAGCAGTTTGGATTTGCGATTATGCCCTTGTGATTCTTTATCGCCTGCGGATTGATTTCGGGGATTACCAGCGGTACATCAGGGTCCATCCGAAATGCACTCGAATTGTCAACGACAACTGCTCCCGCCTTTACGGCGGCAGGGGCAAACTGCTTGCTGCGGGATGCACCGGCACTGAAAAGGGCAATGTCAATGCCATCGAAACTGTCTTCCTTCAGTTCTTCGACGGGGTATTCCCTGCCTTTGAACTTTACGGTCTTGCCGACAGAGCGGGCGGAGGCGAGCATTTTTATTGACTTGACGGGGAAATCCCGCTGCTCAAGGATTTTAATAAATTCCTGGCCTACGGCTCCGGTTACGCCTGCAATTGCAACATTTTTTGCCACTTGTTTAGCCCCTTGTACTCTTTAAGCCTTTTAAAGGCCGAAACATACTAATAATTTACGCTGATAAAGTCAAGACGCGGTCAGAAAATAAGGGGAAAATCATTTTTTTGCTTGCTTTTTTCTAAAAATTGTTATATCATAATGGGTTATGGTTAAGCAGACTGAAAATATCGTATCCATTTCAACAGCACTCATCCTGCCTGGTCTGCTGTTGCGCCCATAAGGCGCAGCGGAATTCCTTTCTAAAAATCACCCATATTGTTTTTGTTTATTGTAGAAATTAAACGCCTTTTGTTACATAATTTCTGTTTTAAGAGAATAAAAGGAGACCTATTATGTCTACTGAAGAAAAAGTGATAGTTTTCGATACGACTCTCAGAGATGGTGAACAGGCCGCGGGCACCCGGCTGGGCGCCAGAGAAAAGCTTGAAATAGCCATCCAATTAGCAAGGCTGGGCGTTGATGTCATTGAGGCTGGCTTTCCAATTTCCTCTCCGCAGGATTTCGAGGCTGTACAGTTGATAGCACAACAGGCAACCGGACCGATTATCTGCGGACTTTCAAGAGCAGTCAACGCAGATATTGATGCTGCCGGAAAAGCTTTACAAAAAGCCAAGAGAGCAAGAATACATACCGGCCTTGGAATCAGCGATATTCATATCGCGAGCAAGTTCAAGGATGAAAAGTACGGCAAAACGCTCGAAGAGAAAAAAGAAAAAGTGCTGGATATGGGTATCAAGGCTGTCAATCGCGCCAAGCAGTACACCGATGATGTCGAGTTTTACTGTGAAGACTCCGGCAGGGCAGATAAAGAGTATCTATATAGAATCGTCGAAGCTGTCATAGATGCCGGTGCTACTACGGTAAATATTCCCGATACGACTGGATACTCGATTCCGGAACAGTTCGGACAGTTAATCGCTTGTTTATTTAAAAACGTGCCGAATGCCGGAAAAGCCGTAATCAGCGTGCACTGCCATGACGATTTGGGAATGTCGGTGGCAAATACGCTGGCGGGAGTAAGAAATGGCGCAAGACAAGTTGAGTGTACCATCAATGGTGTCGGAGAGCGTGCAGGAAACGCCTCGCTTGAAGAAACCGTGATGGCTATAAAAACGCGCAAGGACTTCTTCGGGCTCGATACAAGGATAAATACAAAGGAGCTGTACAAAACGAGCAGGATGGTTTCTGAGATGCTCGGAATATTCGTTCCGCCGAACAAGGCTATCGTCGGAGCAAATGCATTCGCGCACAGCAGCGGAATTCACGTTGACGGTTTTCTGAAAAATCCGCTGACTTATGAAATTATCCGGCCCCAGGATGTTGGTTCGCCGAAGAGCTCGGTTGTTCTTACCGCAAGGACGGGAAGACACGGGCTTAAACACAGATTAGATGAGCTTGGATACAAAGTATCAGAGGCAGAACTTGAGCAGATTTATCAGAGATTTCTGGATGTAGCGGACAAGAAAACAGAGGTCTTCGATGAAGATATCGCAGCTCTTGTCAGTGATGAGATAAGGACAATCGAACATATATTCGAGCTTCAGTATCTGCACGTGGCCTGCGGGACAGGGACTCTGCCGACAGCAAGTGTAAGAGTTAAAATAAAAGGGAAAGATGTGCCCGTGACCGCCGCTGCCTGTGGAGATGGGCCGGTTGATGCTGCGTATGAGGCTATAAGAATCGCTACGGGACTGTCGCCGAAACTGGACCACTACTCTCTAAAGGCTGTTACCGGCGGAAAAGAGGCGCTCGGCGAAGCAACTGTAAAGGTAATTGACAAAAACGGCATAAGATTTAATGGCAGAGGCGTCTCGACCGATATCATCGAGGCCTCAGCAAAGGCGTACGTTGATGCAATAAACAGGATGATGGCGAAAGAGTAGGGTATAGGGAATAGGGTTTAGGGTATAGAAATAAGGAATGTGAATGGCCGATGCCCTTATAAATGTTTGTTGAATGGTTTTATGAATATAAGAAAAAATTTAGGATAAAGGACTTAAAAAAATGGAAACGAAAAAATTAAAAAGTTTCAAAGAACTTATAGTCTGGCAAAAAGCCTATAAACTTGTTTTGGAAATTTATAAATTCACAAATAACTTTCCGAAGTCTGAAACTTACGGCCTGATGCAGCAAATCAGAAGAGCCGCTATATCAATTCCTTCAAACATAGCCGAAGGATACGGCAGAAAACACAGAACTGACTACCACAGGTTTCTGTCTATGGCTTATGGTTCTTTGCTGGAACTTGAAACTCAGTATATGCTGGCAATGGATTTAGGTTACGCCAAACAAAGCGGAACTATTGAAGGTTTGCTAAAAGAAGTAGGCGGTATGTCATACCGCATAATGAATCCAATACAAAATGATGAAAAAGGGTGTGCTTGAGGTTTACTATACCCTATCCCCTAAACCCTACACCCTAAAGGGAAAATTTTATGTCAATGACAATAACAGAAAAGATACTTTCCGCTGCGGCAGGTAAAAATAAAGTCGAGCCTGGTGACGTAATCGACGCGAAAATCGACTGCGTTATGTGTCACGATGTAACGACTCCGCCGGCAATTTCGATGCTCAAAGAAAAAGGTATCGATAAGGTCTTCGACACCGAAAAAATTGTTGTTACGCCCGACCATTTCCAGCCGGCAAAGGATATCAAAAGCGCGGAACTGCACAAAAGACTCGACAGCTGGGCGAGAGAAAAAAGCATAAGGTATTATTACCCGCTCGGCAAAGCGGGTGTCTGCCACGCACTGCTGCCGGAGCAGGGTCATATCAGACCGGGCGAAGTAATTGTCGGCGGTGACAGCCATACCTGCACATACGGCGCTTTTGCAGCGTTCTCAACAGGTATCGGCTCAACAGATTTGGCCGCTGCTATCGCCACGGGCAAACTATGGTTCAGAGTTCCCGCATCTATAAAGTTTGTGCTTAACGGCAAAATGCCAAAAGGCGTTTACAGCAAAGATGTGATACTTGCCGTGATTGCGAAAATCGGCACAGATGGTGCGCTCTATAAGGCAATGGAATTTGTCGGCCCTGCACTTAAAGAAATGTCGATGGAAGCGCGAATGACAATTACAAATATGGCAATCGAAGCAGGCGCAAAGAACGGCATCATCGGCTTTGACGAAATTACAAAAAAATATCTCGATGAACACCTGAAAGACAAGAAAAATTACAAGGTGTATGAATCAGATAAAGACGCAAAGTACGAACAGGTTATTGAGATTGACTGCTCTAAATTAGAGCCGATGGTTGCTCTGCCTCATCTGCCGAGCAACGGCAAAAAAATCGGCGACTGTGCCGGCATAAAAATGGACCAGGTTTATATCGGAAGCTGCACAAACGGCCGCATAGAAGATTTAAGAATCGCTGCCGGGATGCTCAAAGGCAGAAAAGTTGCGATACGGACAATCATCGTGCCTGCTACGCCCACGGTTTGGAAGCAGGCGATGGATGAAGGTCTGTTCGATATCTTCTATAACGCGGGCTGCGTGATTTCCGCTCCGACCTGCGGTGCGTGCTTAGGCGGTTTTATGGGCATTTTAGCTGAAGGCGAAAAATGCGTCAGCACTACAAACAGAAACTTTGTCGGCAGAATGGGACACCCAAAAAGTGAAGTTTATTTAGCAAGTCCTGCTACGGCAGCAGCAAGCGCAATTGAAGGAAAATTGGCAGACCCAAGAAAGTATATGTGAGGTAACGATGGCTAAAGCGCATGTTTATAAACGCGACCATATAAATACGGATGAGATAATCCCTGCAAGGTATTTAAATACTGATAATCCTACAGAGCTTGCGCAGCACTGTATGGAAGGGTTGGATACGGAGTTTGTAAAAAAATGCAAACCGGGCGATTGTATCGTTGCGGGCGAGGACTTTGGTTGCGGCTCGTCGAGAGAGCACGCCGTCTGGGCGCTGCAGGGAGCAAAGGTCGGCGCAGTGATTGCAAAATCATTTGCGAGAATTTTCTATCGGAACTGCATAAACTGCGGCTTTTATCCGATTGAACTTCCGGAGGCTACGGAAAAAATCAGTAACGGCGATGAAATCGAGGTAGATTATAAAAAAGGCGTTATCAGCAATAAGACGCAGAAGAAAGAAGTAAAATTCAAGCCTCTGCCGGATTTTGCATTGGAAATAATCAACGACGGCGGGTTGCTGGAATATATAAAGAAAAGTAAATGAACCACGGATTTCGCGGATTTCCCTGAAATAATTTTAAAAAGAATCTGCGTTAATCTGTGAAATCCGCGGTTACAATTAACCATAAATTTAAGGGAAGGAACAAATGAAGACGTACAAGATTGCTGTAATCCCGGGTGACGGAACCGGCCCGGAAGTGACGGCTGAGACTGTAAAGGTTTTAAAAGCTGCTGCCGCAAAGTTCGGCTTCAAGACCGATTTAACTGAGTTTGATTTCGGCGGCGAAAGATACAAAAGGACGGGCGAGACCCTGCCGGACAGCGCAGTTGAAGAACTTCGCAAGTTTGACTCGATTCTGCTCGGCGCTATCGGCCACCCCGATGTCAAGCCGGGGATTCTGGAGAAAGGCATTCTACTGGAACTTCGTTTTGAACTCGACCAGTATATAAATCTTCGGCCTGTAAGGCTTTATCCGGGCGTTGAGACGCCGCTTAAAAATAAAGGGCCGGAAGATATAAACTATGTGGTGGTCAGAGAAAACACAGGCGACCTCTATACCGGCACAGGCGGTTTTACAATGAAAGGCACACCAAACGAGGTAGCTGTGCAGGCCGCTGTGTACAATCGTTTTCAAGTAGACAGATGTCTGAAGTACGCATTTGAATATGCACGCAAGTACGGCAAGAAAGCAACCGGCAGAGGCGAAAATAATACGCTTGCCCTTTGCGGAAAGACGAATGTCTTAACATACATCTATGACCTCTGGGAAAGAGCCTTTCACGAAATGGGTGAAAAGGAATACCCGGACATTAAAAGGGAGTATTATCACGTCGATGCAACCTGTATGTGGATGGTTAAGAATCCTGAATGGTTTGACGTTATCGTTACCGGCAATATGTTCGGCGATATTATTACCGACCTTGGCGCAATAACGCAGGGCGGAATGGGCATCGCGGCAGGCGGCAATATAAATCCCGAAGGCGTTTCGATGTTTGAGCCTATCGGCGGAAGCGCCCCGAAATATACCGGTATGGGCGTTATCAACCCACTGGCGGCAATCTGCTCGATGCAGATGATGCTCGAAACGCTTGGCGAAGAAAAAGCAGCGAAAAAGGTTGAAGATGCTGTAAAGTTCGTAACGGCAAACAAAATGAAGAGTATGGCCGCCGGCAAAATGGGTTATTCCACAAGCCAGGTTGGAGACCTTGTTGCGACCAAGGTCGCTGAATAAAATAAAATATAAAAAATTAAAAATAGAAATTGTGGAATCCCGCACTTGAAATTTCAGGTGCGGGATGATTTCCTAAATTTTGATTTTTTATTTTTGAATTTTTATTTTCGTTACTATGCCTGCTAATCTTACGCCAGATTATTTAAAGGCTGAGCAGTGGTTTAGAGAGGCCTCTACCACTGAGGAGAAAATCCTTGCGCTTGAGGAAATGATGAGGGTCATTCCGAAGCACAAAGGCACGGACCATATCCGGGCGGACCTGCGAAAAAAATTAAGCAACCTTAAAGAATCCGCTGAAAAACGCAAAAAGGTTTCCCACGGGCCGGACCCTTTTCATATTCCAAAAAGCGGAGCGGGACAGGTAGTACTTTTAGGCCTGCCGAACAGCGGAAAAAGTGCAATCGTTTCCGCACTGACGCACGCCAAGGCAGAAGTGGCCGATTTCCCTTTTACCACGAGTGTACCGATACCCGGGATGGCACAATTTGAAGATATACAAATCGAGATAGTCGATATGCCGCCGATAACCGCCGATTTTGCACCTTCGGGCATAGTCAATACACTGCGAAACTGCGACCTTATCGCGGTCGTTATTGACCTGAGCAGCAATATCGAGCAGCAACTGCAAACCTGTCTGGGTTTTCTCGATGCTCACCGTCTTCTGCTCGACCAGACCCTGCCTGTGAAAGATACAGCCGGCGACGTTCCAGCAAGAAAGGCTTTTATACTTGCCGCAAAATCAGACATTGCCCCGCCAGATGCAGCGGAAAAATTGAAAACGTTTTGTAAAAGGCCTCTTCAAATAGTTAAAACAAGCGCAAAAACCAGACAAGGTCTCGATGAACTGCTTGCGAAGGTTTTCAATCTGCTGGATATCGTGCGAATATATGCCAAGAAGCCCGGCCATGAGCCGGATATGAAAGAACCGTTTGTCCTGCCGAAAGGCTCGAGCGTGATAGACCTTGCCAGAGGGATACACAGAGAGCTTGCGGAGAAATTAAAAGCGGCTCGCTGCTGGGGCAGCGGCGTCCGTAATGGCCAAAACGTGCAGAGAACGCACGTCTTAAACGATAGGGATATTGTGGAATTACATTTTGGGTAGATGATGGCTCAGAGCAGCTATAGCTGCAGTGTCTGGTGGATACAACATTCTGCTGCAGAGGTATTGGTCCGAAGTCGCCAAAAAATGAAAGGACAATGTCATGAAATCAGTAACGTTAGTTCTTCCAGTTACTACTCTATTGCTTTTGTGCGGATGTGGTGCTACGCAAAGCCATGATAACTTTCGAGTTTGGCGTGAATTTGTAGAGGTCCTCAAAAAAGGGCAAGTGACAGCAGACAAGGTCAGGCCGTATCCAGAAATGGCTCCTTTGAAAGAAACGCTGATGGGATTTCTGAGCATTATGAGGGAGAAGGCGGTGTGGCAGGAATGGGAAGCAACACCTGAATGTTACAGGGTAGGCCGTCACCTGCACTATGTGATTCCATTAAGTTTCGATGGTGAAAAAGCCACATATTGTTTTACGTTTCTGGTTGAGGGAGAAAACTGGTATTTCAGGCATTTAGAGACTATAACGATACGCCTCGACAAAATTGCGACTCTCCCGACATCGGAATTCCCCGATATTGCCGAGCAGCAGAAAGCGTGGCTAAGGCAAGAGGGATATTGGTCTGAACAAGTCCGCCTTTTTAACTTTCTCGTAAAGGAGAAAGAAAAGGATTTTGCTTTTAACTGGTTTGCAGATGGAAAGGGGTATTTTCTGGCAGCGAAAGCACAAGTCCCATTCCTGCCGCCGGAAAAGGCTTTCGTCCTGTATATGTGCTGGGAGCAGGCAAAGTTAAGCGGAAATAGTATTACATTGAAAAAACTGGATGACCAGGAAGCCATTGTGCGAATGAAACCGATATGTTTTCAGCTTTATGAGAGCGCCGGACATCTGAAAAAACAAATCTCATTTGCGGATTACCGAAAAATTTTTGAAACGATGTGGCAGGACAGAGCGAACAAGGCTGGATGGGATTTGAATATTAGTTATGAAGGCGGCGAGTGCACATTTCGTCTGGTAAGACAAAACAAAATGTCTGCCAATAAGTAAGTGTTTGATGGGGAATCTGACTGAATTTTTTAAAACTTAAAGGAGAAAAGAATGGAATGTAAGAAAAAACAGAATCTTGATTTTTGCAGTTGTTCGTATGCAGGCTGTTCTAATAAAGGAATCTGCTGTCAGTGCATCCAATATCATTTGGCCTCAAAGCAGCTTCCCGGCTGTTGTTTCCCGCCCGATGTGGAAAAAACCTACGACCGCAGCTTCAGGGCCTTTGCAAGGGCGTGGAAACTGTAGAAAAGGCAAAAGTAAAAAGGAAAAAGGTAAAGGAAGGTCGGGGTTAAAAGGTTTCCGTTTCCAAATTTTCAATTATTTTCTCGACAACCTGTTCATGAGTCAGGTTGCGGCAGTCGATTGTAATATCCGCCCATTTCTTATATAGCGGGGTTCGCTGTTTATACAAATCGTCCAGAGTTTTTCCTTCGCAGATGACAACGCCGCGGATATTTAAGTTTGACAGGCGTTTTTTTATCAGCTCAAGCGGCAGACTCAGATAAACAATTTCACTGGTTTCCTTCAGATGATTCATTGCCTCTTCGCTGTAAACCGCGCTTCCGCCGGTAGCGATGACGCAATTTGTCCTGTCGATACCGAGAATATGCTCCGCTTCGAGCTGGCAAAAATTTTCCAGACCGTCAGTGTCGATGATTTGCTGCAGCCTTCTGCCGTCAACTGCCTGGATAAAAACATCGGTGTCGAGAAAATATCTACCAAGCTTTTTTGCGAGCAATATGCCGACAGTGCTTTTGCCGACAGCAGGCATACCGATAAGAACAATGTTTTTGTCCTCGTTTTCGTTCATATTGCTTATATTTCAACAGCTTTATCCCGTTAGAAACAAAGCATCAAAGACGCCTGACAGCTCCTAAGGAGCCTGTTTCTAACGGGATTTAAGTTTTATTATACTCTCAAAGGCTGCGGAAAGGAAGCTTTCTGCAGACTGCAATTTATCATCGCCGAGGACTTCGAGCATTAAAACGCCTTTGTAATCCTTAGGCCAATTCGAGATTATTTTTCGCCAGTCGATTTTTCCGGTAAGCGGCAGCATATGGTCGTCGTCGGAGCCTTTGTTGTCGTGCAGATGTGTTGTAGTAAGTTTGTGCCCCCACTTTTTAAGAATTTCGGTCGGCCTGCTGCTCCATATAAAATCATGACCGCTGTCGTAACAAAAGAGCAAATACTCAGAGTCAAACCGCTCAAGAACAAAATCAACATAATCGCTTTTCCACGTATTTTCAACGGCAAGAATGACCTTTGCAGATTCGGCAAACTTCAGAATCTTTTCGACGCTGTCGAGCAGCGCCTTTCTCGGAGCAGGCGGATTTGAACAGTCGGGACAGGGATGAAAGACGAGTTTTCCAATATTGTGTCGTACACAATCGTCAATCCATCCCTTGTAGAGCTCTATCATTTTTCTGCGTTCTGAAAAGTTTTCGGATGAGAGCAGATGAGCCTCTTTGAACGGCACGTGGATATTGTCGATTTCAAGACCATTGTCGCGGATAATCTTCGGCAAGTCATCGAGAGAGCCGGTATTTGCCTTTTCTTCGTCCGCCCACCAGAGACAGGTAACGTCAAAACCTGCTTTTTTTATAAATTGTGCCCTTTGACTGATGTGTATCCTCCAGCCGAACCATGAAAATATACCGACTTTTGAGTCCGGCAGCAACATCGGCTTAGCCTTTCGGCGGATTTGTCCGACGAAGCCTTGGCGGAGTCGGAATAAATTCTTTGCCAGTGAGCTGCTCATAGGCCTCGATGTATTTTGCACTTGTTTTCTGGCGAATATCGTCCGGCAGTTCAATGCCCTTGCCGGATTTGTCGAAGTTTATGCTCTCGAGATAGTTTCTTGCAAATTGTTTGTCGTAACTTTCCTGGTCACGGCCTGGCTGGTATTTGTCCGCAGGCCAAAATCGCGATGAGTCTGGTGTGAGCACCTCATCAATCAGGATAATTTTTCCGTTAATCTGTCCCCATTCGAATTTCGTATCGGCAAGCAGGATACCTCTTGCTGCAGCATAGTCTCCTGCTTTTTTGAATATTTGAATGCTCCTGTCGCGGACATACTCGGCGTTTTTTTTGCCTATTATTTCGATGCACCTGTCGAAGTCGATGTTTTCATCGTGTGTGCCTAATTCTTCTTTTGTTGCCGGCGTAAATATCGGCTCCGGAAGTTTTGCGCATTGCGCAAGGCCCGCAGGCAGTTTATGGCCGCAGACAGTCTGATTCTGCTGATACTCCTTCCAGCCTGAACCTGTCAGATAGCCTCTTACAACACATTCAACCGGCAGAACTTTTGTCTTTTTAACCAGCATACTTCTGCCGACAAGCTGCGACGGATAATCACAGAAAGGTCTTGGATAGTCGCTTACCTTATCAGTTATGAAATGGCTTTCAACTTCGCCGGATAAAAAGTCGAACCAGAATTTTGAAATCTGCGTCAGGACAATACCCTTGTACGGAATGCCGTTGGCCATAATGATATCAAATGCGCTTATCCTGTCTGAAGCGACTATAAGCAGTTTATCGCCGAGGTCATAGATATCGCGAACCTTGCCGTGTCTGGCTTTTGTGCCGGGGATTTTTGTCTGTAAAATAACTTCAACCATCCAGCGTCCTTTCAAATTTCGGCCGTTATGGTAAGTTCCAAGGTCAGGATTGTCAACCCCGCACCTTTTGTACAGTGCCTATATTAAATAAAAATCGATTTATTTCTATCTGTCAAAACGACCCTACTTTAAGAATAGCACGTTACAAAAGGTGCGGGGTCAAGATGATACGTGTTCTATACCCCCACACCCCAATATAAGGACCTCATAAAATCCTAATATTATTAAGGATGTACCAGTCCGAAGAGATTACAGGCTAAATAGTTACAATTTTGGTGTGGGGGTAAATATTTTGCTTTTGTCTTTTATTTTACTGCATTGGCGGTTATACTGACCGGTTCTGTTTGATACCTTGAAATAAGACTTTTCACGAAAGGAAATTTATTATGAAGATTATCGTAAATATTTTGGCGGTTCTGGTTGTTTTACTGTCGACAGCAGCGTTTGCAGCAGAGTCGAATAAGCCTGCTGCGGAGCCAAATGCTTTTGTCAGTGAGGCAAATTTAGTTCCTGCCCCGAGCAAGGTCGAAGAAAAGGAGGCAAATAACATTCAGGTTGTGGTAACGGTCAACGGCACAGCTATCACCGAAGGACAGATTGAAGCGATTCTAAACCCGCGGATGGAGCAAATGGCCAGCAGAATTCCGGAAGGTATGGTTCCTCAGTACCGCCAGCAGATAAGGAAACGCATTATAGAACAGCTTGTGATAGAGGAACTTCTGGCTCAGAAGGAAAAACACCAATATATCGATGTCAACCAATCCGAAATAGACCGCCAGATTAACAAACGAGTTGCAGAGCAGAATCTGACCTTAGATGAATTCAAGGCACTGCTGAAGGCTTACGGCACGAGCTTCAGCGATTACCAGCAGAACATGCGCAAAAAACTTATGTTTGAAAAACTGATGGAAGCGGAATTTACACAAAAGCTGGCCAAGCCTACGGATGAGCAGGCCAGAGCATATTATGATGAAAATATTCAGCGGTTCAGCGAACCGGAAAAGATTCACGCAAAACACATACTTATAAAGCCTGAGGATTCCAATGACCCGAATCAGGCCAAAGCAGCGGCTAAGGCAAAAGCGCAGGAACTTCTGAAGAAGCTCAAAGACGGCGCGAGCTTCGAAGAGCTGGCAAAACAATATTCCGCCTGTCCTTCAGCCAAGGACGGCGGCGACCTCGGTATGCAGCCAAAGGGTACATTTGTGCCGGAGTTTGAAAAAGCAGCCTATGCGCTCAAACCAGGTAAAACAAGCGATGTTGTGGAGACCAGCTTCGGCTTCCATATCATAAAGCTCTTCGAACATATCGATGCCAACACCACCAGTTTCAGCCAGGCAAAGGAACAAATCCTGCAGGTTCTTACCGACAAGCAAAAAGAACAGATTATTGTGGATTATATCCAAAAGCTTAAGGCGGAAGCTGCTCTAAAATTTGCCAATGACGCAGACAAACTTGAGCCCCAAATCAGCGGCATAAAACCAGCACCGATGCGCAGGGATGCCGGAAGTGCACAAAGTTCCGAGGGAAACAATCCGACTTCAACGAGCCCGGTCGAGCCGAAAAAGGATTAATAAAGCCTTAAATCAGGCCTCCGGAGGCATTAGTGCTGATGGAGGCCTTTTTATTCGCTGGAAATCCAGACCTAAAATGACCTTTGCATAGGCAAGGGCGTTTGTATATAATGTCAGGTCGAGCGATTTGGGAGCTTAAAGCTATGCGGTTGAAAGGACTTATTTTATTTGTTATTGTTTTGAATCCGGCTGTCCTTCGACTTTGCTCAGAACAGGTTTTTGCCGCCGACTTGTCCGACGTAGCCTCCTTGGCGAAGGCGGAAGAAACATGGCATCTGGCAGGCGGTCAGGAATGGCAAAAGGTCAGTCAGGAAAGAGGCGCCGATTTTATGATGGCTATTGCACAGGCCAAGCAGCTTGTTTCGACTGGCAAGACCGACAAGGCCAAAAAAGCTTTTGTGAAACTGAAGGCCGATTATCCTCAGCTTGCAGGCGATGATTTTGACGCGTTTGTCAAAGCGGAACTGCTTTATAGTCAGCGAAAATATATTGAAGCCTCAAATTCTTATGACAGGTTCACAGAGCAGTTTCCACAGAGTGTATTTTATCCGTCGGCACTTGAAAGGCAGTATCAGATTGCCACGGCCTTTCTGGGCGGCCAGAAAAGAACAGCCTTAAAGATTTTCAGACTCAGCGCTTATGAAGAAGGCACTGAGCTCATGAACAAAATTGCCGATAAAGCCGGTGATGCCCCCTTGGCTCGCGATGCACTGGAAACACTTGCTCGTTCCAATGAAAAAAGAGGCGCCTGGCACGAAGCTTACCTGGCATGGGCGTCTGTTTGCGACAGATGGCCGACAGGACAAATCGGCAAAGATGCTCTGCTGGGGATGGCCAGAAGTCTGGAGCACGACTACAGGGGACCGAAATTTGACTCGAAGGTTCTCGAAAGTTCAAAAAGCTACTATCTCGAATATCAGAAAAGGTATACGGATACCTCTAAGGGGATCGAAGTGCCGCAAACGTTAAACCGGCTCGACGAAAAACTTGCAGAAAAGGAACTCCTCTGTGCGGACTATTATGCCAGAACAGGCAGTTCTGCGGCTGCGAATCTTTATTATCAGAGAATAATCGATGAGTGGCCGGGCACCTTAGGTGCAAAATCTGCCGAACAAAAAATGGCTGCTCTTAAAAAACAGCAGGAAAAAGAAGCTCAACAGAACTTATCGAAAAAGAAAAAGTTAAGTCTGAAAGGACTGTTCCTATGAAACCGGCAGCGGTGATAATTGTATCTGTCTGCACAGCGGTTTTATTTGCCGGCTGCAGCGGCTATACAAATAAGCCTTTATATTCGCAGGACGTAAAAAGTGTTTATGTCGAGATGTTTGACAATGCGACCTTTGAAAGAGACCTTGAATATGACCTTACTGATGCGATAGCAAAAAGGATAGAAGCAGAAACGCCGTACAAAATTGTCTCGGACAGAAGCAGGGCTGATACGGTATTGAGCGGCAAAATAACGGGAATAGGCAGTTCGGTGCTAACCATCGAACGAGAGACCGGCAGGTCGTTGGAGAGCCAGGCTGAAGTTACCGCCCAGTTTAGCTGGAAGAATCTTAAAACCGGCGAATACCTGCTTGAAAATTCAGCCACAAGTGCGACCGCAAGTTACTCGGAGTTTCAGCAGCAGGGCTTTGATTATGCTTCAAAAACCGCTGCAAATAAACTTGCTGAAAGAATAGTCGAGCAGATGCAGACGAAATGGTAAACAAAGTTAACTGTACACTATCCGCTGTAAACTAAAAGAAATGAATCAGAGAAGAAGACAAAATATGAAAAAGCACTCAGCTCAGAATGGCAAAAGCCAGCCGCTGGGTGGTAAAAAGATGCCCTTCAGATGGCTTCTGATGGTGCTCGTTTTTCTCAGTCTTATGATGATGTTCGAGTTATATCAGGGGCGGGATGAGATAACCAATGATGAGTTCGACAGGTACATTGCAGAAGGGAAAATCGAAAGTGTTGAAATCGCAGAACGCCAGATAACCGGAAAGTTCAATACGGCAGGGGTACAATCACGTCCGCCAAAGGCCCCTAAAACATTTTCTGTCGGCTATCAGCCGGAAATGCTGCCGGATATAACAGCAAAACTTCAGGCTGCAGGTGTCAAATGGGCCGTTACCAAACCACAGATATTGATGCCTATCTTAAGCTGGATTTTGCCCATTGTACTGATGATAGCGTTTTTCTATTTCCTGTTTATCAGAAACGTCAGAGACGGCCCGGGCGGTATGCTGATGAGCTTCGGGAAAAGCAAACATCGAGTGCATGGCAAAGAGCAGATAAAGGTAACCTTTGACGATGTTGCTGGCATTGATGAGGCCAAGGAAGAAGTCGCTGAAATTATAGAATTCTTAAGACATCCGAAAAAGTTCCAGAAAATCGGCGGCAGGATACCACGGGGAATACTTCTTGTAGGTCCGCCTGGTTGTGGGAAAACTCTGCTGGCAAAGGCAATTGCAGGGCAGGCTAGTGTGCCGTTCTTCAGCATTTCAGGCAGCGATTTCGTCGAAATGTTTGTCGGCGTCGGAGCCTCCCGCGTGCGGGATTTATTCGGGACAGCCAAGGAGAATTCACCCTGCATTATCTTCCTTGATGAAATCGATGCTATCGGCAAAAAGCGGGGCCCCGGCTTTGTAAGCGGCGGACACGATGAAAGGGAGCAGACCTTAAATGCTATCCTTGTTGAGATGGATGGCTTCGATACCAATGACCAGGTTATAGTAATGGCCGCTACAAATCGTGGAGACATACTCGACAAGGCCCTTACCCGCCCCGGCAGGTTTGACAGGCAGGTTTATATTCCTCTGCCGGACGTCAAGGGTAGAACTGAGATACTCAAAATTCATGCGCGAAAAGTCAAAATGGGTCCCGACATTGACCTTGAAAGAGTAGCCAGGGGCACGCCTATGTTCACCGGTGCCGACCTGGAAGCGATAATCAACGAGGCAGCCATTGCTGCGACGATGAACAACAAGGATTTTGTCGAGATGGAAGACCTTGAAGAGGCCAGAGATAAGGTTCGCTGGGGCAGGAAAAAACGCAGCAGGGCGGTTGACCAGGCAGATAAAAAAATCACGGCATATCACGAGGCTGGACACACGCTGGTACAGTCTATGCTCAAGGATGCCGACCCGCTTCACAAGGTCAGCATTATTCCGCGAGGACCTTATGGCGGAGCTACTTTTTCACTGCCGGAGAAAGACAGAACACACTACACAAAGAAATACTGTATAGCTCAGTTGCAGGTATGTTTCGGCGGACGTGTAGCTGAGGAGCTTTTCTGTGATGACATATCCAGCGGAGCGCAGTCCGATATTCAGACCGCCACCGCGATGGCCAGAGAGATGGTCCAGACCTGGGGAATGAGCCCCGAACTGGGGCCGATTGATTACAGCACGCAGATACAGGATTATTATTTCGGAATGCTGGGACAGGAACACTCGCAAAAAACATCTGAAATCATCGATGCCGAAGTTAAAAAACTTATAGACCAGGCTTACAAGGCCAGCAGAGAAATTATAGAAAAAAATCAGGGTAAACTTCAGGCTGTGGCAGAAGCGCTTTTAAAATATGAAACGCTCGATGCTGCTGAGGTGAAAACGATACTCGAGGGCGGCTCCTTAAGCAAGCCTACCGTAGGCGATTTGCTCAAGGCTGAGCAGGAAAAGATAAACCCGCAGGCTGCTGAAAAACCGGCTGGAGAAAAGAAGGAATAATGATTTTGCAATTTGCAAAGGGGGATAAATGCGCGGAAGATATTTTTTACTATTGGCTGCTTGTGCAGCGATAAGTCTGGTTTTCTCGGTTGCCTCGGCAGCCGAGAAAATCAAAGATGATTTCGTAGAGATAGAGCTTATTTTTCAGCACCAGCCGGTTGTGCCAGATTCAAACAGTGCCGTCCGGATAAAATTCAACCTCAAAAAAAACTGGTATTTCTATGCAGATAAAAATACAGCTCCGCAGGGGATGAGTCTGAAAATAACCGCTCAGGGGGAAGGACTAATTTTTTCCGACCCTGTTTTTCCGAAGGGACAGTTGTATTTTGATAAGGTTACAAATCAAAAGCTGGGAATTTACAGCGGCAGCTTCAGTATTTTCATTCCTTTTGCGACAGGTGCGAATAGTCAAAGCACAGAAGTTAAGATTGTAATAGACGGCCTTTCCTGCTCGGAGCAGTTATGCAGGAAAGCGCATTATGAGCTTTCAAAAGAACTCGATGTTTCAATATTTGCGCGGATGGACGAGCCGAAATTTTCAATACCTGCACCGATTGTTGTAGAGAAAGTCGGTTCCGGGATTCCGCAAACACCGCCGATTGTTGCTCTGCCCCTTGCGATAGTTGCAGGACTGCTTCTTAATGTTATGCCGTGCGTCTGGCCGGTCCTGCCGATTATTGTTATGAGGCTCATCAGCCAGGCGAAGCAAAGCAGGGCAAAAAGCATTGCCCTCGGATTGTTTTTTGCCGCAGGGATTGTTCTTTTCTTTGCCGCACTTGCAGCGACCAGTATAATCCTCAAGCTCGGTTTCGGCCTTGTCTTTCAGTGGGGCGACCAGTTCAGAAATCCTGCTTTTATAATCGCAATGGCGATTTTGATGGTTGTGCTGGCATTGTATATGTTCGGATTGTTTACGTTTGGTCTGCCCGCCTCAATTTCCGGCCAGAGAGGCCGAAGAGCAGGTTTTGCGGGCTCGCTCGGTATGGGATTTTTGGCGGCGGTTTTGAGTACACCGTGTAGTTTTGCAATACTTGCCTTTGTTCTTGCCTGGGCGCAGACTCAGCCGATACCGCTTGCCACAATTGCGATACTTCTGATTGGCGTTGGTATGGCTTTGCCGTATGTGATACTGACGACCATTCCAAAACTGCTTGAAAAAATACCAAAGCCGGGAAGATGGATGGAGCTTTTCAAGCACGCCACTGGTTTTATCCTGCTTGCAATTGGCATAAAGCTGCTCGAAGCAGTAAAACCGGAGAAAGTTATAAATATTCTTTACTATACGGTTGTGCTTGCAGTCTGCGTTTGGATGTGGGGCGTATGGGTTCAGTATAATACCCCTAAAGTGAAAAAATGGTTGATAAGATTGGCAGCAGTTGTTCTGGCTGTTTTGTGTGGTTTTATATTTCTGACTGAACCAAAACAGGAACTTATCAACTGGCAGGATTATGATGCTCAAGTTATTGCTTCTGCACAAAAGACGCGAAGGCCTGTCCTTATGAAGTTTACAGCTGACTGGTGCCTGTCGTGCAAGATTCTTGATGAGACGGTTTATTCAAGTGCTGAAATTGCTGATTTGATTAAATGCAAAGGCGTCCTTGCGATAAAGGCCGATACAACGCGGTTTGATTATCCTGCGGCAGTAGCGCTGAAGGAAATTTACAATGAACCAGCTATACCGGTAACGATTTTGTTTCTGCCGGGGCAGGATACGCCAATAAGATTCCGCGGCAATCTGATAAAAAATGAACTGATAAAAAATCTGCAAAGTCTAAAAGACGTGGAAAAATAAATGGCGACAAAATACGTAGGAGATACTTTGAAAATGGACTAAGTATGGATTTAATTGAGCTTCGGCCATTAGGCTGTAAAGCAGGATATGCAGACCATCCTTACCCTATCTCGACAGTGGCGGATTTGCAGGAATTGGCAGCAACAAGCGGCGACTGGAGCATGTATTTTACCCTTACAGAAGACATTATCTTGCTGCCGGGAGTAAGGCACCTTATTCAGATTCTTTGGCCGCACTCAGGGCAGGTTTTGTGCGGTGGCGGTGATCGTCAGGATTACAAGGGCCGATTCGAGAAACGAATCGGCCCTTGCCTTTTAGCTCAATACTAATGTTTTAGCAGTTATCTTCTAAAGCAGTTACAGCTATCAGGGTTGTTCTGGTCGGTAATCAGCTCAAATGCCAAATCCCATGAACAGTATTTGGGACAATACAGCGGCTGTCCGCTTTGGTATTGTGACCCTTGTATGGGAGGCCATCCGCCACCAACAATAGAATATATTCGTACAGCGTCATCGTTGTAGTAGTGCGGTCTGGTCTTCCAGCCCCATACGTAATTCGGTTCAGAATAGGGGGTATAAACTGCAGCAATGCTCAGCCAGTAGATGCGATTAGTATTCGGGTCTTGTATGAAGTTTGGATCCAGATTGCATGAGAATTTGAAGCAGGAATCTTTAAGTGTAAGTGGATAATTCGGTTTATTGGGGTCCCTGTCAAACCCTACGAAGTTAACGTCATATTGATAACAATACTGACTAAAGAGCACTTCATTGGGATGGCTATAAGCAGTCAAATCCTGACCATTTGGATCCCCCGGAGTATCCGACCATATACCAATATGAAATGCCACCGGAGCAAGGCCTGGCCCAGCTGGCGGCACGGTCATCTGCCACCCCGGCATGTTGTGGTCACGATTCTGGAAGGAACCCCACCAGCGAATACCGGTTATTGGCTGATTATCCGTGCAGCACCAGTCATCTGCCAAAAGCTGTCTGCTGGGTTCGGTGGTCTCTATCGAGACTTCGTCCCAGCCCCAGTAGTAGCTTTGGCTTTTTACAAATTGAGCGGGCTGTCGCCACTTGAAATAGATAGGTGTGACTAAGGGATTCGGCACGACGGTCAAATCTTGCCAATCATTCCATAATCGAACTGTGCCTCTACCAGGTGCGGGTGCCCTCTTTGCCCTTAGGTATTGACCCCATTCGTCAGCCAACACTTTTTTAACTTTAGTTATATCAAAGCCAGGGTCGCAACTAAAAGAGGTTGCTGTCGGCGTGGCAGCGTTAACACCATCAAGAGCGGTATTAATGGTAATCAGGGTAGGTTGATCATATGGAAGCGGTTTAGGAGGAGCGCCAACATCCCATCGCCAGATCATTCTTTTTTTATTGACATCCTCCAAGCCGAATGTCACCCCATCGGCATTGTAAGGGCATACAGTTACAGTTATAGTTACGTTGGCATAATTAGGGTCGTTAGGGCACGTGTATTGCCAGCCACTGAGCAACATTGTACAAGGATCCTCGGTAAGATTTCCCCATGCCATTACCAGACCCTTACCCCCAAGAAAACTGTAGTCATAACTGGGCTGCAGCCATTCAAGTGCAAACTGTGCAAAATCCGGAAAAGAAATCGAACCATCGCCATTATAATCAAGTCTAACAGCCGGATCAGCACTTATACTAATTTGACCGGCTGGACTATATACATACAAGTCGGGTGTTCTGAAAATGACATTATATGGGTATGACTCATTTGGGTCATGCACTATCCAAGAAATGTCATTGTAATCGTTGGGGTCAATGCTGGTTATTAGTTGTTCATCAAGGGCATCTTGCCACTGGTCTGCACCGATTGCAAAGTATGGACTGGCGATGACACAGCCAGCCAACAACAGTACGATAAGCAAACCAAAAACACTTTGTGAAAGTTTTTGCACCATAATAATTTTTCTCCTTTCTAAATATACATCTTTAAACACTTTTCCTTTTCCGACGCTTAGAGATAACAACGGCAGCCCCACAAAAAGCCGAGAATAACCAATAAAGACAGTTTGTACTCTCGTTGTATGCCAAAAGATATTATGCAAGGATAATTTCATTATTTGCGAAATGTACCTCCCGCAATTCAGAAGAAACCGTAAACACCTCATTTCTTTATTTGGCTCATGTTCTTTCCATCACTCATAATCTTTATAAACAACAAATGGGGGATGTCAAGAAATATTTATTTCTTTCCCAACTGAATCCGGACAGAGTCCCTCGGCCGATGGTAGCCCCCGATAGATTTCGCTCAGGACAGAGCCCTTAAAATATAAAATAAGAAATTCGGGCTTAATGGCAGCCTTTTATATGCGCAGAATTGTTTTTAATTGACCTAAGGGTCGTTTTTTTATAAACTTAAATATACGAAATTTGGGCGTTTTATGGCAAAAATGAGTCTGCCGGATAGAAATCAATGAAGAACAGGAAACACTGTTTTATTCGGATATGTCTGTGTGGAGTTCTGTGTTTGACGGGGTGTTCACCCCGCCTCAAGGTTTTGGAGCGGGGTTCATCGACGTCCCATACAATTTCCAGTCCGAATGGGAAAATACAGGTATCTCTCTTTACGGACGAGCAGGGCAAACCGCTGTATGCTGTGCGGCTTGCCGGAAAAGAAATTCTCAAACCGTCTGCGATGGGTCTGGTTCGCAGCGACGGTTCGTTTGCCGAAAAGCTGAGTCTCGTCAGGGTTTCCGGGCCGCAGGTTGTGAGGGACAGTTACAATATGCTGCTCGGCAAGAAAAAACATTGTGTATATGAAGCTGTGCGCAGGGTCTTTACGCTCAAAAACGCCGGGGGCGAAACGATGGACATTACCTTTCAAGTCTCCAATGACGGCCTTGCTTTTCGTTATGCTTTTGGGCAGGTCTCACAAAAGACCTGCTCGGTCGAACAGGAGAAAACGTCTTTTGCATTTGCCGCAGATACGGTTTCCTGGCTGCATCCGATGCAGCCGGGAAAGAGCGGATGGCAGCAGACCCAGCCTTCTTATGAGGAGCACTATGAGGTGGAACAACCCGTCGGCAGGCCTTCGCCGACCGGCGAAGGCTGGTGTTTGCCGGCATTGTTCAGGACTGCTGGCGGCGCCTGGGTTTTGATTTGCGACAGTGATGTTGATGAATCCTACTGTGCCGTGCGGCTTGCCAATGATTCAACCGGAGGCGTTTATCGAATTGCTTTTCCCCATCCCAAAGAGCATCGCGGCGAAATTGACCCTTTCAAACCACAGATTCAATTGCCCTTTGAGTCTCCCTGGCGTGTATTAGTCATCGGGCAGTCGCTGAATACTATTGTGGAATCGACTTTGATGACGGATGTAGCGGCGCCCTGCAAATTGGCCGACAGTAGTTTTGTCAGGCCCGGCCGCGCCGCCTGGCACTGGCTGCGATATGGCGACGACAGTTCCAACCCGCAGACTATTGAAAAGTTCATCGATTTAGCCTCGCAGATGCACTGGGAGTACGTCCTTGTCGATTGCAACTGGGACAAAAACATCGGCTATGAAAAAATGGCTGATATCGTTCGCCGGGCCGGCGAAAAAAATATTGGTGTTATTCTCTGGTATAACTCCAACGGCCAATGGAATACTGCCCCGATGACACCGAAGAATCGTATGTATGAGAGGGCCGTTCGTCGGCAGGAGTTTGCGCTATTGCAGAAGATGGGTGTCAAAGGTGTCAAGATAGATTTCTTCGGCGGCGACAAGCAGGCGACGATGAAGCTTTATCTGGATATTTTGAAAGACGCTGCGGATTTCGCCATTATGGTCAACTGTCACGGCTCGACGATTCCCCGCGGCTGGCAGCGGACGTATCCTAATCTGGTTTCGATGGAAGCAGTCAAGGGGATGGAATATACCACCTTTGACCAGCGTAACGCCGACCTCCAGCCGCAGCACTGCTGTATTCTGCCGTTCACCCGTAATGCCATCGGTTCGATGGATTTTACACCGGTGGTTTTGAATCCGGCTATCCGTGGCTCACGGCTGCGAACCACGCCGGCGTTTGAATTGGCGCTGTCGGTGATTTTTGAGTCCGGCATACAGCATTTCGGTCTGGTACCGGATGAGATACAGCTAATGCCCGATTTTGTGAAGGAATTTCTACAGAAAGTTCCTGTGGTCTGGGACCAGACCCGGTTTATAGATGGTTATCCCGGAAAGTGTGTCGTTATGGCCCGCAGAAATGGAGACACGTGGTATGTCGCCGGCATTAACGGCCAGAACAGCGAAGAAACCCTAAATGTCGATTTATCTTTTCTTGGCAAAGGCAAATGGAACGGCATTCTGATTACCGATGACCCGGGCAGAATTTTTATCAAAAAATCTCTTGAGTCAGTTAATTCTTCCGCCAACCGGCTGGAACTGAAGCCTTACGGCGGTTTTGTAATAATTGCTCAGCAGGCGATGTAATGGCTAAACAGAAAATAGATAATCAAAAAGCAAAAGAAAGGGTAAAGGCCATTTGGCCGATATTGAAGAAGACTTATCCGCAGGCAAAATGCGCACTGGAGCACTCTGACCCGTTGCAGCTTCTTATCGCAACGATTCTCTCGGCTCAGTGCACGGATGAACGGGTAAATATCGTAACAAAAACAGTTTTTAAAAAGTACAAAACCGCTAAAGACTGGGCAAATGCGCCGCTTGCCCAAATTGAGCAGGACATAAAAAGCACGGGCTTTTATCGCAATAAAGCATTCAATATAAAAAGTGCGTGCGAAAAGATAGTCAGAGATTTCAACGGCAAAGTGCCAGGGACGATGGATGAGCTTTTGATACTCAATGGTGTCGGCAGAAAAACGGCAAATGTGATTTTAGGAAATGCATTTGGTGTCCCCGGCATTGTATGCGATACGCACGTTATCAGACTTTCCAGAAGACTTGCACTTTCGGCAAACACCGACGATGCTGAGAAACTGGAGTTTGACCTTGTGGAAATAGTGCCGAAGGAAAACTGGACGCTTTTCAGTCATCTGCTTATCTTCCACGGCAGAAATATATGTAAGGCGCGCAGGCCGGATTGTGGCATTTGCCCGATAGCAAAACACTGTCCGGCTGCAAATAATCCGAAACTCTGGTAAAAAGAAAGGTAGAACGATGGGCGATAGAATTGAAAGATTTAATGTACCGACCGAGGAGACCTGGCGGGTATTCAGGATAATAGCAGAATTTGTCGAAGGTTTTGAGGAGCTCGCGGCAATCGGGCCTGCCGTGTCATTTTTCGGCTCGGCAAGGGCAAAACCGGATGATAAATATTACAAGCTTGCGGAAGAAACGGCAGGCATTTTGGCAAAAGCCGGCTTTGCGATTATCACCGGTGGAGGTGGTGGAATAATGGAAGCCGCCAACAAAGGCGCCGCGCAGGCAGGAGCTAAAAGTATCGGTCTTAACATCGAGCTGCCGGAGGTGCAGATACCGAATGTTTATCAGAATCTTTCGCTGCATTTCAGGTACTTTTTCTGCAGAAAGGTAATGTTTCTCAAATATGCCAAAGGTTTTATCGCCTTTCCCGGCGGATACGGCACACTGGACGAATTCACCGAAGCTATTATGCTGATTCAGACCCTCAGGCAGGCTTACTTTCCTGTCATTCTTATGGGCTGCGAATACTGGTCAGGCCTTGTTGAATGGATGGAAACCCAGATGCTGCACAAGCATAAATATATGGACCCTGATGATTTGAAAGTATTTTCTATTTGTGACGACCCTCAAAAAGCCGCCGATATAATTATAAACTTTCGTAAATCTGACGGCAGAGGCGGTCTGCAGGAGCCGAGCGGCCTTAAAAAAATCTAAAACCCCTGTCAGAAATGAGCATCTGTAATAAAAGAGATTTTCCGATATTTTTTGGACAAATATATGATTCTTTTGATTGTAATAGTGGCTATATTTTTGTTGCTGCTGGGGTATCGTTTTTATGGTCGGGTCCTTTCGAAACAGATGGAGTTGGATAATTCCCGTCAGACTCCTGCCGAGCAGTTCAATGACGGCGTTGATTTTGTGCCGGCCAAGAAGCCACTGCTGCTCGGCCAGCACTTTTCCGCCATCGCCGCGGCAGGCCCCATTGTCGGCCCGATTTTGAGCTGCCTGTGGTTCGGCTGGCTGCCGACGATTCTATGGCTCGTATTCGGGGCAATACTTGTCGGCGGCGTTCATGACTTTTATAGTCTTGTTGCTTCAATCCGCCATAAGGCCGCAAGTATCGGCGAAATTGTCAAGCAGTACACCTCGCCGACGGTGCATACTCTCTTTTTATTGTTTGTCTGGCTGGCGCTGATTTATGTCATCATCGCATTTACCGACATAACCGCCAATACGTTTAAAACAGTGGTTGACCAGGCCGCTTATGGGCCGGCGGTTGCCGCATCTTCCTTTCTTTATCTTCTTTTGGCTGTCATACTCGGAGTCCTGCTGTACCGCTTCAAGCTGAAACTATCTCTGGCCACAATGATTTTTGTTCCTCTGGTTTTGTTTATTGTCTGGCTCGGCCCAAGATGTCCTCAGCCAATCCTTTCTTTTCTTGCGGGACTGTCAACAAAACAATGGGATGTCGTATTATTGGTATATTGTTTTATCGCATCGGTAATTCCGCTCTGGTTGCTGCTTCAGCCAAGAGGCTATTTAGGCGGCTGGATGCTTTACGCGGTAATCCTGATTGGACTTGCCGGGGCATTGAGCGGAAAATTCCGGGTGGAATACCCGGCTCTAAATCTCGATGGTCTGTCCAGTCTTGCCAACGGCAAATTGCTAATCCCTGCGTTATTTATTACCGTTGCCTGCGGGGCCTGCTCAGGCTTTCACGGAATAGTGTCCTCCGGCACCACATCAAAACAGCTTGCTAAGGAAAAAGATGCGATGCCCATCGGCTACGGTGCTATGCTGCTCGAAAGCCTTGTTGGCGTTCTGGCTCTTACTACGATTATGATTATGCCGAAAAGCGATAGTCTTATCAGTGCCGACCCGAACCTTATCTATGCAAACGGAATAGCTCGCTATCTCGGACTGGTAGGTATTAAGTTTGGTATAGCATTTCCATTTGCGCTGCTGGTTTTTTCAACGTTTGTTTACGATACGCTCGATGTCTGCACAAGACTTGCGCGTTATATCTTTCAGGAGCTTGTCGGCCTGAAAAGCAGAGCCGGCGGATACCTCGCAGCGGCAGCGAGTCTCTTTTTGCCGCTTGTTTTTCTATTGCTTACAAAAGAAAAGGCTTATTTAGTCGCTTGGCCGATTTTCGGCAGCAGTAATCAGTTACTTGCCGCTCTGACGCTTCTGGCAGTCTCAATCTGGCTTATCAAGACCGGCAAAAAAGCGATTTTTACAGTCATCCCGATGGTCTTTATGCTCGTGGTAACGTTATGGTCGCTGGTCAATCTTACGAAACCGCTTATTGTTTCTCTGCCGGCAATTTTCAGAGGCCAAGCCGTCCAGATTGATATTATTGTCTCCGGCGTCTGCGGCCTTATTCTTTTATTGTTGAGCCTGATGCTTATTAAAGAAACAATAAAAACCCTGTTGCTCAATCATAACGTTGCTCGTCATTCGTAACTCGTGGATAGTCGTTAATCAGACAAAAAGGAGAAAGATAGTCATCAAAACACGAGGGCACAAAGAAATAGTGGAAAAATTTTTAAAATTTTTCTATTTTTAGTTTGCATTACAAACAAGTTTGCATTAGTATAATAGAAAACAATTGGTTCAAATGTGAAAGGCCATATTATGAATACGGAACAAAATCAAGTACCGCAGGATATGGAAAAACTTAAAGAAATCCCAAAATGGACACGCAGGTATGCACAGAACCGAATGCTGACCGTTCTTGTATGGATGGTAATAGTAATGCTTATTTCTACGGTCGTTATGGTTCCTGTGTCGGGTTTACTAGTAGCGTTTCAAAAAGGAAATATGATCTTAGCCTCGATTAGTATTATTGTGTTAATTGCCGTAGTAATATTTCTGCGTATTTTCCGTGTTAGAAATATCAAAATT
>CAZBLD010000016.1:0-6622 GCA_964492875.1 uncultured Planctomycetaceae bacterium
TATGGACTGCAAAAATATCTCTAAAAAATCCTTGAAATCTAACACAGCCGCTCTGCGGCTAAAAAAATTCGTGTCTTAGTGCCTTCGTGGCAAAAATCCCTCAAAAACCCGAAAAAAGTCGTTCATTTTTTGAAAAAACCTTTAAAAATCCGTCCATTTTTTGAAAAAATCCGCCATTAAACAGGGTCTCGGCCAATGGCCGAATACCACAATTCAAAATTAAGAATTTAACATTAAAAATTATTTTCGTGCCGGAGCCTGTCCGCCATCTTGTCCGTCGTAGCCTCTTAGGGGCGAAGACGGAAGCCCCTTTAGTCCCTTTGGGACACCATAGGTGGGGCGAAGGCGGATGCCTTCGTGGCCAATCTGTTAATCTGCGCAAACTTTAACGACCTTAACGAGAATCCAGGTTTAAATATTTGGTAATTTGTATTTCGAATTTGCCTGCCCCGTTAGATGTTTACCCCGTGGGATGTGAAACTATCCTATCGGGGCGTCAGTTAGCTACTTGGAGATACTGTCAGCTATCTAACTGGGGTTTAGGATTTAGGATTTAGTGCTTAGACTTTATCCCTTTGTGTCTTGGTACCTTGGTGACTAAAAAATCCTTAAAATCTGCGTAATCTGCGATTAAAAAACGTGCAATCATTGGATTTTTTCTTAAAATATCGCTTGTTTGTGGTTGAAAGGGCGCATTATGGCAAAAGGGCTTGTGTTTTATTATTCCAGGAGCGGCAATACAAAGCAGATGGCCGAAATCATTGCTAAGTCGATGAACGACAGTGGCTTATCGACCGAATGTAAACCTGTAGAAAAGACAAAGGTTGCTGATTTATTGGCTGTTGATGCCATTGTTATTGGTTCGCCGACGTATTATGGCCAGATGGCTCCGCCGATTATGCAGCTTTTTACTGATTCTGTAAGTCGGCACGGCGCTCTTACCGGCAAGGTTGGCGGAGCGTTTTCAAGTTCTGCGAACATTGGTGGCGGCAATGAAACCACGATTATGGGCATTTTGGAGGCTATGTTGATTCACGGCATGATTATCCAAGGCGACGCTCAAGGGGACCACTATGGTCCTGTATCGATTGGCAGGCCGGATGAAAGGGTTACTGCCCAGTGCCAGAGAGTCGGCAAAAAAATTGCTGAACTGACAAAAAAACTATTCGGTTAAACTGGTGGTGAGCTTGTCGAATCCAAACCCCAATTTTTTGACTAAAAAAGCCGATTTTCCTTTGACAATAAATTACAGGCTTGGTAGACTCTTTATCGGATATTTTTTGTATGGAGGCAATTATGCAAGAATATGAGGACCTTAAAAGACTCGTAGAAGAGGCTGAAAGCGACATCAAAAAGGCTGATGGCGGCAATAAGGCTGCCGGCACAAGAATCCGAAAACAAATGCAGCAGATTAAGCAGGCTACTCAGGCGGTCAGAAACAAAGTTCTTGAACTCAGAAGCACAGAAAAATAATCCGAGAGTCTGCTTAATCCGCCGGAGGCGGATAAAGTCGGTAATTTCAACACCGACATCCTCACGGATGACCAAAAGGAACTCGTGACCTAAAGTCATAATATCGGCATATTTTTCTAAAAGAGGATTCAGATGCCCCCAGCACAACTGTTCGACCTGTCAAAGATCGACCTGAATCAGATTGTCATTGATAAAAAAACAATCCAAGAAGCCAATCCGCAGCGATTTGAAATGGAGCAGCTTGACGGTATCATCTGGTATGACAAGGAAAAATTTCTCATTCTCGGCTACAAAGACATCACCGAAAACGAATTCTGGGTAAGAGGCCATATACCCGGCAGACCACTTATGCCAGCAGTGATAATGGTTGAAGCGGCTGCTCAACTTTCGAGCGTATTTGTAAAAAAGGTTTACCAGCTTCCGGGATTCATCGGATTTCTAAGCATCGACGAGGCGCATTTCAGAAAACCCATTGAGCCGGGCCACAGACTCTACCTGCTCGGCCATATCACGGCATTCAAGAGCAGAAAATATACCTTCGCCGTGCAGGGCATCGTCAATGGAACAATGGTCTTCGACACGGTTATCTCCGGCCGAGATGTGTGATGGAAAAACATGGAAATTTTAGACACAGATTAACACGGGATTTACACGGATTTCCGCTATAGGCGGACAAGTCGAGGATTTTAGAATAATGGCAAAGACGCCAGAGGTAATATTACAACTCGTTGAAAATTTCGAGCAGAACATAGATTCCTTCAAAAGTCAGGGATATAACGAAACACAACTCAGACGCGAATTTATCGACCCATTCTTCGAGGCGCTCGGCTGGGATATCCAAAATAAAGCCGGTATCGCTGCGGCATATAAAGATGTCATACACGAAGATGCCATCAAAGTCGGTTCTGCGACGAAAGCACCGGATTACTGCTTTAGAATCGGCGGAACGAGAAAATTTTTCGTAGAAACAAAGAAACCGGCTGTCGATATAAAATCAGATATTGACCCGGCATATCAGCTACGCAGATATGCGTGGAGTGCGAAACTGCCGTTGTCAATACTTACAGATTTTGAAGAATTCGCAGTTTACGACTGCCAGACGCGGCCAAAGCCGGACGATAAGCCATCCACAGCACGAGTTCTGCTTTTAACATACAAAGACTATGTCGACAAGTGGGGGCAAATCGCAAATATATTCAGCAAAGAGGCGGTTCTGAAAGGCTCATTCGATAAATTTGCATCAGAAAAAACACCAAAAAGAGGCACAACCACCGTAGATAAAGAATTTCTGGCAGAAATAGAAAACTGGCGAGATACTTTAGCAAAAAACATCGCGATTCGTAACAGAAGGCTGTCTGTTTATGACCTTAATTTTGCCGTTCAGGCTACTATCGACAGAATTTTGTTTCTGCGAATGTGCGAAGACAGAGGAATTGAACGTTACAGCCAGCTTCAGGGACTTATCGGCGGCGACAGGATTTATCCAAGACTTTTTCAGGTTTTCCAAAGAGCGGATGAGAAATATAATTCAGGACTTTTTTATTTTCGGATGGAAAAAGACAGGCAGGAGCCGCCTGATGAACTGTCAGAAAATTTGAGAATCGACGACGATGTTCTTAAACAAATCCTGAAAGAACTTTACTATCCGCAAAGTCCTTATGAATTTTCCGTACTGCCGGCGGAAATTTTAGGGCAGGTTTATGAGCAGTTTTTAGGTAAGGTGATACGCCTTACTCCTGCGCATCAGGCAAAGGTAGAGGAAAAGCCGGAGGTCAAAAAGGCAGGCGGAGTTTATTATACGCCTTCCTACATTGTTGATTACATTGTAAAAAATACTGTGGGGAAACTATGCGAAGACAAAACGCCAAAACAGATTGAAAAATTAAAAATCCTCGACCCTGCCTGCGGGAGCGGTTCATTTTTAATCGGAGCGTATAATTATTTGCTCAATTACCACCGCGATTATTATGTTAAAGACCACAGTAAGTACCGCAAACAGATTTATCAGGGTAAAGGCGGGCAGTGGTTTTTGACGATTGCGGAAAAGAAAAAGATACTGCTTAATAATATTTTCGGCGTTGATATAGATTCGCAGGCGGTAGAAGTAACGAAACTTTCGCTACTACTGAAGGTTCTTGAAAATGAGACGCAGGAGAGTTTGAGATTGTTTCACGAAAGGGCATTGCCTGATTTGGCGAGTAATATCAAGTGCGGCAATTCGCTCATCGGGCCGGATTTTTATCAGAACCGGCAGTTAAGCCTTTTCGACGACGACCAGCAGAGGAAAATAAACGCCTTCGACTGGCAGAAAGAATTTCCACAAATTTTTACAGACAAAAATCAAGGTTTTGATGCTGTTATTGGGAATCCGCCGTATATTCGAGTACGGATTTTTAAAGAACTATACCCCGACCAAGTGGAATATCTCGAAACTCACTATATCTGCGCCACTCATGTATGGGATGTTTACCTTTTGTTTTTTGAGAAAGCATTATCACTTACATGTAAAGGTGGACACTTTAGTTTTATCGTTCCCATCCAGACCCTTCATCAACCGAACTGCGAAAGTCTGCGTAAATTGCTATTGCACGAGTCTTCCTTGGCCCGTGTTGTAGATTTGTCATCTATTCGAGTATTTCAGGATGCAATTGTGAAAAACTGCATTCTTGTCTGCCAACATGGATGTCAAACCCGAAATGTTATTGAAACATCTTACCCAAGCTCACCAGAAGAGTTACTCGGTCCACCTACGGGAAAATGGCCGCAAAGAGCGGTCAAAGACAATCCGGGCTATAGTCTAAAACTGAATCTTTTAACACCAAGGAAGATTCTTTGCGAGAAACTTAAAAAACAAAGTTGGCGGCTCGAAGAATTGTGTTATGTCACATTCGGGTTGCGTTCCTGTGCGAAGGGAAAAGGGCAAGGTGGGAAAGATCGTCTCATAACCATTGATGGAAAAGATAAGAAAGCCAGACCCTATCTAGAAGGCCGCGATATAAGCCGGTATGAAGTGCGTCCCACCGGTCGGTTTATTCGGTATATTCCAGAGGAAATGTATAGTCCACGTATGCCCGCTTTGTTTGAAGCAGAGAAAATAGTATCGCAATCAATGCTTTCAAGAATGAGATTGATTGGAACTTTGGATAAGGCTGGCTATTACGTTGAGCAAAGCCTCGTATGTATAATTCCACATGGGATTGTAACCAAACAAAGACCGGCTGCATCAATTCCTTTAGAATTCATTTTAGGAATACTTAATTCTCGTTTGGAGAGCTTTTATTTTGCTACATATATCATTGACTATTCACTCGGCGGAGGTTTAATTCATGCAACGCCAGGAACACAAGGTAAGCTCATGATTCCTCGTGTCTCCGATGCAAAAATGAATCCGATAGTTTCCCTTGTTGATAGGATGCTGGAATTGCATAAGAAGGTTGCTGGGGTTAAGAATCCTGAGGAAAAGGTGCGATTACAACGGCAGATAGATTCGACGGATGAACAGATAGATAAACTTGTTTATGAATTATACGGATTAACGGAAGAAGAAATAAGGATAGTAGAAGAAAAGAACATTGAACATTGAACGCTAAACTTCGAACATCCAATGACGAACAAAAAGCGGTACAGGGATAAGAGATTAGAAGAATGAACAATTTGCCGGGAGAAATTTTTGAAAATTGCGTTTTGCCCGACGACAAATTATCAGACCTGCCAAGTTCGGCAGGTCTTGTTCTTTTCGCGGATAGTCAAAATTCGCCTATACTGCTACTGACGGCTGCCAATATCAGACGAACTGTAAAAAATAAACTCGCTGAGCAAAAAGACCCTTCGACTTCCTTCGACTCCGCTCACCTCGACAAGCTCGGTGCAGGCAGGGCAGGAAAAACAAAAAAAGCAGACCTGAAAAGTATCACCGCAAAAATTTATTACACAATCTGCCCGTGCAGATTCCGGCTGGCACTTGCTCACTACAAAGCAGTCAAAAAAATCTTCGCCCAGAATTACAAAGACCACGAAACCATCGTTTATCCCTGGTTTATCAAAATAGATTTAGGCGAAAAGATTCCATTTTTCTCGGTAACAAGAAAACTATCGTTAGAAAAACCAGAGAAAATTTTAGGGCCTTTTCCATCACAGAAATCAGCGGCGATTTTTGTAAATATACTTGAAGATGCCTTTAAACTCTGCAGACTTCGACAAGCTCAGTCGAGCAAAAGAAATGACCTTGTAAACAATCCCGAACAATCAAAAAACTGTCCGTATCTACAAATGGATGCCTGCTGCGGAGTTTGTGCCAGTAAAATCAGTCCTGAAGAATATCAAAATATAATAAAAGACGCATTTGAGGCAGGTGCAAATCCGGCAAAGACGATTGAAAAACTCCAGGCCGATATGCAAGCTGCATCAAAAGAACTAAACTTTGAAAAGGCAGCAGAACTTAAAAGAAAAATTGAGAACTTAACCGCCCTGAAAAGGCAAACTTACAGATGGACGGGCGATTTAAGAAAACTAAAAATTTTGCATATAGACAAGTCTGCAAAAATCAGGCCCTTCGACCTTGCTCAGGGCAGGCAAGAAGGCAGTAAAAGAAAAAAACAAACCTTTGCGGTTTTTGCGATGAATTTTTTTGAGATAATCGACTGCCGTAAGTCCTTGGGACTCCATACGGAGGCATCCCCAAGCGGACTTGGCGATTTTGTAATCGACGATTTCGAAAAAATCGTCGAGGCAATTGAAAATGCCTTATTGAAGTTAAACAGCAACCAGCAGGAAACCCACGATACTACAGAAATACTTGAACAGTTTGCGATTGTTTCGTACTTTCTTTATCGGACAAAACCGGCGGGGCTGTGGATAAATGCCTCTGAGGGCTTTGAGCCAAAGGGGCTTAAAGGAAAACTTAAAGCTTAAAGTCCAAAACTCAAAACCAAAACTGAAAATTTAAAACTGACAAAATTTTCAGAAACTAAAGGAACTCGCGGGGTTTTGACATTGAAGATTGAAAATTGAAGATTTAGGGAAAAATTCTAAATCCGAATATCGAAATCCTCCACAGTCCTATGGACTCCTTACGGAGGACAAGGAACATCTCATGGGGTAAACAAAACCCCCAGTGAAACTGGGGGCTAAATAACGAACGAACCCCCAC
>CAZBLD010000016.1:6722-45440 GCA_964492875.1 uncultured Planctomycetaceae bacterium
TAAAAGTGGGGGCTAAACAACGAACGAACCCCCACTAAAAGTGGGGGCTAAACAACGAACGAACCCCCACTAAAAGTGGGGGCTAAACAAACAAAAAAAACTTGAACAAATCTGAATAAAAAATATCATTACAAACATGGGAAAAATGATTGCATATATGCTTACATGGACGACATACGGCACATGGCTGCAAGGCGATGAAAGAGGATATGTAAAAGATGGACAAGTATTAGACCCAAACAAGACCCTCGAAGAAATAAATAAAATAAATCTTAAAAAACAACCTGCCAAGTTCAACGCCAAGCAAAGAGAAATCGTCAGAGACTCCATCATCCAAGAAGCAAAAAAACTTAACCAAAAAATATTTGCACTAACAGTTTCGTCAAACCATATACATCTACTGATTGAGAAGATATCAAAGTCAATTGAAACAACCGCTGCACTTTACAAAACGGCTGCAAGAGCAGCACTTAATAAAAACGGCCTTGCAGGAAAAGTGTGGTCAAAAGGTTATGACAAAAGATATTGTTTTAATTACCGGGAATTAAAAAACAGGATTGAGTATATTCAAAATCATGCAAAAAAATACAAAGAAGTAAATATAAACGAACGAAAATAAACCCCCACTGAAAGTGGGGGCTAAACAAACGGGGAAATTTATTCCGTTGATTTTTGTAATCTTTTTTTTGTTTCCTCGCGGATGATGTCAAACTGCTCTTTGGTTATATCGAGATGCTTTGCGTAAGCTGTGATAATCTTTTTCTCCATCTCGTGCAGTTTTTTGTCGTAATAGGCAACCGCTAACATATCCTCAAGGTTTCGCAGTCGCTCGGAAAGGCGAGTAGGAAATTTGATTTTAAAACCATCTGCCATCGATAAATCGAGGGCCTTTCTGGTTTCGAGATAGCCTGCACCAATATCCTTAGCGATTTCCTGCAATAAGTAATCCTCCTCAACCTGAAAATTACTGTCCGCACGGGCAAGATAATAAATATTAGCCAAATACTGAATCTGTTCGTCCTGAGTCATTTGTTCCTCATTAAAAAAGGAAAAAACCCCCGGTAAAACCGGGGGCTAAATATACCGCTCATTAACATTCGCGGCTCTGAAATTTTAAAGTTTATTTCCGCACAAGGGACAGTAGTACCATTTTGCTTTGATTTTTTCGCCGCACTTAGAACAGTTTCCCGCATCAGTAACAGCATCAAACGGCGTATGCCAAGTGAACTCTGCCCTGCTGAACGAGCCGGATGCTTCGAGAATCAAGGTGAGCTTGTCCCTTTTTGTCGTATCAACCAGAGCTTTGCCATTCGGGTCGTTAATGTCAAATATGAGAACGTGCATATTGGCGGTGGAACTTCCGCTTTCGGCCACCACTGTCCTTATGGCTTCGAGCTTTCCGGCAATCTCAACCGGCACAAGGGTCAAAGGCTCCAGCTTGATAGATGAGAAGCCTTTCAGAAAAGCTCTGTTCTGGATTTGGGACCACGAGGTATAAGTCTGGCGACCATCATCGTCAATCGAACAGGTCACCATAAAAATCAGATAAGATTTCAAAGAGGAAATATCTGCCGGTGTTTTTCCGCCGCCGATTGCATTTACATTAAACTCAAACGGCAGCCAAATCACGGACTGTGTCTGATTGTCTTTGACATTTGTAACGGTAAGTTCCTTTAAAAAATCGCTGAGGTTGACATTACGTTTTGCCATCCAGCCCATACACAGCGGCACTGAAAAAACCACAACAGCCGAAACAAATACAAACTTAAACTGCAACTGAAAAGTTTTCATCCCGCACCTTCTTTCCGTTCAGATTTTAAAAAAGAATCCGGAAATATTAAATCCAGCACCATTTTTTTATTCAACCCCGCATCTTCAGAATCGAATATCCGAAGGTGCGGGATTCATAATCGCACCTCTACAAGCACAACTCCAAGATTTTTCTTACGGCCTTTGCATCAATATCCTTATTTTCGCCAAGTGCGTCACCTTTTTGAGCAAAACGGTCAACGACTTTTCCCACGTCTTCCTGCGTAATATTGTAATCTTTCAGAGACGTCGGCATATTGACTGAGTGGAAGAATTTGACAGTACGGTCTATGGCGGCAGCGGCCTTTTGTTTTTTACTGCCTTGTTTTATGCCCCAGACATTCTGAGCCATTTTTGCAAGTTTATCAGCCTTGGTTTTCATTTCATATTTCCATACGGCAGGCAGGACAATCGCAAGCGTCTCAGCGTGGGCAAGGCCGAAAAAGGCAGTAAGCTCATGACCGATGCCGTGCGTGCTCCAGTCCGATTTAACACCGCAGCCTAAAAGGCCGCACTGTGCCTGAGTTGCACACCACATAAAAGTCGCACGAATATCATAATCTTTTTTGCCACTCATCACGGCAGGTGCAATCTCAATAAGCGTTTTAAAAATCGCCTCAGCGTATCTATCCTGCAGAGGCGTGTTCAAATCGACCGTTGCATACTGCTCAGCAACATGCACAAAAGCATCGACGATACCGTTGCGGAGCTGCGATTCGGGCAGCGAATAAGTTGTTTGTGGGTCGAGTATCGAAAACTTCGGGCAGCAGTGCAGGCTTCCAAAGGAAAGTTTCTCTGTCGTGCTCAATCTTGACATAACTGCAAAGATATTCATTTCAGAGCCTGTTGCCGGCAGCGTTAAAACGTCGCCAAAAGGCACTGCTGTCTCGACAACCTGGCCACGACTTTTTACAATACTCCACAGGTCCTTGCCTTTGTACGGAATTGCGGCAGCGATAAATTTCGAGCCGTCAAGCACGGAGCCGCCGCCGACTGCGAGAATAAAATCTATTCTCTTTTTGCGGGCAAGCTCAACGGCCTTGATGCACGTTTCATAAGTCGGGTTCGGCTCGATACCGCCAAACTCAACAACCTTTCGTTTTTTCAGCGCAGCTTTAACCTGCCGATAGACTCCGTTTTTCTTTATCGAACCGCCGCCATAAGTTAAAAGAACCTTTGCGGCTGGTCCTATAAGCTCGTCGATTTTCGCGATTGTGCCTTTGCCGAAGACTATCTTGACCGGATTGCAATAGGTGAAATTTTGCATAATTATTGTCCCTTTTTCAAAATAAGACTGTTTATTTTCTAACCTATTTTGCCTTTTTTTGCCAGTATAAACCCCCACACCAATTTTACATAATGGTCGAACACTTTAAGAAACCAACTCAAGCGGTTTTTGGCTATTTCGCAAGCCCTGCTCCCACAATGCAAATTGGTGTGGGGGTAAATATCAAATTTGTATGAAAAAAATTCAACTTTTCAATACTGATATACCGATATGCCTTTTAAATACAGGGTAGAAAAGATGGCTCGAAAGACCTGAAAAGGTTATGTTTAGCTGAACCTGCTTATCCGTCTCGGCGGCAGAGACACAAGGCTGATGGTAAGCAGGATAGAGCGGGTAAGACGCTAAAACGCTAAAAGGAAAGAGCCATAAAGCAAAAGGCGGGGCTTACAAAGCTCCGCCGTTTTTTTCGCCTTCAGCATTAATTAAGAATTCACTTTTTCAAATGTGAAGGTATGCGCATTAGCGTCGATTTTTATTGTGTCACCTTCGGTAAATTTGCCTTCGAGAAGCTCTGCGGCGAGCTTGTTTTCGAGCCTTTGCTGGATAGTACGCTTGAGCGGCCTTGCACCAAAGGCAGGGTCATAGCCTTCATCCATCAACTGCTTTTTGGCATTTGCGGTAAACTCGACACTTATGTGCCTTTCGCGCAGACGCCGGGCAAGACGGGAAATCTGGATTTCAACGATTTTTTCAAGGTCATCTTTGGTCAACATCTTAAAGACAATGCTTTCATCAATTCTGTTGAGAAATTCCGGCTTGAAATACTTCCTTAAGACATCTCTTACGTGCGCTTCGATTTCCCAGTCTGCGCCTTTTTCTTCGGTAAGCTGCATAATCTGTTCGCTGGCAATGTTGCTGGTCATTATTATCACGGTGTTTTTGAAATCAACCGTTCTGCCCTGACCATCGGTGAGCCTGCCTTCATCGAAGACCTGAAGCAGGACGTTAAACACATCCGGATGCGCTTTTTCAATCTCATCGAGCAGGACGACTGAGTAAGGTTTTCTGCGGACGGCCTCGGTCAATCTGCCGCCTTCTTCATAACCGATGTAGCCTGGCGGCGAGCCGATTAAACGAGCGACGCTGTGCGGCTCCATAAATTCGCTCATATCGACACGTACCATTGCATTGGGGTCGTTAAAGAGAAATTCCGCAAGTGCCTTTGAAAGCTCGGTTTTGCCGACACCTGTCGGGCCGAGGAATAAAAACACGCCGATGGGCCTGTCGGCATCGCCGAGGCCTGCGCGGTTTCTGCGAACGGCGTTGCACAGTGCGCCGACGGCTTCGTCCTGGCCGACAACACGCTTGTGGATTTCATCCTCCATATGCATCAATCTTTCTCGCTGGCCGCCGAGCAATTTTGAAACCGGTATGCCCGTCCATTTGGAGACAATCTGTGCGATGTGCTCTTCGGTAACTTCGTTGCGAATCATTTTGCCGGTATCGCTTTGGGCGAGCTGCTCTTCCTTCAGCTGGAGCTGTTTTTGCAGCTCGGCAATTGTGCTGTATTTTAATCTTGCCGCCGTTTCAAGGTCACCCCTGCGCTGCGATTCGTCAAACTCCGTCCGTGCACGGTCAATTTTCCCCTTAAGCTCTTTTATCGAGCTGATGTCCGCCTTTTCACTTTCCCATTTTGAGGTAAGCTCCTTGTCTTTTCCCTGCAACTCTTTGAGCTGTTTTTCCAGATTTTCAAGCCGTTTTTTGCTGGCAGGGTCAGATTCCTTCTTCAGCGCTTCTCTCTCAATCTGAAGCTGCATAATTTTTCTGCGGATATCGTCAAGCTCGGCAGGCAGCGAATCGTTTTCAATCCGAAGTTTCGATGCGGCCTCATCAATCAAGTCGATGGCCTTGTCCGGCAGCCATCTGTCGGATATATACCTGTTTGATAAAGTTGCTGCAGCAACCAGAGCGCCATCGGTAATTCTTACGCCGTGATGAGTATCGTACCTGTCCTTGAGTCCCCGCAGTATTGCGATAGTTTCCTCGACAGTCGGGGGGTCAACAAGAATCGGCTGAAATCTTCTTTCAAGCGCAGCATCCTTTTCGACGTGTTTGCGGTATTCGTCTATTGTTGTAGCACCAATGCAGCGGAGTTCGCCGCGGGCAAGCGAGGGCTTTAATAAATTGCCGGCATCGACGGCGCCCTCGGCCCTTCCTGCACCAACTACCGTATGCAATTCATCGATAAATAATACGATTCCGCCTTCGGATGCGATAACTTCCTTGAGAACCGCTTTGAACCTGTCCTCAAATTCGCCGCGGTATTTTGTGCCTGCAATCAAAGCGCCCATATCAAGCGCAACAACTCTTTTATTTTTCAATCCTGCCGGCACATCGCCTGCCACAATCCTCTGCGCAAGACCTTCGACAATTGCTGTTTTACCTACGCCGGGTTCGCCAATCAGCACAGGATTATTTTTAGTCCGCCTGTTAAGCACCTGCATACAACGCCTGATTTCCTCCTCTCTGCCGATGACAGGGTCGAGCTTTCCTGCCCGGGCAAGCTCAACAAGGTCTATACTGTATCTTTCGAGAGCCTTGTACTTTCCTTCAGGATTTTCGTCGGTAATCTTTTCCGAGCCGCGGATTTGCTTCAAGGCCGCTTCAATCTGCTGTGGCGCGACGGAGTTAACCGACAAAACTTCCTTTGCGTCGCTGCTGGCCGAGGCAAGGGACAGGAAAAGATGCTCGACACTCAAATACTCATCGCCCATTTTTTCCGCGCGGTTCTGCGCATCAAGAACTATCTGATTAAGCGATGGGTCCGGCATAATCTGAGCACCGACATTTCCGGCAGGAAGTCTGTTGATTTCGCCATCGGTCATCTCCTTTATACGGGCCAAATCAGCACCGATTCTCTTGAGTATCATAACCACAACGCCATCGTCATCACGCAAAACGGCAGCCAACAGATGCAGCGGCGAAAGAACCGTATTGGACTTTGCCATCGCTATCTGCTGAGCTGTGGCCAGAGACTCCTGAGCCTTTAACGTAAATTTGTCAAATTGCATAGCCTTTCCTTTCTATCTCTTATACTACTACGAGAGCAAAGGATGTGCCGAAAAGCAGAAAGACATAACCTCAGCTTTGGCAGGTGCTTATAAAAATGACAAACAGCACTTTTATGCCATATTGGCAGCTTTTAAAAAATCAGGGTCAGAAACAGCAAAAGCGCTCCGAAAACCATCCCTGCAAAGGTTATCTGTGAAAATCTGCTGTAGCGGGCAAAACCTGGATGGGTATCTTCAAATTCCCAATATATCTCATCAAAATCAGAGTCCTGTTTTGGACGAAGTTTCAATTTTATATAAATATGCGTGGCAAATGAGACGATGAAAAGCAAACTACCGATAAGTAACAAAACCGCCTTCATAATTCCGATGTTATCGCACTGCACAACCGGCGGCAACAGTTTTCTCACGAAGGCAGCTTCCTTTTACGTGCTATGACCAGAAGCGTCTGCGGACAAGCCGGCAGATGTATTCTGCCAAGTTTATAAATGAGTGCAAATATAAAAACATAAAAAATTATCCGAGCCGGACGAAGTTTGCCGCTATGATTATTGTCAGTAAATCGCCTGTTGGAAGAAATATCCGCTTTTTGGCGTTTTGGACGCAAAAGGGAAAAAATATTTATAACGCGATTTTTACACCACAGAGCCATCAGGCCAAACAGAATATTCCGGCTATGAATTTTAATCGGCTCAAAACCTGCGGCTTTAAGAAGTTTGCCTATGCTCTTTCTGCCAAAGAAGAATAAATGGTCGGGGCATTGAAAACAGTCGATAAACTTCAAATATCCGCCGGCTGTATCGGCGAGGTTGCCGGTCTCAAACACAAGCAGACCGTCACCTGCAAGCAAACCCTCAATTCGCTTAAACTCGGCTATCGGGTCATAAAAATGACTCAGCACATCACAGTGGTAAATGATATCAAATCGCATATCCGCAAAGTCCTTGAGGAGAGATTTGCAGGGAATTTTGTGATTTTCATTTATGAATTGAGCCAGCCGATGATTTGGCTCGACAGCATACGGCGTAAAACCTGTCTTTCGAGCCTCGTTTGCGAAATAACCGGCGCCGGCACCAATTTCGAGAAGACGACCTTGTCTTATATGCCTTTTTATTATCGCAAGATTATGTCTGGCCTTTAATGTACTGAGGTATCGGCCGTCAATTTGGCTCTCTGCCGACAGGTGAGCAGCATCCTGATTATAGAGCTGCTCGATAACCTGCGGCGATGGACGAGGAGATATATAAATCAAGCTGCAATCAGAACATCTGAGCCCTGTATAATTGTTTTCCTCAAATACAATGTCCTGCGAATACCTATGGCAAAATATACATTCTGTATCAGACATAAACCTGCCTTTATTTTGTTGGAGAAACTTTCCGTTCAAGAAGAGTAAAAATCACCTTTGCTATATCGGTGTTGTCTATAAAGGAGCCGTAAATAAGGTCTTTATTTTTTGCTTTTTGCTCAAATAATTTTGAGCCTTGTCCTTTTGCATAAAAAGGCACAAGCGAATTTGTATGGTCTGTGCTGTGCCATTTCATTTCGGGCGTTTTTTTATCAAAGCCGGTCCTTGAGACTACTACGGCCAAATATCCTGTTTCGTGGTCTGCTGTTATGATAAACAGACTCTGTTTCCAAGAGCTTTTTGATTCAATCCACTTTATGACGGTTTCAACAGCGTTGTCAAAATCCGCCATTTCTTCAATTACTCTTGCGCTGTCATTATCATGTGAGGCCCAGTCAACGGCGCCGGCTTCAATCATAATGAAGAATCCGTCATTATCATCGTCGAGAACGTTAAGAGCAGCCTTTGTCATCTCAGACAGACTGGGCACGTTATGATTGAACGGCACATCGAAAGGCACATTAGACTTTCCGCTGCGATTTTCCTGCAATGTAGTGGCAGCTTCAGCAATTCCTACGACTCTTTTTGGCGTTTTGCCCTGGGCAAGGTTCAGGAAATCCTGTCTGCTTTGAATCAATGTCCATTTATCGGCTATTCCATCGCTGTCTGCATCATTGCCGGCAGTATCTTTGATGAGTGATTTCCAGATTTTCTGTGAGCCGACATATTCAAAATTGCCCGGCTTGTCGAGTTTTCTGCCGTCGTCGCCAAAGAACGGATTTCCGCAGCCGAAAAGAACTTCTAAAGCACTTTTGTTAATCATTTCATCAGCAATCTGCTGAAATCCTTTGCGTGATTCGCTATGTGCGACGAAACCAGCCGGCGTGGCATCACTTATCGGCACAGTCGTAACTACTCCCGTTGACATACCGAGCTTTTCACATTTTTCTATGATATGCTCAAGACTGTTTCCATTTACATCAAGGCCTATTGAGCCGTTGGAGGTTTTTGCGCCGGTCGACAGCGCTGTTGCGGCTGCTGCGCTGTCTGTGAAACCTGTCTTTACGTAATTAAAATCTTCTGCTGCTCTTTTCGGCTCGTAGGAGCCGCCGGCAGGATATGTGGTTACCGCAAGCCTGACCGGGAATTTTTCAAAAGACTGCCCGCCCTTTTTGCCATAATTGTAATAGTCTGCCGCTTTGATATGATTGAAACCGCCGCCGTCAATAATTATCAGTATGATATTCTGTGGACAATCGGCAGATACTGCAAAAACAAAAGATTGTATGAAAAAGACCACAAATAAAGCCATCTTCAAAGTAATATACTTTGCCGCCTTCATTTTTTTCTCTTCTTTAATCTGTCTTTATCTTTCGCTTTCTTTTGATGGGCTGGTTTTTCTTTTGGTTTCTCAAGCGGAATGACGTTTAATTGTCTTGCTGCGATGTTAACAGATACAATCCTGACAGTCAGAGGCATACCGATATGAAATGTTCTGCCGCTGTGTGTGCCGTAAACGCACTGAGCGCGGTGGTCGTAAGCAAATTTTTCTTTGCCGAGCAGGTCAAGCGGAATAAGGCCTTCAACGCCGAATTTTGCACACTGAACGAAAATGCCAAAATTCGCAAGACCTGACACTACCGTTTCAAGCGTCTCGCCGAGGCGTTTCTGGAAAAGCAGCAAAATCAAAACTGTTTTCAAATCCTCTTCTGCATCATCTGCCCGCTCTTCAGTGAAAGTTAAATGTTCGCCGATTTCAACAAGCTGCTCGTGCGACAGAATGTTATCACCATCTTTTCCCTTAAGATACATCTGGAGAAGTCTGTGGATGAGCAAATCGGCGTATCTGCGGATGGGGCTTGTAAAATGACAGTAATGCTTTGAGGCAAGTGCATAATGGCCGATACCCAGGGGCGAATATTCCGCACGGGCGAGAGAACGAAGAACATACATATTTACCGCAAAGGCGGCGGGAGAATCCTTTACATAAGAGAGAATGTTCTGCAAATCGAACCTGTCGGGATTTTTCGGCACCGACAAACCAAACATTTTCAGCGTTTGCGAAAGGCCTTTTAGGCTCAACGAGTCAGGGTCAGGGTGAATCCTGCGCATAAAAGGAACATCGAGACTTTTAAGAAGCTCTGCAACAGCTTCGTTTGCCTCGACCATAAACATCTCAATTATCGTATGAGGATAGCCGGTATCTGCCGGATGAGCATCGACTACTCTGCCTGATTTATCAAAGACAAGCTCGGTTTCGGGCAAATCAAGATGAAGCATACCGCTGCTATTACGCCGCGATTCTATTATTCTTGCAAGCTTCTCCATATCGCGCAGCAATAACACAACTTCAGATGGCCTTTGAGTCTTTTGGCCTTTGAGAATTCTGTCGGCCTCGGTGTATGTAAGCCTTGCGGTTGAACGAATAATACTGTTTGCAAAGTCTTTTTTTAGGATATTGGCCGAAGAATCGTAAGTTATAAAGACTGATTTTGTAAGTCTGGGCTGGTTCGGCTGGAGGCTGCAAACGCCGTTGCTCAGGACCTCCGGCAGCATCGGCAGAACAAAACCCGGCAGATAGACGCTATTGCCCCTGTTTTTTGCTTCGAGGTCGAGAGGCGAATCGTACTGGACAAAGCTGCTGACATCGGCGATATGGACGCCGAGCGTAAAAGTCCCGTCGGGATTTTTTTCAACGCTCACAGCGTCGTCAAAATCCTTCGCATCTTCAGGGTCAATCGTTACGATGATTTTTTTCGTCAAATCGAGTCTGCCGGCAAAATCGGCAGGGTCGAAACTTCTCGCGGCCTGTGTTGCTGTGTCAAGGCAACTTCTATCGAACTGAAAGGCCAGGCCAAAACGGCGGAAACAAGCGTTAATTTCGGTTTTATATGTCCCGCTTTTTCCGAGCAGTTCGATGATAACGCCGCGGGCGAAACGGCTCTGTGTGGGATAGCTTATTATCTCGACAACCGCTTTGTCGCCCGGCTGAGCGTTTTTTGCGCGACAATCGTCAATCTCCACAGGCTCAGTGAATTTGCCGTCCGGCAGAAGATAATAAAAATCTCCTCTTTTTGTTACAGTTCCTACAAAACGGTTGTTTGCTCGCTGAAGTATCTCGACGATTTTTCCGCTGTATCGAATTTCTTTGCCGCGGCGAGTTTCCTTTATCACTTTTGCGGCAACCGTATCCCCGGTCATAGCGTCTGCGGTAAATTCTGCGGGAATGAACAAATCGCCGTGCGAATTCGGCTCAATCGGCGTTACAAATCCAAAACCTTTTGCCGCGGCCCTGAATGTTCCGTAAATTTTGCCCCTAAGGGGCGGCAGCGAGACGAGATTCTTCGAGCCGATGATAACCAGACCTTCAGTTCTAAGCTGTTCGAAGGCTCTTTTAAAGGTTTCCAATTCGTCCGGTTCCACGCCGAGCGACTTCGCCAGGTCTGCAGGTTTTACCGGCCTGTAGTCTCTGTGGCCGAGATGCCTGATTATCCTCTTTTTGAGGACTTCCACCATAAAATCCTTTCCATCCGACTAATAAAAACAGCACCTACCGATTATTTTACCCGGCGAGGCGCTGCCGTATATCAATCTTATTCAATGACAAACTTTTATTATTTTATTTTGTTCAGTTTTTGAGCCAGACGTGACTTGAGTCTTGCAGCCTTGTTTTTGTGAATGGTTCCCGTCGAGGCCACTCTGTCAAGCCTTTTGACAGCGAGCTTGTATTGCTCGGCTGCCGCCTTTCTGTCACCGCTGCTTATTGCGGCCTCGAAACCCTTTATTGCGGTTTTAATCCCGCCTTTACGAGCGCGATTAATGATTCTGCGCTTTGCGTTTTGTCTTACTCTTTTTCTGGCTGATAACGAATGCGCCATCTGAACTCCTGATTAAAAAACTTTTACATTTACTCAACTTAAATTTATTACTGTTCGGTTTTTCTTAATCTGTCAACTCTTGTTCTGACGTCTTTGTAGGAGAAATCAAGCTGTGCAAGCCTGCGGTAAAGCTCCAGCGCCTGGTCGATATTGCCCTGCTGCTCATAGGCTCTTGCGAGATTATACCTTAAATCCTTCGCGATGTCATCGTCTTTTATCTCATACTCGTCAACCGCCTGCTTTAAAGTGTCAATCGCGTCATTGAACCAACCCTTCATAAAGAAGCATAGGCCGATTTTGTTCATAGCTGACATTTTGTGCTTCGGCTCCTTTCTGGCTTCCTGCAGAAACGGTATGGCCTGGTCGTACCTCTGATTTCTCATAAGCCGAACACCGTATTCGTATTTGAGTCGAAGGTCCGTCGGATAATTTTCCATACAGAGCCGGTAATGCTCCAGTTCTGCTGCCAGGAGCTGTTTTGTCGCGTCGGTAAAAGCGGCTCTTGCGGCTTGGTCGGAGGGATTTTTCTCAAGACGTGCCTTGGCTTTTCTGATATGCCTGCGGAGGACTTTCAGCATTATTTCTCCTGAGCGGCGTTTAAATGTGAAATCCTTAAGCCGCTCATAAGCCTCGTCGAGCAGCTTCATCGCCTCGCTGTCTGCATCATCAGTCTGTAGCTCATTCAGAACATCGACAAGCCTGAATACATTCTGAGGCGAGTCGTCCGACTGGAGCAATTGACGTGCCTCTGCTACCGCCTGCTGACGAATATCAACGCTCTTTACAACCGCCTGCTGCAACTGGAGCTTTTCCTGGGATTCCCTATCCTTAATGGATTTTCTGAAGTCCCCATCCTGGTCGTACTTGCCCTTCTGCACTGTAAGATTTGCCGTGAGGTTTTTAAATTCATCAGCCAGAGCTGCATCGTCCGGCTTTAACCTGCATGCATAGCCACAGGCATTGACAGCCTTGGCGTATTCTTCCATAGCTGAGTAAGAATCCTTCAAAAGCAGAAACGCCTGAAGACTGGGCTTGTCAAACGCCTTGTTCGCCTCGAAAATCAAGTCGGCAGTCCACAGAGCAGTTTTTTTTAATCCGCCGGCAACGGCAGCTTTCAGCATCTGCTCAGCATAACTCAGATTATCAGGGTCCTTTGCGAGCAGAAACTCAGCGTTAAGCATATTTTCGAGCGGCTCTTTGCCGCGGGGGTGCTTCATCTTCTGTAATATGGCCCTTAAAAACATCTTAATCACGGATGGTTTCTTGCCGCCTTTGGCCTGTCTTATCAAGGCATTATGACGAAGAGGCTTATGCCCCTGTTCAGTCGCATCGGGCGCGCGGCGCAAACCTTCGATATACATATCAATTGCATAGTCAAAATTATCGGTGGCAGCAACCTCTTCAGCCCTTCTGAAAAAAGAAATCGCCTTAGTCAAATCGCCATTGCTGTTCGTAACTGCATCCGCCATAAAAGGCAAAACACCTCCACTAACGCTTTATTACAAGCTTTTTATGTTAAAACAACTTATATCTTTTGTCAATAATAAAGGAAAGCCTGAAAGCTATCAGCGCCACTATGTCTTGATGGTGATAACGATTCTATCGTTGTTACTGAAATCTTTTTCGACTTTTATAGGACCGAAAGCGTTTGTACCTTCAAGCAGTTTTTTGACTTGCTGCCCCTGCATAAAACCTATTTCAAGTAGAAGTGCACCGCCCTTCTTCAAATGGCCGCCTACGTCTGCAGCTATTCTTCGGTAAATATCAAGTCCGTCGGCCCCGCCGTCAAGCGCAAGCCTCGGCTCGGTTTTGACCTTCGCATCGAGCTTTTCATATTCAGCCCTGCTGACATAAGGCGGATTACAGACGATTAAGTCAAATTCTCTTACATCGAGCTGACTGATTATCGGCTCAAACAAATCGCCCTGCAAAAGTTCGATTCTCTCCTCGAGCTTATATTTTGCAATATTCTGGGCGGCAATACGGAGGGCCTTGTCGCAGATATCTGTGGCTATGATTTTCGCGTCGACAAAATTTTTCGCTATCGCAATAGCAATACAGCCGCAGCCCGTACACAAATCGCAGACATACTGGCGGTCCTGGCGGCCACGCAGGAATTCTATCGCCCTTTCGACAAGCAGCTCTGTTTCAGGTCTTGGTATCAGACAAGCCGGCGCAACTTTAAGCGATAGCGAATAAAATTCGCATCTGCCTGTCAAATACTGGACAGGCTCATTCTGCGTGCAGCGGTTTACCAGAGTATGAAGCTTGTCGAGCTGTGGTTTTTTAACAGGCTGGTCGAAGTGCATATAAAGCTCGACTCTTTCCATCCCCAGCACAAAAGACAGAAGCAGCTCAGCAGTGAGCCGCGGCGACTCGATTTTCTTTTCAGCAAAATGGCCTACCATCCAGTCAAGCAATTTTTTTATCGTCCAAGCTTCCTCCAATTTTAATCCCTTGAAATTTTAGCAGCAGCAAAAAGTCCCCGCTCAAGCTCAAAGATGAGCGAATCGACATAGCCGGTATCGATAGTTTTCTTACAATGAGCGGGTATATTTCTTCTGTGGCCCTCCTGGAGCCTTTCGGCAAGCGGAACAACTCTATCGTGCATAACGCGCTTGTCAGCATAATATACTATCTTTTCCTCAATCGTCCGCGGCATAATCGCCTCGTCAATCAGGGCTTTGTACGCGTGTTTTTTTATCGCAAGTGCAAGTTCGGGCCAATCTTCCTTCAAAAACTCATAAGCTGCATCTTCGTGATGGAGTCCATTATACTGCCGACTTGACTGCTGCCAGTTTTCCCTGTCTTTTTCGCTTATCGGCTCATCAAATATTTCGTCAAGCGACTCATGAAAATCGCAGACCCTCATAATGTCGTGCAGCAAACAAGCCCTGTGGACAAAATCAACATTGACATCTGTACCGTTCGCAGCAATCTTTTTTGCTAATTGGACGGCAAAATCGGCAGTTACTTCACAGTGCCTGACTATGTGCCTGGGCACATGGCACTGCTTCAAAAGTGCATAACACTGCCGGACGGTCGGTATCTTATAGTCTTGCATTTATCAGCTCAGCGACTTTTTTGCCGCTCTTTAACATACCGCCGAAAATCGGGCCCATTCGAGGCAGGTTATAAGCAGAACAGACACTCATCCCTGCAACATAAAGACCTTCGAATATTTCGCCGGTTTTTTCGACAACGCCGGCTTCGGAAGTTTCGACATCCATATATCCTTCGCCGATTTTCTTAATATGAAAATCTTCTTTTCTGCTCTTGAGCAGCGCAACCAGCTCCGCAGGATGGCCTGTGGCGTCAACAACAAATTTGGCGTTTATACAAAATGGGTCAACGTGAAGCTTTGCAAGTCTGATTGCTGTGCCATTGACAACAACACCACAGACAGTGTTTTTCTTGACGACGATGTCTTCAACCTCCATCAGATTGAATATAACCGCTCCTGCTGCGATTGCCTTGCTGCATAGTGTTGTGGCAAATTCGACAGAATCAGCGATGGTCAAGCCATTTTTCTTTTTCGATGGTATCCCGATTTCGTCGAGGATTTGAGAATCTTCAAGGACGATTTCGTTAAAGCCTGCAGCGCCGCCCCAGAGGCCGCCGCCGATAGCGAGCTTCTTCTCAATGACGGTTGTCTTTACACCATTTTTAGCAAGGTAATAAGCCGCCGTAAGACCGGCCGGGCCGGAGCCTGTGATGACAACATCATTTTCAAGCCTGTCGAGCAGTTTACTAGTGTACTGCTCAATGATTGCTCTGCTAATCTGAATTTCCATCTCTTTCATATTTGTTTCCTTTCATTATATATGGTCAATAAAAAAACGCGCTCCTGAAAAAGGAGTGCGTCTCGTTTTTTTGTGCCTCCCTTCGCAGGAATTACCGCTGTTCAGGTTCAAAGGGTCGCCGGTTTTCCGGCCTCTCAGCCCCGATTCATCGGGGGCTCCCCTGTCACTCGAATATTATTTTTACTTTTACATAATCTTACACACCATCTGCCTAAAAAACAAATCAATTTTCCTTTTCCGGCAGGTGTTTGGCCAAAAATGCCAAGAGACGAGGTGTTTCAGCTTTCGCGGCCTTCCATATTTCGTGCAGGTCAACGCCGCGATAATGATGAATGAGCTTGTCCCGCATACGAGCCATCGCCGACCAGGGAATGTTAGAATTTGCCTTTTTGAAATCTTCGGAAAGCAGTTTGGCTACCTCTCCAATAATGAGAAACTGATGGATTATAGCGGATTGTGTCTTATAGTCGCCGTTAAATTGCTCGAAATCCATTCTGTCTATGAACCGGGTAATCTGACGACAGGCATTAGCCATATCCAGAAGTAAAGATGCATCACACTGCATAGATTTCCCTTGCACTATTAAGAATTTCTTCACGGCAAATCCAGTTGGGGTTTTCTTCTACGGCTTGTCGGCTAATAAGGTCAACTTCTCTTGCAAATAGTTCCACCAGCTCATTTTCCATACGGTAGTGGTCAAACATACTCCAATCGGCATCCGGGGCAAACGTAACCAGTAAATCCAGGTCGCTGTCAGGACGAAGACTACCTCGAACAGCAGAGCCAAAAATTGCCAGTTGTTTTACTCTCCATCTGCGGCAAAAATCTGCTATCTTTTCCTCCCCAACACCTAAGCTTATGGGTATCATTTCAAACTCCCCAAAATCATTTTTCACTTTTACATAATCTTACATGCGTTCCCGCAGGAAAACAAGTCAAATCCTGTCTCAGCTGAAAATTTCCCTTTTCCTTATCGGCCTTGTAATTAAGACCGTTTGGCACTATAATATGCCGCGCTCCGTCGCTAAAGCTATGGAGCGTCGGCGACTTTATTCGGGAAAAATATTATGGCGAAAATAGCCAAACTCGAAGACATCGTATCACTATGCAAAAGGAGAGGATTCATATTCCAATCCAGTGAAATCTACGGCGGCCTTACAAGCTGCTATGATTACGGCCCTTTAGGCGCCGAACTTAAGCGTAATGTGCGAAACGAATGGTGGAAAAGCACGGTGCAGATGAGGGATGACATTGTCGGACTCGATTGCAGTATTTTTATGCATCCGCTGGTCTGGAAGGCATCGGGACACGCCGACAAATTCGCGGATTTGATTGTCGAATGTAAAAAGTGCAACGTAAGAAGCAGGGTTGACCATCTAACGGAGCACGCCGAAGAACATATCGCCCATATCTCAATCGAGACAGCCAAAAAAGATGCCCAGGACCTCTCGAAAAAGGTCTGCCCTGCCTGCGGCGCGGTTGGAAAATTCACCGAGCCGATGCCGTTTCGGCTTATGTTTGAAACACAGATGGGAGCAAATGTTGACGATTCAATGACGATATTCCTGCGGCCTGAGACTGCTCAGGGAATTTTTACAAACTTCCGGAACGTCCTCGATACGACAAGGGTAAAAGTGCCTTTCGGCATAGCGCAAATCGGCAAGAGTTTTCGCAATGAAGTTACGACAAAGGCATTTATCTTCCGCACAAGAGAGTTCGAGCAGGCTGAAATCGAATTTTTCTGCGCCCCCGGCACAGATGAACAGTGGTACGAACACTGGAAAGAGATTCGTTTTAACTGGTATCTAAATCTGGGCATAAAGAAGGAAAACCTTCGGCTTCGTCAGCACGAAAAGGATGAACTCGCTCATTACGCAAAGGCCTGCGTCGATATCGAATACAAATTCCCGTTCGGTTCGGGCGACTGGCAGGAACTTGAGGGAATCGCAAACCGCACGGATTTCGACCTGCGCCAACATCAGCGGGGGATGAGAACTCTTAATGCCTGGTATGAGAAAAAAGGCGATTTGTCTAAGATTGAGCTTAACAGCGAGGCGGAAGATTACCAGAAAGGGCCGTTGAGCTTTTTCGACGAGGAAAGCAAACAACGATTCATACCTTACGTGATTGAGCCGAGCGCCGGAATCGACAGAAGCTGTCTTGCATTTTTAGTTGACGCTTACGATGAGGACGAGGTCAAAGGCGAAAAGAGAAATCTGCTTCGCTTCCATCCGGCTATCGCCCCGATAAAGGTTGCGGTCTTTCCGCTTGTAAAGAAAGACGGAATGCCCGAAATCGCAGTGAAAATTTACGACGACCTGAAAAAGTATTTTACCTGCTTCTATGACGAAAAAGGCGCTATCGGCAGGCGGTATCGCAGGCAGGATGAGGCGGGAACGCCTTTCTGCATAACCGTTGACGGCCCGACAAAAGAGGACGACACGGTTACCGTGCGAGAACGCGACAGTATGAAACAGGAAAGAGTAAATATATCACAGATAAAACAATATCTGCGTGAGAAACTTGATTTATAAATAATATTGAGGAATATCGAAGATGAAAAAACTTTATTTATCGAAAACAGACAAAAAAATCTTAGGCGTATGCGGGGGACTATCCGAAATGCTCGGAGTGGATTCAACCATCATAAGGCTGGCTCTTGTCTTTCTGTGTCTACTTACCGGCATACTGCCTCTGGTTGCAACCTACATTGTTGCAGGGATAATCACGCCTGAAAAACCGCAGAAGAAATAAAAAAACAAAATGCTTAAAGACCTTACGAAAATCTCCTGTTTAAAAGATAATGTTGACAAATCCGTAACAATTGGCGGCTGGGTTTATCATTCAAGACCCAGCGGCAAATTAATATTTATCGTCGTCCGCGACGGAAGCGGCTTGTGCCAATGCGTTATTGAAAAAGACAAAATCAACGATGAACTTTTTGAGCAGTTAAAGCGGCTGGGAATGGAATCTTCGCTAACAATAACAGGTATAGTAAAAAAGGACGAGCGCAGCGTCGGCGGATACGAACTTGTTGTTGCCGATGCCAAGATAATATGTGAATCAACCGACTATCCGATTACACCAAAGTCTCACGGCATAGATTTCCTTTTAAAGAACCGTCATTTACATCTTCGTTCGCAAAGGCCGTGGTACATCGGCAGAGTACGCCATACATTAGTCAACGCGATAAGGCAATTTTTCAACGACAATGATTTTACCCTGATTGACACGCCGATTTTTACCGGCATTGCCGGCGAAGAGGCTGGCAGTCTGTTTTCAGTTGATTATTTCGGAATGCCTGCCTATCTGACCCAGACAGGCCAGCTCCATCTGGAATGCGCTGCGCTGAGTTTCGGCAAAGTCTATTGTTTCGGCCCGACATTTCGAGCGGAAAAAAGCAAAACCAGAAGACACCTGACTGAATTCTGGATGGTCGAGCCGGAAGTAGCATTTATTGATTTGCCAGGCCTTTTGGAAATAGCTGAAAATTTTGTTTCATTTATCGTAAGACAGGTACTCGAAAAAAATCGAGCTGAACTCGAAACGCTCGGCGCAGATATTACTTCTCTCGAAAAGATACAGCCGCCTTTCTATCGTTTGACTTATACGCAGACAACGGAGATTTTAAAAAGCAAAAAAACTCAGGATTTTCTCACTGCACAACTAAATGAATTCAAGTCGCAAAAACAGCAACTTGAGAAAAAGATAAGCGAGCTTGAAAACGAGGCTAAAGGACAGATAAAGCAATGGCGGCAGGACAAGATTGCAGCAGAGCTGATTGACCTGCGAGGGGAACTGGAGGAAATCGAGACAAAAATCGAGAATAATCCCAAGCACGCAAAACTTGCAGCGGAATTTGAATGGGGCAAAGACTTAGGCGGCAGCGATGAGACGATAATATCGCTTATGCACGACAAACCTGTTCTTATTACTCATTATCCCAGAGACGCAAAAGCCTTTTATATGAAGCAGGACCCCGATAATCCAAAGGTAGTTCAGAATTTCGATATGCTGGCGCCTGCAGGCTTTGGCGAAATCATCGGCGGCTCGATGAGAGAGGATAGTTACGAGAAACTGCTGGCGAGGATAAACGAGAAGAAGTACAAAGTTGAAAATTATCAATGGTATCTTGATTTGCGAAGGTACGGCTCGGTGCCGCACGGCGGGTTTGGGCTTGGCGTTGAAAGAACTCTTGCCTGGCTCACAGGCGAACCGCACATCCGCCAGTGCATTGCATTTCCAAGAATGATGGACAAAATCTTGATATAAAAAGTAACCACGTCCTTGGGACTCCTAACGGAGAATGAACACGAATTCTTTTAATCGCTGATTACGCTGATTAAAAGGAAATCAGAAAGTAAAGAAGCAGGGAAGTAAAGCAATCAACAATGAATAAAAAACAAATTGAAAAACTTGCTAAAGACCCCAGATTTATCAGCAGCATTTACAACTACTGCGATAGGTGGTGTGAGCGTTGCCCGTTTACGGCGCGGTGTATGACCTATGCGTTATGCGAGGATGAGTTTGACGACCCCCAATCACGGGACATTAACAACAAGGCTTTCTGGGACAAGCTGCACGATATATTCAGGGTAACATTGGAAATGGCCAAAGAAACAGCCCAGCAAATGAATATCAACCTTAATTCCATTGACCACGAAGAAGCGGCAAAACAGGAGGAACAGGTGCACAAAATATCCACAGAACAGCCATACAGTCAAACCGCCCTTGAGTATATAAAAATGGTGGATAGCTGGTTTGACTCAAGCAAAGATGTGCTTGAAAACAAGGCCGATGAATTAAAAATGCAGATTGAGGCCGGCATCCCCGGCACAAAGCCCGCTGAGGAAGCGGTAAACATTCGAAACTGCCTTGAAGTAATTCGCTGGTATCAGCACCAGATATACGTCAAACTTTGTCGAGCGGCCAGCGGAATGATACGAGGCGAACTTGAAGAAATCGAATACTGCCCTCAGGATGCAAACGGCTCGGCAAAAGTAGCCATTATCGGAATTGAACGTTCCATTGCGGCCTGGGGTGGACTGTTAAATCACTTTTCTCAACAGGAACAAACGATACTTGCATTGTTAGTGAAATTAAAGGGATTGCTGCGAAAGGTTGAGACGGCATTTCCAGACGCTCGTTCATTTGTCAGGCCGGGATTCGATACAGCACCTCAATCTTAGAAAACTTGCTAACATACCGGTCAAGGTGTAAAATTATTCTCAATGCGAAAGAAAAGCTACAGAAACGGTTATGCACTTCTGGTTATTTTGGTTGCCATAGTAATCATAGCCCTGCTGTATATGATTGACCTGACCGCGATGTTCGGGCCGAGAGGGACAATCGATATTTACGCAGAAAGGCCATGGTTTGAGGAAAAAAGACTGCTGGACGCAGATAAATTCCCCATAAAACAAACAGGTAAAAAAGGAAAGGCGGTCATAAGAGACCAAACCATCCTTGCTGGCACCGTTCAGCACAAAGGCGAAAACAGAGGCGATATCGAAATAACCATAGACCCCAACGGCAGAGCTTATGGACACTGGAGCTGTGCGTATCAGTATCCAGACAGCAGTTATACTGTCAGAGCCGAATTTGCCGGCAATATCGACCCGACAAAAACATACGAAGACAAAACCGGCACAAATAAACAACTGCTGTACCTTATCACAAAAGGCATTTACCAGCAGATAAAAACCGACAAAGCAACCAATAATCAATGGCCGAGCAAGGAAACAATCTACGTCGTCGGCTGGATACATCCCGCACCGCGGTCGGGCGGGATACAAAAAGACTACTCTGCAAAGGGCAAACTTTTTCTAATGACCGCTGACGGCGGAAACGCTGAATACGACTGGCAAACCAACACAAGCGAACCAAAAAATGCAGATAAGAATAAATAATTCTATCCTCGAACTTGTAAAAGGCGATATAACAGAACTTTCCTGCGATGCAATAGTAAACGCGGCCAATGCGCAACTGATACTCGGCGGCGGCGTGGCAGGAGCTATCCGAAAAAAAGGCGGACCGACAATTCAGGCTGAGTGCGACAAAATCGGCGGCACATTCGTCGGCGGTGCAGCCATCACCAGCGCAGGAAACTTAAATGCTAAATACGTAATCCACGCTGTAGGTCCACAGATGGGCGAAGGCGACGAAGATAACAAACTCAAAAACGCAACGCTTAATTCTCTCAAACTTGCAGATAAACACACGCTGCAATCAATAGCACTTCCCGCAATAAGCACAGGAATCTTCGGCTATCCGGCCGATAGATGCGCAGGAATAATGCTTTCGACAATAATCGAATATCTCAAAGGCGATACCGGCATCAAAAAAATCACGATGTGTCTTTTCGACGATAAGACTTTAAAAACATTCCAAAACCGGCTCAAGGAGCTTGCAGATATTGAAGGCAATAATTCTTGAAAAACATGCTCCGGTCGAAACAAAACCTCTCAAATTGACGGAGCTGCCTGAACCTGTGCCGCAGAAAAGGGCGATACTGGTAAAAATAAAATGCTGCGGCTTGTGCCATACCGACATCGACGAAATCGAGGGTAGGCTCAAACCGCCAAAACTGCCGATTGTTCCGGGTCATCAGATTGTCGGCACTGTTGAAAAACTTGGAGCAGGTGCAAAAAAATTTAAAATCGGCGACCGGGTCGGAATCACCTGGCTCAACAGCTGCTGCGATAATTGCGCCTTCTGCAAAAGCGACAGCGAAAATCTCTGCCAAAACGCTAAATGGACAGGCCTCGATGTAAATGGCGGCTACGCCGAATACACGGTAATCGACGAAAATTTTGCCTATCCTATTCCTGATACCTTCAGTGATTCAGCGGCTGCTCCGCTTTTGTGCGCAGGCTTAATCGGATACAGGGCGATAAAACTTCTCGAACCGCAGGACAATTGGAAAATCGGGCTCTTCGGCTTCGGCGCATCGGCTCACATCGTTATTCAGGTACTCAAATACTGTTTGGCGAACATAAAAATCCTTGTCTTTACCAGAAGCGAAGAACATCAGCAGCACGCTATAACCTTAGGCGCCGACTGGGCAGGAAATATACAAGACAGCCCTGCCGAAAAGCTCAGCGGCGCAATAGATTTTACGCCTTCAGGAAAAATAATACCTGTGATTATGCAAAAACTCGACAGAGGAGGGAAACTCATCATCAATGCCATCCGTAAGACCGAAACTATCGACGGTTTGGATTATGCCGAGCATCTCTGGTATGAAAAAACAATACAAAGCACTGCCAACGTTACTCGCAGCGATGCAAACGAATTTCTGCCGTTGGCTGCACAGATACCCATAAGGCCGGCAGTTGAGGAATTCGCGTTTGAACAGGCAAATGATGCACTTATTCTATCGAAACAATCAAAACTCAAGGCCGCTGCCTGTTTGCGAATTTCTTAATATGGTTACCGAAATGAAAGAAATTATTCTACAAAAGTTTCATAATGCCTTCGAAGAAAATGCTCAAATTATCAGCGCAGCGAGCGGCCGGGCCGAGCTGATTGGCGGACATACCGATTATAACGAAGGTTTCGTCATAGCCTGTGCAATCGACAAATCATTTTCCGTCGCCGCACGAAGGCGAAACGATAAAAAAACAATAATGTATTCGGAATGGGCAAATGCCGGTTTCGAATTTGAACTTTCAGCAGGTCTCAAACGCACTAAAGAGGTCGGATGGGCAAATTATGGTATAGGCGTCGCGGTATTGCTCGTACAGGCTGATTTACTTTCCTGCGGCGCCGAGCTTTTAATAACCGGCCGTTTACCTGTCGGCGCAGGATTAAGCTCATCAGCGGCACTTGAAATTTCAATCGCCAACGCCCTTCTGGCCCTGGGCGGTAATGAAAAAAATATAAGTAAAAACGAGCTTGCTGCGCTTTGCCGCAAGGCGGAAAACGAATACGCAAATAGTCCCTGCGGCATAATGGACCAGACGGTAGTAATTAACGGCCGAAAAGATTATGCGCTGCTTCTGGACTGCCGCAGTCTTACTGTTGAGCAGCTGCCATTCGATACCAGAAACTTTTGCATAATGGTATTTAACAGTATGGTTCGCCACGAAGTAGGCGCGGGCGACTACGGCAGCAGAAAAGAGCAGTGCCGAAAGGCCCTTGAAATAATCCAAAAGAAAGAACCAAACGCAAAGGCTCTTCGCGATATAGACACAAAAAAGCTCGCAGATTTTAAAAAAGACCTTGACCCGACATTATTCAAACGCACAAGTCATATAGTCGCTGAAAACCAAAGAGTTCTTGCCGCTGCAGATGTACTTAAAAAGGGCGATATGAAAAAATTCGGCTCTTTGATGTATAAATCTCACTGTTCGGCTCGCGACCTGTATGAGATAAGCTGCAGCGAAACTGATTTTCTGGTTGAAAAAGCCATTGAATATGGCGCTTTAGGCGCAAGATTATGCGGAGGCGGTTTTGGCGGTGCGGCAGTTGCAGTCATAGATAGCAAATTTTCCGAAGAAATTCGTACAAAGGTTTTGGCAGATTACAAAAAACGCTTTGGGACCGACAGTGAGATTTATATCGTCCGACCTTCTGACGGCACAGAAATCTTAAGACTATGATTTCTGCCTGTTCAATCTACGACACCTGTCCTTTATGCGGTTTACTTTTTCATTGCCGAAAATAATTATTGGAAACGCTGTTTTGTTGTGCATTAGCGGCTCATCCATATCAACATATTTTCCAGCAAGCCGGCCGTCCGGCGTACCCGGTATCGGCGAAAAATCAGCAAGCATAATCCTGACGCCAAGACTATTGACAAAGTCCATCGATTCCTCAACATCCTGAATTTCAAATCGCGGGTGACCTAACATCAGATATGCGGTTATACTGCTTATCGCCGCACCGGCAGCTGTGAGCGTTTTTACCGCATTTGCAAATTCATTATCAAGAACCTTTGAGCCCGTTTGTTTCTGAAATTCCTGTGCCCTGCTTTCAAAACCAAGATAAAAACTCCTAAAGCCGGCTTTTATCATCAGCCTCGCCAATTCTTCATCAATAAATCTTGCATTAAGGGCGTTTGGAGTATGAAAAGAAACGTTTATTTTATTCTCTATAACATATCGCAAAAAAGGCTTTAAAACCTCATCACTTTTATAAAGCAGCGCATCATCATAAAATGCGATGTTTTTTACGCCGAGTCCGACAAGATACTTTAATTCTCCAATTGCCTGTCCAGGCGGTTTTGTAGAAAAGCCGTCGCAAAACAGCGGCACTGCACAATAAGTGCATTTAAACGGACAGCCATAAGTTATCTTCATCGCTGCGGTTGTAAGATTTTTATAAAGACCCCACAGTGGCGGCGCAGAGCCGCGAACGTTAGTGAGCGGTAACCTAAAGCCCCCAACTTTCTTGTCCGCCATAGTTTTAACGAAGGCGGAATGTTGGGGGTCGTCGCCAAAAACAAAATCTGCACCGATTTTTCCCGCGTGTTCCCGACAAACCATCGCATAAGGCCCGCCGAGGATAATTTTCGTACTTGGCCAGTATTTCTTAAGCTCTCTTATTACTTCCTCATAACCTAAATACCAGTAAGTCAGAACGGTCTGAACAAATACAAAATCAGCAGGCTTGTGCGTTTCTAAAAAATCGACAAAAATTTCAGCAGGTAATCCGAATCGGCGGAAATAACGTGGAATTTCTTTTAGCGCTGACGGTTTCGGCACAACTATCGAATAAAATTTTCCTCTGCCCCATCTGTCGTTTTTGAATTGGGGTTTGTCTGAATAGAAAGGGTGCGAGCGGTCTAAAAAATCGAAGATTTCAAAATCGGCCTGATTTGCGATTTTGCCTGCAATTGTGAACATCCCCAGCGGTTTGAGCCAGAAATCAAACGCTGCAAAATCATAAATCGGCGGATTTATAAGAAGAATAGACGGCTTATCATTCATCCCGCACCTTCTTTCTGTTCACCCCGCACCTTTTGTACTGTGTTATCCGGCATTAGAGTCATTTGAGTCAGGCGCCTTTTGAATCGACTCTTTTTTGGTTTTAGTACGGTGCAAAAGGTGCGGGGTTCAATCTTTTCTTCTAATCTACGTTTTATATCGTTGGTGTATCCAATATATATGCTATTACTTTTTCGACTCTTCAGTAAATATATATGATATATCGAATATTTAGAAGGTGCGGGACTCATACCCCTATTCTCTCCCCCTGCGCTCGGGGGGTGTCGCTCTTACTGGGGATCGCTTCCTTGTTAAGATGGGGGGCATTCAAAATATTTGTTCCCTTAACTTGTCAGGAAATTTCGTCATTGCTATTATCAGCATCTTCTTTTTTCTTCTCGTCCGCAAATTTTCCTGCTGGACCGCCCGCTGTGAACATTATTGCGAACCGCGTCACTAATGCACCCAAAAGAATATATCCCAAAATCGCCTGCAACGTTACGAGTATATGCCCCCATATACTCTGTGCCTTCGCATACATATCGCTAAAACCCAGCGTCATCGTAATTATGGAAAAGTAAAGCACCCGCAAAGGCACTATCCAACACGGTACTTGAACGCCATTCCTATCCACAAATAAATTATCAATAATTCCTGTCGGCGATATTAGCCCCCAAAGATAGTAGATAATCGAAAAAATAAACACCAATGATGAGAAAATTATTACTATCCTTTTCTCAGATGAACCATAGTTACTTATCCACCAAAAAAACTTAAAAAGCCATTTTGATTTTGGATGCTCCTTATACCAATCATCCCAATTCATCCGCCTGATATTGTATTCCAGAAGTTGTTTTGTGGCAGGGTCAATTCTAATACTATCCAGTCCCACACCTTTGAAATTTGTACCTTTGTTTTTGCTGTTATGCTGGTTGACTTTGCAGTTCCAAATCAGTGTTCCGCCATCAACAGCCGCTACCTCGAAATTCGCACCCTTCAAATTGGCTTCCCTAAGGATGGCACCCTGCAAATTGACTCCCGCAAGATGAGCATCTTGCAGATTGGCTCGTATAAGGTCGGCACCTTCCAGATGGGCTAACGGAATGAAGGCACCTTGTAGATTGGCTCCCTGAATGAAGGCACTTTGCAGATTGGCCATGTCAAAGTTGACACCTGCCAGATTGGCTTCCATAAGGTGGGCACCTGACAGCTTGGCACATGCAAAATTGGCACCTTTCAGATGAGCATTACCAAGATTGGCTTTTTCCAGATTAGCTCTAAAAAAATCTGCTCTTTCCAAATAAGCATCAGCAAAACCTGAACATTCCAAATGGGCACTCCGAAGAATTGCCTCGTTCATATGGGCATCGCTAAGATTTGCCTCTTCCATATGGGCATAAGAAAAATTTGCCCCTTCAAGATTAGCCTCGTCAAATCCAGCCCCTTCTAAGTAAACCTTCCCTCTGAGGTGTGTTTTTCTTCCTTCAAATTCAGCAAGACCTACATTTAGCATTACCCCCTTGAGATAACATTCATCAAAACAAGCCTCTTCCAATTCGATATCTTTATTTCGATTATCTATTCGGTATTGGTTCCATTCGGTAATATCTTTTTTGTCGGAACATTTTTTGAGTAGGTTATATTGCTCTTGGTTGAATCTTATCGGCTGATTTCCATTTTGGCTTTTATTATTTTCTTCGCCCATTTTTATCTCTGCTTATCTGTTAAATCTATCAAATTTATAACTTCGGGTACCTTAATATTTATTTCTGCACACCAGCGAATCCATATTGGCACATAACCTCTTTTATGAGCATGAAGAAGTTTGCCTATCGACCATTTTTTATTGCTGCTGTCAATTTCTATCGCATACTTGATTCCGTCCGAGCTTCTAATTATTACATCTATAAGCCCCTTATGCCCGTCTGTTTTTCTTCTTAAGCCCAGAAATACTTCTTTCTCGCATTTAAACCTCTGTTCACGGGCGAAGTTTTCTATTGATGAAGTAATAAGCTCTGTCCCTTTATTTCTGCTGCCTCGCCCACACAAACTCAAATCAATTTTCTTTAAACAATGCTCAAGTAAATTAATCATTTTTATTCTTTGATTTTTCTCTACTTTCTGAATTTCCAAATCTTCTCCTGCTGCCGCTCCTTGTTGTATATAAAATTCTATCTTTTTTTCTTTTCAAACTCAACCAAAAACTTGTTTACCCTGTGAAGTGCTTCTCTATCCAATAAGAAAATTAAATATCCATTGAGAAGCTACTTCATCGGGGTCCACCGTCAGGCGGTTCTTTCTACCAAATACCATATTACTAAATGCCAAATACCCAAAGAATCTGTGTAATCCGTAGTTAAAAACTGTTAACTCTGAGCCTGCCCTCGTGAAGCCTGTCCTCGAGTAATCGGGGAACGGGGGGCGTAACCGTGTTTTGTTTCAACAAAGGCACAAGCCGAAAATTCAGAACGACAGGCCGGCGGCAAGTTTTACTTGTAAGCAAGGCTTGGCGTTTCTGAATTCATGGCAATTGCAGATTGCCGTTGAAACAAACAGTGTTAATCCGTGTCTAAAAAAATTTGTGTCAATTCGTGTGAATTCTCCGTAAGGAGTCCCAAGGACGTGGTTAATTCTTCGTGTTTCTTCTTTTCGGAGCCTGCCCCTGCGAAGGCAGGGGTGGCTATAACTCCGCTATATCGACATTCCTTGCAGCGGCGGTTTCGTCAAGTCTGCCGACAGGCGTCGTTACAGGCGCAGCTTTCAGCTTTTCCGGGTCTTTCTGTGCCGTTTCGGCAATGGCGCGCATCACTTCGATAAATGCATCGATAGTTTCCTTGCTCTCAGTTTCGGTAGGTTCTATCATCATCGCCTCTTTGACTGTCGTTGGAAAATAAACAGTCGGCGGATGAAAGCCGGCATCAATCAACGCCTTTGCAATATCTATTGCATGAACGCCGTTCTGCGTTTGTCTTTCAGCACTGAAGACACATTCATGTTTGCAAAGGCCGTTAAATGGCAGATTGTAATAATCTTTTAATTTATGTTTGATATAATTTGCATTAAGAACCGCGTTTTCAGCAACCTCTTTTAAGCCTTCTTTGCCGAGCATAAGAATATAAACATAAGCACGCAGTATGATTGCAAAGTTGCCGTAAAACGGAGCGATATAGCCTATGGATTTGGGCCTGTCGTATTCAAGTGCGAAAGTGCCGTCGTTTCTCTTTACAACGATGGAAACCGGCAGATAATCGAGCAGTTTCTCAATAACGCCGACAGGCCCTGCACCGGGTCCGCCGCCGCCGTGAGGAGTCGCAAAAGTCTTGTGAAGATTCAAATGCACAATATCAAAACCGAAATCGGCCGGCTTTGCCTTGCCCACTATCGCATTTAGATTAGCTCCATCATAATAACAAAGGCCGTCGACAGAATGTAAACAATCGCAGATTTGCCTGATGTTCTTTTCAAAAATGCCCAGCGTATTCGGGCAGGTCAGCATCAACCCCGCCGTCTCGTTATTAACCGTCTTTTTCAATGCGTCAATATCCATCATACCGGCACTATCGGAAGGCACAGAAACAACTTTATAGCCTGCAATGGCGGCGCTTGCCGGGTTTGTGCCGTGAGCGCTGTCCGGTATTAAAATGGTTGTTTTTTTATTGCCTCTGTCTCGATGATATGCAGCCGTAATCATCATGCCGCAAAGTTCGCCGTGAGCGCCGGCCATCGGCTGCATCGTAAAGCCGGCCATTCCGGTTATCTCGCAAAGCAATTTATCCATATCATACAAGACTTCAAGAGCACCCTGCGTAAGCATTCCGCCCATTCTCAACTGAGGCATCAAGGGATGAAGGTGCGCAAAACCCGGATAAGACGCTATCCGCTCGGCAACTTTCGGGTTGTATTTCATCGTACACGAGCCGAGCGGATAAAAATTTGTATCAACGCCGAAATTCCTCCGCGAAAGCTCCATAAAATGCCTTACAACGTCAAGTTCGCTTGCCTCAGGAAGTTTTGCGTCCGCACTTCGAAGCAGTTCTTTTTTTATATGTATCGAAGTAGGCACATCGCTTGCCGGCGGCAAAACGCCGCGACGGCCCGGCACGCTTTTATCGAAAATCAGTTTCATCCCGCACCTTCTTTTTGTTCTAATCTTATATCGTTGGCATATCCCATATACAAGGCTGCGTACTCTTTCAATTCCCGACATCTCCTAGGAATATTAGAAGGTGCGGGATTCATAGTCTTATGGACTCCTTATGGAGGACAGCCTCCAGAGCCTCGGCAAGCATTCCTATTTGCTGTTTCGTCCTTTTCTCCGTAACAGCCACAAGCAATGAATTTTCCATCCCTTCATAGTATCTGCTCAGTGGAAAACCTGCTGCAAAACCTTTCTCAATCAGCTTGCCGGCAACATCTGCTGCGTTTGCAGGCAAATCGAGCACAAATTCATTAAAAAACCATTTTGCCCTAAAGCGTGGTTTTACGCCTTTAATTGAAGTCAGCTTCTGCCATGCGTAACTGGCCTTGTCGGCACACAACTGCGCCGTTTCTTTAAGACCCTCTTTGCCGAGCAGCGAAAGATATACAAGAGCAGTCAATGCACAAAGAGCTTCATTGGAACAGATGTTCGACGTCGCCTTATCGCGGCGGATATGCTGCTCACGAGCCTGAAGCGTCAGAACAAAACCGACTCTGCCCTGATTATCTTTTGTCCTTCCGACAATCCTGCCGGGCATTTTTCTGACGTAATCTTTTTTTGTCGCCATAAAACCAAGATAAGGCCCGCCAAACGACATCGTAAGTCCCAGACTTTGACCTTCACCTGTAACAATATCGGCACCCATTGCACCAGGCGTCTTTAAAACCGCCAGCGATATTGGATAACAGGAAACAATCAAAAGAGCGCCTCTGCTATGAGCAGCCCGTGCAATGTCGGTGAAATCATCAATACATCCAAAGAAATTCGGGTTCTGCACAATTATCGCAGCAGTATTATCATCAAGTTTGTTTAAGAGTTCTTTTCTGTTAATCAGACCTTCGTCATTTTTTGTTTCCCCAAGAGCTATGTTGAGATTTTTCGTATAAGAATGAATCATCACACGGTAAATGGGATTGACGCTGTCGTCGATGAGGATTTTGTTTCTGCCGGTTATTCGCAACGCCATCATCATCGCCTCGTACAAAGCGGTGCCGCCGTCATAAAGCGATGCGTTGGCCGCCTCCATTTTAGTAAGTCTGCAAATGGCCGACTGATATTCAAAAATTGCCTGCAATGTGCCTTGCGAAATTTCCGGCTGATAAGGCGTGTAAGCAGTATAAAATTCGCTTCGGCTGATTATCGAATAAACCGCTGCCGGTATGAAGTGGTCGTAAAAACCGCCGCCGAGAAAACAGGTAAGGCCGGTATAATTTTTCGACGCAAGCTCGGCAAGCCGGTTTCGCACCTCAAACTCGCTTTTGCCGGCGGGCAGATTAAAATCCTTTGCCAAAAGCTCTTTTGGAATGTCGGCAAATAAACCGTCTGCCGTAAGGCATCCCCCAGCGGACATCGAAAGCCCGATTTCTTCGAGCATCTGTTTCTGCTGCTGCGGCGTATTTGAAATAAAAGACATCTTTCCCTCTACAGTCTAAATGCTTCTAAGATATTCTTCGTACTGCGCTGCGTCCATAAGATGTTTTGTGTCCGGCCGAGAAACTTTTATTTTACAAATCCAGCCGGTTTTGTAGCAATCCTGATTTATAAGTTCCGGCTTTGACGAAAGTTCGTCATTGACTTCTGTTACCTGTCCGGCCAAGGGGCTGTAAACATCGCTTGCTGCCTTTGAACTTTCCACAATCGCAACGACATCGTGTACCTTAACCTGCTTGTTTACCGCAGGAAGTTCAATAAATGTAATCTCGCCCAGTGACTGCTGAGCATAATCGGTTATGCCAATTGTTGCTGTATCGCCGTTAATCTCAGTCCATTCATGGTCTTTTGTATAGTAAAGATTTTTCGGCACCATACAAAACTCCATTTCTTTTTAGCCACAAAGGCACCAAGACACTAAGTATTTTTATCTATAATTCATTTTTCTTCGTGCCTTTGTGTCTTCGTGGCTATGTTTTCAAAACTTCTCAAACCTTTCAACAACCTTTCCAGCAAGGTCCGCAGTCAAACTATCGCCGGCCTTTACCTTCTCTTTTCTGCCCTGCTGAATATGGCTTTGGTTTCTGGCAAGGTAATAAACGCCGACCGAATTACTCATAATATTGTACTGTTTTTCAATAAGAGCAAGTACAATTTGCTCGTCATTTACTCCGGCACAGCTCAATACGTGCCCGATACATTCGCCCGAAGTATTCTCCGTCAGGAGTCCTAAGTCCTGTGGACTCCTTACGGAGGACAATATTCCGTCAAACTGACGAATCGGCCTTACGCCTTTACTGCCGTCAAACTTCAGTCTCGCCACTTCCGTGTTAAAATCAACGGCTCTTTTCGCAATTGCTTCTCTGCCGATAAACCCCCGCACCAATTTGCTTTGTGGTTGGGCAAAAAAAGATTGAGCAGAAGCAGCTTTTTCGGCAGATTCCAAATTTGCTTCTCCTGTGCAAATTGGTGCGGGGGTAAAGTTTTTCTTCTGTGGTCCGCTTGGGTCCGCTTGGGGACGGCTTACGCCGGATGGCTTACGCCACTTTACCGCCCAGCCGTAACCCGCCTGGAAAGGCGAAATATTAAATTCTCCTGCAAGCTCATGGCCGTACAAAGGCAGACCTGCCTCTATCCGCAAGCTGTCCCTTGCTGCAAGGCCGCAGGGCACAATACCTAACTTTTTGCCTTTTTCGAGTATTATATCCCACAGCATCGGCGCCTTTGTCGGATGGACAAACAGCTCAAAGCCGACCTTGGAACCGGTATAACCTGTTGCAGAAATAATTACATCCAGGTCTTTCATTTTTACCTGCATGAATGTAAAAGGTTTGAGCCTGCCCAAATCGGCGCCAGAAATATTTTTCAGACATTCCGCCGAGGCAGGCCCCTGCAATGCGATATCAACCCTTGCATCCGGCAAAGTTGAGTCCTTGAGGTCTTTGATTTCAACCCCGTTAGAGACAGGCCACCTTTGGCGGCCGTCCCCCTTAGGGGTGTCTCTAACGGGGTCAACCTGCAAATCATTCTCAGTAACAAGCGGTTCCGCCCGGACTTTTTCGAGCCAGTCCTTTACCTTCTGCTCATTTGCCGCGTTGGCAACCATCATAAAGTTGTCGTTATCAATGCAATAAACTATTACATCGTCGATTATGTCGCCGGAAAAATTAAGAATATATGAGTACTGTGCTTTGCCGCATCTTAACATCGAAACGTCATTCGTGGTAAGAATACCTAAAAAATTCTGCGCATCTTTTCCCGCTATCTGCAAAACGGCCATATGTGTGCAGTCAAAAAGGCCGGCTGTTTGGCGAACGGCGCTGTGCTCGCTGCTTTGCGATTGATACCACAGCGGCATCACCCAGCCGGCAAAAGTTATCAGTTGACTCTTGCCTGCAAGTGCCGCGTGTTTTTCAAACAATACTGTCTTTTTTGCCTCAGCCATCTTATCCCGCACCTATTTTTATCAAATTATCCCAAATTTCCTTTTCTTTGCCACAAAATATTTATCTCCCTTAATACAATTTAAATAATAAATAGGTGCAGGGTGTCATTGTCAAACAGAAATTTTTGTCGCGACCATTTTGTTTATTTGCTAATTTTTCAACACCAGCGTCAACGCCCGCTGATTTAACAAAGCAAAACCGAGAACTTTTTTTAACGGGATAGTTTTCATCTGCAGGGTTAATATGTTCTGTATAATAAGATTTTCTTTCATATCTTCCGAATGCATAATGCAAAAGACAGGTTTTTTATCAAAAAACCGGTCTTTGATTATTAACACCGCGTATTTTTCATCATTTTTCCTGAGCAGTTCGATAAATGCCTCTTTTTCGAAAAACTCTTTCCAGTAAATTGTCGCTTTGTAACCTTTTTTCGTTCTCATAAATTTACTCCTAACTTTTTAATAAAAAATTCCATATTATTTTTTCTGAATTCGCTTATATCCATCTTCAGCAATTTACTTCTGAAAGGTTCATTTTTTAAAATCGGGAAATTCAGCGGCGCATATTCATCGTCGCCGGACTGGATTACAAATTTATCGTGAACCAATGCACAAACAATCCGATTAAAGGGGTTGTCGTTCAAACTGAAAAACAATCTTCTGCTGCCAGATGGTTGAAATGTGGCTCGCAATCGTTTTTTCCCTCTGAGATTTGTTGTGCTGACTCCAATCAAACCGGTGCTGTTTTTAGCTGTTTTGTTAAGTGAATTTTGTCTTGGATTGACGATTCGCAGATTACATCTTCGATTGTCTAAAGCGTTTCTATTAATATGGTCCACCATTTCATTTTTTGCCGGCTGCATTAACAATCGGGTAAGTGAATACGTTTTACCGGATGCTATACGGCAGCGCACCGCTTTAGTTGAATAGTTTATACAATTGATGGTTTTATATTTATAATAAGGCCGTTTACTTTTATCTTTTACTATTCTGTAGTAAATATCCCCGTCAACTATTAAAGTTCCGAATGGATACTTTATCTCAAAAAATTCCGGTTTCGCTTCACTCATATTTTTGCTCCTTGTTATCTAAAGATGTAAGGAAATAAAAAACTTATTTAGCGGCCGCCGCTCGAGGCGGCCTTAATTCCTCGCACAACTGACTTGAGTTTTTGTTTCTGTCGCCAAAATCCCATCTTCCCGACGAGGTTTGACAGATTTCGCAAATGGTCTAACTAAATAAAGAGGACAGTCTAAGGAAGTGCAGTTAATTATCTCATTTTTTTGCCAGCAAACGCATTCAAGGCAAAAGGCCTTGATTGCCGCTGGTTTGCTGCCGTTTATCACTGCTTTTTCGTAAATCTTCCGGTATATCTTTGGTATTTCCGCAATTCGCTTGCTGATTTTTTGCCGGCGCTGGTTTTCTGATGTTACATTTTCCATATTGATTTCCTTTAAAATCGCCACCAAGACACCAAGGCACTAAAAAAATGATATATTTCATTAAAAACTTTGTGCCTTAATGCCGGAGTTTGTCGTGGCTAAATTGGGGATATAAAAAAGATGGTTTCCCTTAGTTTACAGTTTGCCGTTTACGGCTTGCGGTATTTTTGTAAACTGTAAAGTATTTACTACAAAGGTGTTATGCTAATAGATGCCGAAAATTTCCTATTTATCAAATAACCTGTGTATTTTACCATATTTTTAACAAAAGTCAAGAATAATAACCGCAGATTGCGCGGATTTTCGCAGTATTTGGGATATGGCATATGGTATTCGATATATGGGCGAAAATCGGTTGAGCTTGAAAAGAAAAAGAGATAAAATCCTTTAAACATCAAGGAAGCAACAGCAGAGGAAAAATAATTTTTAATTCTTAACTTCGAGTTAAAGGAATCTGTATTTGCCGTATTATACAGACTGTATAATCATTGTTAGGCTTTGCGATAATCTTAATGGGAGGCAATAATGCGAAATATTATTCAGTATATTGTCCCGGCAATATTGGCTTTCGTCGTTGGCTTCCTGCTATGGCATATTCAAAAAGAAAAAATATTCTTAGATTATGAGGTGATCGAGTCGGCATCTTTCCCTCGCGAAGGTGGAGCTTCTGGCCAATATTTCATCATACGTCTTAGGAATAATGGGAACAAGCAAATTAATAATACTAAACTGTCTGTCAAATTCCCATCGGGTACAATTGAGTCAGCTATTTTCTCAGATAATGAATTGATAACAAATTTATCTGATACCAATGAGAGTCTTCGCTGTGACATTCCTCTGCTAAATCCTGCAGAAATTTTGAAAATTACAATAACCACAATAGGCAACCCCAATACTGCTCCTCCTCAGGTTGTTGCACGTGCCCCTGGAATAACTGCCATTCCACGGAAGGACGATGATATTTTTCCAAAAGCGTTCGGTGTGGTATCAGGTGCGCTGATTGCAGCACTGGCGGCAATAGTTTTCTCATTGGTTGCATCATATAAAACTAATAAAATTACTGAATCTATTTCCCAGATAGAAAATCTAGGTGAAGTATCACAAAGAATTGAAAAAACAGAAGATGTCATCATCTCAAAACTCGGGTTGCAGGATGATGAATTCAAAAAGGAGCAGGAGCGAAGAGAATTAGAATATAAAAAAGAAAAAGAGAAGAGAGAAAAAGAGCATGAAGGATGGAAGGAACAGATTGAACGAGAAAGAACGGAGCAAGCTCAAGGAAAGCCTACAAGGGAACAGTTCATTTTTGCTATCTTTAATCGGTCGGGCTTGTCGGATAAATTCCCAATTTTAGTTGAAAACGTAGGTGACATTTCATTCTGGAGAACAGGCTTGTTTCTGATGCATTCTTTTCTAAGAGATGAGCTTAGACAGGATAAATATATTCAAGCTGCTGAATTGTTAGTTCAACCTGAAATGGCCCCATCTTCTAAAGGATTTATTCTCTATTTGCTTGGAAAAATGGAGCAATTTAGAAAAAACAATGAGAAAGCAATTGAATGGTTTGAGAAATGTAAAAATGAAACACCATTAATGTATGAACATTTAATGACACAAGATCCAGGCTACGACCTCAAATCTGTTCAAAGTTATCTGCTGTCCACTGAAATCATAAAAAAATAGTCTAACCCTTGCATTCACTAGGAAAAACCGGGGACAGTTGGGCTGTTGAAAAATTTATCCGCCGTAGGCGGAACATTCGCGTCGGCGTTTCTTTACTTACTACCTCTTTATTTCTTTACTTCCATATACTAACGACTATTTTGCTTTAAGGCATAGTTGCACAGCAATGGAAAAAGTCAAACACTAAACCCGGTTAGAATTTACTTCGTGAGGACTTATTGCTTCAGCTTTGCTGATATAATCGGCAAAAATTCAGATTTTGAAATCTCGTGGGAAACTTGTTTACCAAAGAGGTTAGAAATTTGAATTTAAGCTGTTCGCAGAACTGCTTAGTTGAAGCAATTAACTTTGTGCCTTAGTGGCTAAGAAAATTCTTCCTTTTTGTCCCGCTATTCTGTATTTTATGGCGCAAGCCATCCCAAAGGGAATGCGTGATGAATACACTAATTCTGAAAATAAACGACCCTGTAAAAGATATAGAGGAACTGAAAAAAGCCGCAAATTGTATCGATTCCGGCGGTCTTGTTGTATTTCCTACCGAAACTGTTTATGGAATTGCCTGTAAAGTTGACCCCGCACCTTCTAAATATTCTTTGAAGAATGGCATAGAAAGAAGGTGCGGGGTTGCCAGGCTTGACGAGGTAAAAAAAAGAGATTCGGATAAACGATATACCCTTCACATAAGTGACAAAAACAAACTGCAGGACTTTGTGCCGACCCTGTCTCTGCCGGCAAAAAAACTTGTAAAAAACGCCTGGCCCGGCCCGCTTACGATAGTTTTCGAAATCGAACAGAAAGACATCAATAGTCTTGAAAAAAAACTCGGACCGGAAACCGTAAAATTACTCTATAAGGACAATACCATAGGTATTCGCTGTCCTGATAATGCCGTTGCTCAGGAGCTTTTAAATCTCTGCAGATTTCCAATTGTCGCACCAAGCGCAAACATCGCGGGCAGTGAACCTGCTACAGATGCCAAGCAGGCCCTGGCGCAGCTTGACGGCCTTGTTGATATGATTCTTGACGCAGGACCTTGCAAATATAAAAAAAGCAGCACTGCCGTAAAAATTTCTCCCACAGGCTGGCAAATAATCAGAGAAGGTGCCTATTCTGAAAAACAAATTCAGAAAATGCTCACTGTAAACATCCTCTTTGTCTGCACAGGCAATACTTGCAGAAGCCCAATGGCCAGCGGTTTTGCAAAGAAACTGATTGCCCAAAAACTTAAATGCGGGGTTGACCAACTGGAGCAGATTGGTTATAAGATAACATCCGCCAGCGTTATAGCACTGGACGGTATCGATGCAAGTGCTGAAGCCATAAGGTTTTGCGCTTCAAGAGGCGTCGATATAACCGGCCATAAAAGCCGACGGCTTACCGCTGAAATGCTCAAAGAGGCTGATTATATTTTCGCAATGTCAACCGAACATAGAAATGATATAACTCGTATTTCGCCTGAAGCGGGACAGAAATGTATGCTGTTGAGCGATGCCGGCGATATAAACGACCCGATTGGCCGGGACTTTGAAACATATAAAATCTGCGGCCGGATAATAGAAAAAACAGTCAACAAAAGGATAGGTGAGTTGTTGAAATGAATCCCGCACCTTCTAAATATTCTTTGGAAGATGTCGGGAAATGAGAAAAACTTGGCTTATATATTGAATATATCAACAATATGAAACACAGATTAGAACAAACAGAAGGTGTGGGATGAAAGTTGCAGTAGCAAATGACCACAGAGGTCTTGAGGCAAAGGAACAGGTAAAGGCCATAATAACCGAGCTTGGCCATCAGTGCATTGATTTCGGCACAAATGTTGAAGGTCCTGTCGACTATCCCGATGTCGCCTACACAGCGGCAACGGCCGTCTCAAAAAAGGAAGTTGACATGGCAATTTTGATATGCGGCACGGGTATTGGTATGTGTATTGCTGCAAACAAGGTCCACGGCATCCGTGCAGCGCTTTGTTACGACGAATTGAATGCACGAATTTCCCGGCACCATAACAACGCCAACGTCTTATGTTTAAGCGGCGACCTGCTCGGCTCGCAGGCGCTGCGGAAAATCGTCGAGGTGTGGCTGTCGACTGAATTTTCCGGCGGCAGACATAAAAGAAGAGTCGATAAAATAAAGGCAATCGAAGACGGCCTTGACCCGAGAACCATTAAAACAAAAGGCGGCCAATAGTATTTTTTAGCCATAAACGCGCCACCCTTCGTCAAAAATGTGCATCCGTCTTCGCTAAGAGCTACGAACGGACAAGAGTTTTAATAATGCCGTCAGGCATCCCCCAGCGGATTACGCTAAAAATGAGGGGTGGTTTTAGCCACGTCCTTGGGACTCCTTACGGAGAATGAACACGAAACGACACAAATCTCATTTTTATTACGATTTTTTGGGATTTTTTCAAAAAAAGACACGGATTTACACGGATTTTCACAGATTCTGATGAATTTGTGCAACTCGTACTTGCGCGTTTTGTGCGATTAGCACAAAACAGAGTCAGAATATATTTTAACCACGAATGAACACGAATTTTCACGAATTATTTTTACCACAGTCCTTGGGACTCCTTACGGAGAAAACACAGATTACACAGAGATTGCTTCAACTAAGCATTTCTGCGAACAGCTTAAATTCAGCCTTTCAACCTGTTTAACAAACGAGTTTGTACACAGGATTTCAATCCCGAATTTTTACCCCTGCACTTGCTTTCGCCCGCCTCCGCGTCTCTCGACGCAAGTCGAGGCGGCAGGCAAGAAAACGCGGGGGCAAAGCTGAAGCAATAAAAATCTTCACAGATAAGCCTCCGCCTAAGGCGGACAAGTTTTTAACGGGTTTTTACGGGTTTTTACAGGTTTTTGTGCTGAAAATCGATACTTGATAATTATCAAGCAAGGTGAGGGAGAAATTCGGGATTTGAGATTGCAGATTAGAAATTTAAATAGAA
>CAZBLD010000017.1:0-41215 GCA_964492875.1 uncultured Planctomycetaceae bacterium
AACCCTCGCCCCTGCCTGCGCAGGGGTGACATTACTTCGCTCGGGACGCCTTACGGCGGATTGCTACCCCCTAAGGGGTCGCAATGACCCCGATGAGATAGCCAGCGCCAAGGCGAGAAAATAGAAAGTCGAAAGTAGAAAGTTGAGCAGGTGAACAAATAGATAGAAATCTCATGGGCAAGTCTCACGGGGCGGGCGAACCCTGCCCCCCGCATTCGCGGGGGTAAACTCCGTGTTGGCAGGGCTAACCGACCACCGGAGGCGAGGAAACCCCGCACCTATTTATTACACAGCTATAAGTATAAGCATATAGGTGCGGGGTTGACCCCGCACCGACGCAAGAATACTTATTTTGGTGCGAGGTTGACAAAAAGATGAGAATGGTAGAAAATAGGGGGAAATCGAGCCGAATTAGATGCAAAGGAGAAATGAAAAAAATGGCAGGTAAAGCAAACTACGGGCCGGATAACCCGCATCCGCTGTCAACTCTCAAAACAGAATTAGTCTGGGAAGGCAAATACGACCAGTTCGGCAACCGCAGAAGCGTCGATATCGCCGGCTGCTCAATGCCGATGCAGAGAATAGAAACAATAGACGAACCACGCAGACAGGCAATAGCAAACGGCAAACTTTCACTTTTTGAAAACCAAATCCGAAAAAATAAAACAGATGATTTTCGCAATATGCTTATCTGGGGCGATAACAAACTTGTTATGGCATCATTGCTTAAAGATTTCAAAGGCAAAATAGATTTAATCTATATCGACCCGCCCTTTGATGTGGGTGCTGATTTTACGATGGATGTCTCTATCGGAGATGAAGATGACCATATAGAAAAAGACCAGTCAACTTTAGAGATGGTTGCATACCGCGATATGTGGGGAAAAGGAACTGACTCATATCTTCACATGATGTATGAACGGCTAACAGTGCTACAGGAGTTACTTAAAGATACCGGTTGCATGTGGTTACATTGTGATTGGCGTGTGTCTGGTTATTTTCGATGCTTACTTGAAGATCTTTTTGGCCCAAATAATTTTAGAAATGAAATTACTTGGAAAAGAGCTACAATGAGTGGGGCAAAAGCTGTTGGTAATCAATGTGGTCGCAATCATGATACTATCTTTTATTTTGCTAAATCATCACAACACAAGTACAAACAGTTATATCTTGAATATTCACAAGATTACATTGATAAAAAGTTTATATACAATGAGCCCGATGGTAGGCAGTATAGATTGCAACCAAAAGGTACACGTTCGGATGAGGCAGTTGCTGAATTTCGCAAGCAAGGGCGGATAGTTGAAACAGAATCAGGGTATATACAAATAAAATTTTACCTTGAAGATATGAAAGGTGTGGCACTTGATGACGTGTGGCTTGATATACAAGACATAAGAACAATACAGGGACCCGAGGACACAGGTTACGACACCCAAAAACCCGAATCCCTTCTTGAACGAATCATTAAAGCTTCTTCCAATGAAGGTGACCTTGTCGCTGATTTCTTCTGCGGTAGCGGAACTACGGGTGCGGTTGCAGAAAGATTAAACCGCCGCTGGATTATGTGCGACCTCGGCAGGTTTGCGATTCATACAAGCAGAAAAAGGTTAATTGAGCTTCAAAGGAAGTTGCACGAAGAAGGAAAGCCGTATCGTGCGTTTGATGTTTATAATTTAGGGCGATATGAGCGGCAGTGGTGGCAAAAGGAAAATCTTCACGGGGCGGATGAAGAGCATAGAAAAGTGGTTTTGGAATTCTTTAAGGCGGAAGTGCTGCAAAGTGCGCCATCGCTATTGATTCACGGCAGAAAAGCCGGGGCGTTCTGTCATGTTGACGGCATTGATTCGATTTTTGACCGAAACGAGGCAAGGGAAGTTGTCAAAGCAGTCGCACAGGCGGGCGCAAAGGAATGTTATATCCTTGCATGGGAATTTGAGATGGATTTACGCCTGACGACGGCTGCGCTGGAAAAAGAATTGGGCGTTAAGCTAATGCTGATTCAGATACCGCGTGAGATAATGGAGAAAAACAGGAAAAACCCGCCGCCGTTTTTAGAAATGGCGGTATTAGAGGCAGAGCCGGTTTATCACGGAAAAGAAAAAAGCGTTGATATAAAGATAACAGAGTTTATGCCATCGCTTGCAGAAGTGCCGAGCAAGGAACTTGAGGCCTTGAAAGAGCGGGCGATTAAAAGCGGGACGGATTTTATTGATTTCTGGGCTATAGACTTTGACTGGCAGCCGGGGAAAGCTTTTAATCATCACTGGCAGGATTACAGAACAAGAAAAGACCGCTCATTAAAGACTGTAAGCGATGCAGGATACAAATACCAGAAAGCAGGCACTTATACCGCCTGTGTAAAGGTTGTCGATACCTTCGGCTGCGATACGAGTATTACTGTTGAGGTAAAAATATGACAGCATCTTTCCGAGCATATATTGATGAATCCGGTGATGAGGGCTTTAAATTCCGCACATCCTACGATGAACAGGCAAGCAGCGACTGGTTTGTTCTTAGCGCATTTATAACTCGTAAAAATACCGATCTTGAAACCGTGAAAATTATAGATAAAGTTCGACAGGAATTTAAACTTCATCTCAAAAAACATGTGCACTGGAAAGACCTTAAACATCCAGAAAAGGTTCGCTATACCCAGATAATCTCAGGACTTCAGGCAAGAGTTATAGGCGTATGTATCCATAAACCATCTCTGCTTGAACCTGAAAAGTTTCAGCAGCGATATCGTTTATACTTCTATGCCACAAGATACCTGATTGAAAGAGTTTCATGGCTGGCAAGAGATAACCACAAGCCTGAGAAATGGGGCGGAGACGGTACTATTGAGCTTTTGTTTTCAAACAGGCAGGGAATGTCCTATAAGGAAATGAAGGAATATCTACAAAAGCTAAAAGAGAAAAAAGAGACCGGTCATGATATTCAAATTGAGTTTGGTTTTGTACCGTTCGACGGCATACAAACTCAAACACCCAGCCGTTCTATGGGATTGCAGCTTGCCGATGCTGCGGCAGGAGCATTTTTCAATGCACTGGAGCGGGATAACTATGGCAACACAGAACCGAAATACCTTCAGATTTTATCCCCCATTCTTTATCGTCATTTGAAGATTGTAGGTGGGTATGGCCTAAAAATAATGCCAAGAGAAGCAACTGTGAATTTACAAGGTGAGAACACACTAAAATGGTTAAAAGATATAAAATAAAAAAGCAGACCTCAGGCCGTAGGATCCCACGCATTATGCGCTGCTGCCCTGAGGGCAACCAACGGTTGTTCCTGCACATGTCTGCTACTACATATATTATCGGAACTCTTTGACTATAAGTCAACAAAATTTTAAGGGTTTTTGTGAAAAAGCTTTTTTAAACAAAAAAAGGCCCTTTCGGGCCTTCCGATAGCTTTCGCCATCCACCTCCGGATAACCGGATTAATTGTAATTTTATAAATATGTAACCTTATAGTCAATAGTAAAAATAAAAAAATCTTAGGATTTTTTATGGCTGCAAATAACGGTTTTGTAATCAATCCAACCGCCCTTGAACCGCTTTTTATGCCGTGGGAAGAGCCTAATTCCCATCGTGTAAAGGCTGACAGGGAAGGCCAGCCTGCAAAAGTCATCAAAGGCAGACGTCCTACGCCAATAACCATTGCTCAAAATCTCCGTTCTGCTGTCAGGGACTGGCGGGAAAGTTTTTACGCCGATGCGAGCGATACAAGCAGACAATTGCTTAATCACTGGTTTAACAGGAGCCACAGAAAGAAAACTATCGATGGAGAAGAATACGAATTTCATTATTACTTCTGCCAGCGTGAAGCAATCGAAACGCTTATTTATCTTAAAGAGGTACGCCGAATAAACTGCCTTTCTCAGATTGTCGCAGAATTCGGCGGAGTAAATGCGGAACTAATGGCTTTGGGTATTACCGAGGAAGAAGACTCCTGGAGCAGATACGCTTTCAAAATGGCAACCGGCTCTGGCAAAACAAAGGTAATGAGTCTGGCTATGGTCTGGAGCTATTTTCATTCGCTCCGGGAATCAGACTCCGATATGGCAAGACACTTTGTAGCCGTAGCTCCCAATCTTACCGTTTATGAACGGCTCAGAGAAGATTTTAAACCTGTCGATGGCGGACAGGATATTTTCGACAATGACCCGCTCATTCCTGCTGAATGGAGAGGGGACTGGAACTTGTCGGTTGTCCTGCAGGATGAGGCAAGCGGGGCTTCTACAGGCGGAACATTATATTTAACAAATATCCACAGGCTTTATGATTTACAAAAGCGAAAAACAAAAAAAGACGCTGAGACTTATGATTTTGTGGGGCCGGCGGTCTCCAAATCGAAAGCCCTTGACACGGGCGCAGCTTTAAGAGACCGGATAACTTCTCATCAGCGAATAATGATTTTAAACGATGAAGCACATCACGTCTGGGACCCTGATTCGGCGTGGAACGAGGCTATAAATTATCTACACGATACGATAAAATCCCGAACCGGAGGCGGACTTGTTGCACAACTTGATTTCAGCGCTACTCCGAAAGATAACAAAGGACAACTCTTTAAACACATTGTCTGCGATACTCCACTTGGTGAAGCAGTTGACGGCGGTATTGTTAAAACGCCGGTAATCGGCAGGGCTGATAAAACCCTTTCAGAAGAACCCAATGATAATGCCGCTTATAAATTCGACAGACATTTGCGTCTTGGTTATGAACGATGGAAGGCAAGTAAAGAAGAATGGCAGAAAAGCGGCAAAAAAGCACTGCTTTTTGTAATGTGCGAAGATACAAAGGCGGCAAACGATATCGCATCCAGATTAAATACTGATGATGCCTTTAAGGAATTAAACGGAAAAACCATAAACCTGCATACTAATCTCAAGGGAAAAATTAAAAAAGTCGGAAAAGGACAAAATGCCAAGATTGTTTTTGAGGAAAGCGAAAAAGATATTAGCGACGATGATTTAAAGGCACTGCGAAAACTCAGTCGCGAACTTGACCATAATACGAGCCCTTACAGTTGCATTGTTTCAGTTTTAATGCTTCGAGAAGGCTGGGATGTTCGCAATGTTACTACGGTAGTGCCTTTGCGTCCCTACAGTTCAAAGGCCAACATTTTGCCTGAACAGACTCTCGGCAGAGGACTGAGGCGAATAACTCCGCCCGGCGGCGCAAATGAACTGGTTACGGTTGTTGACCATCCTGCGTTTGCAAGTTTGTATCAGCAAGAGCTTGCACAGGAAGGTTTGCCGATAGAAATTATTGATGTTGATACGGTTCCTGCCACAACAGTTTCAATTTATCCTGATGAAGCACGCAAGGACGTAAAAAAATTAGATATTTTACTGCCGCCTCTTAGTCCGGGTTATCGTTTGATTCCTTCACTACAGGGACTAACGATAGAGGATGTCAAAAAGGAATTCTCAAAGTATAAACCCCTGCCATTGGGCGGAAAAGGATTAACGGAGATAAACTACGAAGGACGGCATTTATTTACCGGCGAACTGATTGAAAAATTTAAAATACATCTGCCATTGCTGGAATCCGGAGTAGGTGCTGTTTCTTATTATGTCAGACAATTGGAAACAATATGTAAACTACGAGGATTGCACTCGACACTTGCGCCTTTGGTACAGACTTTTTTAGAAGAAATACTCTTTGAAAAAAAGACAGACCTTTTTGACCAGCAACTTATTACCCGTTTAGGCGATTCGGATGTGCAAGAACATATCAGAGCGGTCTTTGTCCCTCTTATTCGTTCCAGAATAACTACAAAGGAAACACGCACAAAAGACAGAGAATCCATATCTCTTGTAACATGGAAACCCTATCAGGTTACTCACAGCGAAAGACATCCGGTGCTTGAGGCCGACAAAACATTGTTTAATCTTGTTCCCTGTAACCGTGAACTTGAAGTAGCAATGACCAAATTTTTAAATGTGGCTTCTGATGTTGTTGCTTTTGCCAAAAACGCGGGGCCGCAATGTCTGCGCATTGATTATCTTGGCAGCAGCGGACAATTAGCTTTTTACACGCCCGATTTTTTTGTCAGGACAAAGTCCGGGAAATATTATCTGGTTGAGACTAAAGGCCGGGAAGATAAAGACGTTTCACGCAAGGCAAAAGCTGCTGTTGAATGGTGCAAATCCGCTTCATCAAAAAATTGTAAATGGGAATATGTCTATGTACCTCAAGGGGTGTTTGAAAGACTCAGCAGCGATACGATAGATGAACTTGCTCGAACTTGCGCTCCTGCTTTGCAGAATTTGCTTACTGAAGAAGATTTTAAAGTTCAATGTCCGTTATTCGCATCGACAACAGAAGTCAAAGAAGAAAAGGTTCTTGAATTAGAAGGTTTAGTCGACGCTTCTGTTTTGGAATCTTTGCCGGACCGGTACCGTAAAGCTGCGGAACAGGCAATTTCGTTATTCAGATTTCTTGAAAACAAACCAGAGATTGATTACAGCCCTGTGTTTCAGGCGTTACTCGGCTCGATTGATGAAGCTGCAAAAGGGTTTATGAAACGTCGGTTGCTATCCGATGTGCCATCGTCTGTTCAGGAGCAAAAAGTCTGGTTCGCACCTTATTCTACAGGAATTGCTGACCGTGATAGGAAACGTTATGAGAATATGGCACAAAATTTGAAGAAAACACTTGTCTTTGACAATGGCGTCTCACCTTTGGGCCTGCTTCGCTCCTGTATAGATTATGCTATGAACGATAACACGAAAATTGGCGGTATTTTTGAATCTGTAAAGGCAAAATTCAAAGTAAAAGGGGCAACTGATTTGCTTACGGTGGTTACAAAAATAAACGACTTTCGTAATACACGTGTCGTCCATAAGGAAAAAGATTTACCTTTAACGGATGTCAACCTAACGAAATCTCAGCTCCTTATGTGGATTAAGGGGTTGAAAACTATTAGCGAAACTGCTTAGAATCCAATCGGTTTTTGCGTCGAAATAACCCGTCGCTATTATACTTTCGCTTCCACAGGAGCGTTCCCTGTTGCTGACTCTGTGAGGTAACTTCCCGGGAATGACATTACAAATTATGATTCTACGTTTGCTTCGATTGGGACAGTTCCCTGCAGCAAACCCAAAGAAGAGGCTCTCGGGAATGACATTTTCTAAACAAATTATGATTCTACGTTTGCTTCGATTGGAACAGGTTTTTTTATCCGCTGTGGCGGATGAATCTTTCCTGCCTTGATGAACTTTTCCGCGGCCTGGCGGACTTCTATCTTTTCCGGGCGTTCTTTCTGCAGCTTCGTAGCTGCCGAGCCGATTGCACGCAGTTTCCTGTATCTGCTGTCGAGCAGGTCCTCAAGCTTCATTCTCTTCAGCTCGCGCAGTGTCTTGACGATATACTGCTGGACGTTATAAACAGTATCGTGAATATTTCTGTGTGCCCCTCCGAGCGGTTCTACAATTATCGCATCTGCAAGGCCGAGTCGCAGAAGCTCCCTGCTTGTAAGTTTAAGCGCCTCAGCAGCTTCTGCAGCCTTGCTGCCATCCCGCCACAGTATTGCGGCACAGCCTTCCGGCGAAATAACAGAATAATAAGCATACTCAAGTATTGCAAGCCTGTCGCCAACACCGATTCCCAGAGCGCCGCCTGAACCGCCTTCGCCGATAACGATGCATATAACAGGCACACGCAATCGCGACATTTCCATCAGGTTTACCGCGATGGCCTGGGCCTGTCCTCTTTCTTCAGCGCCGATTCCCGGATAAGCGCCCGGCGTGTCAATCAGGGTTACGATGGGAATATTGAATTTTTCGGCAAATTTCATTTTGGCAAGCGCCTTTCGATAACCTTCCGGATTAGCGCAGCCGAAATTGCATCTTATCTTTTCCTTCGTATCACGGCCTTTGTCCTGACCGATAATAAGGACTTTTTCTCTGCCGACATATCCCAGGCCGCAGACTATCGCTGCATCATCGCCAAAGCACCTGTCGCCATGAAGCTGGCGAAAATCCTTTATCATCAGGCTCAGATAATCACCGAGTAACGGCCTCTTAGGATGCCTTGCCACCTGAACTGTCTGCCAAGCGGTCAGGTTTGAGTAAATCCGCTTGAATTCAGTAACCTGTTCGTGCTGGAGTTTGAGGATTTCAGCCGAGTAATCTATACCCTTGACCGAACTTAACCTTGTAAGCTCAGCTGTTTGACGGTCAATATCAGCTACCGTTTCTTCAAAAGCGAGATAATCGCCGTTATTTTTTGTTTTTACGTTTGCCATTAAAATTAATCGTTACTCGCCGGTATTTGGTCATCAGTACTTTAGCGGATTGAAATATTTCAGCAGGGCGGCATATTACCAATTTTAAGCCTTTAAAGAAAGAAAAAAATTGACATAAAGGATGTTTGTCGATACTTTTTAAAAACCTGACAGAAATAATTATTTTTGCATAAGGTGCCTATTTTGAAGGACTTACAACAGGTTACGGTAATAGGTCTCGGCCTTTTAGGCTCTTCTATCACCTTAGGCATAACCCGTAACGGCACGGGCACAAAAACAGTCGGCTACAGCCACAGAGCCGCTACCCGCCAGCGTGCAAGACGGCTTGGCGTTGCCGATGCGATTTTTGATGACATCTGCAAAAGTGTTGCCCAGGCCGATATGGTTATCCTCGCAACGCCGATATGCACATTTGAGGAGATTTTCAGAACTATTGCACCAGCTCTGAAAAAAGGCTGCATAGTTACCGATGTCGGCTCAACTAAAGTCCTGCCTCACAAATGGGCAAAGAAGAACCTCCCAAAATACGTATATTACGCAGGCTCTCATCCTATTGCAGGTTCTGAACAAAGAGGCGTGGAATTTGGAAGGGATGATTTGTTCGATGGAGCCGGCTGTATTATAACCAGAGATGCCGCAACAAATCGAACTGTCGTGCGAACCGTGAAAAAATTCTGGTCGCTGCTGGGCTGCAGAGTAACTATAATGACGCCGCAACAGCACGACAAAATTTACGGCAATGTCAGCCATTTGCCGCATGCGCTGGCGACGGCACTTTTAAATGCGTCCGATTTGAAGCATCTGAAATTCTGCGGCAAGGGTTTTATGGACACATCAAGAATCGCTTCAGGCCCTGCCAATATATGGACGGACATCTTCTACACAAATTCTGCCAACATCTGCAAAGGCATCGACAGAATTATCAGCCAATTACTAAAGCTCAAAAAGGCAGCAAAACTTAAAGACAAAAAACAGATTGAAAAACTGCTTAAGCTCGCCCGTTCCAAACGGGCCAGGCTTACTGAATACAAGGTATCGAAGAAGGAGATACAGTGAAACAGTGGCGTTTTGAAGTCTTCAATCGCCCTGCCGGCGTCGATGTTCACGGCCAGCAGGTGCATCAAGATATAAAAGAACTCGGCATCGATACCGTTCAGGAAGTTCAATCAGCCAGAGTCTTTTTAATTGACGGTGATTTCGATGAGACTATAGCAAAGCGAATTGCCACCCAATTGCTTGCAGACCCGGTTTGTGAGGATTTCTATATCGGCAGAAGCTCAGCCCCTGCCGGTCTTGCAAAGGCAACGGTAATTGAAATTCACTTAAAAAGCGGCGTTACAGACCCTGTTGCAGAATCGGTTATGGCAGCTATCGATGATATGGGCCAAAAATGCAACACGGTCCGAACCGCTCGGAAGTATATCCTCTTCGGCGAGTTTTCCGAAAAGCAACTGAAAAAAATAGTCCGCAGACTTTCAAACGACTGCATCGAGGTTGTAATCATCGGCACTCAGGCAGAACCGCCCAGCCCCCATACCGCACCATACAAGCTCAAACTTAAAACAATCGACATAACAACTCTAAACGAGCAGCAGCTTTTTGAGCTGAGCAAAAAGATGGATTTGTTCCTCAACATTCTTGAGATGAAAACCATTCAGAACTATTATAAAACTCTGAACAGAGAGCCGACAGACGTTGAACTCGAAACTCTCGCACAGACCTGGAGCGAACACTGCGTCCACAAAACCCTCAAAAGCAGTATCGATTTTGATTACAACGGCCAAAAAATCCATTTCGATAGTCTCATAAGAGATACAGTCTTTAAAGCCACCCAGCAGCTTAACAAACCCTGGTGCATAAGCGTCTTTAAGGACAATGCAGGCATAATAGAATTTGATGAAACTGATGCCGTATGCTTCAAGGTCGAAACGCACAATCACCCTTCTGCTCTCGACCCTTATGGCGGCGCCGCCACAGGCATAGGCGGAGTCCTTCGCGACCCGATGGGCACCGGCCTTGGCGCAAAACCGATTGCCAATACCGATATTTTCTGCTTTGCAGAACCCGACAAAAGCTTTGACGAAATTCCCAGAGGCGTTTTGCATCCCAAAAGAATAATGAAAGGCGTGGTTGCAGGCGTAAGGGATTACGGCAATAGAATGGGAATACCGACCGTCAACGGAGCGATTTTCTTCGATGACCGCTACCTCGGCAATCCGCTGGTCTTTTGCGGCAATATTGGAATAATGCCGAAAGACAAATGCTTCGGCAAGGCACAGAGCGGCGACCTTGCTATGGTCATCGGCGGCAGAACAGGCAGAGACGGCATCCACGGCGCAACCTTTTCAAGCGGCGCTTTGACAGGCGAGCACGAAACGGCTTTTTCACACGCTGTTCAGATTGGAAACGCCATTACTGAAAAGAAAATGCTCGACACTCTCCTGCAGGCAAGAGGGCAGAAGCTTTATAACGCCATCACCGACTGCGGCGCGGGCGGCCTGAGCAGCGCGGTCGGCGAAATGGGCGCTCAATTAGGCGCAGAGGTTGACCTTGAAAAAGTTCCGCTCAAATACGCCGGCCTCTCATACACCGAAATCTGGATTAGCGAAGCACAGGAGAGAATGGTCATTGCCGTAAAACCTGAAAACCTGCAGCGCATAAGCAAAATTTTCGCTGATGAAAACGTTGAGGCAACCGTTATCGGCACCTTTACCAACGATAAGAAACTTACATTAAAATATCAGGGAACACAGGCCGGTCAGCTCGATATGGATTTCCTGCACAATGGTCTGCCAAAATATTCAAGAAAGGCCCTCTGGCATTCGAAGAATTTAACAGAACCTGTTCTTGAGAAAAAAGAAAATTACAATGATGAGCTTTTAAAAATCCTCTCCTCGTACAACATCGCAAGCAAGGAATGGGTCATCCGGCAATACGACCATGAAGTCCAAGGAAGCTCGGTTGTAAAACCTCTTGGCGGAATCGCTAACGACGGCCCGAACGATGCGGCGGTTATTCAGCCGAAATTCAATTCTGATAAAGGCATTGCAATAGGCTGCGGCCTAAATCCCTTCTACGGCGATATTGACCCGTATTGGATGGCCCTTGCAGGAATTGACGAGGCAATAAGGAACATCATCTGCGTCGGCGCAAGACCTGACAGAATTGCCCTGCTGGACAATTTCTGCTGGGCGGACTGCAAAAAAGAAGAAACATTAGGCTCGCTGGTTCGTGCCGCCCAGGCGTGTTTCGACGGCGCTACCGGTTTCGGCACACCATTTATTTCGGGCAAAGACTCGCTGAATAATAATTTTATCCGCGACGATGGAACAGAAATATCCATACCCGCAACGCTGCTTATAAGTGCAATCGGCATTGTTGAGAATATCAAAAAATGCGTAACAATGGATTTGAAATCTGCCGGCAACCTGCTTTTCATTGTCGGCCTTACGAAAAATGAGCTTGGCGGCTCGCATTACTATAAAATTCAAAATCAGCTCGGAGCAAATGTCCCGAAGACAGATTTGAAGACTGCAAAAACAACTGCGGAAAAAATTTATAAAGCAATTAACAAAGGTCTTGTCGAAAGCTGCCACGATTGCAGCGAAGGCGGCCTTGCCGTCGCACTTGCAGAGATGGCCTTTGCGGGCGGTCTGGGAATTCAGGCCGACCTAAAGGGTCTGCCGAAATCTTCCGATTGCACCGCTGTTGATACACAGCTTTTTAGTGAATCCTGTTCGCGGTGTATAGTGGAAGTAATGCCTGAAAATTACGATAATTTTGCAAAACTTATGCTCGGCGTTCCCTTCGGCCAGATAGGGAAAGTAACCAAAGATAAAAATCTTGTTATAAAAGACAGCTCAGGCAAAACGGTCATAGATATTGCGGTTGATAAGTTAAAGGACGCCTGGCAGAAACCGCTAAAATGGTAATAGAAAAAAATACGAAATTCGAAATACGAAATCCGAAACAAATTCGAAATCCCAATGTTCAAATTTCCAAAACACATTTTTAACGAAAGAAGAAAGAGATGACACAAGAAACGAAATCGCTAACACCTGAAAGGTTCTGGGAACTATATGCTGATAAGCTGAACGAAAGAGGCAAAGATGCAGAAACTTATAAAGCTTATCAGGATAGTACAAAGTGGACAGACCCCATAATGAAAGTTGCCAAAGGTGTGATTCGTGATATGTTGAGCGACTTACCAGATGATGGACAACCCAAAGTTGATTCAACACTTTTCAATATAGATCTAAATGGATACACAACAAGATGGTTTGAGCCACGGCAAAAAGGCGAAAAAAGGCAGCACGACTGGAAATTGAAAATTGCTTATGAACACGAGAACGATGCATATACTTGGCACGATGAATTATGTAAGTTAAGTCATATTGTAGCTGACTTACGGGTTATTCCGACGTATTACGATTTTGGGAAGAAAAAGAAGATTGAGAAGCTTCTCCAAGATAGGATTGAAAAGCTCGGCATCTGGAGGATGCATCGAGTTCCAAATAGCCGGTGGCTTTTTGTGTTTGGTCCTCGTCGTAAGTGTAAAGAAAAACCATTCAGAGCTTTCACAATAGACTCAGAACTAAAAGTGGTTGAAATCACAGGTGATAAGAAAGTCATTCCTGATACATGGTCGAAACCAACGAATAATACCTAAATTAACTAAACTTTTACAAAATTCTTCATTGGTAATAGCAAAAGTTGAAGCAAAAAAGGCAATAGCAATGCAGATAAACGCACTTGTTTTAAGAGCAGCAGGCATCAATTGTGATGTAGAAACGCAATACGCGCTGGAGCTTTCCGGCTGCCAAGCACAAAGACTTCACATAAACAGGATTATCGAAAATCCTGACCTGCTTGATGCTTTTCATATTCTTGTTATTCCCGGCGGTTTCAGTTACGGCGACGACGTTGCCGCAGGTAAAATTCTGGCAAATCAGATTTTTCATCACCTCTCTGACAGACTTAACACATTTATAGAGTCCGGCAAAATTGTGCTGGGTATCTGCAACGGCTTTCAGATTCTTGTCAAAATCGGCATTCTCGGCAAAGTTGAACCTGCCGGCAGACAGCAGATAACAATCACTTATAACGACAGCGGAAAATTTGAAGACAGATGGGTTTATCTTGAGCCTTCGAGCAGGAAGTGTATTTTCATCGACCCTGACAAAAGGATTTATCTGCCGATAGCTCATGGCGAAGGAAAGGTGGTCCTTGAAAATAATGGTGTGCTTGAAAAATTGAAAGCAGATGACCGGATTATATTCAGGTACGTTGACCAAAACGGCAATACCGGCCCATTTCCGATAAACCCCAACGGCTCTGTCGATTCAATTGCAGGGCTTTGTGATTCAACCGGAAGGGTAATGGGGCTTATGCCTCATCCGGAAAGGTTTGTAAGATTTACTCAGCACCCGCACTGGACAAGATTAAAAGATAAATCACGAGCCCCGTTAGAGACACCCCTAAGGGGGACGGTCGTCAAAGGCGACTTGTCTCTAACGGGGCAAGCCGACGGCAGAACAATCTTCGACAACGCTGTCAAATATGTAAAAGAAAATCTGCTGTAGTTAAAAGTGAAAAACTAAAAGTGAATAGTGAATAGCGTAAAATGGAACTTTTCACTTTTGGTTTTTAGTTTAATAATTATGAAAGAGTCGATACTAAAAGATAAAAGTTATAAGTTTGCAATCCAGATTGTGAAATTGTCGCAATATTTGCAGTCTGAGAAAAAAGAATTTGTATTGAGCAAACAAATTCTGCGAAGCGGAACGGCAATAGGCGCTTTAATCAGAGAGGCTGAATTTGGACAAAGCAAAGCGGACTTTGTAAATAAAATGAGTATCGCCCTAAAAGAGACAAACGAAACCGATTACTGGCTTTTATTATTGAAAGATACAAAATTTATCAATAGTAAACTATTTGAAAGTATGCAGACAGATTGCAAAGAACTAATCGCAATGTTAGTGTCAACTGTTAAAACGAGTAAAAAGTAAATAAAAACTTTTCACTTTTCACTTATTATCTGATTCCCAGTCTCTCGGCTTCTTCTTCCAGCCCGTATCTCTTCATTTTTTTATAGAGCGTTGTCCTGTTGACTTTCAGGCTCTTTGCCGTAAGTTGTCTGTTCCAATTGTTTGCTTCAAGGACTGCCCTGATAATTTTTCTTTCCGGTTCAGTAATTGCGTCTTTGAGACTTATATTTTTATAATCTTCCGGCCTGAGCTCGACCATATGAGAGGTTATATTGACAGGTATATCTTCTATGGTGATATAGTCGGTTTTGCTCAGCAGGACCGCTCTTTCCATTACATTCTCAAGCTCTCGCACGTTTCCCGGCCAGTTATACCTCTGTAAGGCATTCATTGCGTGGTCGGTGATGCCCAGCTTCACGCGGTTATGTATAATGCAGAAGTTTCGCATAAAACGCTCGGCGAGCAGCAGAATATCTCCCGGCCTTTCACTAAGCGAAGGAAGATTTATGATTATTACATTTATCCTGTAATACAAATCCTCTCTGAATCTGCCCTGTCTTACTTCTTCAGGCATATTCTTATTCGAAGCAACAATCAGGCGTGTATCAACAGTTATAGTCTTGTTGCTTCCGACAGGCTCAAACTGCCTTTCCTGAATGACCCGCAGGAGTTTTACCTGAAGCGCCGCTGAGGCGCTGCAGATTTCATCGAGAAAGATTGTACCTCCGTCTGCGGCGAGAAACTTTCCCTGCTTATCGCCGATAGCACCGGTAAAAGAGCCTTTTACGTGTCCGAACAATTCGCTTTCGAGCAGCGTCTCCGGCAAAGCGCCGCAGCTTACCTCAACGAATGGTTTGTCTCGCCGGCCCGAGCGGTAATGAATCGCCCTTGCCAGGATGGTTTTCCCCGTGCCGCTGGGCCCTGTCATAAGAACGGTACTCCTGCTGTCTGCAACTTTTTCGACAGTGTCGAAGATTTTTGCTATTTTGTAATCCTGGCTGATGATATTTTCGAGACTGTATTTGCGTTCGAGCTGGCTTTTGAGATTTTCATTTTCGCTGATAAGAGACTGTTGCTTGAGCGCCCTTCCAATCGTCAATCGCAATTCGTCATCGACAATGGGTTTTGTAAGGTAATCGTAAGCTCCCATCTTGATTGCCTCGACGGCACTTTCAATCGTGCCGTAACCGGTAATGATAATCACTACCGTCTGTGGATGATTTTTTTTAAGCAGATTCAGCAGTTCAAAGCCGCTTCCGTCCGGCAGATTGACATCGGCAATAACGAGAGAGAATTTTTGTTTCTGTATCTGACTCACCGCCTGTTTGTATGATTCGGCTCCGATAGCACCGTAACCTTCGAGTTTTAAAAACTCGCAAAGCGAATCAAGTATTATCCTGTCATCGTCAACTACTAAGATACTGCTCGCCCTCATATAATTCCTGTTTCCGTCTTCTGTATTTCTTACTTATTATTTCCTTCGTATCTTCGTCCTTGGGACTCCTAACGGAGTGCCTTCGTGGCTGCTCAGCGGCAGATGCACTGCAAAGATGCTGCCGATATCCGGTGCGTTTTGAGCGGTAATTTTCCCGCCGTACTTTTCTATGATATCCCTGCAGATAGCAAGCCCCAGTCCGGTGCCTTTGCCACTCGCCTTGGTTGTAAAGAAAGGCTCAAAGATTGCTTCGCTGTTTGCCGGTTCAAATCCCGGTCCTGTATCCCGAAACTTTATTACTGCAACCTGCGGTGAGCCTGTCGAACCCATGTTATCATCAGAGATACCGCAGCTTATGGTTACCTTTCCGCCGTCGGGCATTGCCTCAACTGCGTTCTTGAGCAGATTGCAGAACACCTGAAACAAATTCCCGCTCCTTACTTTCGGCCCAGGCGTCTGATACTGCCGTTCGATTTCCACCCCTGCTGCCGCGGCCTTCGGTTCGACAAACTTAATTGCGTCATCGATGATTTTATCCAATGGCGTATCTTCGAGAGTTGAATACCTGCTTCGTGAAAACTCAAGCAGTTCGGTGATAATCTGTACCATTCTTTTGAGCCCCTCGCCGGCATGTTCAAGGTACTCGATGGGTTTTGACAGTCCTTCTTCACTGATGACTCTTTTTGCCAGATTGATGTATCGCATTATCCCGTCGATTGGATTGTTAAGCTCGTGTGCCACCTTGCTTGCCAGTTTCCCCAGCGCCGCAAGTCTTTCGGTATTTGCGAGCTGTTTTTGGACATTTGCCTTTTCGGTTATATTTTCCAGCATAATAAGGCCGCCCCGAATGGAATCGCCTGATGACTTTCTCAGCGGCGCACAGGTTATCTGCAATAGAACCGATTTGTCTGCAAGATGGTAGCTTACGTTATCAAACCGACAAATTTTGCCGTCTTTTATGACCTCCTGCAGTATTCTGCGCCAGTTCCCCCAGATTTTTTCATTTGTTCCAATTGCCAGTGTAATGTCGGCGGTTGTCTGTACGTCTACAAGGTCAGAAGCGCATGAGTTTGCATTTAGAATTTTAAGCTCTTTATCAAATATGATAACACCTACCGGCAGCGACTGCAAAACCGCATCAGCAAAATCGCCGCCCTCCGCAGTGCTAACTTCTTTATTTAACACAACTTGCTTTCCAGCATCAGACATAAGACAGCATTATAGAAAACTTCAGTACTATCTGTCAAGCTTGTATGTTGCAAAAAATCAACAATACTGTTTTAAAAACACACCCTTCTGCTACCAGTACTTCTCAGTCATAACATACTTATATAAAATATGTTATGGCTTTTTTGCCCGTATTTTACAATTAAAATATGCCTTTATGTTGCTGTTCTTGTTTCTCTGAAGCTTAATTTTGTTGTAATTTTTAAACGGCATTTGCCAATTTTACAACCTGCCGGGTTTAAAATTGACAATGAAAAGCTCATAACTTATTTTATGCAAAGCCTTTAAGCGGGTTAAGATGGGGTGTTTTCAATGTTATATTTTTGGTATATTATTTGCGACAGTCCCATAAAAACGGAGGCATTGGAAGAAGTTGGTTTTATTTACTTGAATTAAGGCATGGAAGCAATGCGAGGAGGAAACGATAAGAGGAAACATAGACGTCTACCTGTGAAGGTGGGGGTATTTTGTCGGAAGGTCGGTTCATTACACGACCATATCTTTAGTGGCAATACCATTGATATCTGCCCTGATGGTCTTTTGGTTGAAACCTGTCCTGAGCCTGTCGAAGAAAGCAGCCAAAATTTTGCTATGGATACCGGCGACCTTTTTAACATCGAGCTTGACATACCTGATGCCGATAGTGCCGACCGGTTTGGCGGCAAGGTTTCAGCCTATGCACGTGTTGTAAGGATAGTCGATTTGCAGCCTGAGCAGACTTCGGCGAGCTCTCCGTCAGGAGTCCCAAGTCCTATGGACTCCCTACGGAGGACAGTCGAACCGAAAACCGGCAGAAAACACATCGCTTTTCAATTCTGTACTCGGCCGCAATTTGATATTTAAGGTATTTTGACACTGGCGTTGACCCCGCACCTATTTGTACCGTGTCATCCTAAAGTATGTTATCTGGCAACAGACAGTATCTGCCATTTTTTCTTTTGTGCTCATACAATACAAATAGGTGCGGGGTTGACATTAAACCCTTCTCGAATTACCATCAGCCTCTATGAAAAAGTCTCTTTGTTTACCGGCGGTCCTTCTTCTCATTTCATTTTTGACAGGCTGTACAGAGTCTTCCAAAAAGCCCTGGAAGGACATCAAAGCATCTGAACTGATTAGTCAACAGCAGCTGCCGGAAAATAAAGCTATGACCGTTGGTCTGTATATATATCTATTTCACATTCGGGCAGACAAGCTGCCGGAGATTCAGGAGCAAATCAGCAGAACCGACACATTGTCTGTAAAACACAACGACCCTGCTGCCTTCTTGACCAACGGTCTCATCGGCTGCGCAGGCGACAGAATCTCGTGGCAGAAAATAGCCCAACTTCTGACACAATCACAGCCCGAAATAAAAGAACGTATCAATCTTCTAATCAATGAAAACATGCCCAATGACATCGTTATTGCCGAATCGCCTCAGCCGGTCTCGGTTATCTACCACTCAGGCAGTGCGACAGCAGGTATTGGTTTTGACGCCGGCCGAACGGCCTTGCGCATAAAGGTAGAGCCGCTTATCGGTCTGCGGCAGTTCTGCAGGCTCGATGTTACGCCTCTTTACAGGACCAGCGTCAGGCAAAGGACAAAAAAATTGCCCGTCGGCCAAGACAATTACGAATTTGCCTTTGAATCGGCAGCTTTTAGTGCCCGTCTGCAGCCGGGGCAGTTTGTCCTGCTTGCCCCTGCTCAAATGCGAACAGACCAAACCGGCACACAGACATTAGCCGATTTAATGTTCTATTCTCAAAGCCCCCAAAACACCGCCAATCTGTGCCTTATAGCCTGCGGCCTGATAAACTACCCGCTTTAAAATTAAAAAACCGAGCTTGTGCAAATCTAATAAAAAATTATAAGCAATTTAAAATAAAGATGTTATGTAATTTTTAAAAAATTAACCCAATGATTTAGAACAGACTAAAACCAATATAATCACCTTGATTAAGTCGGGGCAGACGGAATCGGCCAAGGGGAGTATAGATAAACTTGTCGCCGATTATTCACAGGACGCGAGTTTGTCGGAGGCGCTCTATGAGATTGCACGAAACTTCGGATGGTCAAATAAATACGAGGAAGAGAAAAACATTTATCAACAGATAATACAAAAACACCCCGACAGTTTGACTGCGAGTAAGGCAAGGTTAGGATACGCAAAGGCAGAAGTCCAATCCCTTATCGTATCGGGAAGGTTCGATGAGGCTAAGGCGGCACTTGATAAATTGGTCACAGATTTTTCGGGACAGCCGGATTTGGCAGACACGCTTTACTGGATTGCGCGAAGGTATGAGTGGTCGGATAAATATTACGAATGGTCAGGTAAATATGAAAAAGTAAAGAATATCTTTGAGCAGATAGTGGAGAAATATCCTAACAGCGGCAAGTTCGACAAGGCACGGCTGGGCGTTTACAGGATGAATATCTGCTCTCTTATCGTTTCCAAGCAGCTTGAGGCGGCACAGGATGAGTTTAATAAAATGATGATAGATTTTTCAGAACACCCTGATTTGCCTGATACGCTTGGGCTTATAGGAAGGCGATACGAATCGTCGGAAAAGTATAAAGAAGCGAATGATATTTATCAGCAGATAATACAAAACTATCCCGGCAGTTCATACGCAGAGAAGGCGAAGTTTGATATTCAGAGGGCACAGATACGGTCTCTTATCGTGTCGCAGGATTACAATGATGCCAATTTGGCCGCTGTAACCTTAGCAAAGGCGGGAGCGGCCCTTGATAAACTGATTGCAGATTTTAACGGGAATCCTGATTTGCCGGAGACGGTTTACTGGATTGCACAAAGATATGGATATTCCGGCAATTACAAAGAGGAAAAAAACCTTTATCAACAGATAATACAAGACTATTCCAGCAGTTCGTACGCAGATAAGGCGAAGCTGGATTTTGCAGGAGCAGAGGTTTTGACTCTTGTCGTGGCGGAAAACGACAAGGATGCCAACGAAGCGCTTGAGAAATTAGTTGCCGATTTTAACAGCCATCCGTATCTGTTCAATGCAATGATTTTTATGGCAGATAAGTGTCATGATGAAGCGTTAAGGCCGGAGGCCAAGCGAGAAGACAGCAACAGTCCCCCAAGGGGTAATTCCCTAAGGGATAGTTCCCTAAGGGATAAACTTTACCATTTTGTGATAGAGATGTTTGAAAAATATGTATTCGACAGAAATAGCGGCAAAGACAACAGGGTGGAGGCGTATTATCGGGCTGCTGTAGCCGCTTATAGATTAGGCGAGACTGAAAAAACAATTGATTTTGCCGATAACTTATTGCAAAGCGAGCCCAACTTCCGGTACGCAGCGAATATGGAATGGCTTATTGCAGATGGTTACGAGCATATGAAGGCGGCAGGACAGATACCGGCTGATGAAGCGGATATAATAGTTGAAGAAGAATATCAGGCTTTGATGACAAATTATCCCACACATTATCTTTCGGATTACGCCGCGATACATTTAGGGGAAATCAATATGGTGCAAGGCAAACGTACAAAAGCCTGTGCTTACTTTGGATGGTTTCTTATGAATGCCGACAGCAACGATTGCCGGATTGCATACATTAATGAACAGTGCAGGAGAAATAGCGATGAATAAGGAAAGATTAATCTTATTTTTAATGTGCTTATTTGTAATTTGCGTCTTTTCTGTGATAGCTTCAGCCTGTCCTTGTCCGCCTTGCCCGCCCTGTTACCATAGAACATCAGGTTATCCTTCCTGCGGCTGTGGATGGAATTGCGGCAGCGGTCAAACCTGTTGTAAGGGTTCTTGTTGCAGCGGTTATTGCTGTAATTCCTGCTGCAGCGGCAGTGGTACCTGCTGTAATAATTCCTGTTGCAGCACCGGTTATTGTTGTGACGGTAAAAAATGTTATAATCCCAATACGGAGAATTGTTGCGGGAACGGAACTGGAAAAACCTGTCCTAACGGAAAGAATTGCTGCGGTAGTAACTGCTGCGACCCGTGTAATTGCGAAAGTTGCATGGACGGAAGCTGCAAAGTTTGTGGGAATGACCCGAATCAGAAATGCTGCGGTGGTGCATGCTGTAATAAGGTCTGGACTACACATACAACAGAAGCAATCAATACTTTTTGCCCAAGTTGCGGTAATGGCCCCCCTGGTGAAGGCCTTTGTGGTGGAACGACCACAGAGATAGAAAGTTATGAGCATTGTGTGATTGCTGAAGCCGGCCAGGGCGAACATTGTCAATGTAATAGTGAAATGCAGGTGGTAGGGTATACTTATCCATGTATGATAAACTGGGATCTTGGCAGGATGGCTTGGTGCGCTCTACGGGGCGCTTGGTGTTTAGAGGTTTGTTACTATACTATGGACCCTGTTAAGTGTGCTAACTGTCTTGCGGGAGCTGGGACCGATTGCTGCCCGGGAGAGTGTGACGTCTGTGATTTTATTGAAACCTGTGAAAAGAACCCTTATTACCCCGACCCGCAGGAATCACTGGTATTTACGAATTTCGGCTGTTAGAAGTTCTAAACAATAGAACATTAAGATAAGAATTGATTTTAAAATGAATTAAATCAAAAGGAGTTACTATGAAAAGGTCAAGTATATTGTTTTCGCTCTCGGTGATTTTCGCCTGCGGCCCCATATATTGTGCAGAAAAAAACAGTAGTATTCCTACAGAGGAGCAGGTGAACAAATTGGTAAGGGCTGCCTGGGAGGAGCCAATTAAAAGCATAGATATTACATTCTATAAAGAATATATGAAAACACCAGAGCCGGTCGAGCAGATTCGCAAGAGAGCCGAGGAATTTGCTGACAGAGAATTCAAGGGTCGTTCACTTGATGAACTTAAGCCTTATGAAATTGAAAGACGCAATAAAATCATAGAGGTAAATTTCAAAAATTGGGTAGAAAACCAAAGGTTTCCTCGCAAGATAAAAAGTTGGGTAAGGGTATCAGACAACAATCAACGAATTGACTTTGTAAAAGTTGGGCCGAATGAACCATTGGGCCTTGACACACCTTTCGTCCACACCTTTGTTAACACACAAGATGCAAACACAGGAAAGTTTGTCAGCTATCACTATGCGAGTGAGATGAAGACCGTCTTTGTTGATACGACAAAGTGGACTAAAGAAACTGTTGTTCAATTCGCAGATATGCCTTTCGCAACTGCGTTAACCTTGCGGCTCTTTCTTGGTATAGACCAGGGCAGCACTCCAACATCGCTAAATTATATTCCCGACCCGAACAAGATGGCGGAGCTTGCCAGGACTGGCCTTGCCAGTATAGAACCTATAAGAGGAGCGAAAGCAAAAGGAAATAAGGCAGTAAATAGAATTGGTATCCGCCCCGACCCAAACGCTCCAAGCACAAGGGACATAATAGAAATGGGCGACCCCAATTATTTTCCGGCTGTTTTGATATGCGACAGAAAGGATTACTCTCGTGTTTATCGCACGGAACTTCATATGCCTACAACAAATAAATTTTTATATCTTCGAGAGTGCAGCGATTTTGACTCAAATGGATTTCCACATAACATAACTGAAATACAGTATGATAAAGACGGTAATTTCGTGGAGAAATCAGTTTACAGAGTTATAAAGATTGAACTGAATCCTTCGATACCGTCGGAGGTGTTCGAGTTTCATCCGCCACAAGGTTATAAAGTGGTGGATCATCGGCCGAAGAAACCTTGAAAATGAAAAAATGAGGCTTGAAGACCTCGGCGTAAAATAAAAGAGGAATAAGGCTTAACTGAATGGAGAGGGAAAATCCGGGCAATTCGGATGCGGCGAGGGCTGTTTATCAAGGGAGATATGACATTTTGCGACCATTCCAAAAAATTTCAAAAAATAGTGTTGACAACCCCAATAAGTAGGACTAAAATAGTCTTATATCAAAGTAATCGCACCTTTAAGGTTTAATAAATGGATGTGATAAGGCGAAATACCGATTACGCCCTCAGACTTATCGTCGGCCTTGTGGAAAATTACGGTGGTGCGCCGATATCGGCTCGCCGGCTCGCCAAAAGCTGCGATGTATCCTATGAGCTTGACTGCAAACTGCTTCAGAAGTTCTCTTCAGCAAAGCTGGTTGTAAGCCGGATGGGAGCCAATGGCGGTTTCAAACTTGCAAAAAGTCCTGAAAAAATCAGCCTTTATCAGGCCATAGCAGCGATTCAGGGCAATATTTGCCTCAACCGCTGTATCCCTGATACAAAAAGCTGTCCTAAAAAGTTTACCTGCAAAATAAGGAAAAAGCTTGTTGCTCTGCAGAAATATATCGAAGAGTATTTGAAAAATATAACACTGGCTGAATTGTTAAAGAAATAACAAGGAAAAATTATTTGAAAGGCGATGATTATGTTTTGTTACCAATGTGAACAGACGGCCGGCGGAACGGGTTGTACTAAAATCGGCGTCTGCGGCAAAGACCCTGATATTCAGAGTCTTCAGGACCTGCTTGTCTTCGGCCTTAAGGGTATAGCTGCTTATGCCTATCACGCAAGAGAGCTGGGAAAGACTGATGCAGAAGTTGACGGCTTTATGCACGAGGCTCTTTTTTCCACGCTGACGAATGTCGATTTCGATTTGGCGAGATATTTTGAACTCGTTCTCAAGGCAGGTCAGATGAATTTAAAAACAATGGAGATGCTGAACAACGCCCACGTTGAAAGATTCGGTGCGCCCAAACCTGCACAGGTCTTCGCCGGCACAAAAGCCGGGCCCGGCATTGTCGTTACCGGCCACGATTTGCTCGACCTTTACGAGCTTTTAAAGCAAACTAAGGGCAAAGGAATAAATATTTATACACATGGCGAAATGCTGCCTGCTCACGGCTATCCTGAATTGAGAAAATTTAAACATCTTGTCGGGCATTACGGCACAGCCTGGCAGAACCAGCGCAAGGAGTTCGATGAATTCTCCGGTGCGATTCTGGTTACGACCAACTGTGTTATGATTCCCAAGGACAGTTACAAAGACAGAATGTTTACCTGCGGCATAGCCGGCGTCGGGGGCGTCGAGCACATTAAAGGGCGGGATTTTAGCGAAGTAATTCAAAAGGCGTTAAAGTCCGCTGGGCTGAAGGAAAACGATGTCGGCACATTGAACACAGGTTTTCATTATACTGCTGTGCTTGGCCTTGCTGATAAAATCATTGCTGCGGTAAAAGCAGGCAAAATCAGGCGTTTCTTTTTCATCGGCGGCTGCGACGGCGCAAAGCCGGGCCGCAATTACTACACGCGGGTTGCAGAACTCGTGCCGAAAGACTGCGCAATACTTACCGCTGCCTGCGGAAAGTATCGCTTCAATTACAATGACTTTGGCACAATTGACGGCATACCAAGGCTGATTGACACCGGCCAGTGCAATGACTGTTATTCTGCAATAAAGATTGCGCTGGCGCTAAGTGAAGCTTTCAAATGCAGCGTAAATGATTTACCGTTATCGTTTGTTGTTTCGTGGTATGAGCAGAAGGCTGTTGCAATTCTGCTTACGCTGCTCTATCTTAGCATAAAGAATATCAGGCTTGGACCTTCTCTGCCAGCCTTTATCAGTCCGAACATTTTAAAGATTCTGGTCGAAAAATATAATATAAAGCCGATTGGCAAACCTGAAAAAGATATGGCTGAAATGCTTGGTTAGCGAAGGACTCAAAAATGAAAAAATCCGACAAAAATACAGTTCTTCAGTCTTGTATGGCAAAGGCAGTCGACCTTGCTGGTTTGGTCGAATATTCAAACGATTCGATTGTCAGCAAAACGATAATTGATAAACCCGTCGGAACGGTTACATTATTTGCTTTCGACGCCGGCCAGGGTTTAAGCGAACATCAGACGCCTTATGATGCTTTTGTTCAGATTGTCGAAGGCTCTTGCTTGCTCGTTATTGGCGGCAAAGACGTTGAAGCAAAAGCAGGCGAAATCGTGATTATGCCTGCCAATATCCCTCACGCCGTACAGGCTAAAGAGCGTTTCAAAATGCTTTTGACGATGATAAGGGCGTAAATGTTTGAGTTTTTAAAATCGATTGCTGTTGATTTCTGGGCGACGGTAGGTCAGATGAGTCCCTATTTGTTATTCGGTTTTGCCGTTGCAGGGATATTGAAGGTTCTTCTTCCAACCGGTTTCATACAAAAACATCTGAGCGGCAAAGGAATCCGGCCGGTATTCTGGGCATCTCTTTTCGGTGTGCCGCTGCCTTTATGCAGTTGTGGCGTGATACCGGTTTCGGTGTCGCTTCACAAACAGGGTGCAAGCAAGGGCGCAACAATAGCTTTTCTTTTAAGCACGCCGCAGACGGGTGTCGACAGTATTCTTGTAACGTTGAGTCTATTGGGGCCGGTCTTTATGGTTGCACGCCCCATAATCGCACTGATAACCGGCGTAGTTGGTGGCATCGCAGTGAATTTGTTCGACCGCAGGGATTTTGCAATTACAGGAGTTGAGGACGACCAAGATTCTTCAGAAAGTAAGAACAAATTTATAACAGGTTTCAGACACGCCTTTGTCGTCTTGCCCCGCGATATTGGCACGGCAATGCTGGCGGGTCTGATTATTGCCGCGATTATTTCAGTCGCTGTGCCTGACGATTTTTTTACTGAAAAAGTCGGCTCCGGATTAGGTGAAATGGTTTTGATGATGCTGGTCGGTATTCCATTGTATGTCTGTGCGACGGCCTCCGTGCCGATTGCCGCGGCTCTTATCGCAAAAGGTCTTTCGCCAGGCGCAGCGCTTGTCTTTCTTATGACAGGCCCTGCAACCAATGCCGCAGGCTTCGTAACAATCTGGAAAATCCTCGGCAGACGTACAGCAATAATATACATTCTTACCGTTGCAGTTTGCGCGCTGGCCTCCGGATTATTGCTTGATGCAATGTTCAGCGATTTAGACAGTCGGATACACAGCCACTATCACAAAATGACTGCAACGCCGCTTGAACACATCAGCGCAGTGATACTTCTGGCAGTTCTTACCTTCGGAATTTATAAAAAATATTGTCGAAAGAAATAAATCCCCGACGCGTTTACGCTCCGTCTCCATTTCAGATTTGTTCGGCTACTACCTTATCGTCTTTTACTGCGATAGGCTTGAATTCGCTGCCGCCAGGACATTTCAAAAGCAGTCTTCCGTCATTATCAACCATAATTCTCATCGGCTTCTCGCAAGCTATTGGTTTGCCTTCTTTGTCGACGGCAGTCAAATAGAGTTTCTGTTCAATCCCCGGATTACGTGCTATCGTTATATCACGGGGGGTTGCTTCGAAAGTCATTCTCGTACTATAGTCATCACAGGTTGCGAGAATCTGTTCCTCCAACTCATTCTTCTGCTGCTGCATCAAGCTTCTTTCCAGCGAGGCCGGCTTCTGTTTTTCCTGACATCCCAAAACCAACAACAGCAACAACAAATACACAATTAACATGGCTCTCCGAAACATCTTCCCTTCCTTTCAAAATTTAATAACTTCAGCTTTTATTTATTGCTTGTGCCGCTTTTCGTCCTAATTTTTTGCGGTTTTCAAGGTTGCCGGACTTCGGCTGCCATTTTGCAGCAATCTCTTTTCCTTAATTTCTTTCTCCATTCCCTGATGAATCTGAAATTTAATCATTGGAGCTTAAACTATGGCTTGTATGGACTTTTGTCGTGGTCGTGGTGATGAAAATTTGTTGACAACGCGATAGGTATCGCAACAAACGGCCATAGTGGAAATTCCTTTCTTCCGCAGATGTCCATAGGATAAATTTCTTCGACGTCGTATCTCAGTGCCTGGCAGACGCTTCTTTCGCACGGTGCCGGAACAAGACAGCATTCCTGCTGGAGCTGATAAATTCTCGCGGCGGCAAGGTAGACGCTTGCAACAGGGTTGACTATATCCTGTTCGCACGCAACTGCCGCGCAGGTCGATGCGAGCTGGGCGGCGTTTACAATCTCTGACTGAGCCCAGAGCGGCAGGCCGCATGGCTTATCGACCTCAATGGGCTGCGGTATCAGCTGAATCTTTCTGACAAAATCTTCAAGCTCAAAACCAAGTCCGTTCATATCGGCTGACGCAGCGTTTGCATCCGTTTTGTATGTTCCGAACTCATAGCGATACTGCTGGGTCATACCATCCATTTTCGTAGCAGCCAGAAAGACCATTGCGCTGACATAGAGGTCTTCTTCGTTTGTGCCATATACACAAGGGTCAAAAAGATAGACACAGGCAATCTTGCATTTGACAAAACCATAGCCTTCAGTCTGTGCAGCGGCCTTTACAAGGAACGGGTCTGATATTGCACGCACAGCGACAAAATCGCCAAGCTCGTCTGTCGGAACTTTGATTGACGTTACGGTAAACTTCAATTCGTTCGGCAGCGAGTAATGGTTGAATATTCCAAGATTGAATCTGCACGTCCATGTCTTCCCGACCTGCTTTGGGGCTTTGCCGTCGATGGTTTTTATACACTCGTTGTTCATCTTCTGCAGATGCATCAAATCTGAGTCAACACCTGTCATAAATCTTTTTTCTGTCAGGTCATAATTTATTTCGCTGGCGTACTGGTATTTCTGTTGTAAGTTCGCATCCTGAAGTTTTAAGTCGTTTGTTATAAGATGATAATGTCTCTGCTCATTGGTCTGGGGTACAGTGGTAACCATAAACCACGGTTCAGCCTGATGCCGGTATTGTCTGCTTTCGTTGCCCTGCTTAGCTATGTATTCGACTGTGGAAACGAGCTTGAAATAGTCTGTCCTCTGTTCTGAAAGTCTTTGCCGCTGCGCATAGACCATCTGTCCGCCGGGCAGACTGACAGCGATGGCCAGCAAAAATCGCAGCCAGAAATCGACCTGCAGAAAGACGATGCCTTTTGTAGCTGCTTTTCTCATATCGTAACCTTCAATAAAACCTCCTCCAGGGTGAATCCGCCCCAGAAGCTGCCCCTCCATAGACTCACATTGATAAGTCCCTCGATAATGTTAATTTTAGCAAAATAGGCAAAATTGTCAATGCAATTTGCCCTTTTCAGCACTGAAAATTGGGGAATTCAGCAAAAAAGTAAAAGCCGATACTTTTCAGCCCTTTTTGGTTTGAAGAGGATTGTTTCAAGGGATATATTTCCGGACTGTCTTTGTAGCGGATGGCATTGCAGAGCCGTTATATACAGATAGTTGAGGGCTATTTTAAAAATATTTTCGATTTATTTAATCTCGCAGGCCGCGATAACGGCTGCGCCTATTGTATTTCGACTGTATCGGAGGGAAGTGTAATTACGTAATCGTTTTCGCTCGTCATGCCAAAGTTGTTTATTCTCATATAGCCCGGTTTGTAAAGGTCGAACAAGACTTCGTCTGCCGGCGCATCTGTCCACTGGAAAAAACCATTTGCGTCGGTTTGAGTCTCAAAGTCCAGCGTGCCAAATCCCTTCCATGATTCAACCTTGACATGAACGTCTTTTAATGGTGTACCGTTAATGTCAACGATTTTTGCCCGGATGGTATTTGCAGGTTCGAGGTTAAAAATTATCGGCGGCATATTTGGGCCAGTATCAACCTGTTGTATCTGCGGAGCGGCACCTTTACATTGAGCGGTGAAGACCTCAATGCTCGGTACGATATTATCGAAGCGGAACCAGCCGTTCGGGTCGCAGATTGCAGGATTTTCACGTCTGCCGGTCCCTCTGGTGATTGCTGCCTGCACTGGTTTATGCTCCCAATCAAGTACCCTGCCCGTAACAGTAACGCCTCTTTCAAGAAAAGTAACAAATGAGAAGTTTTTAAGTTCTTCGACAATCGCAGGCCTATACCCTTCCTGCGGAACGTAATTCGGATGCGTCACCATAATTCCGGCCTGACATACATCTTCGGGAAAGCTCTCGCTCTGCCAGATACCGTTGACATCGGTCTTAAATATTTCGTCCATATCGACCACAGGTAATTCAGAATTGGAGTCGGAGTCAATGCGCACCTTTACTTCAGCGTTTTCCACCGGTCCAAGCTGTTCATCTACGACAAGACCACCGATTTTCGAAACCTGCGACATCTCAAACAAAATCCCTTCCGCCACAATCGGAGTCGTGCGCCGCTGCACTTTCATAGCCGCGTATCCTTTCACGGCTGCATGTATCTGTATCTGATTTACCGGCTCGGCCGGCAGTGCCTGCAGATATTGCCCATTACTGTCGGTAGAAACTTCAGGCATATTCTTTTCGCCGTCAAATCTAACCTGCAACAAGACTCCGGCAAGCGACAGTTTTGTTTTTTTATCAACTGTTTTTATTGACAGCGCTTTTTGCTGTCCGATTTTTTGTGCGCTCGGCTTATTCAAATCGGCCTGTTCTTCCACACCTCTGGCAGATATTACTTGTCCGCCGTAGCCTTGGCTGAGGCGGATTATATCGGCAGCGTTGGAATCGGTGAGCTCTGCGAGGTACTTTGCGGCCAGCAGTCTTGCGGTCAAATCATCGCTCTCGAGGATTTTTAAAAGTTCCGGAATATTTTCTTCAGCGGCAAATTGTTTGATTTTTTCAAGCCGTGTTTTTTCTTCCTGCTTCTGTAATTGCGGCAGATTCGCCTCCGCAACCCGTTTGGGCGGCTTGACGATACTTCGCCGGGCAGGCGGTATACTGCCAAACCACACAAGCAGACCGGCAGCTATTAAAACAATTGCAGCAGTAAAAAAATATAGAAGTGCCCGATGTTTTTTCCTGCCGGCTGAATCGAATGAAACAAGTACCTTTGCGCGAAGTCTTTCCTTGTGCATGGAATCCAGCCTGTCATCTATATCAAGTTTTCTTACGACATCCTCGAGCTGCTTTCCCGTATCGAACATTTTTATATTTTCAAGTGCTTTTGCGATTCTGATACGGACAGTATACGGCACTGATTTTGTAATCTCAGCAATTCTATCAATGGTAAGATTTTCAAAAAATCTCAGGGCTATAACGGTCTGCTCTTTTGGTTTAAGTTTTAGAATGGCGTTGTGCAGCAACGGCCAGGTAATTGCATCCGGCTGGGAACTTGCCGCCTGAATTTCACCTTCTGCCGCTGCAAGTTTTTCTATAGTTTGTTTTCCTCCCAGATACAGGTTAATTTTTGTGGTAGCAATAGCGTACAGCCAGTTGACAAATTCAATTCTTGTTTTACCTCGGAATTTTGAGATTTTCTCAGCAGCGGCAAGAAAGGTTGCGCCTGTAAAATCCTCTGCAATTTGTCGCAAGCGGACTCTGCTGACGCAGTAGCTGAATATTCTTTCGTAATATATGTCGTATAGCAGCGCAAAGGCATTGCTGTCGTCAGCAGAGCGGCTTACAAGTATGTCACGGACATTTTTATCCGTCCCGTTTTTGGCGGATTCTGACTCACCTTTAGCCATATTAAGCTGCCTGTAAGAAGTTCTTAGATACTTTATTTGTTTAGCCGTCGCCGTACCGGCGACGTATCCTGTCCTGACAGCAGCAATTGAATTTTATTCATAATTTGAGCTTTGGGCAAGCAAAGATTTGTCGCCTTTGCGGTAAATTCACATTCAGCTCACAGCAGGTTACCTGACTGCGATAGCGGAAATTTCAACCTTTGCATTTTTTGGAAGCTGCTTTACCGCAACTGTCGCGCGTGCAGGATATGGCTCCGTAAAATATTTTGCATAAACCTCATTCATCTTTGCAAAATCATCCATATCCGTAAGATAGACCGTTACGGAAACAATCTTTGTCATATCGCTTCCTGCGGCCAGTAGTACTGCTTTTATATTCTCCAGTGCCTGTTTTGTTTCAGCAGCGATTCCGCCATCGATAAGTTTGCCGCTTTTTGGTTCAAGTCCAACCTGGCCTGACAAATAAATCGTATCACCTGCAGCGACAGCCTGCGAATAAGGCCCTATTGCAGCAGGCGCATTTTCGGTATTTATTTTTCTGATGACATCCATTTTCAAATTCCTTACTTTCCAATTTAGCCGCAAAGGTATGAAGACGCAAAGCAAATTGAAGATTTAAGAATGAAGATTGAAAATTTGTAGAATCGGCTTTGCCGAATTATTTAAATCTTCAATTTTCAATGTTCAATCTTCAATCCCAGCGGTGTCTTCGCGGCTACTAACTTTTCATATTCGAGCATTTTCTTTTTCATTTTGCCCCCGCCCGGTGCGCTGAATTTACCGATTTTGCTATCGGAGCGGACAACCCTGTGGCACGGAATAATCAAGGGCAGTGGATTTTTAGCAAGGATATTTCCAACAGCCCTCGCTGCCTTTGGAAAACCTGCCCTCTTTGCAAGCTGCGAATATGTAATCGTTTTGCCGAGTGGGACTCCTTTGCAGACCTTAAGGACTTTGCAGCCGAACCCACTGAATCGAGGGTAAACTATCGACAAAGGTAATTCCTTAAAATCTACATAAGTCCCTTTATAATAATCTGTTATGCTTTTCCGAAGTTCAGGATAAAGGTTTTCGTCTTCTTTTGCAAGGTCAAACATACCGACCAGTAGGTATTTTTTTGCTGTTTGATAATTGTTCACTGGCAGAGTTGTTCGTAGAAGCCCTCTGCTGTCGGCTAAAAGTCCGAAAAAACCCCAGTCTGTTTTAAAAATTGTGTATTTCAGGCCTTTTTTCACAGTTCAGCATTATCAGTCAAAACTTCCAAAAACGGCAGACTTCGGCGAACTCAGTCGAACCGAAATCAGAATACCCGCCTTTTCTCTCTTTTGCCAGTCAAAGAGTCGAAAAAACTGGTTTGCGCGTAGTTTTAAATTTATCCGCCTAAGGCGAACTGGACAAAAAACTTGACAACAAGGGAATTGGACAGTAAGGTATTGAATTCTCGAATCTTGCGGCCCGGGTCGACAAGTTAAAAACAATCACAATAATTTAATATTGGAGGCTTTCATTAGTGGCAGATAATCTGGCTCGTAACCTGATAAATGCAGGTGTTCATTTTGGTCATGCCGTCAGTCGCTGGAATCCGAAGATGAAACCGTATATTTATGCTCGTCGCGGTATGATTCATATTATTAATGTTCGTGAGACGCTTAAAGGGGTAATCCTGGCTAAAAAACTTCTTTCTGATATCGTAGCATCAGGCAAAGACGTTATATTTATCGGCACCAAGCGTCAGGCTCAAAAGGTCGTCAAGTCGGTTGCCGAATCAACCGGTATGCACTACGTTACCGTTCGCTGGCTTGGCGGAACGCTGACGAATTTCAGAACAATTCATTCTCGTATTCAGCGTCTCGAAGAGCTCGAGTCGATGACAAATAACGGTTCGATAGAGGCTGAAAGCAAAAAAAGGGCCTCGACCCTCAAGCGTGAGCTTCGCAAAATCAAGTCAAATCTTGAAGGTATTCGCAAACTGACTCAGATGCCAGGTGTGATAGTCGTTGTGGATGCCCGCAAAGAGACACTCGCCCTGCGTGAGGCAAAGAAAATGGAAGTTCCTACGATAGCAATAATCGACACCGATTCCGACCCTGATTTGGTTGACATTGCCATTCCCGCCAATGACGATTCGACAAAGGTGATAGAGCTGATAATCGGTGAGCTTGCCGAAGCGGTCACCCAGGGCAAAACTACGCACAAAGCCGATGCAAGGGAGGAGGAATTATCGCGAAGGTCGCGGGGCCGTCGGCGTTCTCTTGCCAGGGCGGCCAGAGAAGTGCCTGCACAAGGTGCCGAAGACACTGGCCAGACCGTTGCCGAGCCGCAGTCTTCTTCCGACCCGCAGCAGGCGTCGCAAGACTAATGTAAATGCAGGCATATCGGCCGTACCGCCAACAGAGATACGACCGTTTTTTATATACCCGAGTTTGGCTTTCTGTTAATGAAATAGTCAGGAGATATGACAATGGCGGAAATTTCATCGGCAATGGTTTTAAAACTTCGCAAAATGAGCGGCCAGGGTATGATGGACTGCAAGAAGGCTCTGGAGGAAACAGGCGGTAATATTGAAGAGGCAATGACGGTGCTCCGCAAGAAGGGTCTGGCGACGCTCGCAAAAAGGGCCGACAGAGAAACAACAGAAGGGGTAGTGGTATGCGTCACCAATCCTGACGGAAGAGAAGCCGCAATGGCAGCGCTTTGTTGTGAGACCGATTTTGTCGCAAAAAGCGATGCCTTCGTCGCTGCCGCCGACGCAATGAAGGATTATCTGTTTACCTGCGGTGCCGAACAAGGTGCTGTTAATCTGCTCAATACTGAAAAGGGCGGCAAAAAGTTTTCGGACACCATTACTGAATGCGTAAGCAAAACCGGCGAAAAGACCGAGGTCGGCGATTACGCCAAATTCAAGCTTTTCGGCCCCGGCCTTATCGCCACTTATGTCCACTTCAACAGCAAACTCGGCGTGATGGTCGAGTTAGAGACCAGCACACAAGCCGTTGCCGACAATGAGCAGTTCAGGCTGATTGCCAAAGACATTGCGATGCACATCGCTGCAATCAATCCTCTTGCGCTGGACCAGTCAGGCATTTCCGCCCAGATAATTGAGCGCGAAAGGTCCATCGCTGCCGAGCAGGTAAAAAACAAGCCTCCCAATATCGTTGAAAAGATTGTTGACGGCAAAATGAAAAAATTCTTTGCCGATAACTGCCTGCTGGAGCAGGGCTTTGTAAAGGATGAGAAAGTCCCTGTTCAAAAGGTACTTGCCGATGCCGCAAAGGCCGCCGGCGGAACCGCGAAGATAAAAAGATTTGTGCGTTTCGCAATCGGATAATATAATAAGCACCCCCTCTGCTTCTTGCGAAGCAAGAGAGGGGGTGCTTTTTTATATCTTTTGTTTTCGGAATGAGGCCGCAAAGATGAGCGAACTTAAATACAAACGAGTGCTTCTTAAACTGAGTGGCGAGAGCTTCTGCAAAAGTGGCGGGTTCGGCATTGATGGCGAGCAGCTCGCCTCGCTTGCTGAACGAATAATGCAAATACAAAAACTCGGCACCCAAATCGCCATCGTTGTCGGCGGCGGCAATTTTCTAAGAGGCGAAACCTTCAGCCAGAAAAGCCAGATTCCCCGCCATACAGCCGATTATATGGGAATGCTCGCTACGGTAATCAATGCCTGTGCCCTGCAGGAAACACTCGAAAAAATGGGCCAGCCCACTCGCGTCTTGAGCGCCATAGAAGTTTCAGCTATCTGCGAGCCTTTTATCCGCAGAAGGGCAATCCGGCATCTCGAGCAGGACAGGATTGCAATCCTCGCAGGCGGCACGGGAAATCCGTTCTTCTCAACCGATACCTGTGCAGCGCTGCGGGCCTCCGAACTTGACGCCAATGTGCTTATCAAGGCAACGAAGGTTGACGGCGTCTATGATGACGACCCCGTCAAAAATCCCAAGGCAAAGCTCTTCGACAAATTGTCTTATCAGGATGTGCTCAACAGGAATCTCAAGGTTATGGACCATTCGGCGATAAGTTTGTGCAGCGAAAACAAAATCCCAATTATTGTTCTGAACATCTTTCAGAAGGGTAATATAACCAAAGCGCTCCTCGGCGAAAAAATAGGAACGATTATCGGTTAGTCTGCAGGAGGATGTTATGCCTACGCAGAAAATAATCAATGAACACAAAAATATGATGGAAAAGGTTCTTGAGCATCTCGGCAATGAATTTAAATCCGTCAGAACAGGCAGGGCTTCAACCGGCCTTGTTGAAAATATCAAGGTCGATTATTACGGAATGCCGACCCCGCTGCGGCAGCTTGCTGCGCTTTCTGCGCCCGAGGCAAGTATGATAGTGATAAAGCCTTTTGACCCCGCTTCAATAAAGGAAATCGAAAAAGCAATAAAAAACAGCGACCTTTCCATCGCCCCAATCAGCGACGGCAAGCTAATCAGGCTCAGTATTCCTCCTCTGTCCGGCGAAAGGCGAAAGCAGCTTGCCGCCCAGGTAAAACAGCTTGGCGAACAGGCTAAGGTTAGTATTCGCAACATCAGAAGGGACGCCAACAAGAAATTTGAAGATGACCAAAAGGCAAAGACCATCACTGAGGACGACTGCGAACACGGCAAAAAAGAAATCGACGAACTTACGAAACAATATACCGACAAAATCGACAATGCTATAAAGGCAAAATCAGATGAAATTATGAAGGACTGACAAGAATTTAAGAATTAAGATTGAAGAATGAAGATTTATCGAAGCAGTCCTCGAAATTTTCAATCTTCAATCATCAATCTTCAATTTTTTGTGAGGGGAATTATGCAGACCGAAAAAAATAATACGCAAAAAAAGACCGGCTCGAAAATCTCTTTAAAAAAAGTTTTTCTGTGGATGCTGTTTTTCCTGTGTATATTCTTCTTAATCCCATTCTTTGCAGTGCCAGCGTATCTGTCGAGCAACAGCGGGAAGAACTTAATCCTCCAGAAAATAAACAGTTCGATTGACGGCAAAGTCGAAATTGATTCTCTTTCAATGGGCTGGTTTGCAGGCGTAAAGGCCGACAAGCTGAATTTTACGAACAGCACCGGCACAACAAAAATGACCGCACAGCAGATTGCCGCCCGCCCCAGCTATCTTGCAGACCGCCTCGACCTGACAATAAAGCAGGGCAATTGTAAAATCAGTGCGCCAAATGCAAATCAGATAATGCAGACACTGGAGCTGAAGGACATAAACAGTAAAATCGTTTTAAGACCTCTCGGCAGCAAAAGCAGTTTCGATGTCTCGATGACGGTCGCAGGCCCGAACGAGCTTTCCGACATCGCAGCGGCCGGTCAGATAAAAACCCCAAAAAAGCAATGGTCTCTTGCAGACGCTACAGGCGAGCTTTCCATAGAAGTCAACGACCTTGAGCTTTCTACGCTGTCTCCGCTGTTTGCAGTGCTGGATGTCAACGCGACAGCCGCCGGCACATTTACCGCCGACATAGATGCCAAAATGCAGAAGGGTCAGTTCGAAAATCTTCAGGGCACAATCAATGCAGCCGACCTTGACATATCCGGCTCATTCCTGAAAGGCGACAGACTACGGACTTCAAAGTTCGATACTGATGTAAAACTCAATACAACCGAAAAGGCCATAAATATTGACCGTCTGAAAATCGAAGCTGACGGCCTTATCGCTGACGTGAAAGGAACAGTGCCAAAAACGCTTCGCAGTCTTGAGGATTTTTTAAAGGCCGATTCTCCCGATACCTTACAGGCTCAGTTTGACTGCGATGTTGCAAAAACCTTTCAACAGGTAAAAACAATTGCGAAATTCAAGCAGGACTTCGATATAAATTACGGCAGACTGAGCGGCAATATAAACACCGAAGCGCGGAACGGCACAAGAACTGTTGCAGGCAAAGTCAAACTCTGGGCGCTCGAGGGAAAATTTCCGGTAAAACGAATTATACTTTCAAAACCTGTCGAGGTTGACGCAAAAATCGTCTCGCAACAACAGATTATCACAGTCGAAAAATTGCTTATCGACTCATCTTTTGTAAAGGCGCAGCTTACCGGCACAACCGATAATATGAATTACACCGCTGATTTGGACCTTGCCAAGATGCAGTCGGATGTGGGGCAGTTCTTCGAGATAAAACCGCGGCTTTCCGGCTCAGCTCAGCTCATCGGCAAAGGCTCGCTGGCAAACAGAATTTTCGCAAGCACCGGCAATGCATCTTTGAACAGCATAGCGATAACGATGCCGGACGGCACAATTCTTTCCGAACCTGCCGTGAATGTCGGTTTTGATTTCCAGACCGATATCGACAAAAAGCAGCTCTACGTCAAAACAGCAGACACCTCTGCATCGTTTGGAACAATAAACATCAATAATCTCACGATGCCTCTTGGCAAAGACACTGCCGGGCCGCTGCAGTTCAACGCAAATTTTGCCGTCAAACTTGAAAATCTCAACGCCTGGGCGACAGCCTTCGGCAAAACGGACGCCAATACACAATTCGCAGGTCTTGCCCGGGGAGATTTGGCCTTCAAAAAAGTCGCCAATTTTATTGAGGCTTCTACGAAACAGACAACCGTGGAAAACCTGAAAATTACCTCGCCCGCCGGAGAAACCTTCTCGCAGCCGAATATAACAATATCCTTTGCCGGCAAATTCGACACAGCCGAAAAAATTTACGACATACCGCAGCTCAGCATAGTCAGTCCTCAGATAAAAATCTCAGGCCGGCTCTCCAATGCCGACCTGGGCGCAACAACCAAAACCGAGGGCAGCTTCAAAGCTGACTATGATCTCGCAGCGGCAAGTTCGATTGTTTCGCCGTTTATGCCGCACGGCCTTTCTGCAACCGGCAGAAGAAGTGATTCGTTGTGGTTCTCAAGCACCTGGCCGAAAAACGCGCCGCAGCAGTTCAAGGCAAATCTCAACGCAAAAACAACTTTCGGCTTTGACAATGCCGAATATATGGGGCTCGACATCGGCAAAAGCGAATTCGATATAACGATTGACAACGGCCTTATGACAATCGCACCATTTTCCACAATTGTTAATAACGGCAAATTCAATTTCGCAGCATCTGCAAATCTTGCCGGCAAACCCCCAATGCTCCAGACGCTGAGCGCGATAAAAATGTTCGACAGAATTCAAATCACCCATCGGACAAGCGGTGCTCTCTTAAAATATGTAGTTCCTCTCTTCGCCGATGCAACCAGCATTACAGGCACCTTGAACTTCGATTGTGACAAATTTGCCATTCCCCTCGAAAAGGGCTACAGGAACGCTATTGCTGTTACCGGCACTTTTTCAGTTGAAAATATGCATTTTTTTGGCACATCATCATTCTTAAATCAGCTTATACTGCTCACCGGCGCGATGTCGGACCCGGAAATAACCGTGCTCCCGACCCGGTTTGTGCTTGCAGATGGCATTCTGCAATACGACAATATGCAGGTGAACATCGGCGATAAACCTGTCAATTTCAGCGGCAGGATAGGTCTTGACAAATCGATGCAGATGAATGTTACTCTGCCCTGGACGTACAGCGGCCAGAGAATCACACTGCCGCTGAAAGGCACCGTTGACAAACCCCAGATTGATGTGGGCAAATTTCTCGAAGAGCAGGCTCGCCAAGAGCTCGAAAGGCAAATAGAAAAAGGCCTGGAAAAAATTTTCAAAAAGGAATAAGTTATGTTCAAAAAATTACTATCCGAACCGAAGGATGAGCTGGGAAAATTTACGCATTTCATATTTTTTCAGATAAGACTCTGGCCTCAATGCATAAAACTGCTGCATAAAAACAGGGCGGACCAGCAGGCCGCAATACTTGCGTACAATACAATCTTTGGGATTGTGCCGCTTGCGATTGTGATGCTCTTGATTTTTCATTCTCTCGGCGTTTTTGAGAATCTGGGTGCGCCGTTAAGAAACTTTTTCTACGAGCAGACGTTCATTAAAAATATACAGTATCCTGTTGACCCGAACAAACCGGCTGAAAAAATCTCTATGACGCAGAAAATCGATGAATTTACAAATGCCTTTTATAGTAATCTGAACAAAGGCTCAATTACTGTTATAAGCTGCGTATTTATTATATGGGCTGCCATCGCGCTATTAAGCACTATCGAAAATTCGTTCAACACTATATGGGGCGTCAGTCGCGGTCGTAATCTCATCAGGAGGATAACCAATTACTGGACTTTTCTGACATTAGGCCCTTTGCTGCTCGGTGTGGCAGTCTATGTCAACGCCAAATACAGCATCGCCGGCCATCTCAGCAAAAGTATCTTCACTTACATAGGTCCTGTTGTACCGTTTATTATAGCATTTATCGGATTATTTGCGCTGTATATGCTTATGCCCAACGCAAAGGTGAACTCCAGAGCAGCGATGTGGGGCGCGCTGATTGCGGCATTGGCCTGGCTGCTCGCCAAATGGGCCTTCGGCCTTTATATGGTCAAGCTCATCCCATTCAGTGTGGTTTACGGCATACTGGGTCTCATACCGCTGGGCGTTTTATGGATTTACATAACCTGGCTTATTGTCCTTTTCGGCCTGCAGCTCACCTTTACAACACAGAATTTAAGAACTATTGAAGAAGCTCAAAAGGCCTCGGCGAAACGGCGTCAGGAATATTTTCTTGCGACCGATGTGCAGGTGATGAATATTATGAAATTTATCTGTACTGCTTTTGAGCAGAAGAATGTGCCGACACCGGCAGAGCTTGTTTGCAGTCAGTTGAACCTGCCTGCCGATTTTACGGAAAAAATCTTAAATCTCCTCGTAAAGGCAGGATTGCTCCTGAAAACGAGCGAACCCGCGACAGGTTTTACTCCCGCCACTGTTGCCGAAAATGTAAGTCTTGCGGAAATTTACGATGCGGTTAAAAACGCCTCGTTTGTCGCCCCCGGCGACGAAACCGCCGTCATAAAGCGGATAAACAAAGATTACAGGCAGACTCTCGCTCAATATACGATAAAAAATCTATTGGAAGACAATCGTTAATTTTAGACATAAAGAAACGGCGACACAAAGACCCGGAGTAATTTTTGAATTTTTATTTGTCATTTTTCATTTTTGATATTTGATTTTCTCCCCTGTCTTCTGTCTCCTGCATACTGTATTCTATTCTTTTGCCAGCTCTTTCAGAATAGACAGTTTCGTTCTGATTTCATCAGCCATTTTGCTGTTGGGAAAATCTCTGATAATCTGTCGGCCTGTCTCAAGTGCTTTTGACCAGCTTTTTTCGCTCACGGCAAGTGAGAACTGGACGCCGAGGTTGTGGAGCTTATTTTTGAATACTTCGCTTGCCGCTTCCTGCAGCGCCAGCCCTTCGCTCGGCGTCAGATACAAATCCAGCTCTTTTAGTATCATAAGGCTGTAGTCGATATCTGCTTTTTTGACCGCCTGGTCCCACGCAGCGAGCAGCTCTCTTTTCCGCTGTTCTTTCTTCTCGACAAGTTTGTGCTGCATCGCTCTCGCCCTCTCCGAGTCCGGATAAAGTGCCAGCAGTCTTTCAATCTGCACGCTTGCCGTCGTCCACTGATATTGTTCGAGCAGTTTATCGACATAGCTGATAATCTGATTGACTCTTTCGAGGTCGGTCGCATTTCGGTACTTATCTGCGGTATTTTTCAGTTCGCCCGCGAGCTGTTTATATTCATTTCTTCGTGCGATGTCCTCTATCATTGCATAAGTCGCTTCGAAATCCTGCTGATGCAGTTTTTCCATAACGCTCGCCCTCAGCTGCTGCCTGTCCGTATCCCGGTATGCGATTGTCTTTGCAGCCTCGCTCAGTCTTACGCCCTGACTTATCTGTTCGAGAAAACCTTTATTTGCAGAAAGTATATCGTTGATTTGTGCGATTTTTTCCTGCTGTTCCTTGATGCTTTTGACCGCCTCGGTAACAAGCAGCAAAATTGCGAACACGCTGACCCCGGTCGCAAAATAAAGCACCGCCAGAAAACTGCCCTTAAAGACCGCAAATGCCCCCGCCAGAACCCACAGAATAATCCCCACCGCTGACAACCCCAAAAACAGCAGATGCCACTGCACTTGCCACAGCTTTTCAGGCGTTTTCATTTTTGCTTCTCCGTTTCCTTACTTCTTTGCTCCCTTGCTTCCTTACTTCCTACTGTCTACCTAAACAAACGTAAATAATACTGCTGCCCTCGCCTTTCTGCAAGTACATCCTGCTACTAACCCATCGGATATGTTGAGTTAGAGCAACAGACAGTTTCGACACATATCTGCATATTTGAAAGCAAGTTACATTATATAAAAATATTGGTTACTGGTTTTGTGTCTATTTTCTGCAACGCCGCGTCAAAACTCGCAAAATACGCAATATTTGCCACCAAAAAAAACGCCGCTCTAACAATCCGCTAACCCTCCTTTTTCAGGCGATTGAAGCAACATCGTATCTGCCAAACCCTTATGGCACAAACTTTGCACCGAAAACTGATATGGACGCGTTCTAATATCAGGGAGGAGTTTAACCCGTTAGATAACTTCGTAGTATCTAACTGGGTTTGAAGAAGAAGATTTTGGTAGGAGGATTTGAAATGGACATATCTGCTTTTGAAACGAGGGTCTATGAGCTCCTCAATGAAATAAATGACCTGCCCGCAGACCAGAGCAAAAAACTGCTTTCGCTGGCTCAAAAAACCAGGCTTCACAGTCAGAAACATGCAAATAATCTTCGGGACTCGCTTGACCAATTAAGGCTGACGGTCAAGTATCTGCTTTTTGATTTGGAGGCTACGCGTCGGGAAAACAAATATCTTCGCAAGATGCTCGAACACAGCGAAGAATAAAGCTTTAAATCCCACCGATTTCCCATGAATTACGCGTATAAAGCCCGTAAAAGACGGGCTTTTTTTTATATTAAGATGCTGATGAGCGGGCAACCACCCTGTCGGCCGAGCCTTTTGGTAATCTGCTTAGTGTCCAGTACATATTCAGCGTCTTCATTGCTTCCACAGATT
>CAZBLD010000018.1:0-37853 GCA_964492875.1 uncultured Planctomycetaceae bacterium
GGCTGTTATGTACCGATAGCGTCAGTACACGTAGATGCGAACAATGGCGGCGGCTTATACATAACCGATGCCAACGGCTATTATGAGGTCTGGGTTGGTGACGGGTGGTCGGGGACTGTAACACCGACAAAGAAATACTACACGTTTGAGCCGAACCAAACCGGCTACGTTGTTGTATTGGCTGACCAGTCGGACCAGAACTACATCGCCTACAACGTTTATGACCTCAACTGCGACGGCTCTATCGGCTGGGGTGATGTGGCCGTGATAGCTGACAACTGGCTATTGCAGGGCTTGGGAATCCCGGGCGATTTCGACGCCAGCGAAACTGTGAACTTTTTGGACTTCGCAGAGTTTGGAAATGCCTGGCAGGACAGGTAGAGACCAGGGTCTTTGGTTAGCCGCCATTCTCATATTTTTTTACTAAAGCAGCTAAAAAGATAACCTAATGCGAATGTCTCTATTGTTCCCAGAACTATCAGCCAGCTCCAGGCAAGGTTGGTATAACCCTGATGCGATAGAATCAACAGAATTGTCACAGATATTGTGCTGATAATCATAGCAGCGACGTTGCCGGCATTGATTTTTCTTTTTGTAAGAACGCCGAGCAGGAAAATGCCCAGCATTGCTCCGCCGGTGAGAGAGATTATCTCGAAGGCGAACCACAGGATGTTCTCTACCGGCTCACACGCCAGAGCGATTAATGCCAAAACTAAACCAAAAACTATTACCCCTGTCCGCGAGATGAGTAAATAATGTTTCTCTGTTGCTTCTTTTTTGACGAGCGGCCGGTAAATATCCATCACAAAAGATGACGACAGAGAACTCAATGGCGAATCAATACTGGCCAATATAATTGCTGAAAGTATTAATCCTTTTAATCCGACCGGCAGAAAATTCGCCGTAAAGTGCGAAAGAACCTCTTTAGCCTTATCCGGCTGGGGTACTTGTGGATTTTGCCGGAAGAACACGAAAAGCAGGGTGCCGATTGCCAGATATATACACAGGATTGGAAACGCTGTTGCTATTGTCAAGAGAATTGCATTTTGACTTTTTTTTCTGGTTTTAACGGTGAGTAACCGCTGCATTAGTTCCTGGTCTGTGCCGAAAACGGCAAGGCCGATGAAAAAGGCATTAGCACTGCCTGCCCAGAAAGTCGTAGGGTCATTGAGATTGAAGTCGAATTTAAAAACGTTCAGTCGTCCGGCACTATCTGCGATTTGCCAGGCAGCGGATAAACCGCCCTGAATATGCAGGAAAAGATATATCAGTAATGTGATACCTGCCAGAAAAAAAATAGTTGTTTGATATGCGCCTGCCCACACAACCGCTTTTATTCCGCCGAATGCGATAAAAATAATACTCACGACTGTAAAGACCAACAGCGTTTGCGCCAGACTCCAGCCCATAATAATCCCTATTCCCAGACAGGCGGCGTATAATCTTACGCCGGATGCTGTCAGACGTGTGATGAAGAAAAAAATCGAACCGGCATATTGAGTCTGCGGGCCAAATCGATGCCTTAAAAATTCGTAGATACTCGTGCAGTTATATTTATAAAAAACAGGGATGAACAAAAACGCTACTAAGATTCGTGCTGCTGCCGAACCGATGAAGAATTGCAGGTACTCCCAGTTTTCGCTGTAAGCGGTTGCCGGCACGCCGACAATTGTCAGGGCGCTGACTTCAGTAGCGACAAAAGACAGACAGGCTATAATCGAAGGTACTTTTCTTTCGCCGAGAAAGAAATCATTTATATCTTTTTCTTTGCGTCCAAAGACATAAGAAATGACAAAAAGGAGAGAAACTGCCGATACGACTATTATTAAATCTATTCCGCCAAGATGTCCTGATAAACATTGTACCGGTGCAGCTTCGCTCATTTAATCGTTCCTACAGCTTTTCGCAGAGACTCGCCGCATTTGTCGAGAATATCTTCAGCCTGTTTCAGGCTGACCTTACGATAGTGCATTACAATGGCAGCTTTGACCTTTCCTTTTGCTCTTTTAAGTAGATTGACGGCCTTTGTCCGTGAAAGACCGGTCATCTGTGAAACAATCCTGATAGACCTGTCTCGTAATTTATTATTTGTCGCCATCAGGTCAACCATCAGATTTCCATAGACTTTGCCCATCTTTATCATAGCCGTAGTAGTAAGGGTATTGAGTACGAGTTTTGTTGCAGTGCCGGCCTTCATTCTTGTTGAGCCGGTGATAACCTCAGGGCCGACGACAGGATTTATGATTATTTGCGCGGGGATATCTTTGACGATTTCGGGGGCACAGGTGATAAAGATTGTGCCTGCCCCTTTTTTCATTGCTTTTTTTAACGCCGCCCTGACAAAAGGTGTCAAGCCGCAGGCAGCAATACCGACAACGACATCTTTTGTGGAAATTTTATGTTTGTTTATAACGACAATTCCATCATTGGTTTTATCTTCAGCCCCTTCGATTGCCCGTACCAACGCTCGCTTTCCGCCTGCGATAATTCCCTGCACTAATTTCGGTGTTACTCCAAAGGTTGGCGGGCACTCGGAAGCATCCAGAACGCCGAGTCTGCCGCTTGTTCCTGCCCCGACGTAAAATAATCGGCCGTTTCTTTTGAAATGCTCTACTATCATATCGACCGCCGCGGCAATTTGTTTACATTCTTTACCGACTGCCGGTGCAACAAGTTTGTCTTCTGCGTTAATTAACTTAACTACCTGCAGTGTTGACAAGCGGTCGATATTTTCACTTCTGCGATTACGTTTTTCTGTGGTTGGAAGTAATCTGTGTTTTTTCATTGTGCGGGTATTATTTTTCCTAAAATTACGGCTTTATCGGCGCCTGTGGCGCTGGGGATATTATTTATGATACCTTTAATGGTCGTGTAGGCCAGAATGGCAAACGAAATAGCTTCTTTTGCATCACAGTTTATACCTAAACAATCGGTAAGAAGTATTTTGCTTTCTATATTCTGCTGCAGCATTTTGACTAACGTTTTATTTCTCGCCCCGCCGCCGCAGAGGATTATTTCATCTGGAATGCGCGGCAGAAATTTTTTATGTGCATCAGCGATACTAACAGCGGTAAATGCGGTTGCAGTAGCAAGCATATCTTCAAAGGACATCGACAATTTTTTGGCTTTTTTGATAAAATCTTCGGTGTAAGCTGCTCCGAATTCTTCTCTGCCGGTTGATTTCGGAGGCGGTCTTCGCAGAAACGGATGACGCATTATTTCATCGAATAACTTTTTATTTACTTTACCTTTTGCAGCGATTTTCCCATCCTTATCGAAGTTCTGTCTGCCTTTGGTTGTAAGAAAAGTAAGTCGGTCGATAATCATATTTCCCGGCCCTGTATCGAAGGCAATTGTTTCTTTGAGTTTGCAGTTTGCCGGCAGATAAGTTACGTTGGCGATGCCGCCGATATTCTGAACGGCGCGATTTTTTCTTTTGTGTCTGAATAGCCAGTAGTCTGCAAACGGCACTAAAGGAGCGCCTTGTCCGCCCGCCGCCATATCTTTAGGCCGGAAGTCCGCTACTGTGGTTATGCCGGTTTTATAAGCTATTATAGATGGTTCGCCAATCTGGAGGGTTGAGCGTGTTTGACCTCTTGGATTATGATAAATTGTTTGACCGTGCGAACCTATCAAGTCGATAGTATTTAAATTGATATTATTTCTCTTGCATAGTTTTATAACTGCATCAGCAAAGATTTCGCCGAGTGCAAAATTCAGTTGGCTTATGTCAGCAGCCCGGCAGGTTTTCTGTTCGGAAATCTCCAAAATATTTTTTCTTAATTGTTGCGGATATTTGAAAGTATCGAAAGCCAGTAATTTGATTTTGTTTTTATTGATATCTACAACAGCGGCATCAATGCCGTCGGCGGATGTGCCTGACATTAAACCGACTATACGCATTATTTTTATCCTTTACACGCTTGTTGAAATAACTGCAGATTATCCGCCAGACGCGAAACTTTATTGCGCAATAGCCAAAGCCGTTTAAAATCCTTTGCAATATTGTGCATCTGTCTGTTTAAAAATTGCAATTCTTTTCTTTTTACATTTTTGCCTGCTCGCAGCAATTTTGCAGCCAGTGCCCGCCTTGCAGAAAGACAATCCATTTGGGCAGCCAGCTTTAGTTCTTCGAGGGCAATTCTTTCAAAATTTTCTGCCTGTTTCGGCAGTTCCGGCCAGATGGATTCATCTGAAAATTGCTCGACTATTTTTCGCAGACCTTTGGCGTCCATTAAATCAATAGGACTTTGTGTTTGACTATTTTCCTTCAGGATAGGCTCAACGAGTGCAGAATACAACCAGCTCTTGTTTGGAACATTAGTTCCGCAGGTGATATAAGTGCTGCCTAATAAACGAATTATGTTGGCCAATCGACCTGTATTTTCGCCGAAAAAATGGAAACAGAAATTATCGGTAAATTTAGCGTTATCGACCGTTTTGCCGTTCCAGCTCTGTGCCGCACCGTGCGCAAATCCGTGCAGACTTGCGCCGAGAAAATTACGATGTCCGTTATCGCCCCAGTCTGTATTGAGAAGGCCTTCGGCGTGGTATTTGCGACCCTGCTCAGCGAAACTTTTTACATTGGCCATCGAATTGGGTAATCGACTTCCATGTGTCAGCCAACTGCTTGTGCCGGGACAAACCATAAATGGAATTTTTGCTTTAGCAATGTCTTTGGTTTTGTAGATGTTTTTGCCATTATGTTCGTATTCCCAATTAAGCAGGACTATATCGCGAGGTAACTTGCTCAATAATTCAGAATATTTTAGAACAACATCAGCCCAGACATTCATTCGCTTTCCGTATTTTTGGCAGAGGCTGTAAATTTTCAGCAGGAACTGGAGATAGACTCGGTCTTTCCCTGTTTTTTCCGCGAGTTTTTTACTCTTTCCTTCACCCAGTTCCCAGGTCTCGTCGCAGCAGACGTTGAAATCTTCTGCTTCAAATAGCGGCACAAATTCGCTGTAAAGTTCGCTGATAAGTTTAATTGAGCCGGGGTCGGTGGGGCAAAGCGTTGTCCCGCCGCCAAATCCGCGAAAGCCCGGCATCTCGCCAAGATGGCGGTATTTCGGCAGGGCGAGAATTTTTTCCAGATGGCCGAAACTTGCCAGCGAACCAACCAGTCTTACGTGATGTTTTTGACAGTGATTCTGCAGCTCAAGAAGCTCATCCGGTGTAAATGGGCTGTAACCTTTGCCGATGTCAGGATGTTTTTTGAAGGTAAAAACATTTTCGATATAGAGTTGCAGTTCATTTATCTTCCAGTGAGCAAGCCGGATTACCAACTCCTTGAGGGTCTTTAATTTCGGTACCTTTCCGCGGGAGCAGTCGAGATATACCCCTCGTCTTTTAAAGTCCGGCTCGTCCTCTATCAGACACGCAGGAGGGTTGTTTGCATAGATTGTCGCGAGGTCTTTTAAAGTCTGTATAGCGTAGTATGCTCCAGCGGCTGTTGCAGAATAGATTTCAATGCCCTTTGTCAGAATCCTGATTCGATAACCTTCGCTGTTTTTGATTGTTTTGTCTCGATATGTTTTAAGTTCAGAAATATCGGTGAGTTGAAAAAAGCCTTTTTGAAAGGTAACTTTCTTTACCGGTATCAGCAATTTTTCAAACAGTTTTTCATCCATGACGGCCATTTGCTTTTAGTATAGCACAACCGATAACGTATGACAAGCTGACCTGTTGCAGACAGTATGAAGGTAGAGTATAATGCAGCGGTATGAAAGATATTATGTCTGACCCTCTGAAATTTGCGTCGCTGGTGGCACATCAGCTTAGAGAGCCGGTCTCTTCAATCAGCACAATCCTGCAGACGCTTCTCGGCGAATTTGCCGGCCCCGTTACGCCCAAGCAGAAGGAGTTTCTGCAAAGGGCCATTGAGCGTTGTGATGAATCACTGCTTGCCGCCCAGCGGCTTCTTGCGATTTCGAAAGCCCTTAACGACCCGCAGTCATTCGGCGGAACGGTTGAGCTTTCCCTGCTCGTTCGCAGAAGCTCAGTTGCCTGGAGTCAGCAGGCCCACCGGCATAATATTACTCTCGCAGCGAAAATTGATGTTGAACCTGCCTGGGCAGTTGGGACTGAGGCGGCAATGACCGAGGTGTTCGAAGCTCTCCTGTCAAACGCGGTTAAATACACGCCTGACAATGGCCGGATTGAAGTGCTTCTTTTATATGACCAGGCAGCAGATACATATCAGATAAGAATTGCCGATTCAGGCGTTGGAATTTCAGAGGAAAATCGTGAAAAAGTTTTTCAGCCCTTTTACAGAACGCCCGGTGCTCGCGCCTCATCCCGGCCGGGCACAGGTCTGGGTCTTGCATTCGTAAAGGCGATTGTTGATGCCGCAGGCGGAAATGTGCACGTTGAAAAATCGCATCTCGGCGGTGCTGAATTTATTGTGAACCTCAAGGCTGTATCAAAAGTTGCAGCCGAACAAATCACGGGAGACAAAAAAATGAAAAAGCCAATGAAAGTAGTGATAATTGGCGGAGTGGCGGCAGGCCCCAAGGTCGCCGCCAAAATTATGCGTCTCGACCCTGACGCTGATGTAACAATTGTTGAAAAAGGCAGGCTGCTTTCTTATGCAGGCTGCGGCCTTCCGTTTTACATCAGCGGCACCGTCAAAGACCAGAGTGAGCTGATGAGTTCGCCTGCCGGCGTCGTACGCGACCCGATATTTTTCCAGCAGGTCAAGAACGTTCATCTTATGAATCAGACCGAGGCGATTGAAATTGACCGCAAAAAAAAGCAGGTTCGCGTAAAACATCTGCTCGACAGCACTGAATCTCTGCTCGATTACGACAAGCTCATTCTGGCGACCGGTTCACAGCCGGTTATGCCGCATATCGAAGGAATAAAGCTCGGCAATATTTTTTCACTTCACGGTGTAACCGATGCCGAAGGTATAAAGGCCGCGCTCGATAGGGGCAAGGCCCGCGATGTCGTTATTGTCGGCGGCGGCCTTATCGGAATCGAAATGACAGAAGCCCTTGTCAGAAAAGGCTGCAGAGTAACTATTGTCGAATGCCTGCCGCAGATTTTCCGTCTTCTCGATACCGAATTGGCGATGCTTGTCGAAAATCAGCTCGAATCCCACGGCATAAGAGTCCTCACCGATACTCACGTTACAAAATTTCAAGGCAAAGATACCGTCGAATCAGTCGTAACCAGCAAGGGTACGTATCCTGCCGACCTTGTGGTAGTTGCCGTAGGCAATAGGCCGAATGTAACTTTGGCCCGTCAGGCCGGTCTTGAAATCGGCCCTACCGGCGCGATAAAAGTCAATCCTAAAATGCAAACATCAGACCCTGACATTTACGCCGCCGGCGACTGTGTTGAGAATATCGACCTCATTACGCAAAAGCCCTGCTATGTTCCTCTCGGCTCGACCGCTAACAAGCAGGGCAGGGTGGCCGCGATAAACATCTGCGGCGGTAGCGATACCTTCGCCCCTATTCTTGGCACTGTAGCCTGCAAGGTCTTTGATTATAACGTTGCCGTTACGGGTCTTACGGAGCATACAGCCGGAAAGGCGGGTTTCGATGTTATTACTGTTCTTGTTCCTGCGCCCGATAGGGAGCATTTTGTACCCGGGGCCCAGCTTGTAATGTTAAAGCTTGTCGTTGATAAAAAAACCCGCAGACTTCTTGGCGCTCAGGCCGTAGGCCCCGGCAATGGCGATAAGCGAATCGATGTTGCAGCAACCGCAGTCGCTGCACAAATGACGGTTGAGCAGATAGCAAATCTCGATTTGTGTTATGCTCCGCCTTATTCGCCGGTCATTGACAATATTATCACAGCCGCCAATGTGGCTCGCAACAAGCTTGACGGCCTGATGGACGGCGTCAGCTCCAAAGAGGTCTGGCAAAGGATGCAGGAAAAGAAGGATTTTGTGCTTTTGGATGTAAGAACGCCCTCTGAATATCAGCGTGAGCGTATGGAAGGTGCGGTCTTTATTCCTCTTGCTTCTCTGCGTTCTCGTTTTGTCGAGCTTGATAGAAATAAGCCCATCGTGACGTTTTGTAATTATTCGCTCAGGGGCTATGAGGCAGCGATTATATTAAAGCACGAAGGCTTTAAGGATGTCAAAGTTTTAGACGGCGGCCTCGAAATGTGGCCTTACGAAAAACTGCAATAACCGGCGGTTATTTTACTTTACCCATTAGTTCGATAAACTCGTCGAACAGATAATTTGAATCGTGCGGGCCGGGCGAGGCCTCGGGGTGATATTGAACGGCAAATGCCGGCACATTTTTACAGCGAAATCCTTCCAGCGTATTATCGTTAAGGTTGATATGCGTAATCTGCACATCTTTATCCAGCAGTGAATCCGGGTCGATGCAAAAGCCGTGATTCTGACTGGTAATTTCAATTTTTTCCGTAATGAGATTTTTGACCGGATGGTTTGCGCCGTGATGGCCAAATTTTAGTTTGAATCTTTCTCCGCCGACGGCAAGACCGAGGATTTGATGGCCGAGACATATTCCGAATATCGGCACCTTGCCCAGCAATTTTCGTGTTGTTTCTATGGCATAGCTTATAGGGCCGGGGTCGCCAGGGCCGTTGCTTAAAAATACGCCGTCAGGGTTTTGTTTGAGTATATCTTCAGCGGTTATTCCTGCCGGCACAACCGTAACCTTGCAGCCGTGCGAAACCAGCAGCCGCAGAATATTCTGCTTGATTCCGTAGTCAAAGGCAATCACATTATATTTTGCCTGTGGTTTTACGATTTGTCCGAATTCGTTCTCGACAGGTTTGTCCCATACATAGCTTTTTGTTGTGCTGACGTTCTTTACAATATCTCTGTCAACAAGGCCGGGATATTCGTCGAGTTCTTTTTTTAGTGTTTTTATATTCGTCTCGTCGGTGCAGATAATTCCTTTCATCGCGCCTGCCTGGCGGATATGCATAACTAATTTTCTGGTATCGATATCCTCGATTGCGGGGATGTGATATTTTTTGAGATAATCATCGAGTGAGATTTCGTTTCGCCAGTTGCTCGGGAAGTTGCAGTTTTCCTTTACGGCAAATCCACTCAGATAGGGCTTGTTGGATTCGATATCCAGCGAGTTTGTGCCGTAATTGCCTATAAGCGGATATGTCATCGTAACAATCTGTTCGTGATAGGATGGGTCTGTAAGCATTTCCTGATAGCCGCTCATAGCGGTATTGAAGACCACTTCTCCGCACTTTCTTCCTTGTGCTCCGAAACCTGAGCCTTCAAAACGCATTCCGTCTTCAAGCAGCAGTATGCCTTTCACTTTTATCCCCTTATTTGTAATAAAGCTGTATAGGTTTTACGTCTATTTTCTTTTGTTTCATAGATTCGATTGCCTTTGTAACTGCCGCAGCACCTCTGATTGTCGTGGTATAAGGTACATTGCGGTCGAGAGCGGTTCTCCTTATCGCGAACGAATCTTTGATGGTTTGTTTACCGATGGTGGTATTTATAATCAGTGCAATCTGGTTATTGATAATCAAATCAACGATGTTCGGTCTGCCCTCGGTCATTTTCAATACGAATTCCGAAGGTACATTGTTCTTAATTAGCTCGATGCAGGTGCCTTTTGTTGCAAGAATTTTAAAGCCCATCTGGTGGAGCTTTTTAGCTATCTGGACGGCTTTTGGCTTATCATCGTCTTTTACACTTATGAAGATATTTCCGCTTGTCGGCAGACTGTTTCCCGCAGCAATCTGTGATTTCGCATAAGCGATGCCGAAGTTGTCGGATAATCCCATTACTTCGCCGGTTGAGAGCATCTCAGGTCCCAGCAGCGTGTCGCAGCCGGGAAATTTCAGGAATGGAAAGACTGCTTCCTTGACGGAATAATAGCTTCTATGTATTTCTTTTGTAAACCCGAGCTGGTCGAGTGTTTTTCCCGCCATTACCTTCGCGGCCAGTTTGGCCAGTGGTACGCCGATAGCCTTGCTGACAAAAGGCACTGTTCTCGAAGCCCTCGGATTTACCTCAAGTACGTAAATCTGGTCGTCCTTTACTGCAAATTGGATGTTCATAAGGCCGTTGACCTTCAGTTCCAGCGCGAGCATTTTTGTCTGTCGTTTTATTTCTTCTATTAGTTTGGCGTTGAGCGAAAACGGCGGCAGAGAGCAGGCGCTATCGCCTGAATGTATGCCTGCCTCTTCGATGTGTTCCATAATTCCGCCGATAACGACTGTTTTTCCGTCGCTGATTGCATCGACATCGAGTTCAGTTGCATCATCAAGAAATTTATCTATGAGTATTGGATGTTCTTCTGAAACAGCAATAGCGTTTTCAACGCAGCTTTTTAGTTCTGTTTCGTCATAGACGATTTGCATCGCTCTTCCGCCTAACACGAATGACGGCCGTATAAGCAAAGGATAGCCCAGTTTCTTTGCGATTTTGACGGTTTGTTCATAATTCATTGCCGTGCCGCTCGGCGGCTGGTCGAGCTTGAGTTTTTCGACTATCTTGTTGAATCTTTTTCTGTCTTCAGCAGCGTCGATGCTGTCGGGGCTTGTGCCGATAATTTTCACACCTGCTTTTGCCAGTGCGTTTGCAAGTTTCAGAGGCGTTTGTCCTCCGAACTGAACGATAATACCGTCCGGTTTTTCCATATCGACGATGTTCATTACGTCTTCGAAAACAATCGGCTCGAAATACAGCCTGTCTGAAGTGTCGTAATCGGTGCTTACCGTTTCTGGATTGCAGTTTATCATAATGGATTCGATTCCGATTTCTTTCAGTGCAAATGCCGCATGGCAGCAGCAGTAGTCGAATTCGATTCCCTGTCCGATTCTGTTCGGTCCGCTGCCGAGGATGATGATTTTTTTTCTGTTTGTAGGATTTGCCTCACACTGGTCTTCATAAGTCGAATACAGATAGGGTGTATGCGCCTCGAACTCCGCTCCGCAGGTATCGACAATCTTATATACGGCACAAATGCCTTCAGCGATTCGCTGTTTTCTAAGTTGCGGCTCAGGCATATTTAATTTTGAAGCGATATATTTATCGCTAAAGCCAAGTTTTTTGGCCTGCTTGAGATTTTTTATGCTTATTTTGTCTTCGAATTGAACAATCTGGTCGATGTTGTTCAAAAACCAGGGGTCAATTTTTGTGAGTTCGTAGATTTCATTAATCGCCAGTTTTCTTCTCAGAGCCTCTGCGACATACCAGATTTTATCCCAGCAATTGGTTCGCAGTATTTGTTTGAGCCGTTCGTCGTCGATTTTTGAATCGATATATTTCTTATCGAGCGAATATCGGTCGATTTCGAGCGAGCGTATAGCTTTCTGGAAGGCCTCTTTAAATGTTCTGCCGATAGCCATAGCTTCGCCTACGCTTTTCATCTGGATTGAAACTTGCGGTTTTGTTGCCGGGAATTTCTCGAAAGTAAATCTTGGCCATTTGACTACACAATAGTCTATTGTCGGCTCAAAGCACGCAGGTGTTTTTTTCGTTATGTCGTTTGGTATCTCATCGAGCGAGAAGCCCACGGCCAGCAGCGAAGCGATTTTTGCAATGGGAAAGCCGGTGGCCTTTGAAGCCAGTGCCGAGCTTCTCGAAACTCGCGGATTCATTTCGATTACGTACATTTTTCCGTTTTCGGGATTGACGGCAAACTGAATGTTTGAGCCGCCTGTTTCAACGCCGATGGCCCTCATAATTTTCAGTGCCGCATCCCGCATCGACTGGTATTCCTTGTCGGTAAGCGTCTGGGCCGGTGCTACCGTGATGCTATCACCGGTATGGATTCCCATCGGGTCGAAGTTTTCTATTGAGCAGACAATCACGACGTTGTCTTTTCTGTCTCGCATTACCTCCAGCTCGAATTCTTTCCAGCCGAGGACCGATTCTTCAATCAGCACTTCGTTTTTGGGGCTTAAATTCAACCCCCAGTGTACGAATTCGTTGTATTCTTCGCTGTTATATGCAACGTTTCCGCCCGTTCCGCCGAGTGTATAGGAAGGGCGGATAATAGCCGGAAAGCCGATTTGTTCTACGATTTTTTGTGCTTCAGTCCAGTTGTGGGCATAGCCGCTTTTCGGCACTTCGAGGCCGATATCAAGAATGATTTTTTTGAACCTGTTGCGTTCCTCAGCCTTTTTTATCGTGGCCAAATCTGCGCCGATGAGTTTGACGTTGTATTTTTTCAAAACGCCGCTTTCGGCAAGCGCGACAGCGGTATTAAGTCCTGTCTGTCCCCCCAGTGTCGGCAGAAGGCAGTCCGGTTTTTCTCTGCGGATTATTTTTTCAACCATTTCAGACGTAATCGGCTCGATGTAGGTTTGGTCTGCAAGTTCGGGGTCTGTCATTATTGTTGCCGGATTGCTGTTGACCAGCACCACCTGGTAGCCCTCTTTCTTGAGGGCTTTGCAGGCCTGGGCGCCGGAATAATCGAATTCGCAGGCCTGGCCTATTACTATAGGCCCGGAGCCTATTATCATAATCTTGTGGATGTCTGTGCGTTTGGGCATTTTTAAAATCCGTGTTGTGAGCTAATTATTTTGTCGTGGAATCTGTTGCCGATAGAGATTGGTAATCGGCATCCTCCTGTCTCTGCCGAAGGCTTTTGGAGTAATTTTAACTCCCGGCGGACATTGACGCCGTTTATATTCGTTTCGGTCGACCATTCCGATGACTTTTAGAACTGTCTCGGCTTCGAAACCCTGCTTGACGATTTCCGCCAGTGACATTTCTTCTTCGATATAGGCCTTGAGTATCCCGTCAAGTATATTGTATTCCGGCAGGGCGTCGCTGTCTTTCTGTCCGAAGCAAAGTTCTGCACTGGGTACTCTTGTGATAACGCTTTTCGGAATAATTTCTCGGCTTAGCCGTTTGTTTACATATTTGCTCAGTTGATAGACAACCGTTTTCGGCACATCTTTTATCACGGCAAAACCGCCGGCAGTATCGCCGTAGAGTGTCGAGTATCCGACCGCAGTTTCACTCTTGTTGCCTGTCGTCAGAACGAGGTATCCGAACTGGTTGCTCATCGACATCAGTATCGTGCCTCTAATCCGTGCCTGCAGGTTTTCAAAGGCAAGGCCTTTTTCATCCCAGCCGCTAATTTCCCCGAGTTCCTGGCTGAAACTTTGCAGTATCTTTTCGATTGGTATGTTATAAAATACGATACCCAGATTTTTTGCGACCTTTTCGGCGTCGTTTATTGTTTCAGCTGCATTGAACTTTGTCGGCATTGTAACGCCGATGACGTTTTCCTTTCCCAGTGCATCGGCAGCAATTGCAGCCGTGAAAGCGGAGTCTATTCCACCGCTTATGCCGACAAGAGCTTTCTTAAAGCCGTTCTTTCTGACATAATCTTTCGTTCCAAGTATGAGCGCCTGGTAGATTTCCTCGATATAGTCGGTCTTCATCGGTGCAGATTCGGATTTTATCTTCCCATCGGCGTCAATGTCGGCAATGAGCAAATCTTCTTCAAACGCCTTTGCACAGGAGACGAGTTTTCCGGCAGAATCGACGAACATACTTCTGCCGTCAAAGACAAGCTCATCCTGACCGCCGACGATATTGCAGTATGCGACACAGCAGCGCAGTATCCTGGCGCAATCCTCCAGGACTGTCAGTCTTTGATTAATTTTCCCAGCGTGAAATGGCGAAGCGGATATATTGACGATAAGGCTCTTTTCAGATACCGGCGACAGAAATTTTTTCAACCATCTCAGTTCCCAGATGTCTTCGCATATTGTACAGGCGATGGATATGTTTTTTATTTTTGTTACTACTGGCTCGGTGCCGCTGTTGAAATATCTTTTCTCGTCGAAGACTCCATAGTTCGGCAGCAGTGCCTTGCGGTAAACTTTTGTGATTTTTCCGCCGGCAAGGATGGCAAGCGAATTGAAGCAAACCCCGTCGGCGGCTTCGGCGAAGCCGGCCATTATGGTTATATCAGGGCAGTCTTTTGCAAGCTGCTCTACGGCCTTTTTATTTTCGGAAAGGAAATGTTTTTTCAGCAGCAAATCTTCCGGCGGATAGCCGCAGATGCATAGTTCCGGAAAAACAAGCAGCTCGACTTTTTCCTGTTTTGCGCGGGCGTACATCTGCTTCATTTTGTCAACATTACCTGCAAAATCCCCAACAGTTGCGTTTATTTGTGCTAAACCTGTTCTTAGACTCATTTGTTTTTCCGTTTTTTGGCTATTTTACAGATTATTTACTTTCTGTCCATAAGCCATTTGTCGATTCTATCAGCGGCTTTTCTGCCGCTGTCGATTGCCTTTACTACCAGTGAAGCTCCCAGTGCGGCATCGCCTGCTGCGAAGACGGTCGGGTCACTGGACGCAAAGTCGTTGATAGTGATGTTTCCATTTTCATCAAGTTTGAGTTGCAAACTCTTCACAAGGCCTTCATGTTTTACGTGGAGGAAGCCCATTGCCAGAATTACGAGGTCTGTTTTTATTGAAAACTCTGTACCTCTTATTTCCTTGATGTTCCATCCTCTGGGAGTCTTTAGCCATTCGGCCTGGCAGCCGTGCAGTTCGCTTACGTTTGTTTCAGCACCTGAAAGTTTTGTCGTCTTTACGCCCCAGATTCTTTCGCATCCTTCTTCGTGCGATGATGACGTTCTCATGATTCTCGGCCACATCGGCCAGGGCGTATCGGGCGGTCTGCTCTCTGGCGGCTTAGGCAGTATCTCAAGCTGATAAATCTTTTTTGCTCCTTGTCTGCGGGCGGTGCCGACGCAGTCGCTGCCAGTATCGCCGCCGCCTATGACTACTGCTGTTTTGTCTTTGGCAGAGATTATTTTTCCATCGATTTTTCCCTCGGCACAAATTTTATTCTGTTGCACCAGATAATCCCATGCGAATACAACGTTTTCATATCCTCTTCCGGCTACGGCCAAATCTCTCGGTTCGCCTGCTCCCATTGCAAGGCAGATGCAGTCGAACATTTTCTTTAAGTAGTGTGCAGATATATCTTTGCCTGCCTCAACTCCGGTTTGAAATTCAACGCCTTCAGCGATAAGCTGGGCCAGTCTGCGGTCGATAATGTGTTTTTCCAGCTTGAAGTCCGGTATCCCGTACCGCAGCAGACCTCCGATTTTTTCATCTTTTTCAAAGACGACAACACTATGTCCTGCTCTTGCAAGCTGCTGTGCTGCGGCAAGACCGGCCGGTCCTGAGCCGATAACGGCTGCTCTTTTGCCGGTCTTTTCTTTTGCGATGATTGGTTTTATCCAGCCTTCCTCGAAGCCTCGTTCGACAATTTGATATTCGATATGCCTGACAAGAACCGGCTCGTCGTTTATCGCCAGTGTGCACGCCGTTTCGCACGGAGCAGGGCAGACGCGAGCGGTAATCTCCGGAAAGTTGTTGGTCGAATGAAGTAGCTCGCAGGCCCTTTGCCATTGGCCCTTGTAAATCATATCATTGAATTCAGGTATGTTGTTTCCCAGAGGACATCCGACGCCGTGGCAGAAAGGTATTCCGCAATCCATACATCTTGCCGCCTGCTGAATAATATCATCCGGCGTAAGAGAAAGTTCGACCTCTTTATAATCCATTATTCTCTGCTCAATCGGCCGATAACTGGTTTTTTTGCCTTTGTATTTCAGAAAGCCTTTTATCTCAGCCATAGAACACCTCTTCGGTTGCAGGCGTTGTTTCTGTATGTCGCTGTTCGGCTGCTCTCATCTTTTCCAGTGCCTTTCGATAATCAATCGGCACAACTTTTACAAATCTGCCGATTATGTCGGACCAGGAGTTCAAAATTCTCTGGGCCTGTTTGCTTTGCGTCCATTTATAATGTTTTTCGATAAGCTCTTTTAGAAGCTTTTTGTCTTCGTTATGCCAGATGCTCTCAAGCTCGACCATATCGAGATTGCAAAGCGTATCGAAAAGCTGCATTTCATCGAGCACATAAGCGATGCCGCCGCTCATACCGGCTGCGAAATTGCATCCGGTTTTTCCCAGCACAACGACCGTTCCGCCTGTCATATATTCGCAGCCGTGGTCGCCGAGGCCTTCGACGACGGCGGCTGCTCCGCTGTTTCGCACCGCAAAGCGTTCGCCTGCCATACCGTTGATGAAAACCTCGCCTTTTGTAGCGCCGTAAAGCAGTGTATTGCCGACGATAATATTTTCGTGTGCTGCAAATGGCGAATCTTCCGGCGTTTTTACCACGATTCTGCCGCCCGATAAACCCTTGCCTAAATAGTCATTGCTCTGTCCTGTCAGTTTCAGCGTGATACCCGGCGCAAGAAATGCCCCGAAGCTCTGGCCTGCCGAGCCGTTGAAAGTAAGTTCGATAGTGTCATCCGGCAATCCTGCTGGCCCGAATTTTCTTATAATGTAATTGCTTATTATCGCCCCGACAGTTCTGTTGATGTTGCGAATCGGCATTTCGAGTTTTGCCTTTTGGCTGCTGTCAATCGCAGACTTTATTTTTTCGAGAATCTGCCAATCGAGATGGTCAGCCAGCTTATCCGGCTGAGAATTGATTTTTCTTATAGCCCTGCCGTCCGAGGTATCAGGTTTGTAAAAGATAGCCGAGAAATCCAGACCTTTTGCCTTGTAATGCTCAATTGCCTTTTTGGTGCAGAGCATATCTGCTCTGCCGACCATATCCTCGAATTTTCTAAAGCCTAATTGAGCCATAATCTGCCGAACTTCCTCGGCAACGAAGAACATAAACCGCTCGATGTATTCCGGTTTTCCTGCAAATCTTGTTCTTAGTTCTTTGTCCTGTGTTCCTATTCCGAAGGGACACGCTCCTTCATGGCATTTGCGAAGCAGCGTGCAGCCAATCGTAACAAGGGCCGCTGTGCCGAATCCGAATCTTTCGGCCCCTAATAGTGCGCCTATAATAACATCTCTTCCAGTCTTCATTTGTCCGTCAACCTGTACAGTGATTCTGTCTCGCAGGTTATTCCCAACCAGCACCTGTTGTGTTTCTGCCAGTCCCAGTTCCCACGGACAGCCGGTATGCTTGATTGAGCTTAATGGGCTTGCCCCTGTTCCGCCATCGTGGCCGCTGATTAAGACTTCGTCGGCATTGCCTTTCGCGACGCCTGCCGCTACAGTTCCGACGCCGACTTCAGCGACGAGCTTGACGGAGACTCTCACGCCCGGATTGCTGCATTTAAGGTCATATATAAGCTGTGCCAAATCCTCGATAGAGTATATATCGTGGTGTGGCGGAGGAGAAATCAGTGTAACGTCTGGCGTCGAATGACGCAGTTTTGCTATTTCTTCCGTAACTTTATGTCCCGGCAGCTGCCCCCCTTCGCCTGGTTTTGCACCTTGGGCGATTTTTATTTGCAGCTCGGCAGCGTGTGAAAGGTAATTTAGCGTAACGCCGAATCTCCCGCTTGCCACCTGTTTTATCGCACAGTTTCTTGAAATCTGGCCCTCTTTCTCGATGTATCTTTCTTCATCTTCGCCGCCTTCGCCGGTATTGCTCATCGCTCCGATTTTGTTCATTGCGATTGCGATACATTCGTGGGCTTCTTTGCTGATTGAGCCGTGGCTCATTGCTCCTGTGCAGAATCGTTTGACTATTTCACTTGCCGGCTCAACCTCCTCGATTGGAACAGGCTGACCCTGTTTGAATTCAAAAAGTCCACGAAGCGTGCATAGTTTCGCTCCCTGTTGATTGACCGCGTTGGCATATTCATCGTACGCTTTTTGGCCGTTGTTTTTTACTGCGTGCTGAAGACAGGAGATTGTCGTTGGATTCCACAGGTGTACTTCGCCGGTCTGTCTGAAGTGGTATTCGCCGCCGAATTCAAGTTCGAGTTCTCCGCTTTTTCTCGGCTCAAATGCGTATTTATGCCGCGAAATCGCCTCCTTTGCGATTTCCTCAAGTCCGGCTCCCTGGATACGTGAGCTGGTATTTGTGAAAAATTCGTTTACGAGCTCTTTGTTAAGTCCTATTGCTTCGAAAAGTTGTGCGGTATGATAGCTTCTCAGTGTTGATATTCCCATTTTGCTCATAGTTTTTAGGATACCTTTTTTTATTGCTGCGATGTAATTATCTGCAATCTGTACCGGCTCCATACCAATAGGCAGTTCGCCTTGTCTTTGCAGTTCATCGAGGCACTCGAAGGCGAGGTATGGGTTGATTGCGTTTGCGCCGTATCCGCATAGCAGGCAAAAGTGCATAACTTCTCTTGGCTCGCCGCTTTCAACGATAATGCCCGCATCGGCTCGCAGGCCGGCCTTAAGCAGTCCTGTATGAACGGCGGCAGTTGCGAGCAGTGAAGGAATCGGCGCCATACTTTGGGATACGAATCTGTCGCTTATGATTACCAGGCTCGCGCCGTTTTTTACGGCGTTCTGAGCGTCTTTTACAAGTCTGTCGACGCCGTTCCGCAGAGAGCCTGCAGGGTCATTTACATTTGCGTCAAAAAGTGCCGAAATTGTAACGACTTTAAAATCTTCTCTTTTGACCGACCGCAGCCGTTCAATATCTTCGTTGGTCAGGATGGGATGCGGCAGTTTTAATTGTCTGCAGTGTTGCGGCGTTTCTTCGAGAATATTTGGTTTTCTGCCTGTGAACATCATCAGGCTCATCACCAACCCCTCGCGGAGCGGGTCGATTGCTGGGTTTGTAACCTGTGCAAAGAGCTGTTTGAAGTAGTTAAACAGAAGCTTTGGTTTGTTGCTCAGTACCGCAAGTGCGCTGTCATTTCCCATAGACCCGACCGGTTCCTGCCCATAGACTGCCATCGGAGTAAGAATCATCTTGAGTTCTTCACGGGTGAACCCGAAGGCACGAAGTCTCTGGAAAATGGTGTTGGAATCGCTTGGCACGAGTTTGGGGCTGTCGAAGAGTCCTCGCAGTTCGATGCGGCTTTCTTCGAGCCATCGTCGATATGGTCTTTGTCTTGAGATTTTGCTTTTTATTTCGTTGTCTGTAACGATTCTGCCTTCAACCGTATCGACGAGGAACATATGTCCGGGCTGAAGACGTCCTTTCTTTTGGATTTTTTCGGGTGGGAATTCCACAACGCCGGCCTCACTTGCCAGGATTGCGATTCCGTCTGTTGTAACGATGTATCTGCACGGCCGCAGGCCGTTTCTGTCTAATGTTCCGCCGATTATCTGGCCGTCTGTGAAAACCATCGCGGCAGGGCCGTCCCACGGTTCCATTATAGCGGAATGATATTCGTAGAAAGCGCGTTTATCTGTGCTTATATGGTATTTTTGCCCGAAGGCTTCAGGAATCATCATCATCATAGCGTGCGGCAGGCTTCTGCCTGCCTGCACCAGCAGTTCCAGCGCATTATCGAAGCAGGCCGAATCGCTTCCGTCAGGCGTAAGCACTGGCAGCACATCAGACATATATTGGCCGAATTTCTCACAAGACATCTTATATTCTCTTGCCTGCGTACAGCTTTTGTTTCCGCTCAGAGTGTTGATTTCGCCGTTATGTGCGATGCAGCGGAATGGCTGGGCCAGCCGCCAGTTTGGGAATGTATTTGTGCTGTACCGTTGATGGACTATTGCCAGTGCGCTTTTGACATTTTCCTCTGCCAGGTCGGGGTAGTAGGCAAACAATTGCCAGGCCATGAACATTCCTTTGTAGCAGATGGTTCTGCTGCTCAGCGAGCAGATGTAGAAATCGCTTCCTGCGGCGCCGAAGTTTTCTCTTACCTGTTTTTCGGTTCGTTTCCTTGCCAGGAATAGTTTTCTTTCGAATTCTTTGTCTTCTGCTCCGCGTCCGTCGATGAAGATTTGGCTGATATGTGGTTCGGCTTCGAGCGCGATTTTTCCCAGACAGTTCGGTATTGTCGGCACATTTCGCCCGCCGAGAACCTTCATTCCATGCAGTTCGATTGCCTGCTGGAGTAGGGAGAAGCATTTTTCCCGAAGTTCGTTATCTTTTGGAGCGAATATCATTCCTGCAGCATACTTGCCCGGCTGTGGCAGGTTTATATTGAGTTTTTTAGTCTGTGCAAAAAAAAACTCCTGCGGAATTTGAAACAGGATTCCCGCACCGTCGCCTGTGGTCTCGTCGGCGCCGGCAGCTCCGCGATGGTGGAGATTAACTAAAATTTCCTTGCCGTAATCTATTATGGAGTGGTCCGCTTTACCGGAGATATTTACAACAGCACCGATACCGCAGCCGTCGTGCTCACGCCGTACTTCATACAGACCGTTATCTATCTGTCTCGATACCATTGCTATGTAAATTCCTCCGCAGTTTTTGGCACTTTATGCTCGATTTTAAAGTTTACGTAAATTTTTTCTCTTTTGTTTTAATCCTTTTTACTATTTTCTATAGACACACCGACCCCCGCTGGTTTTTCAGTCCGGCAGGGGGGTTTGTGTGTCGAAATAACGGTGCTGTGCTATCGGTCTTAGCTGTCGTAGTACAGATGGAACTCATATGGATGCGGTCGCATTGCCATAGGTGTAAGTTCTTTGGTTTGTTTCCACTCAATCCATGCCTCTATCAAATCTTTCGTGAAGACGTTGCCGGCTATAAGGAACTTGTGGTCTTTCTCCAAAGCCTGGATTGCTTCCTCAAGTGTGCCCGGCGTCTTTGGATATTTTGACAGTTCTTCATCGCTCATTTCGTATATGTCTCTGTCTAACGGTTCGCCCGGATTGATTTTGTTTTGTATGCCATCTATTGCTGCCATCAGCATTGCCGTCCAGGCAAGGTAGCCGTTTGCTGTTGGGTCCGGACAGCGAAATTCAAGCCTTTTTGCCTTTGGGTTTTCGGAATACATTGGAATTCTTACTCCTGCCGAGCGGTTTCTTTTGCTCATTACGAGATTTACCGGTGCTTCGAAACCTGGCACAAGTCTTCTGTATGAGTTGGTCGTTGGTGCTGCGAAAGCCAGCATAGCAGGTGCGTGTTTTAGCATTCCGCCGATGGAATAGAGACCGATATCGCTCAGACCGGCGTAACCTTTTCCTGCGAACAGCGGTTTGCCGTCTTTCCACAGTGAAAAATGTGTATGCATTCCGCTGCCGTTGTCCTCAAAAACAGGCTTTGCCATAAGTGTTACGGTTTTTCCATGCCGTTTTGCGACGTTTTTGATTATGTATTTGTACCACATAAACTGGTCGCTCATTTTGACAAGGTCAGCGTATTTCATATCTATTTCTGATTGACCAGCCGTAGCTACTTCGTGATGGTGGGCTTCAACAGCAATGCCGACTTTCATCATTTCATACACCATTTCGCCGCGCAGGTCGTGATACGTGTCTGTCGGGCTTACCGGGAAGTATCCGCCTTTGAAGCTCGGTTTATAGCCGAGGTTGGGCTCTTCAAATCGGGCAGTATTCCATGCCCCTTCGACCGAGTCTATTTTATACATACCGGTGTGTTGATTTTGTTCGTATCGAACCTCATCAAAGATGAAGAACTCCGGTTCCGGCCCGATATAGCAGGTATCAGCAATACCGGTTTTTTTCAGGTATGCAGCGCCTTTTCGTGCCACATAACGTGGGTCACGAGAGTATTCTTCATGTGTTACAGGGTCAACGATGTTTGCAAGGACGCTTACTGTAGGCTCTGCGAAAAACGAGTCGAGCACAGCGGTGTTGGGGTCAGGTATTGCGAGCATATCTGACACATGAATTCCCTGCCAGCCGCGGATTGATGAGCCGTCGAATCCCAGACCCTCAGTGAAAACATCCTCGTCCAGTGTATCTACGGGATAGGAACAGTGCTGCCATGTGCCGAGCAGGTCGACAAATTTCAGGTCAATCATTTTCGCATTATTTTTTTTGCAAAATTCAAAAAATTCTTTGGGGGTCATTTCTTATTTCCTTTCAAACAAATTCTGTCTTTTTACTCATAGCCGTTCCGTTATTTTTACCTGTACAGATACATTCGGTAATCGGCTCAATGATAGACAAGTATGCAATAATTATACCAATCAGCATTTCAGTGTAAAAATTTCCATATGGTGCTGTCTTAAAAGATATTACAAAAATATATAAATTCAATATAAATTTTTTCTCACCTACATTTTTGTAGATATTTACATATAAATCTACATTATTGTATTTACTACAGAATTGTCTGTAGAAGCATGGGGAGGTAAGGAAGTAAAGAGCTTAAAAGTTAAAACTAAAAACTTAAAATTTCGGAGTCGCTGCAATGCAGCGATGACTTCCTTAGTTTTGAGTTTTCAGCTTTAAACTTTAACTTTCTTAACCTATGGCTTCGCCGCCGCGTTCCTCTGTCCTGATTCTTATGCATTCCGGCAGGTCTACTACAAAAATCTTTCCATCGCCGGTTTGTCCGGTTTTTGCACCGGCGATGATTGCATTAATCGTAGGTTCGACAAAATTTTCGTTAACAGCGATTTCAAGGCGGATCTTCCGCAGGAGGTTTCCTGTTTCCTTAAAGCCGCGATACACTTCGGTAACGCCTTTTTGGCGGCCATGGCCGAGGACCTCATTTACGGTGATAAGGTTTACTTCAGCCTTGTATAATTTCTCTTTGACCTGTTCGAGGCGATGCGGCTGAATAATCGCGATTATGAGTTTCATATTTAATCTCCTTAAAACCGCGGATTACGCGGATTTCAAATTTATTATTCTAATATTGTATAAGCATGTTCGTTATGCTGCGCAAGGTCGAGGCCCATTGCCTCGTCATCTTCGCTGACGCGTACGCCAATCACCAGATCGACGAGCTTATACAGAATTAATGTCGCAACGAACGTATATACAATGCTGACAATCACGGCCACAAACTGTATCCAGAGCTGTTTCGGATTTCCGAAGAACAAGCCATTCGCACCGGCAGCATTGACTGCTTTTGTGGCGAACAGGCCTGTAGCCAGTGTGCCCCACGTGCCGCCGATACCGTGTATGCCGAAGGCGTCTAACGAATCGTCGTAGTGGAATTTATGCTTTATGTAGCTGACCGCTATGAAGCAAAAGATGCTTGCCGTTATACCGATTACGATTGCACCGCCTATACCGACAGACCCTGCCGCAGGCGTTATAGTCGCCAGACCGGCAATTGCACCGGAAATAGTGCCGAGCATTGTAGGAGCGCCGTTAATTGCCCAGTCGACAAATGCCCACGTTAGAGCAGCCGCTGCTGCCGCGGTGTTTGTGACAACAAAGGCATTTACCGCCAGTCCGCCAGCGCTGAGAGCGGAGCCGGCATTAAAGCCGAACCAGCCGAACCAGAGTAACGCAGCGCCGAGCACGCTGAAAGGCAGACTGTGCGGCGGCACTGTATGCTTATCAAAGCATTTCCGTTTGCCGATTACAATCGCGGTAGCCAATGCAGCAAAGCCGGCATTGATATGCACAACCGTTCCGCCTGCGAAATCGAGCGCGCCCATATTCCTGAGCCATCCGCCGACGCCCCATACCCAGTGTGCAAGCGGGTCGTACACAAAAGTCGCCCACAGCAGTGTAAAAACCAGAAAGGCTGAGAATTTCATTCGCTCGGCAAAGGCGCCTATAATAAGTGCCGGGGTAATGACCGCGAACATCGCCTGGAAAATCATGAATGCCTGATGCGGAATAGTTGCGCTGTAACCGGCATAAGGCTCAAGGCCGACGCCTTTGAGTCCAAACCATTGAAAGCCGCCGAGCCAGCCTGTTCCGGGCGCAAATGACAGGCTGTAACCAATCAGTACCCATTGAATGCTCAAAGCTGCCAGGACAATGAAGCATTGCATAAGAACGCTGAGGTAATTTTTTCGTCTGACAAGGCCGCCGTAGAAGAAGGCCAGGCCGGGCGTCATTATCATAACAAGAGCTGCCGAGATAAGCACCCAGGCGGTATCGCCGCTATCGACCTTAGGGACGGGTGCTGCTGGAGCAGTCTCCTCAGCGAGTACCGGCACAACTGCGAGCAGAACTGCCAGAATCGCAAGTGGAACAAGTCTACACATTTTTAGTTCTCCTTATTGTATTTTTTAAAAACTTTTTCTTATACCAATTCCTGTAAAGAAATAGTCACCTTTGTATTAAGCAATATCTGTGCCAGATAAGTTATAATTCTGGAAAAAGATACAAGTGCTTGTTCGGAATGGTCTTAAGAAATGGGATATATAGCATGTGAGTTGTTTGATTTTTCTACAATAACGTAGAAGCGTGAACTTTTATAAACGTTATTGTATTTAACGCCTATGAGAGCAGCTTGGGAAAGATACCATGTTTTTTGATTTTGTATCCGAGGATACGTTCCGTGATGCCCAGTTCTTTGGCTGCTTTTCTTTGTTGTCCGCCGTATTTTTTAAGGGAGTCGATAATGAGTTCTCTTTCTTTGTTTTCGATGATTTCTATAAGTGACCGCCCCAGAGGCGCATCGCTTTTTTTAATCATTTGCAGTGATGGCGGCAGATGTTCTGAACGCACAACGTCGTCGTTGCACAGGAGTGCTGCTCTTTCGATGCAGTTTTCGAGTTCTCTTATATTTCCCGGCCAGTGATAGCTTGTTAGCATCTCGATTGCGGGTGTTGAGATGCGTGTAATTCGCTTGTTGTTTTCTCGTGAGAATTTTTCGAGAAAGTAGTCGGCCAGAAGCATTATATCGTCTTTTCGTTCTCTCAGTGACGGCAGATAAATTGGAAAAACGTTTATTCTGTAATAAAGGTCTTCTCTGAAGAGTTTCTCCTTGATTTGTTCTTCGAGGTTCTTGTTGGTAGCCACGATAATTCTCACATTTGCTTTTATTGTTTCATTTCCGCCTAACCGCTCGAACTCTTTGAATTGGATGACTCTGAGCAGCTTGGCCTGTAGATTTATGGAGAAGTCGCCTATTTCGTCGAGGAATATTGTTCCGCCGCTTGCCTTTTCGAATCTGCCGATTTTTCTTTCTATTGCCCCTGTAAAGGCTCCCTTTTCATGGCCGAAAAGTTCGCTTTCCAGCAGTGTTTCCGGCAGGGCGGTGCAGTTTACTTTTACGAAGGGTTTATTTGCTCTGCTGCTGTTATAGTGTATTGCATGGGCCACGAGGTCTTTTCCTGTGCCGCTTTCGCCTCGAATCAGCACGGTGGCATTGCTGTCGGCTACTTGTTCGATAAGTCGGTAAACTTGTTTCATAGCATTGCTTGTGCCGACCATATTGTCTATGTTGAAATGTGTTTTTAATTCCTGTCTTAATCGAAGGTTTTCTTCGGACAGTTGTCTTTTGTCGGATTCGACAAGCTTGTTTAGTTTTACCGCTTGTGCGACCATTGTTGCTATGACATTTAAAAGGTTTAGATTCGCTTCAACGTCATCTTCCTTTTGAACCTGTCTGTCGACATTTAAAGTTCCGATTGTTTTTCCTTCGAGTTTTATAGGCACGCAGTAGAAGGCAATTTGTTTGTCGTATATTTTTTTTCTGGAGCGTGTCTTGTGAAGGAATCTGTTGTCTTTTGAAATATCCGGCACGACGATTTCTCTGCCTGTCTGAACGACTGTGCCGGTGACGCCTTCGCCGATTTTATAGCTGCCTAATTGTTTTGATTTTTCGCTCATTCCGTGGGCCACTTTTATATTTATCGTTTCTGTTTCGGCGTCAAGCAGGGTGATGGTCCCTCTTTGAAGTTTGACGTGTGTATCGAGTGATTTTAAAATCGCCTTAAGTGTCAGTTCAAGGTCCAGCGATTCTGCGAAAGCCCTTGCCATATCTCCAAGCAGTTGTACTTCCTTGGATAATTTTGTAGCCATAATTTTTTCCCTTAAAATATACAAAATTGTAGTCAAAAAATAAAAAATTACAATATTGTTTTTTATTTTTTTGCTCGTTTCTGGTCTTCGGCATTTTTGCGTATTCTTGTTGATATGACGGGATTTTACCCTGAATACCCGTCTTTTCTGGATTAACAGTAGGGTTTATCAAGAAAGCCAGACCTCTAAAAGAGAGTCTGGCTTCGGAGGAGGGTGATGAAAAGACTTTACATACCGAGTAATTAACATCTCGGTTTTTTGTTGAGATTCTCTTTTATTTAATTATTACAGCTTGGCTGGTGGAATCAAGTGTTTTTTTGAAATTTTTTAGCAGAATTTATTGCTTTATCGAAAGCGTGTTTAGGCTTGTAAAGCCCGATAAAATCTGCTTGCTAATCGCTTTTTTATTAAATATCCTTATTATCTTAATACCAACACTAACTGAACACCATTTATGAAAATAACTATTTCTACATTATGCGAGGCAAAGGAGCAGGGCCGGAAGTTTTCTGCTGTAAGTTGTTATGACTACACCAGCGCAAAGATTGTTGCCGCTGCGGGTGTTGAGGTTTTGCTGGCAGGCGACTCAGCAGCCCAGTTTATGCTTGGTTTTGACAGTACCTTGTCGGTAACGATGGATTTTATGGCAGCGATAACCGCAGCGGTTAAAAGGGCGGCTCCTGACTGCTTGCTCGTGGCTGATTTGCCTTACGAATCCTGCAGAGCCGGCACAGAGCGGATATTAAAGGACTCGCAAAGATTCGCAAATGAATCCGGTGCCGACATTGTGAAAATCGAAGCATCTGTCGAGCAGTTTGATGCGGTAAAAACTGTTATCGACGCCGGCGTATCGGTTATGCCGCATTTAGGTATAAGGCCGCAGACGGGCAGGTACAAGGCGGAGGGTATAGCTGCTGAGACAGCGGCTCAGCTTATAAAACTTGCTGATGAGATGTGTCAGGCGGGTGCCCGGATGCTTTTGCTGGAAGGTACAGCGAGAGAAGTTGCTAAAATTATCACACAGAGACTGCTGATTCCGGTTATAGGTTGCGGCTCAGGCCCTGATTGTGATGGCCAGGTATTGGTTCTGCCGGATATCTTGAATCTTAAGGAAGGACCTGTGCCGAAATTTTCCAAAAGTTTTGCCGATATTGGCAGGGCGTGCGTCGAAGCGGTTGCTTTATATGACAGTCAGGTCAAGCAGGGGTTTTATCCTGACGATGCTCACTGTTATCATATGAAGACCGGCGAGTACGAAAAACTTGAAAAACTGATAAGCTGATTTATGTCGCAAAACGGTACAACAGTTCAGAGCCAAAACGGGCCTGGTGCCATTCGTCCGCTGATTATTTCTGACAGCCGGACTCTGCAGCGGTTTTATGCCCCGCTGCGCCACTTGCTTTTTGGTTTTGAGGCTCAGGACATTACTTGTTGTGTTGTTGTGCCTCCTGAAAGTCAGATAGAGTCGTTTCTCTGGCCGGGCATTGAGATAGTAGAGTATCCAGCCTGGCGGTTTCCGTTATTTTATTGGCAGAACCGCAGACGCCTGATTTCGCAGGTAGAGAAGTTCAAACCCACGGTTATTCACTGTTTCGGCGCTGCAAGGGCGCTTCTTGCGAAGGCTCTCGGTCATACTTTTGATATTCCTGTTGTTCTGACAGCGAATTCTTCACAGCAGAATTTTTTGAGCCGTCTTATTATAAGCAGGGGTTTTTCAGCGGTTATAGTGCCTTCTGAGCGTCTCGCTGAGTCGTTGAAGAAGCGGAACCCTCGTATTGCGGGGATTATTAAGCATGTGAATACCGGCACATTTGTTAATGAGGGTTGTGCATGTTTTTCGAATCCTGACCGGATTCCCGGCATGGTTGTAGTCTCTGATTTTTTGCGTTTTGACGACTTGGAGCCGCTTTTGAGTGCCGTAAGACATCTTGTAGTTAATGGCTATGAATTTCTTGTCGTTCTGATGGGTTCTGGTCCTGCCCAGAGGGATATTCGTAGATTTATTCGCGGTGTTGGGCTTATTTCTACCGTCAATATTTCGCCTCAGATAGGACCGCTGCAAGCGGTATTTCGCGGTGCGGATATTTTTATTCACCCCATTGTTACGCAAAGGTTTGACCCTGCGATGATTGAGGCCGCAAGTGCAGGTTCAGCAATTGCCACTGATAAAAATAATGCGGACAACTTCCTGCAGAGCAATATAACTGCTGTTTTTTTTGATAGTCGCGATGAATTGAGTGTCTATTCAGCATTGCAGAAGCTTCTTGACGACAGGGAATTTGCAAAATCAATAGCCTCTGCTGCACAGAATTACCTCCGCAGCAATAATACCGTAAGCTCGATGGTGGATGACCTGCTGAAAATTTACTCGCAGACCGCACCATCCGTTAATGACTAAAATTTTAATTGCAGTGTATTCCTATTAGTTTAAAGGTGATTTGAAATTATAGAAAAATTGAGGATTAGTTGTTTATTACCTACTTCTATAATGGGGATTAACACGGTAAAACAACAAAATTTTTGAGAAATCCTAAAAAATCCTTGATTTTTTTAGGATGATGGTTATAATTATATTTACATAATAGATACTGAGTCTTTGAATACAGGTTGGAGGTTGAAAATATGGAGATGATGAAGAAGAAGTTCACATGGGGCTTAGCACTCCTGTTTGTTTCCATTTTATTTTTTGTAACATCAGTTGCATTTGCTGATGATGGTTGGTGGGGTAGTGACGATGACCCATGCCTGATTAATTGGATTGGCCCTGCTACCGAATTGGAATTGACCCATAATGATGGCGGCGAGTTTAAAGGCTGGGGCACGCTGACGGTCAGGAATGTATGCGGCGAAGATTGGGGCGACTTCCATTTGAGACTCTACAGCTCTTGGGGCAAAGATGTGAATTTTGTTGATTCGTCTTCATTTGAACCAGAGATATGGGTCAAGGAGGGTTTTACCTGGGTGCAGTATGGAGACGAGGATCTAAGCTGGACGATTGACAATAGTGCACCAAACGGTGCCGTGATGGATTTATTCTTCTATGACAGGCCAATCGAGGCCGGTGAAAAAGCGATTATCAAATTTTACACTAACAATCAAAAATGGTGTTGGCCGACATTTTTTGTATGTGCATATCCGACACCCGTTCCGGAGCCTGTTACATTAACTCTGCTGGCTCTTGGCGGCGTCGCTTTGCTGAGAAGAAGAAACTAAAAATTTTAGGACCGATTTAATTTTTAATGGGCTGTGAATTTTCTTCGCAGCCTTTTTATTTGTCTCTCGAAGGCGATTACTTTTACGGCTTCCAGAACATCCGGTAAAGCATTTTGCCGCGAGTGGCTATTACCTCGAATCCCTCGTCGCAGGCCGCGGGAAAACTGGCAATTCCGTCGTACTCCGGCCCAGCCTCGCCATCGACGACGACTAATTGTTTATTGCCCTTCTTGGCCACATAAGCCGTATGCCTGCCGTCAGAGCTGAAGATAAGAGTGCCTTCCAGAATATCATCGTATTCCGCCTCAGCCTTGTCATCGACGATGGCCTGCCATTTGTTACCCTTTTGCGCTATATATGTTATGTGTCTGCCATCCGGGCTGAAGAGGGGGCCTTTCTTAATACCGTCATATTCCGGTCCGACGTTGCCATCAACAATGGCAATCTGCTTGTAGTTATTCTTGGCCGCATACGCTATGCGATTGCTGTCAGGGCTGAAAACAAGAGAGCCTTCCAGAATATTATCGTATTCCGGTCTGGCTTGGTTATCGACGATGACTTGCCATTTGCTGCCCTTCCACGCTGCGTATGCTATATGCTTGCTGTCCGGGCTGAAGACAGGAGAGCCTTCCTTGATGCCGTCATATTCTGGGCTGGCGTTGCCGTCGATGACGACATACCATTTCTCATCCTTTTTGGCCACGTATGTTATGCGCTTGCCATCTGGGCTGAAGAGGACAGGACCTTCTCTGATGATGTCGTATTCCGGCCCGGCTTGGCCATCAACGATGACTATTTGTTTATAGTTGCTGTTTCTGACCACGTACGCTATATGATTGTTGTCCGGGCTGAAGACAAGAGTACCTTCCGGAATATCATCGTATTCTGGCCCAGCCTGCCCGTCAACGATGACCTGCCATTTGTTGTCCTTCTGTGCTCTGTACGCGATATGTTTGCCATCCGGGCTGAAGATAGGAGAGTCTTTTCCGATTTTGTTGTATTCCGGCCCTGCCTGTCCATCGACGATGACCTGCCATTTGACATTCTTGCGGCCCACATACGCTATATGTTTGCTGTCCGGGCTGAAGGTAACGGAGCTGATATCGTTGTATCCTGCTGCCGCCTGTCCATCGATGACAACTAACCGTTGGCCGCCTTTCCATGCCATATACGCTACACGTTTGCTGTCCGGGCTGAAGACGGGGCCGCCTCCCATCTTGATGTTATCGTATTCTGGTCCTGTCTGACCATCAACAACGGCCACCAGTTTGTTGCTCTTCTGTGCTATGTATGCTGTGCGTCTGCTGTCTGGGCTGAAGACAAGGGTGCTCCCCACAATGCCGTTGTGTCCTGGGCTGGCATTGCCATCGACGATGACTAACGGTTTATTATTATCCTTCACTACCGCGTATGCTATGTGATTGCTGTCCGGACTAAAGATAAGAGTACCTTCCCCCACTATATCGTACACAGGGCTGGCATTGCCATCGACGATGACCCGGTACTTGTTATTTTCCACCGAAATAAAGGCTATATGTCGCTGGTCTGGACTGCGGACGATGTTGAACATTCGGTCGGGTAATATTCCTAACATCACCTCAGTAAAATGGTTGGACTTCTCCGACGGGTTGGATTTGTTGGGTTCGTTTCGGGCTGCGGCGGGCTCCGCCCCGACGAGTTGGCTATAAGATGGCATCGCCGTCAGCAAAATTGCCGTTACAACGGCTGCACATACAATATATCCACGATCGCCCATACTACAGCTTATTTTACTGCCTCTTTCGCATTGCGTCTACTTCTATTTTTTCCCTGTTGCACACTACCAGCAATCGTTTTATTCTATCCCCTAAACCCTATACCTTGTCCCCTATCAAAGTTCAATACTGCAAATTCGCCGTGATATTTCTTCGCAGCTTCGTCATAAGCCTTTGCCGCCTCTATTTCATCTTCGAACATACCGAGGTGTATGTGTTTGCCCTGGCATTTTATGCCTGCCCGCCATTTACCGCACTTTTCATCCCGGCAGACCCCCTTGTATTTTGACTTTCCTCTGTTCATACCTCTTTTGCTGTTGGCGTTATTTTGTGCCGCCGTTGCGATTCGAAGATTTTCTCTTGTGTTATTAAGCCCGTCTTTGTCTCTGTGGTCGACAATATCGTTTTTCTTTGCGTTCATAATTTGTCTGTGCATTTTTATCGTGGTATTTTTGTTATTGATGCGTGCATACCGTATAGCGTAAAAAGTCTCGTAATCTTTTGCTGCGCACCATTTGAATAGATTAAGAGTCTCGAAGTCTTCCGGGTCAACAATCGCGTATTTGCCTTGTGTAAGGGCTATCCGCCGAAATGCGACATCGTAATGTCTTTTTCTGTAGCACAGCAGAACCCACACGCCAATGCGTTCGATGAGTGCAGGAACTTTGATACGAAGGTTTATATACATTGTCTTATCCTTGCCCCGCACATATTTGTATTGTGCAAAATAACCAAAAAAGAGTCGATTCAATGGATGTCTATCGCCATCGGCTTTTGCTTGATGATAATAAGGTACAAACAGGTGCGGGGTCCTTGTTTAATTATTTTTAATTTTGGTTACTTGTCCGCCGTAGCCTTGTGCGGAGGCGGATTGGTTATTACTTGGTTATTGTTTCTTGGTTATTGGAGTTTTCCTTCTATATTCTACATTCTATATTCTTTTTTCTTCGTGTCTTGGTGCCTTCGTGGCTAAAAATCTTCAATCCTTGCCCCGTGAGATGTTTACCCCGTGGGATGTGAAACTATCCCATCGGGGCCGCGGCTATCTCATCGGGGTTCAATCTTAAATCTTAAATTATCTTTGTGCCAGAGCTTGTCCGCCATTTTGTCCGACGAAGTCTTGACGAAGGCGGAAGCCTTGGCGAAGGCGGATGTCTTGGTGGCTACGCTCAATTTGTTAAATACCATAATCTTCTTTGTGCCTTGGTGCCTATCTGTTTAAATCATTTGAATTTTGGTAATTCGATATTGTTTCGGATTTCGATACTTGTCCGCCATTTTGTCCGACGAAGTCTTGACGAAGGCGGAAGCCTTGTGCGACGGCGGATTCGGATTTCGGATTTTTTCTTCCGTATTCTGAATTCTTTCTTTTTGTGTCTTGGTGCCTTCGTGGCTACATAAGTCCCTCCGTATTACATAAAAACTTGCGCGCTTTTGACGATTTTTCGTCAAAAATTTTGAGTGTCGAATTTGTAAGTGATTGTGAGTCCTGAAGATAAAATTTTTATTTTTTCCGAAGCGCGCAAGTTTTTACTTGCGCGTTTTTGACTATATGGATATATGGGGTAGAGTTTGGTCAACAGAGCCGCAAGCTTGCCCGCCACAGTCCGCAGACGACGGCGGGTTTTTACTTGTGCGCTTTTGACTATATGGACATATGAGGTAGAGTTTGGTCAACAGAGCCGCAAGCTTGCCCCCCGCATGCGAGCGAATTGTTGAAAAACCTTGTCCACCGTAGCTTTAGCGAAGGCGGATTGTGCATTTTTGCGAAAAACGGCGGATTTTCCTCTTTCAACTCTCAACTCTCGATTTTCTATCCCGTTTCGATAGCCAAAAAACCGCTTTAAATCATTAAAAACAGGCAATCACGAGAAAATTTATCTTGACTTTTTTAATGTAATAAGCCTAAAATAAGCGGATTATGGCGGATAATATATATATATCCGCATTTAACAGGAGAACCAAAAAATGAAGAGGCAGTTATTCGTAACAATAATGGGGTTGATACTACCTTTTTCAGCCGCTGCATTGACTGGCGAACCATTTATGCTGAAGGATATAAATCCAGCAGGGGATTCAGAGCCTTCGCTGCTGGCAATTGTGAACGGCACATTATTCTTCCAGGCCAATGACGGCACAAACGGCTATGAATTGTGGAAAAGCGAAGGTTCGCCAGCAAGCACGGTAATGGTTAAGGATATAAATCCGGCGGGAGACTCAAATCCTCTGTGGCTGACGAATGTTGACGGCACATTATTTTTCGTGGCTGATGACGGCACACACGGCTATGAGTTATGGAAAAGCGATGGTACCGAGGCCGGCACAGTAATGGTCAAGGATGGGATTCCGGGGGCAGGAAGCTTATGGCCAACTGAATTGACAAATGTAAACGGCACCCTGTTTTTCAGTGCTAACGACGACATAAGCGGCACTGAACTATGGAAAAGTGACGGAACGGAGGCTGGCACGGTAATCGTAAAGGATATATATCCGGGTGCGTCAGGTTCATATCCCTCGTACCTGACAAATGTAAACGGCACTTTGTTTTTCAGTGCCATCGGTGTTCAAACCTCCTACAGCATTGAACTATGGAAAAGCGACGGCACAGAAGCCGGCACAGTAATGGTAAAGGATATAAATCCGACTGGAAGTTCAAACCCCTGGTATCTGACAAACGTGAACAGCATATTGTTTTTTACAGCCCGTGATGCAAATGGCGAAGAGTTGTGGAAGAGCGACGGCACAGCGGCCGGCACGGTAATGGTAAAGGATATAAATCCGGGGTCGATGAGCTCATTTCCCTACGAGTTGACAGATGTAAACGGCACACTGTTTTTTGCAGCCAACGATACATACGGCTTTGAGTTGTGGAAGAGCGACGGTACGCCGAGCGGCACAGTTATGGTTAAGGATATAAATCCGGCGGGAAGTTCAAATCCGAGCGACCTTACAAATATAAACGGCGTATTATTTTTTACGGCCTATGATAACACACACGGTTATGAGTTATGGAAAAGCGACGGCACATCGGCCGGCACGGTAATGGTTAAAGATATAAATCCGGCTGGAAGCTCCTGGCCTTTCGAGCTGGCAAATGTAAACGGCACGTTATTTTTCGACGCTAACGACGGCACAAACGGTGATGAACTGTGGAAAAGCGATGGGACTGAGGCTGGCACCGTAATGGTAAAGGATATAAATCCGGCGGGAAGCTCAAATCCTGCGAATATAACGGCCATTGACGGTATGTTATTTTTCACGGCCGATGACGGCACAAACGGCGATGAATTATGGATGCAAATATTAAACGACGAATGCTCAAATGCCCTGCGGGTTTACTCAGGCCAGACTTACTATGGTTCAAACTATGGCGTTACAGGAACTGATTTGACAAGCTGTGCCTATAATGATGTTGCGGATATCTGGTACTGTTACATCCCTGCCGTTAATGGAAGATACACATTTACCGTCAGCAGCGGCGAATTTGATACGACACTTGCCGTCTTTAACGCCTGTGGCGGAAATGAGCTTGCCTGCAATGATGATTTTCAGGGCACTGATTCCCAGTTGACCCTCGATATGGCAAAGGGCAAACGCTACTATATCCGAATCGCAGGCTTCGACGGCCAGACTGGAAGCTGTCAGCTCGATGTTACTTCCGGCTACTGCACCCAATACACTGCCGGCGACCTTAACGGAGACTGCAAAGTGGATATGCAGGATTTTGCCATAATGGCCTCCGAATGGCTGACCTGTAATATGGACCCGCCCGAGTTATGCCAGTAACGGCTGCAAACAAATAATATTAAATTGAAGAAAAAGTTATGAAAAGGCCAAAAGGATTTACGTTAGTCGAGTTATTAACCGTAATTATTACAGTTTCATTTCTGATGGCAATTTTAATACCGGTTCTCGGAGCGACAAATAAGGAAACGGCTTTTCGGGCAGAGTGTGCCAATCACCTCAGGGCTTTTCTGACGGCCAACACAATATATGCAAATTCAAATAACCAATCCTATGTTCCTGTCAGGTACGTAGACCCTAATGGCAGAAGATTAGCATGGCTTGCCAACCAGACTTTCAGAAACATAATGAACCTCGACGCATATATAAAGCAAGAGGACCGTCAGGTAAATGGCAGTATTTTACTTTATGATTTACCTAACGCGTATCTTTGCCCGTCTGACAAGATAAGTCCATATAAGCAGAACAGATTTTTCTGGGATGGTGCTTATGTTTTGCTTAGTTATGCTTATAACTTCACGGACTGGTCGATATCGAATTGGGATTCCTGGACCGGGTACCCGAAAGATGCCGGTCATAAGGCTGATACTATACCTCTTCCTGCTGAAAAACTCGCATTTACTGATTCTGTTGACTGGTTTTGCTTATGGCATTCGGCTGATTACAGAATAGGATGGGACAAACTCGGCCAGGCTAATAATCAGGCTTACAAGGACGCTCATGCTTATGGTCCTGTACTTTATCGTCATAATGAAGGCGCCAATGTTGGATTTTATGACGGCCATGTCAAGTATATGAAAAAGCAGCAGATTTTTGTAATAGCGGATTATGAGGCCACTCCCAGGGAGCCTGGTATGTGGGTGGCGGATATGGCTATTTACCTTAGTTGTCATCCGTCGCAAGATAGATGAGGATTATGACACCAACCACAAGAGAGCCGGTATTTGTGGGTGGTGAATATCTATGATTATATTGTTGGTTGGTACTGAGGAGGAGTTTAATTTTTTTGCAAATATGACGCTGTGTTCTTCGAGCAGTGTGTTAAATTTGGGGAGGGTTTAAATTGATTTACCAGTGCCAAGCGTCCCGATTTGGTGTTTATAGTAAACCTCCACACCTTTAGAGGCGTAGCTTTGCCTGTTTCTCGCTTGCGCGGGAGAATAACCGCATTTATCCCCACACCAATACATTGGTGTTGTGGTTCTGCAAAGGTGTGGGGGTAAAAAACGCGAGTAGGGACGTCGCACTTCGGATTTCGAATTTTTCTTCTCCCCTCTGCTCACCTTTACCCCGTGAGATGCTCTTTAGCTATCTCATCGGGGTGTTCACCTGCTCTGTCGATATTCTCCCTCCTGTATTCCTCATTCCGTCTCCTGTATTCTGAATTCTGTATTCTTTTAAAAATTATCTTCTTGACTATTTTTTCCGACGTATATATAGTTGAAATGCTATACAGACATCGAAAGTTGTCTTTGCAATCAGGTGGTGGAAGTTATATTGGAGTGGAGTTGCGAGAAATTTTAAATATCGTTGACTTTTGTCCTTGACTGCTGATTATTAACTGACTATTATTTTGCGTCTATTAAAAATGTCGCTGTCAGTTAGAGGCAGCGGCATTTTTATTTGCCCGTCTTTGTTGGTTTTAGTGAAGCGGGTTTCTTTGCCGAAGTTTTTAGGGCCTTGCCCTTCGTAGCTTCAGCGAAGAAGGGTTCTTTTTTAAGCTAATACGAATTGAAGATGAGCCTTGAAAAGCCGACTTTATGCTTTATTAGGCGCCAGGCTGAACTAAATCCTAATAATGGAATGGGCTCGTAGCTCAGTTGGTTAGAGCGTGCGCCTGATAAGCGCAAGGTCGGAAGTTCGACTCTTCCCGGGCCCACTTGTGAAATGAAGATTGAAAATTGAAGATTGAAGATTTTCAGAATGGCAGCGTTCACTTTTAAATTTTCATTCTTCAATCTTAATTCTTCAATTTTAGTCGGCCTGGGGACGTAGCTCAACTGGGAGAGCGTCGGCTTTGCAAGCCGGAGGTTGCCGGTTCGATCCCGGTCGTCTCCACTCTCCGTCGCCCCTTAGGGGCTATGGAGATTGTCCTCTGAAGCTTTAGCGAAGGAGGACATTAGCTCTGTGACAAGTAAATAGTGTAGATGTCTTAAAGGTGTACGTTTGTGTATAAGCACAACGACATCAGCGTCGAAAATACTATCCAAACCGGAACGTATCAATCCTTGATTGATATGGTCAAGTTACTAAGGGTGTATGGTGGATGTCTAGGCGTCGAGAGGCGATGAAGGACGTGGCAGGCTGCGATAAGCCCGGGGCAGGTGTCGAGCAACCGTTAATCCCGGGATTTCCGAATGGGGAAACCCGCCCACGGGAAACCGTGGACATCGTCGGCTGAATGCATAGGCCGATTGAGGCTAACGCAGGGAACTGACACATCTCAGTACCTGCAGGAAAGGAAATCAATTGAGACTCCGTCAGTAGCGGCGAGCGAACGCGGAATAGCCCAAACCCCCTGTCTTGCTTTCGCAAGAAAGCTCAGGGGGGGTTGCGGGCATCGGTAAGGAGTTACAAAGGCATCGCAAGCAGAATCCGCTGGAAAGCGGAACCGCAGAAGGTGATAGTCCTGTATGTAAAAGCGAGAGCCCTCCGTTATTGCCGATGTTCCAGAGTAGCACGGAGCTCGTGAAACTCCGTGCGAAGCCGGGGAGCCCACTCTCCAAGGCTAAGTACTACTCGACGACCGATAGTGAAAAAGTAGCGCGAGCGAAAGATGAAAAGCACCCCCATTAGGGGAGTCAAAAGAACCTGAAACCATACACTTACCAAGCTGTGGGAGCCCTATGTCCCGCACCTACTTTGTTATTTTGTAGCATTATGTTTGAACAAGCCATTTTTATGAAAACGGCAATTACGCAAATTATTGCTATGAGATGGTGAAGTAGGTGCGGGAAACGGGTGACCGCGTGCCTTTTGCATAATGAGCCGGCGAGTTACCGTTTGTGGCAAGGTTAACCCCTTAAAGGGGGAAGCCGTAGCGAAAGCGAGTCTTAACAGGGCGATTTAGTCGCAGGCGGTAGACGCGAAACCACGTGATCTACTCATGGCCAGGATGAATCCGCCGTAAAAGGCGGAGGAGGTCCGAACCCGTTAACGTTGAAAAGTTATGGGATGAGCTGTGAGGAGGAGTGAAAGTCTAATCAAACGTGGAGATATCTCGTTCTCTCCGAAATAACTTTTGGGCTAGCGTCGGGCGATTGCCTGCGGGGGTAGAGCTACTGAATGGAGACAAGGGGCCACCAGCCTACTTACTCCAACCAAACTCCGAATACCGCAGGATTACAGCCCGGCAGTCAGTCTGCGGGTGATAACATTCGTGGTCAAAAGGGAAACAACCCAGACCGCCAGCTAAGGTCCCGAATTTGTGCTAAGTTCATAAGGAAGTCGAATTGCATTGACAGTCAGGATGTTGGCTTAGAGGCAGCCATCATTTAAAAAGTGCGTAATAGCTTACTGACCGAGCAGTTTGGTGCCGATAATGAA
>CAZBLD010000019.1:0-37838 GCA_964492875.1 uncultured Planctomycetaceae bacterium
GGTAATCTGCTTAGTGTCCAGTACATATTCAGCGTCTTCATTGCTTCCACAGATTCCGCATAGCTGACAGGCTTGACAATGTAGCCGGCAATGCACAGTTCGAAACCCTCAACAACATCCCGCTCTTCAGTTGAAGTAGTTAAAACCACAACAGGAATACTTTTCAATACATCATCCGCTTTAACAATCTTCAAAAACTCAAAGCCGTTCATCCTCGGCATGTTCAAATCGAGCAGGATGATACATGGTTTTTTATTTGCCTGGTCCCTCAAATATTCAATAGCGTCTTCCCCATCGACCTTATTAACAAGCTCGTTCGGGGCTTTAAGGTCGTTAAAGGCCCGCTTGATGATTATGGCATCTGCCCTATCATCTTCAACCAGCAATATTGGCATACGATTTAACATTTTTAACCCCCTTTTCTTGTTTCGGTAATGTAAAGAAGAATACGCTCCCTTCCCCTATTTTCGATTCCACCCATATTTTGCCGCCATATATTTCGACGATTTTTCTTGCCATAGACAGCCCGATTCCGGCAGACTCAATTTCGTCGCGCGGCGTCAGTGTCTGGAAAATCTGAAATATCCTGTCAAAATACCTCTCTTCAATTCCCGGGCCGTTGTCCGCAACACTGAACTGCCAAAAATCATTCTCTTCGACGCAGTTTATCCTGATTCGCCCTTTCGGTTTGTCCATATATTTGACGGCATTTTCAAGCAGGTTTTGAAAAACCTGTATTATGTGGGCTCTTTGCCCTGTTATAACGGGCATCTCATCTTCCACAATTATTTCAATATTTCCCTTCGGTGCTCCAATCCCTTCAATTACCCCCCTTGTAACATCGTTTACATCTACCTCTTCTTTCTGCAGAGCCGCGCGCTCGAGCGTGGAATATTCCAAGAGGCCGTTAATAAAATTGTTCAGCCGCTCTGCCCTTTGAACGAGCATATCAAGTTGTTGCCTGCTTTGCTCGTTTAGTGTCTCGCTGCAACTGCTTGATATCATACCGGCCAAATTGCCTATGGCCCTCACCGGAGACTTTAAATCATGGGCGGCTATGTAAGTAAACTCCTTAAGCTCGCGGTTCGCCTGACTAAGCTGCTGGACGGCCGATGCCAGGTTTTCATTCAACTTTTCTAATGTCTCCTCAGCTTTCTTTCGATGAGCAATCTCCCGGTCGCGGTCTATAATTGTCTTCTGCAGAGTCTCAGTCATTCTGTTAAAAGATTTGGCTAAAATGCCGACTTCATCGTTATTCTGAACGACGACTCTATGATTCAGGTCGCCTTCGATAATATGTTCACTGCCGGCTGTCAGTTTTATAATCGGAGCGGCCAATTTACCGCCCGCCAGCCACCCCAGTATCAACGCTGTCGGAATGACGGCGACGATGAAGACCATAATTGCATTCCATAAAAAGTGCCGTTCGTGCAACAGCACGTTTGCAGCAGCGATATCCACGCCCAATATGCCTTCCATCCGCCCGTCAGACCTGTAGAAAGGCGCATAACCCGAAAGCCATACACCCCATTTATCGGTGGTGAATTCCTCATCCACCATCGTATGGCTGAGCGCGTTAAGTTTTGCTATAAGAGATGGTTCGGCACTGTCATAGACGTCGCCCAGATGAGATATTTCTTTCGGGTCGGTCTCGGCATCAACGACAAAAATAATTTGTCCGTTACTGCTTCGCCGCCATGTATAAATATAGCGGATGTCGTGCCCTTTATTACGGATGTTTTGCAGAACGCGTTTGATGCGCATATAAGCAGTATTGCCTTCCTGATTCGGGTCAACAAGAGTTGAATGCGCATCGCCGTCAAGCTGTAAAGCCGAAATGTTCGCAATATCATAGAGCCGCTGGCGGATGTCCTGCCGCAATTTGCTTTGAACTGTCCGGTACAAAACAAAAATAAGCGCTGCCGATGTAACGATGGTCAATATGGAAAAACTAAGTCCCAGTTTAGTCCGCAGGCTGACATACCTGTGCGGTTCTTTGCCGATATTTGTACTGATTTTCCCCATTTGAATTTATTTCGTTTGCTTTTATGCCGCACGGACAAGTCTCTCTGTTATATAACTTCTCCGTTTTTCAGTTTTCCACCTCTATCTTTTTAAACATAAGTTCTTGATAAATCTGTATGCAACATCTATCGACAATGTCTTAAGAACTCTTAACATACTATTTTTTCACAAGCACTCTATTGCGAATTTCTTCCCTGTCGGAAAGAATATTATAGGTCTCTGTGTTCGATTTGCAGAAAAACAAAAAACCTTTAATTATTAAAATCCGGCGTCACTATATACCGATAAAACTTATAGCTATTGGTCGGATTCTACGCTGTCTCCGGGGGTTCGCACTGTCCTGCTGCTTGGTCACACTGGGTTCATAAAATGAGTGTGTGATAATGATATGCTTGAAAAGATGTGATGAAGAAACGCTGAAAACTGTTTGCCTGACGGTTTTAATGTTGAACCTTGCTGTTTCTTATGCACACTCATCTGAGACTTTGTTGGACAGGCACGCTTTTTGCGGCAGTTATTTTGAAGATAAGGGCATAGATTTTGACGCAATAGTTACACAGGTTTATCAGAATAATGTCAAAGGCGGCCTCAGCACACACAACCATCGCGGCCGATATTCAGGCAGATATGATTTTGAACTTAATATTGATGGGCAAAAAGCATTCGGTCTTGAAAACTCAAGGTTTTATATGCATAACCGGGGCAGTTGGACGGATGCAGCCGGCATTGACGCCTCTTCGGTGGGAAGCGTCTTCGGTGTAAATGCTAATGCGTTTGGCGACAGGACAATCGATGTTGTCGAATTGTGGTATGAGGGGAGTTTTCTCGATGAAAAATTGCTTGTAAGAGTCGGCAAGCTCGACTTGACCTGCGGATTTGAATTCAGAGGCTGCCCGGTGGCTTTTGATTGCAGCAGTTACGCCAACGATGAGACAACTCAGTTTATGAACAATGCTCTTGTGAATAATCCGACAATACCTTTTCCCCAGAACGGGCTCGGTATAGCCGTACATTACACCCCGCTTGAATGGTGGTACGTCTCAGCCGCTATTACTGATGCACAGGCTGATTTCAGGGAAACCGGCTTTAAAACCACCTTTCACGGCGAGGGTTATTTCTTCAGTATCTTCGAGACGGGAATAATTACCCAAACAGATTCACCCAATGGGCCGCTGAAGGGAGCTTATAGGATAGGCCTTTGGTACGACCCGCAGCCCAAGGGCAATTCTGATGCTACCCAAAACTACCGCGATGATATCGGATTCTATCTTGCTTGCGACCAGATGTTCTTCAGGGAAAACGCAGATGACGAGCAGGGACTCGGGGCGTTTTTCCGCTATGGATATGCTCCGAGCAGAACCAATGATATAACGAATTTTATCAGCGCAGGCCTTCAGTATCAGGGACTTTTCGAAGGCAGGGATAAAGATGTTTTGGGTTTTGGTTTTGCCAGGGGATTTTTCAGTGATGCCGCAAACATCACGTATACCGAAGATGCCGAAACCGTCTATGAAGTTTATTACAACATCCAAGTTATACCTGCTGTTTATATCACTCCTTCTCTGCAGTATATCGTTCATCCGGGAGGGGTCGAGTCTGTTGACGATGCGACAGTTCTGGGCGTTAGAGCACAAATAATGTTTTAAAAAAACTTAGGCAGTCATAAAAGAATTGTCACCCAACTCGTCTTTGACGGAATGGAGAACTCACAGCTGCTTTGCTAAACACGGATTTAACCGCTTTTTACTCCAATATTCTCTTAACCCCTTATCCTATATACCCTAAACCCCACCCCATTTTTTGTCGATAAAAGCCATAGGCGTCTTGCAGAGTCGGTTTTACGACCTATAACTGTCCGCTTTACCCGTCTTCGGCGGGGCGGACCGGCGGACACCTGAACAATATTCAGGGCAGAGCATATAAATAAAGATAGAAACGTATTCTATGGAACTACCCTTGATAAAAGGTCTTTGGCAAGATAAAATAAGAAATATGCCCATCTGAAATCTGACGTCTGACATCTTATTTTCGATTTTTGATTCTTGTCCGCCATAAGCTTACTGACGGCGGATGTCATTTTGATTTCGCGTAGCGTCCGACGAAGCTTTAGCGAAGTCGGATTGATTTTTGATATAAGTATAAGAGGTATTTATGTTTGAGCGTTTCACAGATAGAGCCAGGAAGGTTATGGCGCTGGCCAATCAGGAAGCTCAGCGTTTCAATCACGAATATATCGGCACCGAGCACATCCTGCTCGGCCTTGTCAAGGAAGGTTCAGGCGTTGGTGCTAATGTATTAAAGAATCTCGACGTTGACATCAAGAAGCTCCGTCTGGAGGTTGAGAAGCTCGTCAAGAGCGGCCCTGATATGGTAACGATGGGCAAATTGCCGCACACGCCCAGAGCCAAAAAGGTCATTGAATACGCGATTGAAGAGGCACGCTCCCTCAATCACAATTACATCGGCACGGAGCATATTTTGTTAGGTCTTCTTCGTGAAACCGAAGGCATTGCCGCTCAGGTGCTGATGAACCTTGGCTTAAAGCTTGAAGACGTCCGTCAGGAGGTCTTGAATCTGCTCGGTGCAGGCGTTGAAAATGGCATTCCGTCTATGGGTATGAAGATGGACCCGACCGCAGCCAAGGTCAAGAGTCGCACGCCGGCTCTTGACAGTTTCGGCAGAGATTTAACGGCTCTCGCCGCTGAAGGCGAGCTTGACCCCGTCATCGGCAGAAAAATCGAAATTGAGCGCCTCATACAGATTCTCTGCCGCAGAACCAAGAACAATCCTGTGCTTATCGGCGAAGCAGGCGTAGGAAAGACTGCGATTGTCGAAGGCCTTGCCCAGCGAATCGCTGACAAAAAGGCCCCCGAGCTTCTTCGCGAAAAAAGAATCGTTTCTCTCGACCTTGCCCTGATGGTTGCAGGCACAAAGTATCGAGGCCAGTTTGAGGAGCGTATAAAGGCCGTTATTAACGAAGTAAAGAGAGCTAAAAATGTGGTGCTCTTTATCGATGAGCTGCACACGCTCGTCGGTGCAGGCGGCGCCGAGGGCGCAATTGACGCCTCGAATGTCTTAAAGCCCGCTCTTTCACGAGGCGAAGTGCAGTGTATCGGTGCAACAACGTTTGACGAGTATCGAAAATATGTCGAGAAGGATGCAGCTCTCGAACGAAGGTTTCAGACTATTGTTGTCGAGCCTCCGACCAGGGACGAAACTCTCGATATACTCAAGGGTCTTCGTGACCGTTATGAAGCGCATCATCGTGTCAATTTCAGTGACGAAGCGTTGTATCAGGCCGTTGAGCTTTCCAGCAGATACATCACCGGCCGTTGTCTGCCGGACAAGGCCATAGATGTTATGGACGAAGCCGGTGCGTCTGTCCGCCTCAAGAATACGACAACTTCTCCAGACCTGGCCGATATTGAGCAGCAGATTGATAAGCTTCAGATAGAAAAGGACGAGTCCGTCAGGAATGCCGATTACGAACGAGCCGCGACTTTACGCGACGAATGTCAGAAGCTTCTGGACAAAAAAGCCCAACTCCAGCGCGAGTGGTATGACCAGAACAAGGAAACTGCCGGCACGGTTGACGCTGAAACGATTGCCGAGGTCGTCAGCAAGATGACCGGCGTTCCGTTGACGAGGCTTGAGAAGCACGAAGCCGACAGGCTGTTGGAGTTGGAGAGTGAGCTGCACAAACGTATTGTCAGTCAGAACGAGGCCGTCGCCGCCGTCGCTAAATCCGTCCGCAGAAGTCGAAGTGGATTAAAAGACCCAAATCGTCCGATGGGCTCATTCATATTTCTCGGCCCAAGTGGCGTCGGCAAAACGCTACTTGCCCGAGCGCTCGCCGAGTTTATGTTCGGCGACGAAGACGCCCTTGTCCAGATAGATATGAGCGAGTATATGGAAAAGCACAACGTCAGCCGCCTCGTCGGCGCCCCGCCAGGCTATGTCGGATATGAGGAAGGCGGGCAGTTAACGGAGCGAATCAGACGCAGACCGTATGCGGTGCTGCTGCTCGATGAAATCGAAAAGGCTCATCCAGACGTTTATAATATGCTGCTGCAAATTATGGAAGAAGGCAGGCTCACCGACAGCTTTGGCAGACATGTCGATTTCAAAAACGTCATCCTCATAATGACCAGTAATATCGGAGCCGATTTAATCAGAAATCAGTCCGGATTCGGATTCGGCAAACGAACAGCAGAAGCAAATTATGAAAAGATGAAAGAAATGCTCCAAAAAGAAGTGGACCGGCATTTCCGGCCGGAATTCCTCAACCGCCTCGACGATGTAATCGTATTCCACGCCCTCACAAAAGAAGACCTGACCACCATAGTCGAATATGAACTCAACAAAGTCTTTAAACGCCTTATAAAACAGGGCTATCGCCTTGAAGTTGCCAACGCAACGAAAGACTTTTTAATCGAAAAAGGCTACAGCACCGAATTCGGCGCCCGGCCCTTACGCCGGGCAATAGAACGATATATCGAAGACCCACTCAGCGAAAATATACTCCGAGGCCAATTCAAAGGCAAAAATCTCATTAAAATCGACGTTCAGGACGAAGAACACTTAAAGTTCGAAGGCCTAACCGAAGAAAGACCTAAACCAGAACCGACCCAGACCCCTGTTGCCGCTGCCGGCGGCCCGGCAAAAGAAGAACCCGCCCCGCCGGAAACAACGTAAAGCCACCAAGACACTAAGGCACAAAGAAATTATTGGGTTTTCGTCTATCGGTTGCGGTGGCGTAAGCCATCTTGACGATTGCGATGCTCGTTTCGTCCATCGTAAAAACGTCATACAATTAAATAACCAAGATACAATCATCAAATAATAACCAATGACCAATTTCCAATAATCAAAAAGCAAAATGACAAATTGAATTTCAAAAATAACCGCAGCGGAAAAAAGACAGGCGACCGTCTCTATCTTTCTCGAGGACGCCTGAATGATGGAATGAATCTCGGCACAGATTTAGAGTAAGATTCGTATTGCTCACCAAAGATGGCTCGGAGCTCCTGCTCTTCAAACCGAATCACAACGAGGTTGAACCAGAGAATGAACAAACCGGCCATCAGGAGAACGAATGTATAATCGAGCACCAGCCACCAGCCGAGGACGAGCACCACGACCGCGAAGTACAGAGGATGCCTCACGTACCGGTGCGGACCTTTAATCACCAAAAGCTCGGTCCGTGTTGACTTGTCCTTGGTTAGCGTGCCCGTGATTGCTTTTCGCATCGTCAAGAAAGTAGAGACCAGAATATCGACAGGCTTTCTGTATCTGAAGACCCAAACTAGGAGGAGAAATCCCACAAGCAATACGACGGCACCGAATACACGAATCAGTAACGGCAGCCCCAGACGAGTCGGCAGCCCAATAACAATCCCAATGAGATACCCGAAGATGCCGAAGATAATGATTAGAACACCGATGACCAGTGGAACCACCAAGAAGGCTTATTTTTTGGTCGCCATGCCGTTCTCCTTCAAGTGGACATTTCCTAGACGACCGCGGCCCACGACCACCGTGGGCTTATGCTGTTTGATTGTATTTTGTTTCAATTGTCGTGCAAGCAAAAAGTAAAGGCTTTTCAACTATCACAAGATAAATGCGGCGAGCCTCGCACTAATCTTTGCCTGCGCGAGAGTAAACTCTGCGAGGGGACAGGTGGGCTGGGGTTTTTATGGTCTCCGCCATAGGCTTCTGCCGATGGTGGATTGCCCTTTTTCCTCTTTGCCTTTTTTCTTTTCCAGAGGTATAATTCCCCCAATCCTTTGAGGAACAACACCGGAGCAACAAGGGAACAACTAGGGGTCAACAAAAATTAAAAACGCCTCAAAAATCACAGGCGAACTGTAAAAGCCCCGTTTAAGACCAACAATATTTTTAATAGAAAATTCTCGACTCTCTTTCCTCTTTGAGGTTACGAGAAATACTTTTGACGCCCCTAAAAACCACTTGACAAAAGCATAATACATTGGTTATACTGTAGTTATATTAGAAGGAATTTTTAAGGAAGAGAAGGGAGAAGAAAAACAATGTGGCAAACAATGAAACGGGGGATAAGGATCGTCTTTTTCACTTCTCTGTAAGTGTTTTGTTTGGATTTATCACGTATCTAACTATTATAACCTATTAGGTTAAAGCAAAACGGGTAGGAAAACCGAAATAGGTAAGAGAGGGCAGGGAAATGAAAGAATATTGGCTGGCTAAATTAATTGGGGCGGTCGATGAAGTAAGCTCCAGAAAACAGCTTCAAAAGTCGGTTTATCTATTGCAGGTTGCAGGATGTCCTCTGCAGTGCGATTATATACTTCACTACTACGGCCCTTATTCCTTCGAGTTGGCTGAATTGATGGCTCGCCTCGAAGGGGCTGGGGTAGTTAAAGAAACTCCTATAAGAGGCGGCTGTCAATATTCATGCAAAATCACCAAGACAGGAAAAACACTACTTCAGGGTTTCGAGAACACTGGTGAGGGCGAGAAAGCTAAGGCGAATATAGAAAAGTTCATCCCAGAATTCCAAGACCTGAATCGTAAAAACGTTCGATTACTGGAACTTGCTGCAACAGTTGCTTTCCTGTTCCAAGACGATTGGGATATCGCACAGCAACAAACCGCAGATTTTAAAAAGATTACCCCCGATAATTTCAATAAATTGCTTCAAGCTACTAATCTAGCAAAGAGTTTTCTCAAAAGTAAGCCTTAACCGGGGGGAAAATGGGACAGAAACTTTTTCGCGACCCATTATACGATTACATTTCAATCGATCTAGACAAATATAGTTGGCTTCTCGAACTGGTAAACTGCCCTGAAGTACAGCGCCTCCGATTTATCAATCATCTCGGCTTGAGTCAGGTAACATATCCCGGTGCAACACATTCAAGGTTCTCACACGCACTTGGCGTTTTACATCTGATGCAGCAGTGCCTAACATACCTGAAAACAGATCCTGTAGTTCATTTTGAAGAAGGTGAAGAAGATGCTCTCCTTGCAGCAAGTCTTTTGCACGATATCGGCCATGGCCCATTCTCGCACGTAACTGAAGGTTTTTTTGGTGACCATGAGACCAAGGGCCTGGAGATTATTCAGAGCGAGAATTCAGGGGTTAATAAAATCCTATCTAAGGTAAATAAAGACCTTCCACTAAAAGTTGCCGCCTTAATTGTCACCAAGAAACTACCTAAAAATGCTGCGCCACCCAAACTTTGGCAGCGATCTCTGATATCAAGCCCGTTGGATATGGACAGGTTGGACTACCTCAGACGCGATTCATTATTCTCGGGTGCAGAATACGGAAATTTCGACTGGTATAGAATCATCCACACGATGCAATTAAAAAAGGAGCCTAAATCTAACGATGTTTGGGTTGTCTGGCCCAACAAATCAAAGTTTGCGATTGAGGAGTATATCTTTTCGCGGTTTTATATGTACCAAAGTGTTTATTTCCACCATACCTCTCGCGGCTTCGAGTGCCTTTTAAAGAAGATTCTAGAATGTGCCCGTGACACTGCCAAGGAAGACAAAAAATTTGCTGAAAGTCTCTTGCCGCAAATGCAGGTAATTACAAATGAAAAGACGCCTCTCGAAGATTTTCACCATTTAACCGACTACATAGTATTATCACAGATAGCAGCCTGGCAAGGCAGTAAGCATCCCACGATAAGTGACTTAAGCAAACGTTTTCTCACACGCTCTGGCCTCGGATGGAAAGAACCGACTGAACAACTAAGAATGACTAAGGAGGCTGCTGGTAAGATAGCGAAAATTTGTCAATATCTAGATGAAAAAGGATTAGACAGCAAATGCTACTTTTTCGATGATGAAACACGAGCAGCTCTTTACAGACCTTATGTCCCATTTGGAATAGACGAGCTAACACCTGTTACCTCTATAATACTATACGACCCTTCCTACGGAGAGACAAGATTTTGTGAAATCTCAGACGCCAGAGGCCTAGAAAGGCTCAAGGCTATTTTTAAAGACGCCGAAGCGGCAGCAACAGTGCGTTATTACTTTCCGAAAGAGCATCAGCAACAGATAGTAAAGATACTGGAAGAAGCAAGCTGATGGAGCTATTTAACTTGCCCCCGAAAGCGGATTTACTTTTGAACAGAATATTTTACGAGTTCCAGATTTATCCGCCGTAGGCGTGATTTTCCCCGTCTTTTGGTTTGCGAAAGACAAATAAATGCTCATGCATAGCCATAAACTTCCAACCACGGATAACACATATTTGACTTATATTTGCCCAAATTAAAATAAGTCAACTTCTTATCACATTTCAGCTAAAATTCCTAATGGTACTTATAGTCCGTGGACATATTTACCACAACAGCTTAAGGTGCTCTCCATATTATGAAAAAGAATTCCTCCGAACAATATCTCTGCCTTAAGAAGGTCGGACTAAACATTAGACAGGCCCGAAAAGGGAAAGGAATGTCGCAAGAATCGCTTGCATTGGCGGCTGATTTAGACAGGTCGTATATTGGTGGTGTTGAGCGAGGAGAACGGAATATAAGCATCATAAATTTAAAAAAAATCGCTGACGCTCTAAAAATTCCTGTGTCGCAGTTATTAAAAGGGCTATAGGAAAGCAGGATTATGGAAAAAGGTATTCCATCTGAAATTTTTGACATGCTTCAAACACCTTTGCAGAAAGCTGGTAAAAGAGCACCTGTTACACCTAAGCGACAAATTAATATCGAGTGGGTTCAAAACTTACCAAGGACAGATCTGAGCTATCAAAGGAAAGAAAAACAGGTATTGATATATCCCACATGTGCAGGAGAAAAAGTTTTCATACAATATCCTGGTAAAGAGTCTGTGAGAGAAAAGAATCCTAGGCTATGGGATTTCCGTCCAGAATTTTACTTTGCAGATAACAAGCGTCATAAAAATATGAGCTTTGGCGACATTTGGGATATAATTGAAAAAATTGTCGATAAACCTCTTAAGGATGGTGAAAAAGAAATAATCCACATTATTGCAACCTTGCTGTATAGGATGGCATTTATGCTTGACCATATTAAAGTAGAACCCTTTAGCACTTTAACGCGAGATGTGATATACAAAGGCAATAACGAATTGGAGTACTCCGATGAAAGGACACAAGAGTTTCCGGCTATTTTCAAATATCAGCCCAAGGAACAAATATTAAACCATATTACTAAACGATACCCTCAATGGGGTGAAATGAGTTTTGAGGCATTTCTCTTTTATTATGAATTATTGGTCTGCAACGAGGATTGCAAATATTACTACCGAAATCATCAAGATAGAATAAACAAACAGAAAAAAACTGTAAAGTGGATTAATAACACAGGCAGAGTGAATACCTTACTCACATCCCTTCGCATTTTAGGTTATTGCTCAGGGGTAGGAAACATCTCTCTTTCAGGTTTGCTGAATGATTTCTCATACGGAGTCTCTCCTGCTTCTGATGAAGAAATTATACGATTATGTGGGGGACTTGTTACATCAGTATAAATTCAAACTAATCATCATCTTCTATGAAACTAAGCTGTAGGCTCTTTTCTTTTGATGCATGCTTACCTAGTTTCAATCGATATTTCTGGGCGATTCTGCCCTTCTTTAATCTATCAATAATGACCTCATAATATTTCTCATCAATCTCCGCAGATATATATTGCCTGTCAAGAAATTTACAAATTTCTATTTCTGAACCGCTTCCGCCAAAAAGGACCAGAACAATATCCCCAGGCATTGTGCAGGATTTAATCAAAACCTCGGAAAGTTTCTGAGGAATCTGGCAAGCGTGGAATGTCTTTTCTTTACTTACATTTTTCACCAAATCAAAATAGAGCCAATCATAAGGCATTCTTCCTTTTGAACCATTGGCTAAATTTTCTAAAATCCTTCTATCTGTAGGATTTTTATAGGGCACAGCTACGTTGTTCTTATAAAATTTATTACAGCTTGTTTTTCTGCAATGGAGAATACTTCTATGAGCAGTAGTAAAACGATAGGGTGAATGGCCAACATTTGTATTATAAACCCAAACACAATCTAAAACTTCATAGCAAACGCTATCCAAATATTTAACCCGTAAGTATGTATTCTGCTTAGGATAATTTATTAAAAACATGTTTCCATCATCTTTAAGTACCCTAAGAGATTCTTTGGCCAATTCAATGTACCATTCGATGTACTCATCAAAGTTTCTCGTATAGGTTTTGTCCCCATATTTTACGCCAACGTTGTAATCCGGGTCGCCATAAACCATATCAACACTTTTATCGGGTAGCTCCTTTAAAAGCTGCATAGTATCTTTCAGAAAAACCTTATTTAAGTATTCCTTTATCATCAGAGTTCATTATGAAAGATATACTGGTTTTTGTCAAATAAAGTGTTGGATTCTGAATTCTTTTTCTCCACTTCGACAAAAGCGCGCAAGTTTTTTCTTGCGCGCTTTGAAAAAATTAAAAAATTTATCTCTAAAACCTGCAAGCACTTATAAATTTGACCTCCCGAATTTTTGACGAAATTTCGTCAAAAACGCGCAAGTTTTTAGGTAATACGGAGGGACTTATGTAGCCACGAAGGCACCAAGACACAAAGAAAATTAATGGTATTTAACAAATGGCGCGTAGCCACCAAGACATCCGCCTTCGCCAAGGCTACGGCGGACAGGCAAAGGCACAAAGATAATTTAATATTTAATACGCAGTATACCTTACGGCAGATTGAACCCCGATGAGATAGCCGAAGGGAGAAACACCCCAGTCAGATAGCTTAAGCATCCTCAAGTAGCTAATTGGCGCATCTAACGGGGCAAGTCTCACGGGGGTAAAGGTGAACAATAGAACAGGTATGCGGGAGATAAGAGAATGTATCACGAACTTCATATTAGATTCTACGTTCCAGACCTTATAGAAAAATTAGCGGTCGCAATCGTACTTTGGTACAGACGAAAACGATACGGCTTTACGTTCAGACGCATTAAACTGACGCAGGGAAAATATGCAATAGTAGATGTCGAAGATTTCGAGACACTATCCAAATATAAATGGTACGCCATCAATCATAGAGGCGCTTTCTATGCAGGGCGAAATGGCGGCAGGAAGATTATGTTTATGCACCGGTATATTATGCAGCCGCCGGAAGGACGCTTCGTCGACCATATAAAGCGCAACGGCCTGGATAACCGCAGAGCAAACCTGCGAATCGTTACCATTCAGGAGAACAACTGGAACAACGAGCAGGGATTTAACGAAGGCACATCAAAATATAAGGGCGTCAGATACCATAAACAACATAATAAATGGTGTGCCGTTCTGCCTCATAAGGGACGCAAAATACATTTAGGCTATTTTGACGATGAAATAGAAGCGGCGAAGGCTTATGATACAGCGGCGAAAAAATATCGCGGGGAATTTGCGGTGCTGAATTTTGAGAAAGATGGCCACGAAGACACAAAGGCACGAAGGTAATTTTTAATTCTTAATTTTTAATTTTGAATTGCAGATTTTTTCTATTTTACTTCGAGGATGGAGTTGAATTCGCCGAAGGGGTTCAGCTCGGTCTGTTCATTATACGGGTCCTGCTGCCATTGGCCGTCAACCACCATACGGTAACGATATTTACCCGGCGCAAGGGCAAGGGCAATCTCCCATTTGCCGTCCTGCGTGGGCTTCATCGCCGTATGCTGCGGCTGCCAGTTATTGAAATCTCCCGCAATCTGAACGCTCCTGGCACGCGGATAAAGCGTAACGAATTTAACTGCGCCGCCGAACTGCCTTACGCCATAGAAGTCGTTGAGTCTGCTGTCGATATCCTCCATTGTTTTTACCTTTGGTTTTGGCTGGGGGGCTCCCCCCTCGTTAAGGCTTGTCAGCAGCTCCTGTGCCGATGAGCTGATTGACTCAAGCTTGTCATCGAAGCTTTTGATGACTTCTTTCCTTTGGACTTCGCTCAAGACAGGTCTTTCGACTCCTTCGGCTACGCTCAGAACAGGTTTGCTCAAGACAGGCCTGACCTGTGCTTCCTGGACAACTGGTATTTGCGGTTCCGCTTTGGCCGGCGAACTTACCATCTGTTTTTGTTCGACCATTGTTGTATCGCTTGCTATCAACTCCTGCGCAAGGTACTGGAAATCCTTATGACCCCTGCTTGCGGGGTCGTATTCGCAGATTGGCTGACCCAGGCTTGCGGCCTCTTTGAGCTTGGTGTTGAAATTGACGACGGTTTTGAACATCCTGCCTGAGAAGTGTTTGCGAAGCTCAGCCAGTATTTCTCTGCCCATTTTTGTCCGGATGTCATACATACTGGCAAGCACCATAACGTTTATATGCTGGGAGCACTGTTTACACAGGATGCTGAGCGTATCGAGCTGTCTGCTCAGGCCGTGCAGCGAAAAGTAGCCGGTTTCAACGGGGACGACAACATCGGTAGCCGCCCGCAGGGCGTTGAACGTCAGCAGTCCCACTGCGGGGGGGCAGTCGATAACAATGTAGTCATAGTCTTTTTCAACGGCTGCCAGAACATCCTTCAGACAGTTTTCACGGTCGATGACTCCGCTGGTCTGCTGCTCGAAGGCGGCCAGGTCGATGCTCGCAGGCGCAAGCTCGAAGTTATCGCTGATTTCCCACAGAATCTCAGCGAGCTTTACGGTTTCGCCTCGGCGAAAATTTACCAGCACATCATAAATGCTCTGTTCAATCTGTTCTTCCGGCACGGCCAGACCAACGGCACAATGGCCCTGCGAATCCATATCAATGAGTAAAGTTCTTTTGTTTTCTGCGGCCAAGGCGCTGGCAAGATTTATCGAAACTGTTGTTTTTCCGCATCCGCCCTTCTGGTTAATTACCGCTACCGTTCTCATCGGATAATCCCTTATTCAATCAGGAACGCGTTTTTAGCACTAAGAACCGCAGTTTCAGCACGCAAAGAAAAAGTCCTATATTGGATTTTTCGGCCTTTAAAGGTAAAAACTTTAAGGTTTATCGGACAAGAAAATAAAATCCTGCCCATTTTCAGTACTAAAAACAAGGACCCAAATAGTCCAAACAATCTCACCTGTGACTGATGCTCTGCCCTCTGCTTTTTGTTCATAGCTGCCTCGTTCCAATCTGTGACAAAAAAGATTTAAAGCCAGTCCTATAATTTGCTGATTTGAAGTGCGCAACCAGCGATTTCCCTGCTGTAAGACCTTGTAACGACATAACTTGCTTTACTTTTTTGACTCTTTATGTTAAAATAGGCAAAAGTGATAAGCTGGGTGATTTTATTTATCATCTCGCAGTATTGATTTTTGTATTCCTCGAGCATCTTGCGAACAGGGCGTAAGGTTTTTAGTTGAGAGGTGTTGAAAAGTGAACTTCGTCGAAAAAGGTGGGTTTAGCTGCCTTGCTGAGGCATCATTGAGAGCCAAATTCTTGGGGCTGAAAAATATCAATCCCTATAAAGGTGATTTTGTTCCTTTTCGGAGGGTTAAGGTGAAAATGTCAGCGACAATAAACAATACATTCAAATCGTGTCTGTTAGCCGGCGCGTTTGTCTGCGCGGCCGTCCTTCTCGTCGGCTGCAGCGAACCAAAGATGTCGGGCAACGCAGAAATCAAGGCGTTCGAACTGGCAGGCCCCATCATACCGCAACTTGATATCGACCAAATACTGAAGGTCAAAGACAATCACGGCATCTACACGGTCGGTGCAGGAGATGTACTCGAACTGCAAATGCCAACAATACTGACGGCAGTATCGCCGAAACTTTACAAGGACCAACAACAGCAAGTCCAGCTGTATCTTTGTAGAGTATCAGATTCAGGCACAATCACACTGCCGATAATCGGCCAGATGAACGTTGAAGGCAAGACCCTTGCCCAGATAGAAAATGAAATAGTCAGCGCATACTATCCAAGATACACCGTCGCCCTGCCCAGCGTCGTATGCAACGTCAAGGAATATTACCTCAAGGACGTTACCGTAGTCGGCGCAGTTGCACAGCCGGGCGTTTATAAACTACGAAGCAACGAAATGTCACTGGTAAATGTACTGATGAAGGCAGGCGGCATCGTCGAAGGCGGCGCAAGCATAATCACAATCAAAAATCCCAAACGAAAATATATGCCTCCTCCTCCCCAGACGGCGAAATTAGCCAACGAGGTAAAACAACTGGCCGAATTTAACAGCGAGGTCAACGAAAAAAAATCGAAAAATGAAGCCGATTTGGCTGCGCTTCAGGTCGACCTCGTATTCAGGCCCAAAGATTCCAGTCCAACACAAGGAACGCTCCTCATTCAACGCGGCTCCGATACACTATACACAAAAAGAATAAATATTGAAAATCCAACTGAACGGGCCGAATATGCAAAAGAATTGCAGAACGTCATCGGTGCCGAGCAGGCATATATAGTCGGCCAGGCAATTGAACAACTTGCCAGCCAGCTAACGCTGCCAATCACGACAATGCAGACAAAACAGTCCGGTCAAGAAGAAACAGAACTTCTCGAAGCAGCAGATGACCTAAAACGTAACAGTGCCAATTCCGCCTTCGCCAAGGCTCCCGTCTTCGCTAAAGCTACGCCGGACAAGACGGCGGACCGTAATGCGGCGTTCATCGAACCTGTCAACAGCAACTATCCGCCGAAGCCGATGAAAGCCGATGCTGCTGAAGCAATTGTTCTGCCGGTAAAAGGTCTCAATATTCCGTTCGCCGACGTGCCGCTGACGGAAGGAGACCTTATCGAGGCAAAGAGACTCAACCCTGCGATTTTCACCATCATAGGACTTGCCAAAAACCCGGGCGCTTTTCCATATCCGCCTGACGTTGAGTACAATCTTATGCAGGCTCTTGGCTTTGCGGGCGGCGTCGACCTTATAGCTGACCCCAGATTTGTAACCATATACAGACAAGATACAAAAGGCGATGTTGTCTCGGCAGTCTTCAGAATCGACAAGAAATTCATGGCTAAAGGCTGTAACGTGAAAATAAAACCGGGCGATGTTATCTCAGTCGATGTTACACCAAGAACAAAAAGAAATGTGCTTTTGCACCAGATACTTCGCATCAATTTTGGTATTTTCATTAACCCGTTAGCTCTTAGCGATTAAGCATCCGCCTTCGCTAAAGCTACGGCGGATAAAAGAGAGGGCAAAAATGACAGAGAATAAAATAAATACGGAAAGCCCGGCAGCCGCTGCTGCCGAGCAGCCGACGCAGAACAAAGGCAGAACTTTTGCGACAACGCTTCGAAGAAGAAAGTGGAGCATCCTGGTCATAACAGTTGTATTCACAGCTGCGGCAATTCTTTATATTTCGAAGGCTGTGCCGACATATACAAGCACCGCAAGACTCTACGTTGAACAGACAGGACCTAAAATTATCACCGAATACGAAGGAGCTATGACACAGTCAAAGAATTACCTCTATACACAGGGAGAACTCATTAAATCCACACCGATAATCGCCGAAGTCGTACAGAGAAGCGACATAAAAAAACTGGAGACATTCAAGGAAAAGCCTGAAGCTTTCATCGAAAAGATAAAAAAACAAATCGGTCTGACAGAACCGATAATCGAGATGGGCGAAATCGACAATCTTGCTGTTTATCTGAAAAAAATCCTCGATGTAAAAATCGGTATCAAGGACGACATTATTGCGGTAAGCTGCGAATCGCCATATAGACAGGAGGCGGCCCAGATTGTCAACGCTATCGTTGAAGCTTATGTAAATTATCAGACAAGCCAGAAGAAAAGCACTGTCTTGGAAGTGCTGAAAATCCTGCAAAAGGAAAAAATAGAGCAAGATAAAGAGCTTGCCGCAAATTTTGAAGAGCTTCTCGAATTTACCCGCAAAAACGGGGCCGTTTCATCCGAAAAAAACAGCGGAACCGTTCTGTTCCAGAGACTTAAAAATATCACCGATTCCCTTACCGAGGCCCAGCTTGGCACTATTAAGGCAAAGGCCAAGTTCGAAGCCGTGCAAAAACTTGCCGACGAGCCGCTGAAAATCAAAGGATACGCGATGGCTCAACCAGACACAGGAGAAGGGCTTTTTGAAAACGACATCGAAAAACAACAACGCAGCGAACTTATAGAGCTAAAAACCGAGCTTGAAAGCGCGGCATTGCAGTGCAGCGACGACCATCCGACCGTTAAAGCACTGAAAAGCAAGATTGCAGATATCGAAAACCAGCTTGCCGAACAACTCGACAGCCATGCAAAAGCATATCTGGAAGTTCTGAATATCGAATACCAGACTGCAAAGCAAAGAGAAGATGAGCTGACGGCTTCGTACAAACAGGAAAAAGAAGCTGCACAGAGCCTGAATGTCAAGGCAACAGAATACACCGTCATCGAATCCAAGCTTGAGCAAAGCAAGAGATTTTGTGAGATACTCGACGAAAGAATAAAAGAACTAAACGTCTCGGAAGACGCTGGGGCGCTCAACATCAGCATACTCGAAGCAGCCAGGCCCGCTGAATTTACCACGAGCCCGAAAAAGGCAAAAATCGTAGCGGCAAGCCTCATACTGGGTATTCTGTGCGGAATCGGATTTGCCGCAACCAGAGAACGGATGGATTGGCGACTACGAAGTGTCGAAGAGATATCAATGATTCTTGCTATGCCGGTGCTTGGAATTGTGCCGTCTATGGACGGAAGAGGGAAAAAGGCCATCACCAGCCGCGGACAAAAAGTCCACCTCGAACCGAAATCCCCCGTCGCCGAAGCATACAGAACCATACGAACCGCCGTGTTCTTCAGCGCGTGGAATGGACAGACAAAGACCATCCTGATTACTTCGCCAGCACCAGACGACGGCAAAACCACTATGGTAAGCAACCTGGCTATTGCAATGGCTCAGGCAGGTAAAAAAACTCTTATCATTGACGCAGACTTCAGAAAACCAATGCAGCATAACATATTTGGCTTGACCAATGAGGTTGAAAAAGGTCTGTCCGGCGTTCTTTGCGGACAGGTTTCGCTTGACGATGCGATAAGAGCCTGCCAAACAGACGGGCTGGAGCTGCTGACAAACGGGCCGGAGGTACCAAATCCGAGCGAACTGCTCAACAGCAAAGCATTTGCAAATCTGCTAAAGGAGCTGTCGGGCCGTTATGACAGAATTGTAATTGATTCGCCGCCGGTTACGCCAGTGGCAGACAGCCAGATACTGGCGGCAATCTGCGATGCTACAATCCTGGTGGTTCGTGCGGAAAAATCCACACGAAAGGCTTGTCAACAGGCAAGAGATACTCTGGCCAGCGTTGGAGCACACGTCCTCGGAGCGGTTGTCAACAACGTTTCGCCGAGACATAGCCGATACGGTTACTACTCTGGTTACGGTTATTACGATTACGGCTATGGTTATGAAAGAAAAAATAAATAATTCTGCAAACCGCGTAATTTCACGAATGCAGGACGAGTACAGGCTGCTCAGCGACAGGGCCATCGAGATTCTGCTGATATCGCTCCTGACTTTCATGCCACTTGCTTTCGGTACAGTTCATCAATGGAGTCAAGAGGTTGTTGTTGTCATTTGTGCCGCAATGCTCTCTGTTTTTCTCCTCAGACAGATAATCTGGGGCGGGGATTTCGTCGCCACATGGGCTTATGTACCTCTGACGGCATTTGTCCTGCTGGCAGTATTTACAATTATCCCGATGCCACAGAAGACCATCTCGGTCCTGGCGGCTGAAACCGTAAAACTCAAAAGCGAACTCCTCTCTGAGAATATCGAGGCTGCGAACAAGTTCGAATCCGCCGTCGCCAAGGCTTCCGTCTTCGCTAAAGCTACGCCGGACAAGATGGCGGACAAGAATTTCACACTCAGCTTTTATCCGCACGGTACAAAGAACGACATCAGAATTATTCTCTCCGTTGCAGCGGTCTTCATTGTCGTGCTGAACGTGTTCAAAACCGGAGGACAAATCAAAAGACTCCTGAGGGCAATTGTGATTATCGGGGCGGCTGTTGCCCTGCTGGCGATTGCACAGGATATTGCCGGTAACGGAAAAATTTACTGGTTTGTCTGTTCGCCGCAAAAAACCGTCAGCGGACCATTCGTCAATCACAGCCATTTTGGGCAGTTTATGAACCTGTCCATCGGAGCAGCCATTGCGCTGGCGATGCTGATACTGCACCGTGAGTTCAATAAAAGAAAAACTGCTGCCGCGGCAGTATTTGAATACTTTGATTCGTCGAGGGCAAAAGAGCTGTGGCTTTTAGTTGCAATGATAAGCATGTCGGCAGCGGCGGTGTTTGCATCGCTTACAAGAGGAGGAATGCTCTCAATGCTGATTGCGATGAGCATCACGGTTCTGATGCTTTCGGCCAGAAGGACATTGCGGCAGCACGGCTGGATAGTCGTTCTCGCTGCACTGGCGGCGCTCGTCTGTCTTTTATACACAGGATTCGATACGGTGTATGAAAGGCTCGCAACACTCGGTGCGCTCGACGGATACCAGACAAGACTTGGCGTACTTAAAGATATGACCGAACCTGTAAGACGATTTATGCTTTTCGGAGCAGGACTGGGAGGTCATTCAATTATTTATCCGATGTTTCAAAGCATATACACGGCCCTTCGGTTCAGCCATGCTGAAAACGAATACGCCCAGCTTCTGGAAGAAACGGGCCTGACGGGTTTTGTAATAATGCTCATCCTTGCCTCCATTGTGGCTGTAAATTTCATACGAGCCGTGCGAAACAGAGATGCCCGCGTCAGCATTGCAGTATACGGCCTGGGCTTCGGACTTATCGCGGTTCTTATTCACAGCGTTACCGACTTCGGTCAGCATCTGCCGGCCAATGCTGTGCTTACCGCAATTTTCTGCGCATTAATAATAACACTCGGCAGGCGCTCGAAAGGTCTGCAAACCATTCCCACCGTCCGACCGGCAAAACCCGCATTGTTAATATTATCCATTGTTCTTATGTGTTTATACGGATGGGCCTTAGTTGGAGCAGACAAGGCGAGGATTGGCGAAAGATGGTGGCAAAAGGCATACACAATAGAAAATAAGCTAAGAGCAAACAACGGAACAGGCAGCGACAGCACTTTCAAAGAGCTGATTTTTTATGCGACAAAAGCCGTACAGGCACAGCCGGATAACATCGAATACAGATACTGGCTGAATGTCTGGAAATGGTGGAATACAGCGCGTAAGACCGACCCCCAAACCGGCGGCCTGACAAACGAAGCTATCCAGGAAGTATACGGCATAGTCGATGAGCTTAAAAAGGCACGAACGCTCTGTCCGACATACGGGCCGGTGTACTGCCTGCTGGGACAATTACAGAAATTCGTACTGCTCGAACCTGCAGGCGAGGATAACATAAAAAAAGGATTTATGCTCAAACCCAACGACGAGCTAACACTTTTTGCCGCAGGATGTCTGGATATAAGCGAGGGCCAAATTGACCGCTCCTTCGAAAAATTCAGCAAGTCCGTCGGTCTGGACGGAACCTTCTTCAGAGATATTGTGCAGATTTATGTCGAACAGGAAAAAAGGGCAGACCTTGCCGTTGAAATTGCCGCAGATAATACAAAAAGATTGAAATACGTTGCAGATATATTGTCAGGAGACAAAGATTATTCCGGCGAAGCTGAAAAGGCACAATTGAAACTCGTTGAGCTAATAGAGCAGAAAGCATCAAAAAATACTGCCGACATCGAGGAATTAATCCTGCTGAGCGACTATTACCGCAAAAAGAATGACACAAAAAAGGCGGCAGAATACCTCGGTACGGCAGCTGCGAGCGATTACGGCGATGCCGGTTTGAGGCTGAAATTCGCAAAAGCTCTGGCTGAAAACGGCCAGGCAACCGAAGCCCTCAAACAACTGAGAATATGCCTGAAACTGAAACCAAGATACAGGCAGGCTGAAAAACTGCTGGCAGAGCTTTCAGTCAGACCACAAGTAATAAAGCAGAATATCGACAATACAGACTTCGACAAACTCAGTCGAGGCGAAAAGAGATGAAGACTTACATCCTTACATATCTTGGCTCGCTTGTTATCTCGCTTGTGCTGACACCAGCGGTAATCGCTCTGGCGGTGCGATACAAATTGTTCGACCGTACAGAACCAAGAAAGGTGCATTCCGGCAGAATAGCGAGAATCGGGGGATTAGCCATTTTTATTTCGATGATGTGTGTAATCGCCGCAGTGTATCTGCTGCCCAACAGAATCGGCGAAAATTTTCGCCAGCTGGGCACAAAAGTTTTAGCGCTGTTAGGCGGAGGGACGCTGGTCTTTGTAACAGGTCTGATTGACGATATAAAATCCGTCAAAACACGAACAAAATTACTGACACAGACCGCGGCAGCAGTCCTGGTCTGTGCATTCGGAATAAAAATAAAGGTGATAAACGTGCCTGATTTGTTCAGCGTGAACTTCGGCATATTTTCCTGGCCTTTCACAATCCTGTGGATTGTAGGCGTTACCAACGCCGTAAACCTCATCGACGGACTGGATGGTCTTGCGGCCGGTATCTGCGCAATTGCATGCGGAACAATTGCAGCACTGGCAATCTACTTCGGACAAACCGTGCTCTGTATAATAATGCTCGCACTGGCAGGCGGCATCAGCGGATTTCTGTTTTTCAATTTCAATCCCGCAAAAATATTCATGGGAGACTGCGGCAGTTTGTTCCTCGGATTTACCATCGCCTCGGCCACCGTTATGTGCACGGCAAAATCACAGGCACTCGTAGGCTTCGCACTGCCGCTGCTGGCGATGGGAATACCAATATTCGATACCTTGTTTATTATGCTCAACAGGTTCGGCGACAAAAAACCGGTCTATATGCCAGATACAGAACATTTTCATCACAGACTTCTGAGACTGGGACTGAAACAAAGACAGGTAACGGTCCTTGCTTATATAGTTACGCTGCTTGCAACCGGTTCAGGCGTTTTTCTTATGGCAGCAAGAAGCATAAGAAGCATCATAATGTTTATCTCGATTCTCGTGCTGATTGTCCTGATTTTTCACGTTATCGGCGCCGTCAGTGTCAGACAGCTTATGCGTGCGCTGCGAAGAAAATACTATTAAGTCGATAGTTTTGAGTCAACGGTGAATATCATACTAAAAAGGCTGTTCAAGAATGCTTCGGTGCTTTTCGGCGGCCAAAGCGTCGCCGGACTGATGGGACTAATCAGTATATCCCTTGCTGCCAGAACATTAGGCGCCGAAAAGCTGGGGGTTTTTGCGCTCATACAATCATACACAATCATCATCGACAGGCTTCTAAATTTTCAGTGCTGGCAGGCGGTTATAAAATTCGGCGCGGATTTCCTCAAACAGAACAGGAAAGAAGATTTTAAATCACTTGTCAAGTTCTGCACAATTCTTGACGCTGCGACTGCCGCTATAGGAACTCTTATGGCAGCAGCCATCGTCTATATAATCGGCCAATGGAAAGGATGGCATCAGCAAACGATTTATGCAGCCATCGTCTACAGCTTCTGGATACTTTTTAATTTAAAGGGCACTGCTATGGGGCTGCTGCGGCTGTTCGACAAATTCAGGCTGATTTCCGCGGCAATGATAACAGCGGCATTTTTAAAAATGATTCTGGCGGTGATTGCATATATGTTTTCGGGCAGTTTGCTGATATTCGTGATTATCTGGGTGGTTGCCGACATCGCTGAATCCGTTTTTCTACTCTGGGCCGGGTGGCACCAAGCTTATAAAAAAACGGGTGACAATTTCCTGAAAGCAAAATTGAGTACCATTGCAAAAGATAAAAATATCTGGAAATTCGTATTGAGCACCAACCTGAATCAGTCAGTCAGGCTGGCCTCAAGAGAACTCGACGTCTTAATCACGGGAGCAATTTTAGGTACAGCAGCAACCGGCATATACAAAGTAGCGAGACAGTTCGCATGGGTTCTGGCAAACTTAATCGAACCGGTATATCAGGCAATCTATCCGGAACTGGCTCACTTGGTGGCGGAAAAAAGGTTTTCCGATTTAAAACGTGTTGCTGCGAAAGTGGCAATCATTAGCGGTGTTGCATCTTTGCTTATATGGCTTGTATTTGTGGCGGCGGGTAAATGGATACTAAATATCGCAGCGGGCGCACAGTTCGTACAGGCGTGGGGCGTGATGGTTATTTTTATGTTTGCCTTTGTTATATGGGGCTTTGCGTTCTGTCTGCCCGCCGGCCTGCTCGCAATCGGCAGAGCAGGAAAAGTCCTGCTGGTTCAGACGATTGCATTTGTAGTCTTTCTGCCGGCCTTATATCTACTGCTTGCCAGCATCGGACTCGCCGGAGCAGCCGTCGCACAAGTTATATACTTTGTGGTTTATTCATTATGTATGCTGCTGCTCTTCGTCAAATATATTTCCAAGGCAAATTTATGCTAAAGAACCGCAACGATAATATCATAAGCAGCTTTTTTAAAGCGACAGCAGCTTTCTGGAACAGTGCGGCAGAATATCAGATTTTTGCAATACTGGGAGCAACCGCTCTGCTCGTAATTCTGCCCTTGTTCGAAACCACGCTGAATGATACCACTGAGGTGGTCTTCAATACCATTATCTTTTGTGCAACAGCAGCCGCGGGTTTTCTTGTGTTCAAACTAAAAGGCTCACAACTGGCAGCCTTCACATTCGCAGCCGCTCTGATTCTCAGACTGAGTCTGGTTTTTGTGCTCGAAAATTCGACGCCATATACATACATGTGCAACGATACCCGGTTCAAAACTTACCCATGGATAAGGCACTATGATTCGGTTCTGCTCCAGGCAGATGAATTTTTCTACGTCTATCATGCACAAACTTATAAAGACGCAACAGTCTGTGAATTCATAAATTCGCCGGACTTCACGAATAATATCTATAGGTCAAGTTTCCTGATATCAAGATTATTCAGATTTTTTGGAGATGGATTTATCTGGTACAGAATTGTCGGGGCATTTTTAGGCGCGTTCGCCGCCGCGATTGTGACTTTAGCGGCCGAGAAACTATTTAGCAGGAACAGTGCAACTGTCGTTTCACTACTTTCTGTTTTGGCTCCACAGACAGCCTTTTACTCGGTCAGATTCCTCAAGGAAATATGGATAATACTTGCAGCAAGCTTAATAGTTTTCGGCTTTGCGACAATAATCCGAAATAAAAAGTTGTTTTTGGCAACATTATCAATTTCGGCGGCTGTCACAATTCTTGTGTGGACCCGGTTCGAATACAGCCTGATGTTTCTTGCCGCTGTTCCAATCGCCATCTGCTTCAGACACAAAAGTAATCCTGCGGCGAGAACCATCGCTGTTTTGTCAGTAGTTCTGTTCGGCACTATAATTTTTATCTGGCAGTTCAACCAACTGGTAAACAAGGCTGAAGGACTATTCGATAAATTTACAATCATGGAAAAAGAGCCGCAGGGCAGACTTGAAACAATGGACAGAATATACAAATCACGAGGGGCGCTGAGGCTTCTTAATATACCGCTTGCTCTGCTCAATCCGCCACCCAAGAATCTCCACCGTATCTTTACGCCGGAAAACGGTCTGTACGATACCGTCCTGGAGACTGATGTTTGTCAATGGTGGCTGCCCATGCCGTTTCTGCTAATCGGAGCTATTACAATAATCGGCAGGCGCACTGAGTTTTTAGCCTTCCTGCTGCCATACATCATCGCGATAAGCACTTCGGCCCTATTAATCGGAGGGCTGCTGCCCGCGCTTTACAGGTATAGAGATTCACTTGCACCAATGGCTTTTATTATTGTCGGCACAGGAATTGAAAGCCTTATAACAGAAAAAAAACTGTGGAAAAACATAATTATATCGTCCGTATACGCAGCATTCATAATGCTCTCTGTTTATTTTTACCTGATATAAGCGGAAATTTATGAGAGAGATTGTTTTTATAAGCCGAACAACTTCCGACACAGGCGGAATACCCGGACAGATGCTGCGCCTGGCAAAAAATCTCTACGAGAGAAGAGCTTTTCGGCCCATATTAGTCTGTCCCGACAGCGGCTGCGGCTTCGCAACCCTTTTCGCAGAAGCAGGCTTTGAAGTCTTCGACGTTCCTATGGGAAAGGTAAAAGCAATCGCAGCAGCGAAAGAAATCCAGCGACTGCTGCGGGGAAGAGATGTTGCGGTCATTCAGACTCCTCGCTTGCGTGAAAGCCTTATAGGCAGAATCGTACGTTCCCAAATGCCCAACATACGACATATTTTGAGAGCTCAAACATATATAGACTGCTCACGGAACTGCGCAGCAACGAAATCCCTCTACCACAGACTCGACAAAACAACATCAAAATATGTCGACCTCTATATTGTGAACGGCAAATACCTCAAGGATGAAATAGTTAATCGCTCAGGCATCGAACAATCAAAGGTTGAGGTAGTACTTAACGGCAGAGATTCAATCGGCCAACCCGACGAGCCTGTATCAGAACCAGATGCACCGCTACCGGCAAAAATAGCAATGGTTGCAAATTTTGTCGAAGGAAAAGGGCACGACACACTATGCGCGGCACTTGCAATACTCAATAAAAATAAAATTAGAATCACCGCAAGGCTTATCGGCTCAGATACAGACGGTTCAGGAATCCGGCAGCAGATAGAAACGCTTGCGAAAAAAAACGACATACTTGGAAACCTCGAATTCCATGGGAAAACCGATAACATCTGCCAAGGTCTGAAAGGAATTTCTGTCGTGGTTCTGCCGTCCGACAATGAAGGCGTGCCCAATTGTGTACTCGAAGCAATGAGCTTAAGAAAGCTGGTTATTGCAAGCAATACCGGCGGCGTAGGAGAAATCATCGACGAGAAAAAAACGGGCCTGCTTTGCAGACCAAAAGACCCAAAAGGTCTGGCTGACATCCTGCAATACGTTTTCACACACAAGGCTGGAGACTTTGAACTTATGAGAACAACCGGCTTTGAAAAATGGCAGGAAAATTTTACCGGGGGAAAAATGGTCGATAAATTCATCGAAATCTATCGAAAACTGGGAGTTTTACAATAGGTATGAGTCAACTTAATGATATCGTGATGATTTCATTAAACGATTTTGATACGCTGTGGTATCAAAGACAGGCTCTTGCCGTCCATTTTGCAAAGGCAGGACACAGGGTCTTTTATTTCAACAAAACGCCACAGCGATGGCCAAAACCGACTCAGACAATCAAATGGCTGATTAAAAGAGCAAAAAAACCAAAACAAAATCATCTACCGGAAAACCTCAGGATTGTCAAGCCCTTCTGGCTCGTGCCGGTCAACATACTAAGACCCATAAATCGAAAGCTTATCCGGCGAACGCTTAAAAACCTCGATATAAGAAATGCCATAGTTATAACCGACGTGCCTTCATATAACAGTCTGGATGCAATCGAGCAGATTCAACCGGAAAAAAATGTGTATATCAACATACACAACTACGATGACAGCAACAGGATTGTCGGCAGTATTCTCGAATCTGAAAAGATATTAACCCGGCAGGCTGATTTTCTGCTGGCAACTTCGGAATATAATACGGAAAGAACCACAAGAATAAGCGGCGGCAGAAAAGTTTTCAGGTCGCTGCCGGGAGTAGATTTTGAACTTTTTGCAAAGGCCTTCAGAGGCGATGAGGCACAAAAGGTAAAAACAATCTGTTTCTTCGGCACGGTCTATGATATGGTTGACATTGACTTATACAGCCGACTTTCAAAAAAATTCAAAATCATATTTATCGGGGATATAATCGATAACGTAAAAAAACTCATTCCGAATACCATCGAAACAAGACCGGCTGTAACACAGAAGGAGCTGGCCGAACAACTTAAAGAGGTAGATATACTTGGCCTGTTCTACAAGAAGAGCCCTTATACAAAAGGCGTCATCCCCGCGAAAATTTTTGAATGTCTTGCAACCGGAAAACCTGTTCTTATAAGCGGCCTTGAAAAAGACCCCATTTACAGCGAATATGTTTATCATTTCGACGGCAGCCGACAAGCCGCTCTTGAAATTATAAAAAATCTTCATCAAACCGAAACACGGGAAAAAATAAAAAACCGCCGAGACGCTGCAAAACAAGCCGACTGGCAAAAGCGATTCGAAAGTTTCTACAGCGTAATATTTTCAGGGAACAAAGACCTGCCGAAATTTTCCGTCCTTATGAGCGTTTACCAAAAAGACAGACCGGAATATTTCAGAGATGCAATGGAAAGCACCCTCAATCAGACCGTAAAACCTGATGAGATTGTGCTGGTGAAGGACGGCCCCGTTGGCAGCGAGCTTGACGGCATAATCAACGAATATCAAAAACAGCTTGACAGTTTTCTGAAAATTATAAGTCTCAAAGAAAATAAAGGGCTTGGTACTGCACTTGCCGAGGGAATTAAAAGCTGTACATTCGACATTGTTGCCCGGATGGACGCCGACGACATAAACAGTCCGGAAAGATTTGAGAAACAATTAAGATTTCTTGCCAATAATCCCAACATTGATGTGGTAAGCTGCTTTGCAGCTGCCTTTGAGCAAAATCCCGAAAAAGCTTTATTTGTGAGACGAGGCCCCCTGCTCCATAAGGAGATAGCAAAACAGTCCAGATTCAGATTCTGTATGAATCACCCTGCTGCAATGTTCCGTAAAAATGCCATCCTCGCAGCCGGAAATTATATTCCATTTGCCGGCCTTGAAGATTACCACCTATGGGCAAGAATGATTTTAAACGGCAGTGAAATGGCAACTATCGGTCAGGTACTTTACTATCACAGGTGGGAGAAACAACTGCTCAAAAGACGAAGCGGACTTAAAAGAGCGGTTCTGCAGATAAAACTGCAAAAAGAATTTCTTAAGGCAGGTTTTATAAACAAGCCGCAATTTCTGCGCAATGTGCTGATTCGTACAACCGCGGCTATTCTGCCTCTGGGCCTGATAAAACAATTAAGGATTGCACTTGGAATATAAAAACCCTGCGGTTCGCACAGACAGAACTGGTTTTTGACGAAGTTCCGCCAGATTGTCGAGAGGCGAACCAAATCATAAGGAGAGCCGAAAAGGCTCTCCTTTTTTATCCGCCGCAGGTGGACAAGCCGATATACCGATTGTGTGTCTTGAGCCCCGTTAGAGACAGGCCGCCCCTGGCGGCCGTCAAGCCTTAGGGGTGTCTCTAACGGGGTGAGCGCACAAAAAAGGCCGCTATAAAAAGCGGCCTTTTACATATCACAAGTACCCTTTAAGGCTGATACATCCACCAGTCGGCAAAATCAACATAATCTTCGAAATTTACCATGCCGGACTCGGTGGAATCGGCACAGTTACAATACGCATTATTTGTATTGCAGCCGCTTCTGAGCCACTGAGTGGCAAAGATTCGAAGGTCATTAAAATCTGTTGTTGAGTCGACATTCATAAGGCCGTTGGCGGCGGGAACTGTACGTATAGTAGCAGTAGGATTGTTGTCCCTAATTTGCCTAAGGTAAACGCACCAGGATTGGAAACTCAAGGGGTTGTAGCTAAGCTTGAGCAGAGTCAGGTTGTGGTATTTTGTTAGTGCATTAATATCTTCTATCTGATTGGATCCAAGCCACAATATCTGAATCTGATTAACATCAGCAAGAGGAAAAATGTTGCTTAAATTGACATCGGTAAGACTCAGTTCCACCAGGCTGTTCATATCTTTCACGGCATTAATATCTGGAATGTTATCGTTGTACGACAGGTAAAGATAGACAAGCTTTTTCAAACCCGAAAGCGGGTTTATATTACCAAGTTCATTGTAACGTAGATTTAAATAAGTCAGCTTTGTTAAACCCGAAAGCGCATTTATATCCGAGATAAAATTGTCGGACAAGTCCAGTTCCCTGAGGTTGTTTACATCCGGGTCTTTAAAAACATTAATATCTGAGATATTATTGAGAGAAAGGTACAAATACTTAAGGGAATTAATATCGGCCAGGGGGGTTATATTGGATATAAGATTGTCACCCAGACTCAAACCTTCCAGTTTTTTGAAATTTGATACCACGTTGATGTAAGTGATGTTGCAACCGGACGCCTTGAGATACCTTAAATCGCTCATATTTGCAAGAGAGGCCAAACTGGTAATATAGGGATTGCCCCACAGGTAAAGATATTTCATCTTTGTCAGGCCGGAGAGCGGACTGAGGTCGCCGAAAATATTGTTGCAAAGATAAAGAGTTGTCAGATTTGTCGCATACTCAAGGCCAGTCAGGTCGGAAATCCCCAGAGAATTAGCATCAAGAGAAGTCAATAACAGCATCTCTGTCGCATCCGGATCTATTATGCCAAGCTTAGCCTCGACCGCAGCTTTGAGATTGGGGTCATTAAATACAACCGGCACTGCCGAAGAAATACCCGCAACTACCAAGACCAACAAAAAAACAATTACGCGTTTCATAATTATCACCTCCGACACTTAATCTACATCCGCTTCGGCTCTTCAGCCGAAATCTGTGGTATCACCATTATATACAGTCTTAAAATACCCTTTCTTCTCTACTTTTCCTAAATTATATATACTTTGTAATATACCAAAATCAAGGAACTTTGTCAAGATAATAACCCACCTAAACACCTAAAAATCCTACACATAGCCTTCAATTGACCAAAACCTCCATAAATATAGACCCAATCTACAAAATACCCCACGTTCAAAATTTTTAACCGTATATGCCTTTCATCTAAAAAGACCTACAAGCAAAAAAATCTGGCATAGCTTCCTGAAAATTACACATCATAACAAAAAATCAGGTCCTATAAACAATTAAAGCAATATGCTGTCCATATTGTATCGATTCGATGCGTCTTTTTACCCCCACACCTATTTGCATTGCCCATTAAAATTCTAAACACGCTGGCAAAGCCGCCTTCGCTTATCCTTTATTTGCCCAACCACGGGGCAAATAGGTGTGGGGGGTACTGCTTTACGGCAAAAGAAAAAATCCCCTCCTGCGGTCCTGTTTCTTCCGAGTTAATAGTTCAGCAAGCAATTTTTTCAGCCCTATCAAAACCGGGATTGATTTTAAGACATATACGTGGCTGGTCAGCGGCCTTCTGGGGCCGACCATTCTGAGCTCCCTTAAGTAACCCTTTATTAAGACCTTAAAAACACTGTTCCTGCCGTATAAAAGCCTTCCAGCACTTATTTTTCTTGATTTTCTGTGCCTACGGAATTATAATGTATATGAATGGAACAGCGGTGTTGGTTGCCATTATAGGATAATATGAATTGTAAATGTGCGCATTTTTGGGGTGCCATTAGCCTGCTCGCCTTTTTTCTAACCGCACAAGTCCAAGCCGTACCTGACCCTTGCAATGGAAGATTTGAACTCTACGAGTATAATAGTGTTCTTGATATTAACGTTCCGACAGGCTGGCAGTGTGAAAACTATACTGCTGTCCTTAACCGTCTTATACCTCAGCCGAGAGGCGGGGGCAGTACCGAAAACTGGCTCCTCGACGCGAACGTAGGACTTTCCCCACATGACGGTAATTACTTTCTTGCACTTCGCACAGGAGATGGCGTGTCCGGCCAATATCCCCAGGTCCAGCAAACTATTACCATAGAGGCTGAAGATACTCTTATCGGTGCCTACTTCTTCGGCACATGCGATTATCCGTCTTTCGATGATTACGGACAGATATTACTCATACCGCTCGATACAAACCTAAGTCAGATTAATATTATTAGGGTATCTGTATCTGATGTAGGCAAGTACGGTTCGATGAAAGGCTGGGAGAGGTTTGAGTATACTTTTAACGCCAATCAGGCAGGAACTTATAATCTTCTGGTAAAGGCAACTGATGTCGGGGATTGGATCTACAGGTCTTATTTTGCTGTTGATGGACTTGTTCTATGCGAAGATGCTTCCAGTGGCGGCGATATCAACCTGGACTGCACTACCGATTTCCATGATTTTGCTCTTTTAGCCACAGATTGGCTCCGTGACTGCAACGCCCCCAATAACTGTAACGACCCAAACACCAACTGCCTGCTCGACACCGACCTGACCGGAGACGGCCCTGTTGACACCAACGATTTGCAGATTATGTCAGAACACTGGCTCGAAGGAACCAAAGAGTAATCCCGCACCTACTTGCATTGTGGCAGCAAGCATAAAAACCGAATAGTACTGCAATAGCGGGACAATATCGGTTTACGGTGCTGATGTGCAAATAGGTGCGGGATTTGATACTGGCATAACAGCAGCTTTTCTGGTATAAGTATTTCCTCGACTCGTAAATATTTAATGTTTTAGCTCATCAGGAATGCCGCATGTTTGCAATAATAAGCGACATACATTCAAATCTCGAATCGCTGACAATGGTGCTGGCGGACATCGAACAAAGAGGCATAAAGACAATCTACTGCCTCGGCGACATAATCGGTTATGGTCCCGACCCAAAGGACTGCCTTGACCTGGTCATAGATAAAACACAGACCTGCGTCATGGGCAATCATGATTACGCGATACTGTACGAGCCGACAAATTTCAACCTCGGCGCCGAACGAGCAAGCTTCTGGACAAGAAGTCAGCTTGAAACTGAACAGGACCCTAAAAAACGGCACAGCCGCTGGAATTATCTGGGAAGTCAGCAGATGAGATGGACACTTTCTACAGAGCTTAACGGCACAAAAGCAGTCCTGGACTTCGTACACGCCTCGCCAAGAAGACCCATCAACGAGTACATCTTCCCCGACGACGTATATACCACGCCGGCAAAAATAACCACGCAATTCGACCGCGTCAAGCACATCTGCTTTATAGGACACACCCATCTGCCGGGCGTTTTTCTCGACGACCCTGATTTTTACACCCCGGACGAGCTTGACTATATCTATCCCATAATACCCGAAGAAAGAGCTATTATCAACGTCGGCTCCATAGGCCAGCCAAGAGATAAGGACAACAGAGCAAGCTACGTCTATATCGAGCAGAACAACGTCCACTTTGTCAGGCTCGAATACGATTACAAAACCACACAAAAGAAAATCTATAGTATCGAGGAGCTCGATAACTTCGAGGCCGACAGGCTAAGCGAAGGACGATAGAAGCTATGGATGTAAAAAAATTGTCTGCCACGCTTGTTTGTACATACCTGATTATATGCGCTATCCTGATATTCAATTTTCGCCGCGGTGCGACCACGTCGCAACGGGCAGGTATATTTTCAGGGCTGCAAAACACTGAAAAAGGAATCTTAACTCTTGCTGCTGAGGCCAACCCCGTTAGAGACAAGGCATCAAAGATGCCTGACGACCGTCAAGAGCGGCCTGTCTCTAACGGGGCTAATCTGCCCGTTCAAAAAGCCCTGCCTGAAATTGCCCCCCTGCCGGATGAGAAAATCAATACATCTCAAATTACCGCCGTAAGTGCAGAAGAAAAAGCATTTACACTCGGCTCTGTTTTGAAAAAAAATAATCCTTACAAACTCGAACTTGAGTTTACTACAAAAGGCGCTGCCGTATTATCGGCAAAACTTCGAGATTATGACAATCGGAACCGTAAAAACCCTCAGCCTCTTGAGCTTTTGTCCTCCGTCGACAAAATAAATACAATGGCAAGCAACAGGCTGCTGCTGCCGGATTTGGCAAAGGCTTTCCCGCTCGACAGGCTCAACTGGCAAAGCAGCGGCATAATGCAGAACAACAACGGTTCACAAACAATAAGTTTTTACGCAACAATCCTGAAAGACAACAGCGAACTGGTCAAACTGACAAAAACCTATACCCTCAGGCCTGAAGATTATCTGCTGGACTGCTCTGTAACAATCACCAACGCGAGCGATGCCGACATTAAAACCTCGCTCGATATGTTCGGCCCGGCCGGAATATCAAAAGAAAACGAACGGCTTGATACGAGAACGATAACAACCGGTTTTTTAAACCCTCAGGGCTCTGTTGAAGTAACAAAGATAAACATCAAAAAGCTTGCCAAGGACTTCGGCGGCAAAACGCCGTTGTTCCATACAAACGCCGACTATAAATTCCTCTGGACATCAATCTCAAATAAATATTTCACCGCCATCATAAGGCCGACGCCGCAGGACGCGAATAATTTATCCGCTGAATGGGTCGCCGAAAAGAGCGCAATATACTACGACCCTGACGGAATAGCCAACAGCAACGATGAAAACACAGGCATCGCGCTGCAGACCGAAACTGTCGCCATTGCCCCGAAAGCAGAACATACCTGCAAATTTCAGGTTTATATAGGTCCAAAAGACAGAAACCTTTTTAATTCGGTGCCGCTTTACAAAAGTCTGGGCTTCATAAAGGTAATTGATTTCCAGGCCTGCTGTGGAGACACATTCAGCGGATTGAGTTTTTTCATCCTCGCCGCTATGAACTGGCTGTATCAGTATATCCCGAACTACGGTATTGTTATTATAATCTTCGTCTTCGTTGTACGGCTTGTTTTGCATCCGATAACGAAAAAGAGCCAGATTTCGATGATGAAGATGTCCAAGCTTGCGCCCAAGGCGGAAGAGATTAAAAAGAAGTACGGCGACAACAAGGCCGAGATGCAAAAACAAATGACGCTGCTTTACAAAGAACATGGCGCGGCACCCATACTCGGCTGTCTGCCTATGCTGCTTCAGATGCCCATCTGGATTGCGCTTTACAGCGCTATTTACGCAGGGATTGAATTCAGGGGGGCTGAATTTCTGCCCTTCTGGATAACCGACCTTTCGGCGCCGGACGCGATATTCTACTTTCCTGCCGCCACCGAAAAAATCCCGTTTGTCGGCGGACTTATCGGAACAAGCTTCAATCTTCTGCCGATTCTACTGGCCGCGGCAATGGTCGCACAGCAAAAACTTACGCCTTCCTCGGCATCTGCAACAAGTCCACAGGCAGCTCAGCAACAGAAAATGATGATGTGGATGATGCCGGTTATGCTGTTTCTATTTCTTTACAGAGCGCCCTCGGGTCTAAATCTTTACATAATGTCCAGTACGGCCGCTGGTGTCGTTGAACAATATGTCATAAAAAAACACATTCAGGAAAAAGAGGCAGCCGAGCAGACCGGCCTTGTGCCGACGACAAGCAAATTAGGCGGAAAACTCAAAAAGAAAAAGCCAAAACCGCCGATAAAGTTTTCATAAGAAAACTATTTGACTTTGTAAAATGCACCGGAGACAATTATAACCGACAAATAAACAGTTATTGTAGCCGAGATTCATACATAAAAGTATGGATGCGGGGGACCCAGAGTTTGGGGCTAATTTCCCCTTAGGGGAAAAGGGCACTTTCAAGCCCTCGCCCGTCAGCTAACCTCGCAGGCATTTGAAAGGGCAATGGCAAAAATAGAGAACTGCCGCCCGGCAGTCTTTTTATTGCGCCCCTTTGCCCAAGGGTAAACCCCCACACCTATTTACACTGTGGTTAGGCAAGTGAGGGCCGAGCAGAAGCGGCTTTGCCGACGAAGTTAGAATTCTCTTGGCCAACGTAAATAGGTGTGGGGGGTAAAGGAATTATTATGGACATCTTATTTGTTGGAATAATTTTAGGACTCGTTTGCTTATCAGTCGGGTTTATAAATCTTTGCGATAAGATATAATAGGAGAGATTATGATTATTTACTGGATAGGCGGCGCAATTACACTGATTCTTTTTGTGTATCTTTTTCTTGCACTTCTCAAGCCGGAGATATTCTCGTGACTTTTAACGGTATGGTTCAGGTTATTATCTTTTTGTCGATTTTAATTCTCTCGGCCAAACCGCTGGGGATATATATAGCTCGCGTCTTTGAAAACAAACCGGTCTTTTTGAACAAATGGTTTTTGCCGATTGAAAGATTGATTTACCGCTTAGGCGGCGTTAATCCTGAAGAAGAAATGACATGGAAGACCTATGCGTTTGCCATGATGGCTTTCAATATTATTGGTCTTTTAACCGTTTATCTCCTTCAGCGATTCCAGCAATTTCTTCCTTTAAATCCTATGAATATGCCTGCCGTTTCGCCGGACAGCGCCTTCAACACTGCGGTAAGTTTCGCTACAAATACAAACTGGCAGGGATATGGCGGTGAAACAACAATGAGCTATTTAACACAAATGCTCGGCCTGGCTGTCCAGAATTTTGTATCTGCCGCAACAGGTATCGCTATATTGATGGCTCTTATCCGGGGATTTATAAGGCGCCAGTCAAATGTTATTGGCAACTTCTGGGCAGACCTTGTCCGTGCCACTCTATACATTTTATTACCGCTATCGATAATTTTAGCAGTTGTTCTCATTAGTCAGGGAGTGGTGCAGACATTCAAGCCCTCCCAGGTAATTAAGCTTGTTCAGCCGCTAACCGGCAGCGACGGAAAGCTCATTACAACCCAGGTTTTACCCTTAGGACCTGCGGCGGCGCAGGTTGCCATTAAACAACTGGGAACCAACGGCGGCGGATTTTTTAATGTTAATTCAGCTCATCCTTTCGAGAACCCGACAGCTTTATCCAATCTGCTTGAAATGACGGCGATACTGCTTATTGCCGCAGCTCTTTGCTATACCTTCGGCTATATGGCCAAAGACACAAGACAGGGATGGGCGTTACTTATTGCAATGTTAATAATTTTTGTCCCCTGCCTTTTGATATGCATACAGATTGAACAGGCAGGCAATCCGTTATTTGCAAATTTGGGTATTGACCAATCAGCGAACAATTTCCAGCCGGGCGGAAATATGGAAGGAAAAGAATCGCGATTCGGAATAGTAAATTCGGCAATTTGGGCGTCCACAACAACGGCGGCCTCGAATGGTTCCGTAAACTCGATGCACGATTCCTTTATGCCTTTAGGCGGTCTAATCCCAATGTGGCTGATGCAGTTAGGCGAGGTGATTTTTGGAGGCGTCGGCTCAGGACTTTATGGAATGATAGCATTTGTGGTTTTGGCTGTTTTTGTCGCCGGGCTTATGGTAGGACGCACACCGGAATATCTGGGCAAAAAGATTGAGGCTTACGAAATGAAAATGGCGACATTGGCAATTCTGATACCGCCTATGATTGTTCTTTTGGGCACTGCGATTTCAGTAGTAACGCCTGCTGCGAAAGCTGCTATTTTTAACCCCGGCGTGCATGGTTTCAGTGAAGTTCTCTACGCATTTTCTTCAGCCGGCAACAATAACGGCAGCGCGTTTGCAGGACTCAACGCCAACACGCTTTTTTATAATATCGCTTTAGGGCTGGCAATGTTTTTCGCACGCTACTGGCTGGCGATTCCCATTCTGGCAATAGCCGGTTCGCTGGCAAAGAAAAAGATTATTCCGGCAAGCGCTGGAACGCTTCCAACTCATACGCCGCTTTTCATTTGTTTTCTTGTATCGATAGTACTAATTGTCGGAGCTCTGACCTTTTTCCCTGCGCTTGCATTAGGTCCAATTGTTGAGCACTTGATGCTCGCGGCACGCTAAGGCAGGAAAAACAATGAATAAAAAAGAAAGAAAAGTGTCAGTATTTAACTGGGCCATTACAGCAAGAGCAATTATTGACTCTTTCAGGAAGCTTAATCCTGCCCATCAAATAAAAAATCCGGTGATGTTCGTGGTTCTTATTGGAAGCATTTTGACTTCCGGTTTATTTATCCATTCCTTGTTCGGAAAAGGCGAGGCGCCGCCGCGTTTTATTTTCTCAGTTGCGCTATGGCTGTGGTTTACGCTGATTTTCGCCAATTTCTCCGAAGCCCTGGCTGAGGGCAGAGGAAAAGCTCAGGCAGAGAGTCTCAGACGCCATCGAAAAGATACTGTCGCCAAAAAATTAAAATCGCCTCAGTTCGGTTCTGCTTATGTTTCGATTTCCTCCAAAGACCTTCGCAAGGGAGATATTGTCCTGGTTGAAGCGAACGATATGATTCCAATGGATGGTGAGGTTATTGA
>CAZBLD010000020.1:0-35529 GCA_964492875.1 uncultured Planctomycetaceae bacterium
TTTGGAAATCGCGGCATGAAGAAAAATTTATGTCACTTTTTCAACAGCCCCTCTGACCCCTTTAATTTTCCCCTTTAATTCTCCCAGACAAGTACCTCAAGCACAAGCAAGCCTGCTGCGCATCCTATCAAACTAATATGAAATTTCATTCTCTTTAAGTGTATAAGATGAGTTATCTTTTATCATCTCATACACCTTTGGTTTTTGCTCTCTCTGCAAACACCAATTGATAACAGTTTCCTTGTCGCCTTTGATCATTTGACAGCCAAGATGTACCGAAACTATTGCATTAGGATTAATTTTTTGTAGTGTTCTACCATGTTCAGGAAATACTACTCTCCACTCCTGCTCATACTTCCAATCTATTGATTTAGTAAAATATATTTTTTCGATTAGGCCCTCTACTTTATCAATTTGAGCCATTACGTTATCGTCAAAAGGATTCCACTTTGGGTACTCATTGTTCTCAGGATATTTAACATGCTCAGGAACAATAGGCATTTCTCTGAAAGTAAAAGATAATTTATGATAATCAAAGCCTATGCAAATTCCTTTATGCGAATCTGTGTAATGTCCCCACATTAGAATATCTGAATACTTTTCAGAAAAAGATAATACCCCGACTTCTTGCTGGCTTTTAAGTTCTTCTTGCTTCAACTTTTCTTTTATTTCTGACAGAGGAGTATTTATAATGCCTTCTCTATATTTCTTTAAATCATACCCTTTGGATTTCAAGTATTCCGGATTAGCAGCATCAAAGAATCTCAATAACTTTTCTTTAGTGAGACTTTCTATGTAAGGGGGAATTTTACAATCAAATGGGTCGTTGATTTGATCAGGATGAGGAAAATATAATTCATTTTTCACGAATATATCATGAGTGAATTTAAAGTTGTCTCCGGAAAACGATCTGTACTTGTAAAGTATTTCGGGCTCCGATTTCACTATTGTTTATCCTATTAAATTCATAACGTCTATATATTTGTTCCTTTTGCACGGTTGCAGGCCTCACACAGCAACTGGACGTTTCGCTCCGTGTTGCTCCCTCCCTTTGCGACTGGAACGATATGATCAAACTCAAGCCGTTCCGTACCGCCACATTTAACGCACTTACCCTCATCTCGTTGCCAGACGAATAAACGTACATCATCCGGAATACGTTCACGTCGCGCCGCATCCGTATTTTCGATTCTTGCGTACGCTTCTTGTTGCCGCCGGAGTTGCGTGTAGCGTTTTTCATGTTTTAATACTGCATTGGCGACCTTGAGCTTCTGTTCCTCGTCGCTTAGATGCGCTATATCACTGGCGTGTATCGTTTTCCCTCGGTACAACCACCAATCGCTTTTGTTACCACCCATAGCGATAATTCGGTACGGTTCGCCAGAGGTCATCGCAGCCATTGCAGAGTCTCTGTCGCCGACAGGCGTGTTGGTGTCAATAATAGGCAACTTAATCGTTTTGGCATGTACTCCGGAGTCAACTGTAAAAGAAATCGTAATGACTCCATCGACAAGTTCGGCAGGCCCTGCAATAGATACCTTCATAATGTTCGAGCCGCTTAACAATGGTTATATAGTCTGCATAAAACGATAGAGGCAAACTACTCTCTTTCCCGGTGCAACTTCTGTGTTGCCTCCTCAAGGAAATCGGGGGAAATTATAGCATGGAACAATCGAAAAAACAAGAATACTCCGGCACCACAGGGGTGGGAGTTTAGCCGACACTTTTTGTCCACATAGCAAAAAACGCGCAAGAAAAAACTTGCGCGCTTTAGAAAAAATAAAAATTTTTTCTTCAGGGCCGACAAGGACTTACAAATTCGACCCCCTAAATTTTGTGCGAAAATTCGTCAAAAGTGCGCAAGTTTTTGGGTAATACGGAGGCGCGTAGCCACCAAGACACGGCTCGACTGAGCTCGCCAAAGTCAAAGGCACGAAGATAGTTTTGAATTTTGAGTTTTTAGTTTTGAGTTTAGGAATCCGCCGGAGGCGGACGCCCCAGTGAGGTAGTTAAAACACCTCACGGGGTAAAGGAGACAATACATTATCGAAATTAATTTTCCCATCAAGGTTCGGGTGCCGAGGGCAATAGAAAAACTATTGGTCAAAATCGCACTTCTGTACCGCCGGAAGCAATACGGTTTTACATTCAGAGTCATTGAACTGACGCAGGGGAAATACGCAATCGTGGACGCTGAAGATTACGACGAACTAAATAAATACAAGTGGTTCGTCAAAAATGACAAAAACACCTACTACGCGGCAAGAAGAGACGGCAGGAAAAAAATGTATATGCACCGACAAATTATGCGACCGGGGGAAGGACTTTTCGTCGACCATATAAACCACAAAGGATTCGATAACCGAAAAACAAATCTGCAAATCGTTACCAGACAGGAAAATAACTGGAACAGCAGAAAGACAATAAAAAATTGCAGCTCAAAATACAAGGGAGTGAGCCGATGCAAAAATGCCAATAAATGGCGCGCGGTGATTTGCCATAACGGCAGAGACATCCATCTTGGCTACTTCGAAGATGAAACAGAAGCTGCAAAGGCTTATGACGCAGCAGCGAAAAAATATCGAGGGGAATTCGCCGTATTAAATTTCACCACAGAGGACGCAGTCCTTGGGACTCCTTACGGAGAGAAACACAGAGAATTTTAACCACGGATTACGCAGATTTCACTGATTATTAATTAACCACGTCCTTGGGACTCCTAACGGAGAATGAACACTAATAAACACAAAATGAAAAATCCGAAATTCGAAGCACGAAATCCTCCCTTGGGGACACCTTACGGTGGAAACAAATTCAAATAACCAAAATTCAAATTATTTAAACATATTTCAGGTTTTCACGCCCGAGGCGGATAAATTTTACGGACGGATTCCTTGATACGCTGGATGTGGCCTCGGCCAAGAGCCTTGACCTCACAGCCTAATTCGAAATACTGCCTGATTTTTTCGTCCTCAAGGATTCCATAGCAATCAATGACCGCCAGCGGGGCGCCTGCCCATTTGACAATATCATCAGGATTCAATTTCAAATACGGCTCGTGCGGCACAGCTAAAATTACCGCCTCAGCGCCTTTGAGGGCTTTCGGCAGGTCGTTCTGCACACGGATTTCCTTGAGGTTTTCCTGATTTCGGAAAAAGCGAGACCACGACTGTCCCCTTGCGGGGTAGGTATCCTGCTGCTGGAGCTCGTACCAGTGCTCAATATACGGGTCGTGCACGCGCATTTCCGCACCCATCTCAGTCAATCTCCGCACAACGATTTCCGAACCGCTGTACCTTGTATCAGCCACATCCTGCCTGTAGCTGGCTCCGCAGAGAAGCACGTTAGCGCCGGCGATGTATCGGCCCATATTTCGCAGGGCATCGCGAGTCAGCGTAGCAACGTGCAAACCCCTGGTGTCGTTAATATCAATGGCCATCGTTGAGATTTTGAAGATATCGTCCTCAAAGCCGAGCAGATGTTTGTAAGCCCAGTAGCCCAGCCCGCCATCTTTGGGCAGACAGTATCCGCCAATGCCGGGACCGGGAAAGATAATATTGCTGTGAGTCGGCCGCATTTTGATGGCTTTGATGACCTTAATCAGGTCGACGCCATTGCGCTCGGCAAAAAGCGACCATTCATCGAGAAATGCAAGGATAGTGGCACGATAAGAGTTTTCGACAATCTTGGTAGTCTCGGACTCAATGGGTCTGTCCATTATTGTTAACTCATACTTTTCAGTATTGAGGACTTCGCGAAGAAATTTTTCGACACGATTTCTGGCCTCGGTATTGCAGCCGGAGCAGACCCGCCAGAAGTCGCGGATTGAGGCGACGTACTGCCGGCCAGGCATAACACGTTCAAAGCTGTGAGCCAGCAGGGGGTCGGATTTGATGCCGCGGGCCTGAAAGGCTTTCTTCAGTATCGGCCAGGCAACAAATTCCGTTGTGCCGGGGGCTACGGTGGTCTCAATCAGGACAAGGCAGTTCGGCGGAATCTTTTGGCCGATGGTTTTCATCGTGGCTTCGAGAGCAGCCATATCGGTCTGGCCTGTGCGAAGCTGGCCTAAGTCTTTTTTGATATAATCGCACTGGACATCCACCACAACGCAGTCAGCCAGTTCGAGGCAGTCGCTGTTGTAGGTGGCGATGAGCGTTTTTTTCTCCAGCACGCAACGCGCAATCATAGGGTCAACTTGTGGGTCTTCGGCCTTGACAGGCGATTGTCCTTTATTGAGCATCGGAATTTTCCAGTAGCTGCGTGTGCTGGGCCGCTGACAGCCGATAACGAATTTGGATGGTTTGCCTGTTTTTTTGTCGACGGTATCAGCGATGATAGCAGCCATCACTGCGCCGACAAATCCTACGCCCATAACAACAACAACTTCCCTGCCATCCTTTCGGGCGGCCTCGGCAAGTTTGCGGACGCGCGCCAGTTCCGCCTGATACTGGTCAGGTTGAGGGACTGCAAATTTCTCGCCTGATGGGCTTATGGAATAATCTACCATAGTTCAAGCCTCCTTCCCGCCTGAGGCGGGCAAGAATAAAAGATAAACCCCCACACCAATTTGTGGAGTGGAAGCAAATTCGGAATCTGCGGAAAAACCGCTTCTATTCAACTTTTTCTACCCAGCCACAAACCAAATTGGTGTGGGGGTAAAAGTTTGGGTATTATAAGGCGAAGAATACAAAAAGCAAAATAGATTGTGTAATACTTGACAACAGACTGCTGTAAATGTTTTAATATTAAGGCGTTGTACAAAGGGCGATTAGTTCAGCTGGTTAGAACGCACGGATCACACCCGTGAGGTCACAGGTTCGAATCCTGTATCGCCTAGTTTTTGCTCGCTGTCAGCGAGCAAAAACAGAGCAGGTGAGCAGGAGAACAGTTGAAGAGAAAATAATATCAAAGTCAAATGAACGCCAACACTTACGTCCGATAGCTTAAAAACAAAATTTTTTAATTTTTTTGACAAAATCATTCATAAAAACTTTACCTTGCGGCCGATACCACTTATACTATCGCCTTGTTCACCATCGGCCAGTCGTTCCAACCGGTGGCGAAAGGATTCAGAAACGCATTTTAACGGATTGCAGACATGTCCAGTCAGCCGAGAGCAGCGAGGATTTTGATTTGTCTGGTAGTTGCTATGACCACTGGGGCAGCCGTTCTTATGGCTCTCGACCATCAATCCATCTCGGCGGGGGCATTCAGCCTCGCAAGCTATTCATCGCTGGGGCCAATAGCCGATATTATCGCCACAAGAGAGCCGGCCAAGAGCGATAGATGGGATAGAATCGAGGTTTTCTACAGTAATACCCGAGGCGGCGATATAAGCCAGCTCGCATCGCTCAACGGTCTGACCAGCGCTGATGACCTCAACTTCCACTTTTTGGTCTGCAACAGCCTTGGTGCAATTGACGGCCAGATTCAGCCGACCGAAAAATGGCTCAACCAGTGGTCCGCCATTCCCAGCGGTCTCTGGTATGGCAGCAGCACTACCCTCAGAATATGCGTTATCAGCGAAGAGAAAACAAAAACCTCCGACTACCAGGTAAGCAGAACTGAAGAACTCATCCAGGCACTGAGCAGAAAATTCAATATCGCCACATCAAATATCACCTACCCCAAAGGCTGGCAACTGTAAAAACTTAAAACTATAGCCACGAAGACACCAAGGCACGAAGGGTACAGAACATAAAACATCGAACTTTGAACATTCAACGACAAGCTGGTTTTACCAGCGGTTCTTGTTTGCCATTTCTAAAAAGGACTTCTTCAGTCCTTTAATTTTGATGAAAGCTCGCATTCCAAACATCCGATAAAAACATCTTTATCCACCAACCACACGTCTTACAAAAAAAATCTTTACCACTTTTAACATTTTTACTGTTTTTGCTACTTTATCCAAGTTAACATTGCCGATGAAATTAGATAAGGAAGAACAGGTCTTTATTAATGGAGTAGAATTATGGCACAAGTGATAGAAACCTTAGTTGAAAACCGCAAGTCAGCACGAACGATACTTTCCTGGCCGATAAGCCTCTGGCTGCCGGAAGCAAACAGATTCTTCAACGGCAAGACCATCAACGTCGCAAAAGGCGGCGTACTGCTATCAATGCCGATGACAACGCCAATCAGACCCGGACACATCGTCGAAATAAACTTCCCGCGGACAACGAACCTTGCCAAAAAGAAAGGACAGTTCGCCCGCATAAAGTGCGGCAAGGTAATACGCGTCGAGCGCGACGCCCTGACCTCAGACGCCACCATCGACGTAGCCATACAGTTCGCGTAGAATTACAGCCACGAAGGCACTCCGTTAGGAGTCCTAAGGACAAAGACACCAAGAAAATTGAAGATTTAGGATTGAAGAATGAAGATTTAATGACACTGTTTTAAAAATTTTCAATCTTCAATTTTCAATGTTAAATTCCCTTCTGCCCATAACAGCTTGAAAAGAACATCTGCTGTGGTATTATACGGCAATGAGCAAAGACAGGAAAAAAGGCGATGCGGTCCGTGTGCCGAAGATGGAGAACAAGCGGGCCTTTTTCGATTATGAAATCATTGAGAAAACAGAAGCAGGCCTGGCACTTGTCGGAAGCGAAGTAAAATCACTCCGCCAGGGCGGAGCAGACCTTACAGGCGCTTATGCCAGAACTTCCAATAATGAATGCTGGCTCATCGGCTGTAATATCGCACCATATAAACAGGCAGGCATCCGTAACCACGAACCCTTGAGAAAACGGAAACTATTACTGCACAAAAGACAAATCAAAAAAATAGATGGTAAACTGCAGCAGAAAGGCATAACAGTTGTGCCGCTGCGGATATATTTTAACGACAAAGGCCTGGCAAAAATTGAACTGGCAATAGCAAGAGGGAAACGGCAATATGACAAACGTGAAAAAATCAAAAAGAGGCAACAAAAAAGCGATATCGACAAAAGTATAAGAAAATACAAAAAGTAGGTGTGAGTTTTAAGTTATAGATTTATTTAATTTTTCAGGATTTTGGTGGTAAACATGGCAGAAGAAAAAAAAGAAGAAAAGAAAATAATAATTGACGAGGACTGGAAGACCAAGGCACAAAGGGAAAAGGAAGTCCTGAAAGCAAAGGAAAAAGTTGAGAAAGAAGAAAAAGAAGTCAAACAGGAGCAACAGGAACAACCGCTGCCAAAGGGCGATTTCAGCGCCCTTGTCAGCCTGCTCGCAACACAGGCGATGTTTGCGATGGGCGCCATCACAACCGAAAAAGACAAAGAACCCCAAAAAGACCTGCGGCTGGCAAAGTTTCATATTGATATGCTCGAAGCACTTGAAGAAAAAACAAAAGGCAACCTGACAGAACAAGAACAAAAGTTCCTCTCAGGCACTTTGAGTCAGCTTCGTATGGGCTTCGTTAACGCGACAGGATAAAAAAACAGGATATCAGAATATCAGGAAGTAAGGAAAAAAGAAACTTAAAAGTTAAAACCAAAAACTTAAAACTGTGGAACGGCCTTCGGCCGTGTAGTTTTTAATTTTAGATTTTGGCTTTAAGTTTTAAACTTTAAGCTTACTCGTTGAAATATGTCGGATATATTAAAACAGATACTGGCGGACAAACGAATCGAAGTTGAACAGCAAAAGAAAATTGTTGCGGTCGAGCAACTCAAGGAACAGATAAAAAACCTGCCGAGATGCAGAAATTTTCATAAGGCTGTAACAAAACCAAACAATCGCGGCATAAATGTCATCGCTGAAGTCAAAAAGGCTTCGCCCTCGGCAGGCATTATCCGCGAGGACTTTCGGCCGGTCGAGATTGCAAAAATTTATGAACAGTGCGGCGCAGACGCCATAAGCGTCCTGACGGATGAAAAATACTTTCAGGGCAGACTCGAATACCTTACACAGATTAAAAACGCGGTAAGCATACCCGTCCTGCGGAAGGATTTCACCATTGATGAGTACCAGATATACGAAGCCCGTGCAGCCGGGGCCGATGCGATATTGCTCATCGCTGAGGCATTTGAGCCGAACGAGGGCAAAATCATCGACTTGATGATTCTTGCCGCAGAACTTACGCTGACAACGCTGCTTGAGGTGCACGGCGCAGAAGAGCTTTTGCGGGTAAGAAGTCTTATTGATTTTCCAAAGGCTCATTACAGTGTGCTGGGCATAAACAATCGGGACCTAACAACGATGCAGGTCGATTTGAATACGACAATCAGGCTTGCAGAACTTATCGGCAATATAAGAGGCCTGATAACTGAAAGCGGAATAAAAACTCGTCAGGACGTTGAAAGAATAAAAAAAGCCGGCGCAACAGCAGTGCTTGTCGGACAGGTACTTTGCGAAAGCGAAAATATTGCTGAGAAGTTCAAAGAACTCTTCGGCTGATAGCAACTATGAAACAATTTACACAGAAAGGATTTAAAATGGTAAATATCCTTCTTTATTTGCTTTTAGGTCTTGTTACCGGGATACTCAGCGGTTTAATCGGCATCGGCGGAGCGATAATAATAATTCCTTCGCTTGTTCTTTTATTCGGCCTGTCACAGCATACGGCGCAGGGCACAACGCTTGCGCTGATGGTCCCGCCGATAGGCTTGCTCGCTGCCTGGACGTATTACCAGAAGGGTTTCGTGGATTTGAAAATCGCAGGATTTATCTGCCTCGGTTTTTTCATCGGCGGACTATTAGGTGCAAAGTTCGCAGTTGGTATTCCTGACCAGATTTTGAGAAAAATTTTCGGAATAATCCTGCTGGCAGCCTCGCTGAGAATGATTTTCTTCAAATAGCCTGAATGATTACCCCAGCCAAAACGCTTACAACTACCAGAAGGCCGATAACAAAAAGTGTATTCTTAAAGTTCCTGTTTTCCCTGATAAGCACTAAAAGCCCCAGTCCTGCCGCTGCGCACAATCCCGCAACTAATGAGCCAAAACTAATCGCGCCATCCGCGAACAGTTTGGCCAGAAGAACCGAGGCAAAACAATTGGGTATAAGCCCAATCAACGATGCCAGCAGCGGTTGAAAAACCGTCCCTCTCAAAAGTATTTCTGCGATTCTTTTTTCGCCGACTTTTTCGACAATCAGATTCAATACAGCCGACAGGATAAACAAGTAAACAAATATTTTAACTGTGTGTAACAACGGATGAAGAACCAACGCCTCAATTTTCGAATGTTTTTCGTCGAGGTGATGGGAACAACACCCAGAATGAGCCGCAGCCTCGTCTTCACTATGGCCGGCTGCATTAGTCGGCTCAGCCGGTTTTCCTGATGGTAAACGCCGCAGCAGCAGGTCAATTCCAATACCTGCGATTATCGCTATCGCCACCTTAATGGTGATAAGTGTGCCGACCATATTTGCTTTGTGAGGCATAGACAAAAGCACCGGTACAGCTTCATCCGACGTCGATATAAAGACAGCCAGTAGTGTCCCAATAGATATTAGCCGTTTTACATATAATGCAGAGGCCATTACGGAAAAACCGCACTGCGGCACACATCCAAACATCGCTCCAATTACAGGGTTAAATATGCTAAACCTCGTTAGAAAAGACCCCATACGCTCACCGTAGCGGTATTCCAGAAACGACACCAGAAAATAAATAACCACCAGAAACGGCAGTAGCTTTAACGTATCAATCAAAGCCTCTATCAGGAAATCCATTTTTTACCTCCGGAGATAAATATGCTTTTATGACTTATTTACATTGAGTGCACAAACCTTTAATCTGGAGTAGATGAGACTCCACTCTGCACTTGAGCTTTTTTTCAATCAATCGGGAAATCTCACCAAAATTGCAGTAACCGATTTCCTCGGTTTTTTTGCATTTGGTGCATATAAAATGATGATGATGTTCATCCGGCATAGAGCACAGCGAATAATATAATTGCCGGTCTTCTGAAAGCACCTGGATTAAAATGCCGATATCCTTCAGCTCATCCAGTATCCTGTAAACCGTAGGCAGTCCGATTTGCGGAAGTTTTCTCTTAAGGTTCTTATAGACATCATAAGGCTTCATCTGGGTATTGTTTTTAAGAAAAAGCCTTATAACCGACTTGCGTCTTGGCGTAACCTTCATCAGGTTTTCCCTGAGAACCTGCAGATAAGAATCCATATTACCCCTTTCCTAAATAGAAATCGTTTTCATTTACATTATAGCGGAACAAAACGGCTTGTAAACAGAAATTATTTTTGTTTATGGGAAGTGGCTATTGGCCGGCGTTTTTAATTTTTGCCCATTCGTCGCGGAGAGTTGCCGTGCGATTGAAAATCAGTTTTCCGTTTTTGCTGTCGGGGTCAACCCCGCCGCATCGTGCTGCGGGGTCAACGCAGAAATAACCGAGCCTTTCAAACTGCCATCTACTCAAAGGTTCTGCATCATTAAGATATGGCTCGACTTTACAGCCGGAAAGTTTCGTCAGTGAGTTTGGATTTAAAAAAGCGGTAAAGTCCTGATTTTCCAGAGTCTCGTCAGGATTTGCCTTTGTAAAAAGATTCTCGTAGAGTCTTACTTCAGCATCGACAGCATTTTTCGCACAGACCCAGTGCAGAGTGGATTTTACTTTTCTGCCGTCCGGCGAATCGCCGCCGCGTGTTGCAGGGTCGTAAGTGCAACGAAGCTCAATGATATTGCCGGCTGAATCCTTTATTACATTTGTGCACGTTATAAAATATGCGTATCGCAGACGGACTTCTCTGCCGGGTGCGAGACGATAAAACTTTTTCGGTGGCTGCTCCATAAAATCATCACGCTCAATATAAATTTCCCGTGAAAAAGGTATCTGTCTTGTACCCGCCGAAGGGTCTTCAGGATTGTTTATCGCTTCAAGATACTCAACTTTTCCTTCGGGATAATTTTCGATTGTTACTTTCAGCGGATTCAAAACTGCCATTACCCGCGGAGAAGTCTTATTTAAATCTTCTCGGATGCAATGTTCAAGCAGAGCAAAATCAACTGTGCTGTTAAATTTATTTACACTGATTTTTGTACAGAAATTTCTTATTGCAGCCGGTGAATAGCCTCTTCTTCTCATTCCGCAAATTGTCGGCATTCTTGGGTCGTCCCAGCCGGCAACCAATCCATCCTGAACAAGCTTTAAAAGTTTGCGTTTGCTCATAACGGTATAGGTGAGGTTCAGCCGGGCAAATTCAATTTGCTGCGGATGATGGATGCCGAGCTCATCGAGGAACCAGTCGTAAAGAGGCCGATGATTTTCAAATTCGAGCGTACAGATTGAATGTGTAATTTTTTCGATTGAATCCTCCAGCCCGTGCGCCCAGTCGTACATCGGGTATACGCACCATTTATCGCCTGTACGGTGATGGGAAGCGTGGAGGATTCTGTACATCACGGGGTCTCGCATATTCAGGTTGGGATGAGCCATATCTATTTTTGCCCGAAGCGTTTTTGAGCCATCTGGAAATCCGCCGTTTTTCATTCGCTCGAACAAGTCAAGATTTTCTTCGATGCTTCTGTCGCGATATGGGCTGTCCTTACCGGGTTTGGTCAACGTGCCGCGATAATCTCTGATTTGGTCAGCCGTGAGGTCGCAGACGTAGGCCTTGCCCTTTTTTATCAGGTCAACTGCCCAGTCATACATCTGCTGAAAATAATCCGAGCCGAAGAAAAGATTTTCGCCCCAGTCCCAGCCGAGCCATTTGACATCTTCGATAATCGAGTCAACGTATTCCTGCTCTTCCTTTTCAGGATTGGTATCGTCAAAACGCAGATGACATTTCCCGCCGAACTCTGCTGCAATTCCGAAATTCAGGCAGATGCTCTTTGCATGGCCGATATGCAGATAGCCGTTAGGCTCAGGCGGAAATCGCGTAATGACTCTGCCGTCCCTTATGCCGCTTTTGCAGTCGTCGGCAACTATCTGCCGGACAAAATCAAGCTTCTGATAATTTTCATCTGTGCCGCTTGTTTCTGTCATTTATAAGCCTTTAAGCCTTAATATGTTAGAATTAAAGAAAAGATTATAAACTCCCCTGTTACGCGGTCAAGAATGTAAAATTTGCAGACTTACAGTCTTTCGTATTTTATTACCGCTCTGTACAGGCCGTTGATTCTTGAGCCTTCGACAATCAAAGGGGCATAATTTTCATTTCGCGGCTGAAGTCTGACCTTGTTCTGCGGCTCAAAGAAAACCCTCTTAAACGTTGTCTCGTGCGGCATTGAAAGGCGGATAAAGCAGTCGTCGCCGCTTCTTACCTCGGCAGCAGGAGAAAAGATAACGATGTCGCCCTCAGTAAACTTCGGCTGCATCGAATCGCCTATGACCCGCACGGCAAAGGCGTGAGGGTCGTCAATATCGGGACAACGCACATAATCATCGGCAAAACCTGCGGGGTATTCAAGGTCGTCAAAGTCAACCGGATAGCCCGCCGCAACGCGGTTAATCACGGGTATCAGTCTGCCGGGCTTTACTACAGAACCATTGCTGTCAACCTGCAAATCACTTTTCGAGAGCAGTTCGTCAATTTCACCACTGTCGCTTTTTTTGTCGATAAGATTTTTAACTAATTTCCGCCAGCGTTGATTCTCCGCCTCATAAGCCTCGAAACGCTGGCGAACATCGGCAGGCATCCTGTCCAGATTGGCAACGCGGCGCAATGTGCCGGCCGAAAACTGCAGCACCTCTTCCAGCTTGCGAAGAAGGCTGTCGCTGGGCGGATTTTTTACCTTGCCCGTCTCAATCGTTGAAAGATAAGGCTTCGAAAAACCGGTCTTGGCACTTACCTCATCAAGAGTGATGTTCAGCTCGTGCCGACGCTTGCGAATAATCTGACCTAAAGACATTTTTTTCACTCCTGTTAAAATATAAAATTCTAATTTGTATTTTAATTATACAACAAATTTAAAAAATTGCAAGTGCAACAAACAAAAAGGTGGGGTTATTATAACCTGTTATTTAATAAATAGTTAAAGAGAAAATTTTATTCGCTCGTATCGAGGATGCTCATAAAGGCCTGTTGCGGGATTTGTACGCTGCCGATGCTTTTCATTCGTTTCTTGCCCTCTTTCTGTCTTTTAAGGACCTTCATTTTTCGGGTAACATCGCCGCCGTAGAGCTTTGCCGTTACATCTTTTCTAAAGGCTTTGATGCTTTCTCGCGCGATTATTTTCCCGCCGATAGCGGCCTGAAGCGGTATCTCAAACTGATGGCGTGGGATTGCCTTTCTGAGCTTGACAAGCATCTTCCTTCCCCTTGCCTCTGCGTTTGAGCGGTGCACAATCAAACTCAGCGCATCAACAATTGCCTTGTTCACAAGGATATCTATCTTAACAAGGTCGCCGGCCTCAAAGCCGATGAATTCATAATCCATAGTTGCATAGCCTCTGCTTATGCCTTTGAGCTGGTCGTAAAAATCATACACAATCTCGGCAAACGGAGCCCTGAACTCCATCATCACACGAGTCGGACTTATGTAATCGGTCTTTATGAGCTGGCATCGTCTCATCTCCGCAAGTTTCATAATACCGCCTATCGCATCTTTCGGAGTAATCGCCTCGAGCTTTACATAAGGCTCACGGAGCTCTGCGATTTTGGTCTTTTCAGGCAATTGACTGGGCGAGTCAATCCTGTAAACCTTTCCTGACGTCTCAACCACTTCGTAAGTTACCGTCGGCGCTGTCTGAACTACTTCGATATTGCTTTCTCTTTCAAGCCTTTCCTGGATAATCTCCATATGCAAAAGACCGAGAAATCCGCAGCGAAAACCAAAGCCCAGAGCCGGGCTGTTCTGCGGCACAAACGTAAAACTGGCGTCATTCAGCGAAAGCTTCTCAAATGCAGAACGCAGGTGCGAATAGTCGGTGTTGTTTCCCGGATAAAAATCGCTGAAGACCATCTGCAGCGGCTTCTTGTAGCCAGGCAAGGCTTTTCTTGCAGGTTCTTTTGCCAGGGTTATGGTATCGCCGATTGTAACATCCGACAGATTTCTGATATTTGCGATGACATAACCGACCTCGCCGGCGCCAAGCGTTTCAACTTTTTTCATTTCAGGCGTGAATTTGCCAAGCTCGCTTATCTGATAACTTCTCTTTGAACCCATCATCAATATTTTATTGCCTGGATTCAGCTGGCCTGACATCAATCTGATATAGCATATCACGCCGCGGTATTCGTCATAATGGCTGTCGAATATCAATGCCCTGGTTTGTTTCGCTGAATCGACAGCCGGCGGCGGCAGCAGCGTAATTATCGCTTCGAGCAGTTCGCCAACGCCCTGGCCGCTCTTCGCACTGATGTAAAAGCACTCGTTTTTGTTTATGCCGAGGATATGCTCGATTTCCTCCGCGACAACCTTCGGCTGCGCTGCAGGCAGGTCAATCTTATTTATAACAGGAATAATCTCCAGACCCGAATCGACGGCCAAATATGCATTTGCAACCGTTTGAGCTTCGACGCCCTGCGAGGCGTCGACGACGAGAAGCGAACCTTCGCAGGCAGCCATCGAGCGGGAAACCTCATAATGAAAATCGACATGCCCCGGCGTGTCAATCAGGTTGAGCATATACTCTACGCCGTTGAGATTGTAGAGCATCATAACGGCAGAGGCCTTGACCGTGATGCCGCGTTCGCGCTCGATGTCCATACTGTCGAGCATCTGCTCCTTGAAATCTCTTTGGCTCACCGTGCCGGTAAGCAGCAAAAGTCTGTCGGCAAGCGTGCTTTTGCCGTGGTCAATATGCGCGATAATACAAAAATTTCTAATATTCTCTATATTCATATATCGTTTTAGGTAAATTTATACATTCATATTATATCTATTCGATGTCCTAAAGCAATTAGTCGGGCTGGGCAAAGTCACATACGACGCTGTTGGCAATCGGCAGTGCCTGTTTTGTCAGACTCAGGCAATCGTCTCTTAACTGCAGCAGATTTGATTTTAAATTCTTTTCAACTGACTGACCGAAAAGTTTGTAAATATTGAAGCCCGTTTTCTGCTTGTACTCTGTCAGGTTTATACCCTCTATCAATCGCAGATTAAGGACTGCTGTCTGGCACACTCTTTCTATGGGACTTATTTTAATTTTTTCCGCCGCCGGTTCTTTATCGCTCTCGATACATCCCGTTAGAGACAATAAATTTTTGGAGTCAGACAGCATCGAAGGCTGATGTGTCTCTAACGGGATACATTCTACATATTTATCAATATCGCTAATATTTTCAATTCGCCAATTACCGATATAGCTTGCTGCCGATGGCCCGATGCCGAGATAAAAATCATTTTTCCAGTAAGTAAGATTATGTCTGCATTTAAAAAGCGGCTTTGCAAAATTGGAAATCTCATAATGTTCAAAACCGGCACCAGTAAGTGTCTCAATAGCTGTTTCGTACATTTGCCTATCGGCCTCTTCGCCAATCGTTTCTATTTTGCCAGCTGATTTTGTCTTTTCCAGCGGCGTATTTTTCTCGTATGTCAGACTATAAGCGCTTATATGCTGAACATCGCTTTGGATTGCTTTCTTAAGGTTTTCTCGCCATTTTTTCAGATTTGAGCCGGGGATTGCAAAAATCAAATCAAGACCGATATTCTCAAAGCCTGCCTGTTTTGCATTTTTTATTGTCTGGTCAATTCCTTCGACACTATAGTTTCTGCCGAGAAAATCAAGCTCGTTCTGAATAAATGATTGAGCACCGATTGAAATGCGATTAACGCCGATATTTTTAAGGTTTACCAATAAATTTTCATCCGCATCGGCGGGATTGATTTCAACGGTAAACTCACCAACCTTTCCGGTCAATGCAATAATATCCGAAAGAAAATTGCAAAGTATTTCACCGCCGACGGAAGCAGGGCTTCCGCCGCCAACGTACAGGGTCCCAACAGGTTTGTGAAAAGAAGATTTTTTTAGTTCTGTAATCTCGGCATTTAAGACTTTTTTAACGTCATACTGATTCGCCGGCTTTGAAAAAAAACCGCAGTACAAACACTTCGACTGGCAAAAGGGAATATGGATATAAACAGATTTTGGCAGACTTGCATTAATCAAGGTTATACCACTTTTTTATTGTTTGTTTCAATTCTTCTTCTGTTTGCGCAGCGATAAGTTCTTTGCTTGTCTTTCTTACGTTCGAATGACTCCTGCTGTATTTGGCCAGAAATTTCCTGAAGTACCATATACATCTTTTTATATCGTAAAGCTCTTTAAGCATCTCAAAATGTTCGAGGATGATTTGTCCCTGCTCTCGTATATCAGGCTCAAAAATTTCTCGTTTTCCATTGAGCATATCTTTTATTTGTCTGAAAATCCACGGTCTTCCGATAGCTCCTCTTGCGATTGCGATGCCGTCGGCACCGCTTAAACGCAGTTTATTTACAATATCTGCCAGCTCGAATAAATCCCCGCTGCCGATAATCGTGGTTTTTGGAAATTTTTCTTTCAGTTGTTTTATTATATTCCAGTCTGCTTCGCCTTTGAATCTCTGCTCAACGCTTCTGCCGTGAACAATAAGAGCATCAGCACCATACTGAACGGCTTGTGTGCAGATTTGCCAGAATTTCCGTATTGATTCTTCGCCGCCGTCGATGCCTTTCCTGAGTTTCATAATAACGGGACATTTTACGGCATCTCTTACACGTTTAAAAATTTCGATTGTCTTTTCCGGCTCTGCCAGAAGCGCACCGCCCCTTATTTTTCTGACGACTTTTGGCGCAGGACAGGCAAAGTTCAGGTCGATAAGGTCAAAACCGATTCGCCGCAGGCTTTCTGCCGCCTTTGCCATTTTTTCAGGGTCGGTACCTAAAAGTTGTGCGCCGATTGGGTGTTCATCGTCTTTGAGAATATAGTTCGGCTTTTCAAAAAGCGGTTTATACAAAGCGCTGCTGTCGAGTAAAAGTGCGCTGAATGTAAGTTCGCAGCCGAACTTTCTCGCAAGGACTCGCATCGCCCTGTCGCTGTAGCCGCTCATGGCAGCTTGGATGACAGGGGTATCAAGTCTTATATTTCCGATTTTTAACATACGCAGTATGCCTTACGGCAGAGGAACGCCTTCTGGTGAACTATTTTTATTTTCTGCTTGTCAGGTAGATTGCCTGTTCGGCAAAGATATTCGGCGCAAATTTGACTGGGCTTTTTCGGCTGCCGATGAGCGGAATTTTGGCTTCGATTTTCGCGCCGACCTCATCGCAGAAAGCCTCAAAGTCTTCCAGCGACATAAAATGTATGTTCGGCGTATCATACCACTTGAAAGGCAGCTGTTTTGTGCGGGGGGCTTTGCCGACAAAAAACAGATTTGCCCTGCATTTCCAGTGAGCAAAATTCGGAAAACTGACGATAACCCTCGCCGCCACTCTCAAAAGCTCGACAAAAACCTGACGCGGATTTTTCAAGGTCTGCAAAGTCTGCGAAAGTATCGCATAATCAAAACTGTTTGCCGGATAATGCTCCAGACCTCGTTCGATATCTCTATGAATTATGTTAAGGCCTCTGTTTACACACCGCAGGACAAGCTCCTGGTCGACTTCAATGCCTTCGGCAGCGATGTTTTTGTCGTGCTGAAGATTGAGCAGAAGCTGTCCGTCGCCGCAGCCGACATCGAGCACCCTGCTGTTCGGCTCAATGAGCGATTCGATAAGTTCGTAGTCGACTCTGATTCTCCTGGCACGTTCAACACCCTTTACACTTGAAATCACAGGAGGCTTTTCAAACCTCGGTTTTTCCATAGTCGTCGCAAGAAACCCGCTAATCAGTCTGCCCAGCGTTTCCGGTTCCAGCAGAAACGCATCGTGGCCGTAGGGAGAAAGGATATTGCAATAGCTGACAGGTTTTCTCTGTGCGACAAGTGCATTTACCATCTCTTCCGACTGGGCCGGCGTGAAAAGCCAGTCGCTCGTGAAACTGATTATAAGAAATCTTGATTTTGTCCTTGCGAACGCTTCTCTAACAGAACCGTAATCCCTTTCAAGGTCGAAATAGTCCATCGCCTTTGTTATGTACAGGTAACTGTTGGCGTCAAAACGCTCGACAAAACTCTGCCCCTGATAGTCAAGATACGTCTCGACTGAAAATTCCGAACTGAAATCGTAGCTGTATTTCTCGGCGATTCGCAGGTCTCTGGCGAATTTTTCTCTCATACTTTCCTTTGAAAGATATGTTATATGCCCTATCATTCTCGCGATGGCAAGACCTTTTCTCGGCGCTCTGTCTGCCTCCATATCTGAAAGAATCGCATTTCTGCCGACCGCATCGAATGCGATTGCCTGCGCACCGAGCCTTGAAGTCGCGGCAATCACTATCGCGGATTTGACAAAATCAGGATACTCAATCGCCCACTGCAGAACCTGCATTCCCCCCATCGAACCGCCGACGACACTCAAGAGCTGTTTTATGCCGAGCTTATCGAGAAGCAGTTTTTGAACCTTAACCATATCGGCGATAGTTATCAGCGGAAAATCGAGATTGTACGGTTTGCCGGCTGCGGGGTTAATACTGCCCGGCCCTGTCGTGCCGCTGCAGCTTCCCAGAAAATTTGAGCATATCACAAAATATTTATTTGTATCAATTCCCTTGCCGGGCCCTATCATTATGTCCCACCAGCCGCTCTTTTTTTTATCGGCATCGCTGAAACCGGCAGCATGTGCGCTTCCACTGAGCGCATGGCAGATAAACACAGCATTATCGCCGGTCGGGCTCAATCTGCCATAGGTTTCGTAGGCTACATCTATCGGGCCGAGGGTTTTTCCGCTGACTAATTTCAGAGGCTCATCCGCCTCGATAACCCTTATGGTCTTAGTCTGGACAATACCAACCGAACTCGTCTGTTCTTCCGCCATAGTGCGAGTTCCAATCCTGAAAATTTTTCAATTGAGTAACAGCTAAATTATATACAGGGCTTTTTCGGTATGCAATTTTTCTTTTTTATTAGACACCTATAAGCAAAAATACTATACTGCCTTTTTCAATTTCAGGCGACAAAACACCACAAGGGGCTGTTAAAGATGGCTTCGAGGTAAAATTATGAGTGAAATTATTCGAACGGCGGTTAAAGAGATTTGCCAAAACTGCGGCAATGACCGAATGAGGATGATGGATATTATCCGGGCGGTGCAGGAGAGATTCGGCCAGGTCGGCAGCGAGGCGATGAATCATATCGCAAAATGCGTCAGCTGCCGCCGGGTCGAGGTCGAAAGTGTCGTGTCGTTTTATACATTCCTTTCAAAGAGGCCGAAAGGCAAGGTTGTCATCCGTTTATGCAATGATGTGGTCGATAAAATGCAGGGTGTTGATGCAGCTGCCGAAGAGCTCAAAAGGCAGCTCAATATCGATTTCGGCCAGACGACACCCGATGGCAAAATAACGCTTGAATATACCCCCTGTATCGGAATGTGCGACCAGGCACCGGCGGCACTCATAAATGATGAAGTCATAACATATCTTTCTACCGACAAGGTAAAACAAATCATAACCGAACTGAAACAGCACTACGAGCCGTCAAAGTTAAAACATCGTCTTGGCGACGGCAACAACGCCAATGAGCTTGTTCATTCCTGCGTACACAACGGGATAAGAAAAAAAGGCCCCGTCATCTTTGCTGACTACAAACGCGAAGCCGGCCTGAAAAACGCGCTCGCTATGAGCCCGGTGGAAGTAATCAACGAAATAAAGACCGCTCGTCTTCGCGGCAGAGGCGGAGCGGGTTTTCCAACCGGCATAAAATGGCAGTTCACACGGGCGGCAAACGGTGAGAAAAAATTTATTATCTGCAATGCCGATGAGGGCGAGCCGGGAACATTCAAGGACAGGGTAATCCTCACAGAACTTGCAGATATGCTTTTTGAAGGTATGACAATTGCCGGCTTCGCCATTGGCGCCGAAAACGGAATCCTCTATCTGCGGGCCGAATACAATTACCTGCGAAAACTGCTCGAAAAAATCCTGCAGGAAAGAAAAAACAAAAATCTGCTTGGCAAAAACATACTCGGCAAAAAAGGTTTTAATTTTGATATTACAATTCAGATGGGCGCAGGCGCATATATCTGCGGCGAGGAAACCGCCCTGATAAGTTCCTGTGAAGGCTCAAGAGGCGACCCGAAAACAAGGCCGCCTTTCCCCGCGCAGAAAGGCTATCTGGGCTGTCCGACGGCGGTAAATAATGTTGAGACGCTTTGCTGTGCAACGCGGATTCTCGAAATGGGTGCTGCATGGTTTGCTGAAATCGGTTCGGCAGGAAATACAGGCACAAAGCTCTTAAGCATCGCCGGCGACTGCAAACTGCCCGGCGTTTATGAATTCCCATTCGGCATAAAAGTAAAAGAACTTTTGAAGGAAGTTGGCGCTGAAGATGCGCAGGCTGTTCTCATCGGCGGCCCAAGCGGTCAGATAATCGGCTTCAATGAATATAATCGAACAATCAGCTACGATGATTTGCCGACCGGCGGAGCGATTGTCGTCTTCGGAGCCGAAAGAGACATAATTGAAATCGCTGCCTGGTATATGGAATTCTTCATCGAGGAAAGCTGCGGCTACTGCACGCCCTGTCGGGTCGGAAATGTCCTGCTGAAAAGAAATCTGGACAAAATCCTTGCCGGCAAAGGCGAGCCGGAAGACCTCGATATGCTCAATCAGCTCGGCGAAAGCATCAAAATCACCAGCCGTTGCGGCTTTGGCCAGACCTCGCCCAACCCCGTGCTGACAACTCTGAAAAATTTCCGCAAGGTTTACGAATCAAGAGTCAAAAAAGCTGCTGATGGTATGCAGCCGACATTCGATATCAGAAAAGCTCTTGCAGATGCTGAAAACATCGCAAAACGAAAATCCGTAATATTTGTAAGATAGAGAATAAAAAAATGAACGACCGGATAACATTCACAATTGACGGTGTTGAAGTAAAAGGCAAAGCAGACCAGACAATCCTGCAGGCCGCTGATGAGGCAGGCATATACATTCCCAGGCTCTGCTATCATCCGGAACTTGTCCCGCACGGAAGCTGCCGCGTCTGCACTGTTCTTGTCAACGGCAAACCCCAGACCGCCTGCACTCAGCCAATTGCCGAGGGAATGATTGTGGAAAATGATACCGAAGAGCTTAAAGAACACAGACGTAATCTTATTGATATGTTCTTTATTGAAGGCAATCACTTCTGTATGTTCTGCGAAAAGAGCGGCAATTGCGAACTGCAGGCTCTTGCCTATCGGCTTGGAATCCTGTCTCCAAAATATCCTTATCTTTTCCCCAAAAAAAATGTTGATTCCACACACCCTGACATATTCCTCGACCTTGACAGATGCATTCTCTGCGGAAGGTGCGTAGAAGCTTCCAGAGATGTTGACGGCAAAGGGGTTTTTGAATTTGTCGGCCGAAGTATTGAAAAGAAAATCGCTGTAAACAGCGAGGCATATCTTAAAGACACCGACCTTGCCGCAACCGATAAGGCCGCCGATGTCTGCCCAGTCGGCACGATAAACAAAAAACGCACAGCATTTGTAGTCCCAATCGGCAAAAGACTGTATGACAGCAAACCAATCGGCTCAGAAATCGAAGAACGAAAAAAATGAAAAATAGCCACGAAGACACCAAGGCACAAAGAAAAAATGATAATATTAAAAAACTTCGTGCCTTTGTGGCTATAAAAAAGTTGAATTTGTAAGAATATAAAAGATGTCAAAACCAAAAATTGCAACAGCATCACTGGCAGGCTGTTTCGGCTGTCATATGTCGCTGCTCGATATCGACGAGCGGCTTCTCAAACTTATTGAGCTTGTCGATTTCGACAAATCTCCCCTTGATGACATAAAGAATTTCACCGGCAGATGTGCCATCGGCCTGATTGAAGGCGGCTGTGCAAATGAGGATAACGTTCACGTCCTTCAGGAATTTCGCAAACATTGCGACATTCTTGTTTCCGTCGGCGATTGTGCCATAATGGGCGACATACCTGCAATGAGGAACAATATTCCGTTAAAAGAATGCCTTGAGGAAGCATATCTGAACGGCCCGAGCGTCCACAATCCGGGAAAAATCATACCGAACGACAAGGAATTGCCGCTCTGTCTCGATAGGGTTTATCCGTGCCATGAGGTTGCAAAGATTGATTATTTCCTGCCGGGCTGCCCTCCGAGCGGAGATACGCTCTGGCAGGCAATTGTGACGCTTTTGAACAACAAACCCCTCGAGTTGCCTTATGAGCTTCTAAAATACGATTGACTTGTCCGCCGTAGCCTCCTTGTCCGTTCGTAGCTCTTAGCGAAGACGGATGGCGAAGGCGGATTTGCTTGGGAGTATTAAAAAAGTGAGCACCGGCAAAAGAATAATTATAGAACCGCTAACCAGAGTTGAAGGCCACGGTAAGGTTTCAATTCTGCTGGATGAAAACAATAAGGTTACGCAGGCAAGATTTCACACAGTTGAATTTCGCGGCTTTGAAAGATTCATTCAGGGCAGGCCTTACTGGGAAATTCCTGTTATCGTCCAGCGGCTCTGCGGAATTTGTCCGGTCAGTCATCATCTCGCAGCGGCTAAGGCGATGGACAGAATTGTCGGCGCAGATAAACTCACCCCCACTGCTGAGAAAATGCGCCGTCTGATGCACTATGGCCAGATATTCCAGTCGCACGCATTGCACTTTTTCTACCTCTGTTCGCCGGATTTGCTCTTCGGCTTTGACGCAGAGCCGAAAATCAGGAACGTCGTCGGCGTCGCTGCAAAATATCCTGATTTGGCCGTACAGGGGATTATGATGAGAAAGTTCGGCCAGGAAATTATAAAAGCCACTGCAGGCAAAAAAATCCACGGCACAGGTGCTATCCCCGGCGGAATAAATAAAAACCTCTCAATCACTGAAAGAGACGTTTTCCTTAAAGATATTAAACAGATGCTCGAATGGGCAAAGGGCGCATTAAACATTGCAAAAGATTATACCACCAAAAACCTTGATAAGCTTAGACCCTTCGCTTCTTTTGACTCGAATCATTTAAGTCTTGTCCGCAGCGATGGCGCGATGGATTTATATCACGGCAATCTGCGGGCAATTACAGCCGACGGCAAAAAAATATTCGACCAGGTTGATTATTCAAATTACCTTGATTACATCGCTGAGGAAGTAAAGTCGTGGTCTTATATGAAGTTCCCGTTCATAAAATCGCTTGGCCCGCAAAAAGGCTGGTATCGTGTCGGTCCGCTCGCAAGGGTAAATACCTGTAACTTTATCGACACCCCAGAAGCCGAAAAGGCAAGAAAGGAATTCAAAGCTCTTACCGACGATAAACCCAACAACATTACGATGGCTTACCACTGGGCAAGGATGATTGAGCTTCTGCACGCAGCAGAAAAAATAAATGAGCTTCTGCACGACCCTGACCTGCAGGGCAATGACCTCATAATAAAGGGCAAACGCAGAAACGAAGGCATCGGCCTTATTGAAGCGCCGCGAGGCACCCTGTTCCATCATTACAAAATTAACGACGACGACCAGACTGTTTCAGCTAATCTTATCGTATCGACCACAAACAACAACGAGCCGATGAACCGTGCCGTGCAGAAAGTTGCAGCAGACCATATTGATGGTGTGCCGAAAATAACCGAAGGACTCTTGAATCACATCGAAGTTGCAATAAGGGCTTACGACCCCTGCCTTTCCTGTGCGACACACGCGCTGGGGAAAATGCCTTTGATTGTTACGCTCTACGACCATCAGGGCAACGAAATAGACAGTAAAGCAAAACAATGACTAAAAATAATAGCAAAAAAATTCTACTGCTCGGTTTTGGCAACCCTGCAAGGGCCGATGATGGCTTAGGTCCTGCACTCGCCCAAGAAATTGAATCGAAAAACCTTTCAGATGTTACCGTAGAGGCCGATTATCAATTGACGATTGAAGATTCGGCACAGGTGGCCGAAAATGATATTGTTATTTTCGCTGATGCTTCGACTAACGGTCCTGAACCTTTCAGTTTTGAGCCTTTGACGGCAAAGGAAAGTGGAAGTTTTTCGAGCCACAGCGTCGAGCCGGCTCATATTTTGGCTCTTGCCCAAAATCTTTTTGGCTCAGAGGCCAAAGGTTATATCCTCGGCATTCGCGGCTATGAATTCGATAGATTTGGCGCAGGTCTGACGGAAAAAGCAAAAGCCAATCTGCAAAAAGCCGCCGATTTCGTGGAAAATTTGTTAAGAAATAAAAATTTTAATAAAATATCCGAAAGTATTGCTTGTTTTTAGACACGAATCAACGCTGCTTGTAAAATTTATTTTTAAATTCGTGTTTATTCGTGTTAATTCGTGGTTAATCAAAGGAGACCATTATGCAGGAAGGCAAATATGTTATTTTAGCTATTGACGATGACCCCGATTTTCTTGACGCAATCCGTCTGTTTCTCGAAGCCAATGGCTACATTATGACTGAGGCTAAAAGTGCTGAAGAGGGTTTGAATGTCTATAAAAAGACAAAGCCTGATTTGATTCTTGTCGACTTGATGATGGAGGAGATTGACGCCGGAGCGGATTTTGCAAAGGAGCTAAAACTCCTCGGCAACAAGGCCCCTGTATATCTTTTAAGCGGAGCAGGTGACGAAATAACAGGCATCACCGATTACTCCCACCTCGGTTTTGCCGGCGTGTTCCAGAAACCCATCAAAAACGAACGCCTTCTCAGCGTCATCAAGGCAAAACTGAAATAAGGTAAAAGGGAAAAAGCAAAAAGGAAAAGTAAAAATAATTATCCCGCACCTATTTGCACGGCCATACCGCAAATACAGAACATTTTGAAAAAACCAGTATCATTAAATTCTTCATCCGCCACCAGAATGCGAATAGGTGCGGGATTCCTCAGTTTTTATCTTTTCATTTTAATTTTTGATTTTCTTATGGCAGTTCCTGCAATAGTTCGATGATTTCCTCTTTTTTCGGCAGCGATTCCTGCGAGCCGAATTTCGTACAGGCAAGTGCCCCCGCCGCCGAGGCGAATTTCACGGCCTTTCTGATTTCATCTGCCGTAAGGCATCCCCTGGCGGAGCCGACCGCGCAGCTTGCCGCCAGCGCCCCGTCAAAGGCGTCTCCGCACGCCGTACGGTCAACAAATTTAACTTCAAACGCCGGTATATGGCTTGCACCTTCTCTGTCAACAACCATCGCGCCGCGTCTGCCGAGCTTAATTACAACACATTTTACACCGCGAGCGATAAGGTCTGAGCCTATCAGTTTTGCGGTATGAATCCCGTTAGAGACAGGCCGCCTTTGGCGGCCGTCAGGTATCTTTGATGCCTTGTCTCTAACGGGATGGTTTCCGGTAGCAGTCAGTTCAGCGGCTTCTGCGAAGTTCGGCACGAGTATATCAGCAGTGTAGTAATCCAGCGGCAGTTTCCCGCTTTGATTTTCAAATTGTTCACTGGATAGTGCAGGGTCAAGTATTACCTTTGTTTTGGAAAGTTTCGCTGCTCTTATCGCACTGCTGACAAAATCGCTGCCGAGCCCGCCGTCTATCAGGCATATATTTGCACGAGACAAAAGGTTTTCAAACTTTTCTCCTTTTATATCGCTCCTTTGTAGTGCCCTGTTTGCTCCTTCGGAAATCACGGTCCGGTTTGCCCCTGAGCTGCTGACGAATGAAACGCTGACGCCCGTGTTTTTTGCCTCTGCCTCGAAGACAAAATCGCTATTGACGCCAAAATCCTTCAGGTTGCTTTTTATCATCTGCCTGAAAATGTCTTTGCCGACCTTGCCGACAAGATAAACCTCGCAGCCGCACAGTGCCGCCTGTACCGCCTGATTTGAGCCGGCCCCGGCAGGCGTATATGAAAAGCTGCTGCCGCCCACAACCTGCCCGGTCGCGGGAAAATCCACACAGCGTACAGCCATATCAACATATACGCTGCCGATGACTACTACTATCGGTCTGCCCTCTGCCATCGGCACCTCAGAAAAAATCCCTTTTAAGATATTTTCTTTTGCTACTCTGCGTAGTAGCTACGTAGCACGAACTGGTTCTATAAAATACAACTCTGCCGCAGTTTTTGCAACATCTTCCCTTCACCAAAATCAGGAATATTTATCTGAAAAACTCATAAAGCATTTGACTTAAGGCCCTTGTTTGGATAAACTATATTGTACTTCCAAAAGGGCAAAACTTTTTCAATACATAGCTTCTTTAAATCTTTATACAGGCGGTGCTTATGGACAAGAAGGAAAACTGCGGTTTGTTCGGTATTTTCGGGGATGCCGATGCGGTGGAAAAGACCTTTTTTGCCTTGCACAGTTTGCAGCATCGTGGCCAGGAATCGGCGGGGATTGCAACCAGTGATGGCCAGACAATTTTATGCCATACCGGTATGGGCCACGTCGCCAGGGTCTTTCGTGGCGGAACAGGCGTTCTTGACAAGCTCAAAAACCCAATTGCAATCGGCCATGTCCGCTATTCCACTTCCGGTTCAACCAGCCTGGCAAATGCTCAGCCGCACCTGAGCGAATACTCCAGAGGCCAGATTGCCGTCGCTCACAACGGCAATTTAATAAATGCTTCGCTGCTGCGCGACGAATATGAGGCCTACGGTCATATATTCAAATCGACCAGCGATACTGAAATAATTATTCATCTGCTCGCAAAGCCCTCGCACGTCTCAAAGCCCGACCCCGTTGGGCACATTCTCAATCATCTGCAGGGTGCGTATTCTCTGCTTTTCCTCTTTGCCGACCGCGTAGAAGCCGCCCGCGACCCTTACGGCGTAAGACCGCTGTGCATCGGCAAAACAAAAAACGGCGCCTTTTGTGTCGCAAGTGAAACCTGCGCTTTCGACCCAATCGAAGCAGAATATATCCGCGAGATTGAGCCGGGCGAAATCGTTACGTTAAGCGAAAAAGGCCTTTCCAGCAGAAGATTTGTAAAGGCTGAAAATATCACGCCTGCTCACTGTACTTTCGAGCACGTTTATTTTGCAAAGCAGAGCAGTACTATTTTCGGCGATAACGTCCACGAATTCAGAAAAAGGCTCGGCGCTCAGGTTGCAAAAGAGCATCCCGTCGATGCCGATGTGGTAATTCCTGTTCCTGATTCCGGCACTTCCGCTGCAATCGGCTATTCTCGTCAGAGCGGCATACCATTTGATATGGGCTTTATTAGAAGCCATTATGTCGGCAGGACGTTTATTTCGCCAAAACAGGACCTGCGCGACCTTGCCGTAAAGCTTAAGCTCGCCGTCGTAAAGGAAGTTGTGAAGGGCAACCGCGTTGTTATAGTCGATGATTCGATTGTTCGCGGCACAACCACAAAAGGCAAAATCAACGCAATCAGACAAGCCGGTGCTAAGGAAATTCATATGCGGGTCAGTTGTCCGCCGATAAGGTTCCCGTGCTTTTATGGCGTCGATTTCCCGACAAAGGAAGAGCTGCTGGCAAACGATAAGAATATGCAGCAGATTAAGGAATTTCTCGCAGTTGACAGCATCGGTTATATTTCGCTTGAAGGGATGCTTTCCTGCTGTCGGCTGCCGAAAAATCATTACTGCACCGCTTGTTGGACCGGAATTTATCCCATCCCTGTCCAGACGATGGTGAGCAAATTCATGATGGAACGTTATCAGATGCAGCTTTTCGAGGACGAAGCGGTCCAATTATAATGGCTGACCACATCACTTATAAGCAGGCTGGCGTCGACATCGACGCAAACGACGAGATGGTCGAACGGATTTGGGCCTCGATTCAGAGCACTTTTGGCCCACGGGTGATTGACCTGCCCGGCGGTTTCGCAGGCCTGTTTCGCCTCGACTACGACGAGAAAATCTTTAAAAAGAACTACAAAAATCCTGTCCTTGTCGCCTGCACCGACGGTGTTGGCTCTAAAGTTCTGGTCGCAAGGGATATGAAAAAATTCGACACGCTCGGCTTCGACCTTGTCGCTATGAACGTCAACGATATGCTCGTTCTTGGTGCAACGCCGCTCTTTTTCCTTGATTATCTGGCGGTGCATAAACTTGAACCGCCAAAAGTTGCCGAGCTTGTCGAAAGTATCGCTAATGCCTGCAAGACGGCTGATTGTGCCCTTCTCGGCGGCGAAACCGCTGAAATGCCGGACATTTACAAAAAGGACGATTTCGATATGGCAGGTTTTGCCGTAGGCATCGTCGAAAGAAACAGAATCATTAACGGCAAAAAAGTTGAGGTTGGCGATTGCATCCTCGGCCTGGCCTCCAGCGGCCTCCACAGCAACGGCTTTTCGCTCGCAAGACATATCTGCTTTAAGAAACTTGGTCTCAAACCTGACGAAAAAATCGCTGAGCTTGATAATAAACCGCTCGGAGATAGTTTACTTACTCCGACAAGGATTTATGTCCGTTCGGTCGTTAAGATGCTGGGCCATTACAAGGTAAAACAGGTTGTTCACGGAATGGCTCACATCACAGGCAGCGGTCTTGTCGGCAATATTCCGCGGGTCCTGCCGAAAAATTGTGATGCCGTTATCAATAAATCCGCCTGGCAGGTTCCGCCCATCTTTGACTTTCTGCAGAAAAACGGCCCCGTCGAGGAAAGTGAGATGTTCCGCGTCTTCAATATGGGCATCGGTTTTATACTAATAATTTCGCCGGATTTTGCCGATTCTATTAGTAAACAGCTTGTCCGCAGCGGCGAAACAGTTTATAATCTTGGCACAATCAATCGTGGCAGCGGAAAAGTTATAATCAGGTAAAAAGCAAACTTCGAATTTGTTTCGAATTTAGAATCTCGTATTTCGGATTTTTGATGTAACGATGGCTCTTGTAATAGGCAAAAAGACGACAGTTTTTGCAATAAACAAAAAATTGCCGCCTGTAATCCTGTTCCTCACCGCAGCTATAATCTACATTGCCTTTGCCGCCTGGCTCTTCTGGCCTCATCTCAGTAAATTCGCCGGTTCGCAGAGAATTTTTCTTATAACCCCCATTATCTCCGCCTCAGGCGTCTTTCTCTTGGGCAGAAGATACGTCAATTCCTTTGTCGCCTGTTTTTTTGCAGGGATAGTTTACGGCTTTGGCTCTTTTGCCTGTGCATTTTACAGCGGCTATCATCCTTTTGCAGCTTTAATTTACGCCTCCCTGCCGTGGACTCTTGTCCCCGCCGTTTTTCTTCATAAACTGCTCAAACCCGCCGAAAAAACAACAAACCTTCTTTCAGCGCTTCTTTCGCTGCTGCCTTTTGTATTTGTTATTGCCTGTTTCTCTCTTGCCGCAATGCCAAAGTATCGTCTTATTCCTGTTCCTGTAGGAACTCTTGTCACGGCAAAAAGTTTTTCAGCCCTTATAAATCCTTTTTTCTTTCCTGTTGATGCCTTTTCGGTCGGCTTTTATCACGCCCCGCTCGGCGCGCTCGCGGTTGGCTCAGTCTTGTTTTTCAGGACTCGCAGGTCCTGGATCGCGGTTCTTTTTGCATTGGCTGTTTTTCTTTCGCTTTGTAATAAGCCGGCTTTGAATGTCCCGCCTGTCTTTTGGCTTTCTTTTGTTGTTTTGATTTGTTCGCTGATTATTGCCGAAGGTTTTGAGGCGATGGTTCTTGCAGGAAAGGCCGATGCGAATTGGCTGCTGCTTTCCGCAGCGGCTCTTATTTTCCAGGCCGGCCTGAATTTTACTCTCAGCAAAACTCTCGTCTTTCCGCTGCCGGTCGGTTTATCTGCTATTTCAATTATTGCGGTTTTACTTATTTTCTTTATTGCCCGCAGTGGTCTTGCGATGCACTATTTGCGAATGCTGGCTTTATATTCTGTCGCCCTTCTGGACGTTGCTATCGTTACAAAAAATATTATTGATAAAATCTTCAGTTAGCTCTATTGTCATTACGGCAGAACTTTTGTTTAAATAATTTGAACTTTTTGATTCTGAATTTGTTTAGGATTCAGAGATTAGGATTTCGGATTTTGACTGTGGCCTTTCGCTCTGCCCTGCTTCTTAAATCCTCTTCTAACAAAAAACTCCTGAACGGTTCATATTTAAAACACGGAAAATTCAGCGGCGCGTATTCTTCTTCTCCTGCCTGTAACACAAACTTATCGCGGGCAAAAGCCGCGATAATCCGGTTCTCCGGACTGTCCGGCAGATGAAATGCCGCTCTTTTACCGTCGCTTTTTAGGAATTGTGCCCGGCAATAGTCTTTTCCCCCTTTGCGTCGAACACAAACACCGATAAACCCTGTTTCATTTTTACATTTTTTGTTTAGACTGTTTTGTCTGGCAGTTACTATACGCAAATTTCTTCTGCGGTTATCGTGCGGCTCTCTGTTTATATGGTCAACTATCTGGCCCTCTTTGGCGTCTATTATAAACCGCGAAAGTATAATATGCCTCAAGGGGAGCTTCTTTCCGCGGACTATTATCGGATAGCCGTCACCGGAAATCCGCATTGTGCTGATATCCTCGTTGTATCTTTTATAAGGCAGTTCGTGTTGAGGGTTTTTGATTTTATAATAAATATCCGGGTCAACTTTGACTATTTGGCCTCGAACCTTAAGCATCAGGTAATCTCTTTTTGGGGTTTTTATCATTTGAAAATTGGAATTAAAAATTCAATAAAAGTCGTTTAGCCCCCGGACCTGTGCCGGTGGGTTCGTTATATATTTAGCCCCCACTTTCAGTGGGGGTTTTCGTTTTAATTTGTATTTTGGTCATTTGAATTTGTTTCCACCGTAAGGTGTCCCCAAGGGAGGATTTCGAGTTTAGAATTTCGGATTCTTTTTCCTCTTGTCTTATGCTCTTGTGCCTTATGCTCTTATGTCCTTTTTTCACCTGTCCAACTTTTCACTGTTCGTTTTTCACTATTCACTTAACTTTATGTATATTTTACCATATTTCCAACAAAAAGTCAAGAAAAAAACCATTTTTTTAAGTAAAAAAGTGGTTTTTGCCAGCCTGCCTGTTAGACCCGTCCTATGAGATGCTTGCCCTGTGAGACTTGCCCTGTGAAGTGCCTCTTAGGCTACTTCATCAGGGTGCTTCGGCTATCTCATCGGGGCGCTTTTGACGAATTTTCGCACGAAATTTCGGAGGCTGGATTTGTAAGTGCTTATTAAATATGGCGATAAATTTTTTATTTTTTCTCAAGCGCGCAAGTTTTTTCTTGCGCGAATTTGATTATCTGGACAAGACTGATAGGGTTTATTTTTCGGTTAGCCCCCAGTTTTACTGGGGGTTCGTTTGACCGCCGCCGCCGGCACGGCGGCGCATTTAGCCCCTCGGCCTTTATCCGACGAAGCCCTTGGCGACCTGTCCACCATAGTCCGTCTTGGCGGACGAAGGATGGAAGGCGGATGCCGAGCGGTTTCATTGTTGCGAGGCCGTAAGTCCGCGGTGTTTACTTTTTTCTTTCTCCCTGCTATAATTCCTCCGATTTCTTGAGGAACAATGAAAGAACAATGTTTGAGAATGATGAATTACTACCCCAATAAGGAGATGAATTTTACGTGGCAAAATGTTGGACATGTGGTTCATCTGTAAGCGATCTCTGCTATAGGTGTTCAGCGTGCGAAGATGCTTTGCGAGATATAGAAAGTTCTGTTTCTGAAGGTTTTGCAGGTTTGGCAGAGATTCAAGAACGTGGGTTTAAGCAGTTATCTGCTGATCTTTCTGAAATAGCTACCATCCTTGAATGGGGTTTTGAAGAACTTAGTTGGCAACTCCACCAGCAAACAGAGGTTTTGCGAAGCATCGACCATACGCTTAAAACTCCCAGCGAGACTAAAGCCAATGAGTGGCGTCTTCATGCAGAAGAATTAAGGCGTAGGGGAGTCTTAGAGGAATCCGAAGAATTCTTCTTAAAAGCCCTCAATGAGTATCGATTAGATTACAGAATTTATGTTGGTCTTGCAGAAACCTATCTTCAGATGAATAAGTTTGACAAAGCAAAGAGCTTTTTAGAAAAAAGCCTCCCACATGTCCCTAAAGGTGGCATTGAGGTTTCAGAGGGAACCAGAAAAATCAAAGACCTTCTGCAACAAGGTAAAAAAATCGAGGCCATTAGGGAATATCGGGCGCAAACTGAAGTGGGATTAGTAGAGGCAAAAGATGCCGTTGAGCGAATGGCCGCAGGTGAAGATATTCGTCTAAGTAGTGCAAAAAGCGGAACCGCTTCCGACCTCGATGAGATACCGGATGAGATGCTGATAAATTATCTGGCGAATGAATTTTATGAGACCGAAGGCATAGACCTCCGGAAAGATCCGATAGCTTATCAACGACTTAAGGAGGCTGCTAAAAAGGCCAAGTGCGATCTATCAACTCAACCCGAGACAACGATAATTCTGCCGTTTATTACAGCCAACACCTCAGGGCCAAAACATCTTCAGATAACACTTACCCGCAGCAAGTTCGAGACGCTGGCAAAACTGAGTCCGCCCGATCAAGATGTTCGTCCAAGTAGTGTAAGAGGCGGAACTGCTTTGGACTTCGATTGGAAGAGTTACTCATATCGGCTTCTCGGTCACATATACGCGTGTGAGGAAGACCATATTAAAGCACTCGAAGCTTTGCACCTCGCCATAAAATTATCCCCCGATTATACCGATGGTCTCTATGACTTTGCTCAATATATTTCCCTGGTAAACGATGACGTGGTAGAGCACGTATGTTCAAAGACCCTTCAAGAATGGGGTGGCAACTGGGCATTAAAAAACTATAATCTCTTGTGTTTGTTGGCTCTCCAAAAAGCAATAAAGGCAAAACCTGTTTATTTTTACTTAGCACAAAAGGAAAAGAATTTCGACCACAGGAGAAAACACGTTGAATTGGCTTTAAAAAATTTATTGGATAATGCATGTGGTCGCGTGGAAAGCATTGACGCTAAAATAAACTGTACAATGGAGGAGATAGACAAAGCTATATCTGAGGCAAAGCGGAGATTTAGAGATGCAGAACTTGAATCGGGTTGCATTTACGAAGACGCGAAATCTAAGCTAAAACTTGCAAAAGATAAAGTAGCTTCAGGCGACTATTTGAAAATCTTAGAGGCTGAAAAAATCGCTAATGAATCACATTCCCTTTTTGAAAAAAGTAAAGATAAAGCCTGTTCAGAACAAGACCAGTTTAATGATATAGTAAAAAGCGAATTTGATTTTGGCGTGATTGCCGTCATGAGTGCTGTCGGGGCATTTTTATTGGGAATTGGTGGATGTATATTAAACGTCATGGCAGGATTTAACGATATTAAAGGTTTCACCTCAGCAGCATTCCCGGGTTTCTTTATAATTGCGATAGTAATTACACTTTATAAAATTTATAATATCTACATAAAGAAGCCACTGTTCAAGAAAAGCGAAGATTGACAAATTATTTAGGGTAGCGACTTCGCCTAACAGCGGACAAAAGGGAAATCAAAAGCTTCCCCCAAATTGTCTTCAGTGCTTCGTAGACATGAAGAAAGTTATCTGAATTTCGATAAGGTGCTCAAGATGGATATAAATATAAAAACATTAATTCAAGATTACGAAAGTGCGGTTTGCAAGATTATTCTTTGTTGTGTCATGGAATTGCCTTTTCCCCTCGGTATCAAGAAAACAATCTCAGTGCTGAAAGGCTCAAAATCGACCTTTATAATAAACCATGGGCTACATAATCTTGCGACATATTCGACTTTTCCAATGTTCACACGAGAACAGTTGAGAACTATCATAGAGGCTCTTATTAAATCCGAACTTATTGATGTAGAATTTGTATCCAAATACGAAAAGTACATGCCAATACTCAAAATTACAACAAAAGGTCGAGACTTTATTACCGGTAAGTATGAAATTAAAGTACGGTTCCTTGAGGATTTTGTTGATCGCAGTATTCCAGAATTCGACGATTTTGAAAAAGAATTATTTGATAAACTTAGAAAATTAAGGAGAGAAATTGCACAAGAAAGAGATGTTCCAGCATTTATGATCTGCGGAGATATCACCTTGAGAGAATTAACTAAACAAAAACCGACAGATACTGTTTCTCTTCTCTCTGTGCGTGGCATCGGAGAAAAAATCGCTCAGAATTATGGAGATAAATTCATCGAAGCTATTTCGAAGCACATAAACAATACAATAAGATCTTCAAGATGAATAAGTCAGCAAAACTTCAGATAAGATGTAATAGTCCTTACTTCCCCTGCCCGCTTGTCGCGGCGAAGTTATTTTTGCTTCAGCAAGGCTGACTTTGTCAGCCTGTGGGCAAAGTAAAACGGCAGGTACAAAAACGCGTTTTTAGTACTGCTGTTGCTTTGTCCTATGGACTCCTGACGGAGAACACAAAGTTATTCGCAGAATAACTCGCTGAAACAAAAACTCTCTCTGTTGCTCTGTGTTCTCTGTGGCTCGGTGGTAAAAAAATCCGTGTCATCTGTGTGATCTGTGGTTAATTGTCCTTGCCGCTCCTTCCCCTGCCCGCAGCGTTTCCTTAATTTAACGTTCAATGTTCGACGTTCGTCAAAAAATCTTCAGCTTCTATATTCGTATGAACTATACTCGCATGCTCTATGCTTGTATGCAGTATACTGCAATGTAGCATAGTGAATAAACAGTAATAAATAGGCACATTAGAGCTGTTGAAAAAACATTTTTGATTTTTAATTTGTCATTTTTATTTTTAATTTTTGATATTTGATTTTCTGTCCTTGCTGCTCCTTCCCCCGCCCTGTTTACCCCGTGAGATTTATCCCGTTAGATGCGTAAGCTATCTAACTGAGATGCCAAAGTTTACCCCGTGGGATATAGTTTCTATTATCCCACCGGGGCTATCTCATCGGGGTCGCGGCGACTCGTCCGTTCGTAGCCCCTTTAGTCCCTTTGGGACACCATAGGTGGGGCGAAGACGGAAGTTTGTGAACGAAGCCGGACTCCTCAATTCAAAATTAAGCATTAAAAATTCAAAATTCTCTTTGCTCCACTGCTCTCCTGTTCACCTATTCCACTTTCTCCGCCCCAGCGTTGCTGTTTCTGCTTCCGATGACTTGCAATTAAGAATTAAAAATTCAAAATTAAAAACTATTTCGGTTCTCCCTCACCTTGATTGATAATTATCAACTATCGATTTTCTGCTAAACATCCAAGGTTTTTTATCTGTCCGTTTTCCCTCACGTTAATTGACAATTATCAATTATAGGTTTTTGCCGCAATTTTAAATCTCGAATCTCTCCCTCACCTTGCTTGATAATTATCAAGTATCAATTTTTGACTCAATTTTTTACTTTTTATATTTTATTTTCTGTCCTTGCCGCTCTTACCCTGCCCGCCACGTTTTTTATTACTCTTCGCACGACGCATTGCGCCCCGCAACTAAAAACCCCGCTGCAAAAAATCCTCAAGCTTCTATACTCGTATGCACTATACTTGTATGCAGTATAGTGACTAACGACCAGCGACTGGCGACTGTTTTTTACTTCAGCAAAGCTTTCGTGTGTTTTTTTGTTTCAACCGGCACAGCGCCGCTGGGCTATTGCGAAAAGCAGAAAGGCTGAACGCAGAAATGTATTTCGAGTACAGCTTACTGCTTTGAGTGAAAGTTCTAAGATTTATCGGAGAACTTGTTGAAACAAAAAATCTCTGTGCCGCTCGGTGTTCTTGTATGTTGACACCAGTCATGGTTAATAATAGTCTCATAGGTAAAGC